>NZ_CP038493.1:2007335-2676446 GCF_004752005.1 Thalassotalea sp. HSM 43 | reverse complement strand
GGAACGTTCTTACCGGCGAAATCGACAGCACATTAGCAAACGAGGCCAATTGCTGTGCTTGCTCCTGGGTCATCACCGTCGAAAAACCATTAATGGCATTGGTGTATTGATAATTGAGCTTAATGTTTACGCCAATAGACGCTGCCGATTGCACAAATTGCTGTTGGCTAGCGACTAAATAATCTTGGTAAGCATCAATACGTGATTGGTATTGGCTTGATGTTTTCAACGCGCGTAATGTACTGCGTTCCATCGGTGCGGAATGACCATCGGCTTGCAAGTGACTGCCAGTTTGTTGCTGGGCAAAGGTCTTTAAATGCGTTGCCTCAAGGCCAGCGACACCACCTTTGTAGGTAGCGACAGGCTCTTGCGCCAAGATCACGACAAATTCATGCTTGCCGCTTATCTCGGGGTCGTAGCTGAACTTCTCTGTGCGCGTTATTTGTTGGTTAACGACATTGTTGACACTTGGCATGCCATTAAAGCGATTAACTTTTGCTTTGACGCTATTGGTCGTCGATACCGCGGTTGCCGGAATATCAATTTGTTGGCGCACATTAGAGTCGAGTAAATGAGCCGGTAGCTCGGTTTTCTCAAGATCCCAAATCTGCGCGGCGGCCATTGCACTACTAACATATAGTGCACCACCGGCGGCGAAAATGAATTTTTTGGTATTCATGTTTTAACCCTTTATTCTTTTATTAAACCGCGTCCATGCGAGTTAATGTATTAATGCTTAAAACTGATGACTTAGCTGAATAAAATATTCGCGTCCCAGTGCTGACCCTGAATAGCTATAGATGTCGTACCAAGGCCACTCGGTTGCCATAAAGGTGTCATCTTTAGGTGCTTGTTCATCAAAAACGTTCTGTACGGTAAGCGACACATTGGTATCACCTTCATTGAACGAATATGCGAGTACTAAATTGGCGGTAATAAATGGGTCAAGGCGCTTTTGCGAACGCTTGGTCTCCCCCACTAAACGCGCATCCTGGCCTTCGAAATAACCGTCTTCGATTATGTATTCACCGTCATCATTGATTTGGTAGTTCAGGGTATCGCCGTATTGATCAAAGAAAAGCACGTCACCGTTTTCATCTTTTTTCGGCAGTATGCGGTGCGGAGCCAATTCACTCATGTAACGCGCCGACAAGGTTGCGGCAAAATTCTCGTAGAAATAGCTCACCGATGCGGTAACAATGTCTTGCGGCTCGCGGTTAGCAATGTTGTCGCTAAAGCTATAAGGCGCTTGATCATCATCCGCTAAAGCATCGTATTCTGTGGTTAATATACCGGTGTGACTGGCGGCAAAACGCAGATCGCCCCAGCTGCCAACATCCAATAAATATTCAATGGACGAATCGATACCGGTTTGACGATAGGAGGCCAAGTTAAAGGCGGTGGTATTTACCGTTTCTAAACTGCCACCAGCAAGGGGGTCATCGCTGTTGTTGTTTTCATTACGGATAACCAAGCCTTGGCGGTCCTCGGTACCTGTGACGATGTCACAACCAAAAATAGGCGCTGATTCGCCGGTGCCATAACGACAATGGAAGTCTTCGATAAGGATTGACGAAATATCGCCACGCTGCACCTGATTACGGATTTCTACATCGTAATAATCAAACTTAATGGTCAACTCAGGCATAGGTGAATAGACAAAGCCTAAACCGATCGAGGTGCCTTCTTCGTTTTCCAATTCGGTGTTAGGTAACTGCTCAGCATTAAATGTGCTGCCTAAACATTGACTGTAATATAGTGAATCTTTTACAAACTCACTTGGGCTAACACTGCCAGCAAAGAATTGCTCGTAACACGATACGTAATCGGTACCAAAACTAAAGGCTCTAGAGCGAGTGAAAATAGCCTGCATATCCGGCGCTTTAAAGGAGCGCGAGTAACTGGCTCTGAACAGCCATTCATCATTAGGACGAAACTCTACGTTGTAGGCCGGTGTGTACTGACCGTCGTTTGAACTTGATGCACTGTCATATTGGTCATAGCGAATGGCAAAGCCAAAGTTAAGATAATCTGAAATCGGCAGTTTGGTTTCCAAGCCTGCGGATGAACGAGAACGCTCACCAAAGCCGCCAAAACCTGCTAATCCCCACCAACCTTCACCTTCTGGTCGAGTCATCAACTCGTCTGGTTGATATTCAAACTCTTCGTTTACGTATTCCAATACTGCCGCATATTGAGCAGCACCAGCTGGCATATCGAATAAGTCACCGGTGATAACGGCACTGGCCATTTGCGCTTCGGTTTTATTATTGGTGGTGGTGGTGCCCACTAAACGACGAATGTCTTCAGGGCTTAGGCGATCATAAACCGTGTGTGTGCCGGTTCCGTCGTAGACTTTGATACCGAGCTGTTCTTTGACATAGTTGCCAAAAAACATTTCTTCCGTTTCTTGATATCTCAGCGCCTGCTGTTCGGTATCAAGCTCATAACGCGAATCAGTAAAGTACACTTCCCAACTATGATCGCCAAGCTCCCCCTCAATACCTAGGGTAATGCTCAACGACTCTTCATCAAAATGGTATGCGGTATCACCGATCTCTTGAGTCGGTAAAATACGACCTAAAGTGTGCCAGTCTGGCATTACCAAATATTGGCCATTGCCATCTTTTACTTTAAGTTGGTTGGCACCGGTTTCTAATTCTACCGTCCCACCGTTAACAGCGATGTGACCATGGTCGGTTTCCGCGGTATTTTGCGTATAAAGCAAATCAATAAAACCACTAACGTCTCCACCCATGTCATGATTGGCTGAAATCATAAATGCGAACTTTTCAGTTTCAGGTCTTAGGGTGCGATATTTAGCGCTATCAAATCCGCAATAATGTCCCCAAGAACCGCCGGTTTGGCCGAGTGCTTCTGCCTCTGGCAACTGACTGCGATACTGGTAACTGGTCCAAGGTAAATCGGCACAACCGTTTTCGCCTGGATCTATGTAGCTTGGCTCACCAGTTGGATTAAGTAGGTAATCATAGGCTGCCCAATTGTCGATTTGAACCGCACCACGCGCCATGACAGGATCGCCGTATGGGTAATCAAAAGCAGAGTCTATATCGTCTAAATCACCGCCTTTAACGTAATCGCTAGAGGCGTATTCACCAATTAAAGTGATATTGCCCTGATCAAGGTCAATACCATGGGTCAACTGCAAACGATAGTTATCCTGGCCGTGCTCTTCACCAGTACCGTAGGTTAAAGCAACATTGGTGCCTTCAACGTCTTTTTTGAGAATAACGTTAATAACGCCAGATACCGCATCACTACCATAAATGGCCGACGCGCCCGTTGTTAGCACTTCCACACGTTCAATGGCGGCGGTTGGAATGGTACCGATATTAACCACCGAGCTATTTGACTGATAGGCGGCAGGATAATTAGCTAAACGGCGACCGTTAATCAGAGTTAAGGTGTATTGCGGACCAAAGCCACGCAAATTAACGACATTGGCATTCGGCGTAAAACCGCTCGCGCCCACTTCGTTGGTGTCAACCAAACCGGTATTTTGCGACAGGTCTTGTAATGCATCGAACAAGGTTATGTGCCCTTGTCTTGCCATGTCTTCACCGGTAATTACGGTAACCGGATTAGGCCCCTCAAATGAGGTTTGACTGATACGCGAGCCAGTGACTTGAAATACTTCAATGTCTTCGTCAGTTTGTTGCTGCTCTGCTTCTTGTTCAACCGTCGTTTCGGTTTCTTGTTCAGCAAAGGCATATTGAGATACAGGCACGCTCAGCACGGATGCTAACAGCGAATAGCGAATGCTTTGTGCCAGTAAATTAACAGATACTTTCATCTCTTGATTACCACTTGTTATTAGTATGTCTGTCGCCCCAGTAAATGAAATAGCGCAGAAAGGGGCGAGTTTTTATAGCACACGAGAATGCAACTCAAGCGTTAAAAAGTGTTAATAGTAGGTACTGATGATGTGTTGTCAGAGTTAACTTAATGCGCCATAAGGCAAACGTAAAAGTGGACAATATAGGCAGCTGGTAAGACTTAAAAAACAGCCAAAAACATGGCTAAAATCAAGCTTATAAAAGGGTCATTGCTTGCTATAAAAGAGGATGTTTGAGTAACGCATTAGAGCGACATGTTAGTGGTTATTGGTGGTATCTATTGTGACTAAAAAATTGGCAAAAAAAAGCCGGCCATAAGCCCGGCGTTTTGTCGTTGATAACTAGGTTTATGCAGTAACCGCTTGGCCTTGCATAGGGATATCGATTTCACCTTCAGATTTCGCAACGATGGTATTGATAGCCGTGTCACCAACCACGTTGGCTGTGGTACAGAACATATCACAAATACGATCAACGGCAGCAACGATAGCCAATGCTTCTACTGGCAAACCGAATGTATGCAAACAGATACCGATTGATACGATACCACCACCTGGCACACCACCGGCACCTATTGATAACAACAATACCGTAAATCCTAACGGCAACATTTGCTCCACCGTCATTGGCATACCATAGGCATTGGCAACAAAAATTGTCGCAATCGTGGTATAAATCGCCGCGCCTGACATGTTCATAGTTGCCCCAAGCGGAACACCAAATCCGGCAACCGAACGACTAACACCAAGCTTTTCTGTAACCGTACGCATGGTCACTGGGATGGTCGCATTCGAAGACGCACTCGACAGAGAAAACATGATTTGCTCACGAATGTGCTTTATAAAGGTTACCGGTTTAATACCTGTGGTGATAAACACCAGCATCGGGTAAACCACCAAGAACATAAAGATGAACATGGAAACCACTAACGCGATATAACCCGCAACCGCTAACATCTTAGATGAGTCTAATGTTGCACCTAATGAAATCATCAGGAAGAACACACCGTAAGGCGCTAAAGACATTACCAAGGTAATAAGCTTCATCATGATTTCGTTCGCCATTTTGAACGAACGGATCGCTGGACCACCGCGCTTATCTAACGCTTGAATCGCAATACCTGTCATGATCGCCATAAAGATGATTTGCAACATATTACCTTCAGCAAACGCTTGGAAAGGGTTTGACGGGATAATGTTGATCACCATTTGCCACATATTCGGCGTTTCAGTTGCGGCAAGTGTGACGTTTTCGGCCATCGCACCAAGGTTTACACCGACGCCAGGCTGAAGCCACATAACAATTGCCATCGTTAAGGCGATAGCAGCAATGGTATTAATAATATAGAAACTGAATGTTTTAGTACCTAAGCGACCAAAACTTGATAAATCTTTTAATTCACAAATACCGCAGGTAATGGAAATAAAGACTAATGGTACGACGATAAGTTTGATCATCGAAACGAACATACCACCTAGGCCTGTCGATGCCTCAGTTGCAAAACCGGCAGCAGCCCATGATGGTGGGATAACATATTGGATCATAGTACCAATAATGAAACCCAAAACTAGACCAAGAAAAACCTTGGCTGATAGTGAATTTTTAATTGCATTCATTATTTAACTCTTACTTCTCGATTTACTTCTCTTGCTGTAATTTACCAATCGAGTTAACTCACCAAGCTAGCGATATCTTGGTCAGTTAACCGGATTGAGCAGCAATCATAATGAAATCGCCTTGGATCACTAGGAAAAACCCGTCGATTTTACAAATCAAAACCGCGTATTCACACTTGCTTACCAAGAGGCAACAGCCTAGATCAAAGATGTGCTAAGTCATCACAAACTTACCGCAAATAGTGACAAAATAGAGATGCTAAGCAGGCACCAAGGAAACAGTCGATTAAAAAATCAACACACGGCTTTTATGCTGTTTTTTCTAAAAATTAACCGCTTTGTATATAAATGCAGCGCTTTGCTCATCCAAGGGGCAATCTTTGTTCTATAGTTAATAACATTGGTAGCAACGACTAATGAGGACGCGCGTGAAAAATGAATGAAACAATTGAAGTTGGTGCGATTGAATCACTTGTCATCGCAATACTCGTATTGTTTATAGGTCGCTTTATCAATCATATTGTCAAACCTATTCAAAAGTTTAACTTTCCAGAGCCCATCCTTGGCGGTCTGGCAATTGCCATCGTAATAACTTGGTTACACGCTGAAGGCGTAAGCATCGAGTTTAACCTGCCCTTGCAAAGCACCTTTATGTTGTTGTTCTTCTCTACCGTAGGTTTGTCGGCGAATTTTAAATTGCTGGCACAAGGTGGTGCTAAGGTGTTTATCTTTCTCGGTGTCGCGACGCTTTATATTATTGTGCAAAATGGTTTAGGGGTAACGCTCGCCAGTTTGCTCGGCCTTGAACCTATCATGGGATTGATTGCCGGCTCTATTACCCTAAGTGGTGGGCACGGTACTGGGGCTGCTTGGTCGGCCACGTTTCAGGAAATGTATGGCATTAACACCTTAGAGCTGGCCATGGCGGCGGCAACCTTTGGTTTGGTCATGGGTGGTATTATTGGTGGCCCAGTTGCACAGCGCATTATTGATAAGAACGGCTTTGAATCAGAATACGGCCGTGGTGCTCATCATCACGATACCCATCCAGATTTGGTAACTTATAACCAGTTGGAAGAAGACAAAGTAACCGCTAAAAAAGTGTCAGAGACGCTGTTTATCATGCTTATTTGTGTCGCTGGGGCAAAATATTTTAAAGAGTTTGTCGACTCCTTCGACATCAGTTATCTGAAAATACCGGATTTTGTTTACGCTTTATTTATTGGTGTGATCATCACCAACATTTGCGAAATCTCCAACAAATACAAAATCAATAGTGAAACCGTCGATATCTTAGGTACCGTGTCGTTGGCGCTGTTTCTATCGATGGCATTAATGAGTTTGAAACTGTGGGAAATATTTGATCTTGCCATTCCTTTATTGGTGATTTTGGTTTGTCAGACCATAACGTTGGCTCTGTTTGCCTACTTTATTACCTTCCGTCTAATGGGCAGAGACTATGATGCTGCGGTTATGGCCGGTGGTCATTGTGGTTTTGGTATGGGGGCAACGCCAACAGCGGTAATGAACATGGGTACTTTAGTATCGCGCAATGGTCCGTCACCAAAAGCGTTTATGGTGGTGCCAATTGTCGGTGCGTTCTTTATCGATATTACCAACTTGATTATCTTGCAAATGTACCTAGCCTTTATCGGCTAATAGCAAGCTAATGTACCGCAACAGTTAACCTTAATTCAGTCGGCCTGTTATCATACAGACCGACTTTTTTATTTCCTTTAACTCATACAAGGATGCAGCATGTTAACAATCAAGGACTCCGCCCGCCTTAGCTACCGCTTTATCGGCTTGAATGACACCAAGGTGTTGCAAGAACTCGACAGCGATCCACAGGTCATGAAATACATTAATGGTGGCAAGGCCAATAGTATGCACACCATAGAAAGTGTCTTTATCCCTCGTTTAGCAAAATATCGAAATGCCGATAAAGGCTGGGGTCTGTGGCAAGTTGATGAAAAACAAAGCGGTCAATTTCTCGGTTGGGTATTAATCAGGCCGATGTATTTTTTCAGCGAACAACCGCATTGGCGTGATTTAGAAATTGGCTGGCGATTTAAGCAAAGTGCATGGGGTAAAGGCTTTGCCAGTGAGGCTGCTAAACAGGTGATGAATGCGTTAATCGCAGAAGGTGAAGTCGATTATTTTAGTGCCATTGCCGATGCTAAAAATCTGGCATCAATCGGGGTAATGAAAAAGCTCGGATTAGATTATCAAAAGACTGACCAGCACCCGGACGTTGCAGGTGAACAAGTGGTGTTTTATCAACTTAAGGTAACCACAGATAAGCCATAGCGCTAGAGGATGTGACAATAAAAAAGACCAATAATTATTGGTCTTTAATCATCCAGACTTTAGTAAAGCCGATTCGCGCAAACTCCTTTTGCCTAAAATTTTTCATAATGCCTTGGCCACGGCTAACCATTTCCAGTTGCTGCTCCATAGCAAGAATGGACTGGATATCGATACCTTCCGCCGCCGCTACCGCTTCGTACATATCGCGATGTTGAGAATAAGAAAAGGCAATTTTCTTGGTTTTACCTCGATAGATGTACTCTACAAATCTTGCCATGTATGACTCCTAGGTTAGGCCAATCGTGCGCTGATCCAGTCAGCGATATCACTAATTTGCTCTGCACAAACCGCATGCGGCATGGCGTAGGTTTTCGACTCTACCTTGTAATCTAATTGGCGCAAATTCTGCTTCGCTTGTTCACCGAGTACCGGCAACACCACAGGATCTTGACTACCATGCATCACCATAATATCGATATTGCGATTCGCCGCCGATAAGTTAATACAATCTTTAGTCGCAAAGTAGGTCGACATCGCCAACAAACCTGCCAAAGGCTGGGCAAATCGAAGCGCGGTTTCATAGGCCACCGCACCACCTTGAGAGAAACCTGCAATAATGATTCGTTGCGCAGGAATGCCTTGCTCAATTTCCCGTTGAATTAATGCATCGATAGCGTCTGCTGACTGTTTAAGTTGCGCCGCATCAACTTTGCGATCCACGCTCATATCTAAAATGTCATACCAAGCAGGCATCACCATGCCGCCGTTAATGGTGACTGGAATTTTTGGTGAATGGGGAAAGATGAAGCGAATGTGCATGTTCTCTGGAAACTTCATCATAGGAACAACTGGCTCAAAATCGTGGCCGTCGGCACCTAATCCATGCAACCAAATAACACTGGCATTGGCCTGCTCTTGTGGCTCAATCACCACACAATCAAGATAAGACATAAATTCTCTCGCTATAAATTATTGCCATATGATACCGAATATCGCCGTGAGAAACATACTTGATAGCAGAAAAAATCACTGGAGCGGTGATTCAATTGCTGTTAGCTTGCCTAACACGCACGATAAAAATAACAGCGTAATGCAAGGAACGCCCATTAATGTTTAAAAAATATATACGCCCGGTTAAAATCGGCATTAAAACCCGTCTTGAACAAACCGTACTGGAATTGGCTGCGAGTATTATATGCGCGGTATTCAGTTATCAGGGATACCTCGCAGATATCGCCCTGTTGGCGATACCATGCGCTATCGTTAGCGTCGTCAGCTTTGTGTTGTTTTTGCAAAACCTATATTTGCAATTAAACGACTGGCGCAGCAATTAGTAGCAAACCATTTTTGTACCGCCAATTTTTAGCAAATACCTATAAATCTCTTATAGTTAAGTTAGTTAAATTGTTGCTTGGATAACAATGTGATGCAAGCGATGCAATAACAACATCTTCAATCTTAATAAGAGGTGGTGATGAGAACCTTACTCACAACATTACTGTTGCTGTTAACGTTATTTGGCTGTGCGAGTCCGCCCGAAACACTCGACATTGAGGTTAATGCCGATGGTGAGGTTAATCGTGCTGATTACAAGACCTTTAGCTGGATAAATGATCATTACGCCTTAAATCACAGCAGCAATGTCGAACCACAAATCGTCAAAAAAGTTGCTAAACAAATCACATCGACTTTAATTGCCATGGGCTATACCCCTGCTCTATCGGTATTTGATGCAGATTTTACTGTCGGCTTTACCCTGGGGGCTAGAGATAAAATGCCCGCTAATGCCTACCCGAGTGGTTACAACAAAGAAGACTGGTTGGTGGGGCCACTAGGCTACGCCTGGGCACCGAGTGACTCAAACGCTGGTCGCGCCTACAAAGAAGGTGAATTAGCCATTGATATTTTTGACGGTAAGCAAAAGAAACCGGTTTGGCACGGCTATGCTAAAACCATAGTCACCCAAGACGACAATGTGGATGCCGTGGTCGAAGAAGTGGTGGCTGCAATTTTACAACAATTTTAATCGCTATCGCGGCCACAGCCGTGACAAATTAGTGACCATAAAAAACGGGACCGATATCGACCCCGTTTTTTATGACATATTCGCTAGCATGTTAGCTGACATTAGAACAAAACATTAGCACAAGACATTAGCACCAGAAATTAAACACTGCGATTGGCGGCGATATTTGCCAGAGCAATCAATGCTTGCTTATATACACTGTCATCTAGAGTCGCTAATGCTTCTATGGCTTTTTGCGCTTCCTGCTCAGCCATTTGTTGGGTATAGGTTAATGCGCCGGTTTGTTGCATCGCCACAAGAATATCATCAAGGTGAGCCATACCATCGCCATTTTCGATAGCGGAGCGGATCATCGTGGCTTGTTGCTCATTACCATGGTGCATAGCATAAAGTAGCGGTAAGGTTGGTTTACCTTCGGCTAAATCGTCACCGACATTTTTGCCCATTTTTTTGGCGTCAGCGGTGTAATCCATCAAATCATCGATAAGCTGAAAGGCTGTACCTAAATGCATACCATAGGCTTTCATTGCCGCAATAACATCATCCTTTTGCCCTGTCACCACGGCAGCTAATCGAGTCGCCGCTTCAAACAACTTAGCTGTCTTTGAGTAAATGACCTGCATATAACTTTCGACAGTGGTATCTGGGTCGTTGCAGTTCATAAGCTGCAAAACCTCGCCTTCGGCAATGACATTGGTCGCATTAGACAACACTTGCATAACCGTCATGTCGTCAAGCGTCACCATCATCTGGAACGAACGGGTATATAGGAAGTCGCCGACTAAAACACTGGCACTGTTGCCGAACATCGCATTGGCGGTTTCTCGACCACGTCGTAATTCCGATTCATCAACAACGTCATCATGTAACAAGGTAGCCGTATGGATAAACTCGATGATCGCTGCTAAACAAATGTGCTTGTCGCCTTGATAGCCGAGCGCTCTAGCAGCCAATACCGTCAACAAAGGACGAATTCGCTTACCACCAGCGTTAACTATATACATACCTAACTGGTTAATAAGCACCACGTCAGATTCGAGCTGCTTATATATAAGGCTGTTGACGTCGGCCATATCCTTTTCGGCCAAGGATTGAATCTCAGTAATATTCATATATATCGGTTTGATCCCAGAGGATCCTTTATTTAAAGCCGAAGTTGGCTAAAAATCTATTGCTATAATTGTTGTTGCTGATTTTACACTATTTTACGCAAGAGCAAAGACACTTAATGAAAATTTGGGTAAAATATCATCGCTTTATCAACACTTTTGATCTAGCGCAGAATAATGTCGCAACGCCTTGTAAGTCTGGATTTGCTGTGAAATCTCTATGTGTGATTTTATGTAATCTGTATTTCTTAAAAAATTACAGGAAAAATTCATCTTAAGGCTTGCGAATCCAATAATCTTAGCGTAGAATCCGCGACCTATTATTTTAATTTGTGCGTCACATGAAGATGGCGTGTATCGGAGTAGCAAATGTACGCGGTATTCCAAAGCGGTGGTAAACAACATCGTGTAAGCGAAGGTCAAGTTGTTCGCTTAGAAAAATTAGAGCAAGAAATCGGCTCTTCAATTGAATTTGATAATGTTTTAATGGTTGCTGATGGCGACGACATCAAAGTAGGTGCTCCTTACGTTGATGGTGGCAAGGTTACAGCTGAGATTGTAGCTCAAGGCCGTGGTGACAAAGTTAAAATCGTTAAGTTTAAACGTCGTAAGCATTCACGTAAGCAGCAAGGCCACCGTCAGTGGTACACTGAAGTGAAAATTACTGGCATCAACGGTTAATAGGAGTAGTTAACGATGGCACATAAGAAGGCAGCAGGTAGTACTCGTAACGGTCGCGATTCAGAAGCTAAACGTTTAGGCGTTAAACGCTTTGGTGGCGAGACAGTATTAGCGGGTAACATCATCGTTCGTCAACGTGGTACTAAGTTCCACGCTGGTACAAACATGGGTATTGGTAAAGACCACACTCTATTTGCTCTAACTGACGGTAAAGTTCAGTTTGAAGTAAAAGGTCCTCAAAACCGTAAGTTTGTATCTATCGTCGCTGAATAATAGCGATTAACGACACAGATTGAAAAGCCTCGCTTCAAGCGAGGTTTTTTTTTGCATAAGAGTAAGGGCCTAGCAGCCAGTGAAATACTGTGCTGATAAAATATCTACGCTGAAGTTTTATGACTTAAGCGGGATTGCGTTTATAATTAGGTTCTTATTGCCAAAACATTGTTCCCCAGATTGGAGCTTGATTAAAGCTAATGAAATTTGTTGATGAAGTAGAAATTCGCGTAGACGCCGGTGACGGTGGTAGTGGTTGCGTCAGCTTTCGCCGCGAGAAGTATATCGAATACGGTGGTCCAGATGGTGGCGACGGTGGTGATGGTGGCGATGTCTACCTCGAAGCCGATGAAAACCTAAACACCTTAATAGATTATCGCTTTGAGCGTTTTCACAATGCCCAGCGCGGTGAAAACGGTAAAGGTCGTAATATGACCGGTCGACGCGGAAAAGACTGTACTTTGAAAGTACCAGTTGGTACTCGCGTTCTTGACTGCGATACAGGTGAGCAAATTGGCGACTTAACCAAGCACAAGCAAAAGTTAATGGTTGCTAAAGGCGGCTGGCATGGTCTAGGTAATACTCGCTTTAAAAGCAGTACCAACCGAGCACCACGTCAAAAAACATTAGGTACTCCTGGTGAGATCCGTAACTTGCAACTAGAGCTGATGTTGCTTGCTGATGTCGGTCTACTTGGTTTACCGAATGCCGGTAAGTCGACACTGATTCGCAGTGTATCAGCGGCCAAACCAAAAGTTGCTGACTATCCATTTACGACGTTAGTACCAAACCTAGGTGTTGTGCGCTTAAACCAACAACGCAGTTTTGTTATTGCTGATATACCGGGTCTAATCGAAGGTGCATCTGAAGGTACCGGACTTGGTATTCGCTTTTTAAAACACCTTGAACGTTGTCGTATTTTATTGCACTTGGTTGATGTATTGCCAGCAGACGAGAGCGATCCTGCGGAAAATGCCGCCACTATCGTTAAAGAGCTTGAGCAATATTCAGATAAATTAGCGAATAAACCACGCTGGTTGATCTTCAACAAATTGGATTTGTTGCTTGAAGACGAAGCGCAAGAAGTTATTCAACGTGTTGTTGAAGCTCTTGATTGGCAAGGTGAAGTTCGTACGATTTCGGCGTTTAATCGCGAAGGTACGCAACAGCTAACCCAAGACATTATGAACTTTATCGAGACATTACCAGAAGAAGATGTTGTTGAAGAACAAGAATCTGAATCTGTTGAGTTTAAATGGGATGATTATCATAAAGAGACAGTCGAGAACTACGACTATGATGATGACCTAGATGATGAAGATTGGGATGACGACGATTACGACGTAGAAGTCGAATATCGCAAATAAGCTGCAATCTGTAAGCTAATAAAATAAAACGCCAGAGCAACGTCTCTGGCGTTTTTGTATCTGACTATTTTTCAACGCTGTCAGCACGGTTGCGAAAATCTTGCAATTTTCTCTTACTTTCTCTTATATAGGTCAACGATGATGCTAGCCAAAGCCTTAAAAGCCCTTTAGAATTGCCTAATTCAGTGCGCAATAGTGCGATGCCTTTGGCTGCTATCATCGCCAGCTAGCAAGGCACGTACGGCTATGCAGATAAACCCGTGCTCATACGATATAGAGCGAAGAGATAAAGAGACTCACATGACTATTCTTTCGATGATTGTTGCTCACGCCAACAATCGTGTTATCGGTAAAGACAATGATATGCCTTGGCATATGCCAGCAGATCTAAAATACTTCAAAAAAACCACCTTGAAAAAGCCAGTGATCATGGGCCGCAAAACGTTTGAATCAATCGGTTTTCCGCTGCCGGGTCGCCGTAATATTGTCATTACTCGAGATGCCAATTACCAAGCTGATGGCATTGAAACTGTCGATAGTGTCGATGCCGCATTGGCGTTAGTGACCGATGTAGAAGAGATCATGGTGATTGGTGGCGGCAGTATTTACCAACATTGCTTACCGGCGGCAGACCGACTGTATATTACCGAAATCGATCTTACCACAGACGGCGATACCTTCTTCCCAGACTATAATGCCGATAACCAGTGGCAGTGCGTTAGCGAAGATGCGCAGCCTGCGGATGAAAACAACGCCCACCCGTATAATTTTAAGGTTTACGAGCGCAAGTAATAAGTAGGGTCAGAACAAAAAACAAGGGGTCAGAACTAAAGTTCTGACCCCTTGTTTTTTGACCCTTGTTTTTTTCCGTTGTAACTTAATTATGGTTTTCTGCTGCCACAGGCGTTGATTCACTGCGCTGTTGCGGGTCGCCAGAGGCGATATTAAACCAGCGACGAAATACCGCTTTAATATCTTCAAACAACACGTACAGACATGGAATCAACATCAAGGTTACGACGGTTGCGAACAACACACCAAAACCAAGTGATACCGCCATTGGCACAACCAATTTAGCTTGCATGCTGGTCTCAAAGAACATTATTGGCGCTAAGCCGATAAACGTCGTTAACGAGGTCAGCAAGATAGCACGGAAGCGATAACAACCGGCATCAACCACCGCATCTTTGGCGCGTACACCCGCATCACGAGCTTTGTTGATGTAATCAATCATAACCAAAGAGTCATTGACCACAACACCCGCTGCCGCTATCAGACCAAACAATGACAGTACCGACAAGTCCATGCCGAGTATCATATGTCCACCAACGGCACCGATAATACCAAATGGAATCACCGACATAATAATCAATGGCTGTGAGTACGACTTTAATGGAATCGCTAACAAGCTAAAGATGATCATCATCGAGATAATAAAGTCACGTATTTGCGTGTTCGCACTTTGCATCTCTTCTTGGATTCGACCCGATAATTGACTCTTCACCAAAGGATACTTTTTCAACAGTTGCGGGATATAGTTATCGCGAATATCCGCTGCAATTTTAAATGGTTCGGCTTGCATCGCATCGACTTTGGCCCAGACATTAATGGTGCGGTTACCGTTTTCACGACGGATTTGATTCACACCATTGGTGACCTTTATCTCGGCAATTTCTGATAGTGGCACTTCACCGCCATTTGGCAATTGCACCATAACATCATCAACGTGACCAATTGAGCTACGGTCTTTCAATGGGTAACGCACCATAACTTTGATTTCTTCACCGTTTCGCAATATGCGCTGTGCTTCCAAACCATAAAAGCTGTAACCTACTTGAGAGGCAACATCCGCTAAGGTTAAGCCCATGCTGTAAGCCAAAGGTTTAAGCTCAAACTGGACTTCGCGGGCACTGTTCATACGCGAATCAGTGACATCACTGACACCAACCAAGGAGTTTAATTTCTCTTTTAAGTCGCGCGACGCTAACAATAACTGTTGGTCATCATTGGCTTCTAGACGGAAACTGATATCCCCATCATCACGATCGTTACCAAATAAATTATCCTGCGTATCAAGGCGTTTAACCCCTGGGATCAATGGCATATTGGCGCGCCACATTTCCGCTAATTCAAAGGTATTCATTGGGCGCAATTCTGGCTCAATCAACTTGACCATAATTTGCGCTTGAGTTCGTTCACGCAAGTCAACTTGCATATCAGAAATCATGCGTACACCATGCTCTTGCTCAATTTTGTCATCAACCGCATAAAGCGATTTTTCGATGGCGCGAGCCGCATCTAATGTTGCCTGTTCCGAAGAATCCAAGTTCATTTCCAAGTTAATACGTGGAAAGTCATGTGGGATTTTAGGCTGGCCAACAAAGCGCACTAAACCACTTTCAAATAAGCCAACACAAATCATCACCATGGCGATAAACAAACAGGTCACGCCGTAACGATATTTAACTGCTTTTTGTAGGGTTGGGCGGTATTTGTTTTCAACAAAGTACTTTAATCCCGAATCAATCTTCGCTCGAAAACGTGACATCGGATTTTTTGGGTTTGGCTCGGTCACTTTCATACGCGCTAAATGCGCTGGTAATATCAGTTTTGACTCTACCAATGAGAAAAACAGACACAAGATAACCACAAAACCAATGGCGTGGTTCCACGCTGACGCTGGTCCATCGCTGATAACCAATGGCATAAACGCAGCGATGGTCGTTAGAACACCGAAGGTTGCCGGCATAGCGACGCGTTTTACACCACGAATAACGTTATCAACACTGTGCCCTTTATTTTCGATTTCGGTATAAGCGCTCTCGCCCATAACGATGGCATCATCAACGACGATACCGAGCACCAATATAAAGGCAAATAACGAGGTAATGTTGATGGTTACATCAATCATGCTCATTGGCATCAGTAATAATGTACCAAGGAAACATACCGGTAGACCCATCATTACCCAAAACGCTAAACGTACACGCAGGAATATCGCCAGCATTAAGAAAACTAACACCGCACCTGTCACCAGGTTAGACATCATCATATCCAAACGCTGCTCTAGATACTGGGTTAAATCAACCCAGGTTTCTAAATGCATGCCTTCAGGTAAGGTGTTTTGCTTATCGGCAACATAGGCTTTGAGGACTTTGGCAACATCGGTAATGGACTGATCATTGGCAGCACCAATGAAGAATGTCACCGAGTTTTGACCATTAAACTTAGAATATTGAATACCTTCTTCAAATTCATCGGTTATGGTTGCCACCTCACCAAGCATAATTTTACTGCCGTCTTCACGGGTGATCAGTGGCAGGTTTTCAAATTCGTGACCAATGTAGGCTTGGTTTTCAACGCGTAAATTTATATAGCCATTTTCTGCACGGATTTGCCCCGCTGACATATTACGGGACCAGTTACGTACCGCATTGGCGACATCAACAAATGACAATTTGTATTCACGCAGCTTGTCCTTGCTGACTTCAATGGCAATCTCGTAATTCAGGCCACTGTAATATTCAGAAATATTGATCAGTGGTAACTGCTGTATCTCATCATGTATTTTGCGACCGAATTCTTTCAGTTGCTTTTGTTCCATATCCCCGTAGAGGCTGATATACATAACCTCCTGTCGCATTTTAATGCGCTCCACCGTCGGCCTTTCCATGCCGGCAGGAAATGAGGATATTGAATCAATTTGCGATTTTACTTCTTCAAGAACGACTTGTGGGTCGTAAGCTTCATCAACGCGAAACCAACCGTAAGAAGCGTTTCGACCCGAGTAAGTAATTACTCGCTCTAAGCCTTGTACAGACTCTAGGGCCTCTTCGACTTTGATGGTAATGCCTTCTTCCACTTCTTGTGGCGCGGCACCAGGATAGATAGTGCGATATTCAAGCCAGTTAATTTCCACTTGCGGGAAAAACTGTTTGCGGATGGTGCCCATAGTCAACAAACCGCCGATGATGATCACCGCCATCAACAGGTTTGCTGCTACTGGATTTCGAGCAAACCAGGCAATGAGGCCCTTGTTGGTATCAATCATTACTCACCTTCCTTGAGAGCGATTTGGGTGTCGGTGTCGTCCTCTTCTGTCGCAGGAATATCAGCGTCAGCACCTAGTACTGAAACTGCCATGCCATCGACTGGGAAGTCTAGTGCTGAGGTAATGATCATGTCACCTTGCTCTAATCCATTGGTGACCACGACGCGGTTACCTTGTTGACGTAAGATTTCAACGTTGCGGTAACGTAATTTATCATCATCACCAATAACGGCTACTTGACGATTATCAATTAGATGGCGTGGCACAAGTACCGCACTATTTACCTCAAGACCGGAAATAGTAGCATTCACATACGTACCAAAACGAATAATAGGCTTGTCGGTTTCACGGCCATACGGATCTTCGATTTCAGCAACTAAGTAGTTCATGCGAGATACTTTATCGATCACCCCTTCAGAGCGAGAGATATTGGCTTTCCATTGACTTTCTTGACCCGAAAACTTGCTGCTTAATAGCACCTCAGCATTGACACCACTGTCGAGTAGGAACTGCAATTGGTTATCAGCAACCGGTAAACGAACTTCGGCAATATCGGTACTCAATAGATGACCAATTCTATTACCCACGTTCACAAATGAACCCAAACCAATGTCACGGGCGTCAACCATGGCATCATATGGGGCAACAATTTTGGTACGTTCCAGGTTACGTTTTGCACGTTTTACTGCCGCTTCAGCCGCATCAACTCGCGCCATCTCTTGCGCTAATTGCGGCTTACGTAAGCTCAACTCGGTTGGTGTAGAATTTTGGATACGTTGCCATTCACGTTCAGCAACTTTACCTTGTGCCTTTTCTTGTTCAAGAGAGGCTTTTGCAGATGCTAGATTTGCATGTGCTTCAATTAATGCCGCTTCATAATCGTTTGGATCGATTTCAGCCAAAAGCTGACCTTTACTAACAAAACCACCGCGCACAAACGTATCAGACAAGGTAACAATTTGTCCTGAGATTTGCGCGACTAATTCTGTTTGATACTTAGGTTCAACCAGTCCATACGAGCTGACATCTAACGTTAACGGTTGTAAGTCAACTGTTTGTACCGATACAAATGGAGTTGTATCGATTTCTTTTTTCTCTTCGGGTGGCTTTTTCATTGCACTTAGTGCTTGAAAACCGCCAATGCCTGCGACTAATACGAGAATAGGTATGAAAATTTGCTTTTTACTTGCCACTTTAGTTTCCCCCCGGAAATTCTTTTCTACGTAATAGATTAACAAAGCGATTACAATCTTGGTGTGTCAATATGTTACGAGTTATTACAATTGGAATATAGGTGCCAATTTACGCCTTTCACAGGGCCAAAAAAATTACTACCAGCCTGCAAAAACAAACAAAACAATCTTTATATTCAATCACTTAAAACAAAAGCCATTTTGCGCCGCATAAAATGTAACAACATATTCACAACCGTCTATTACGATAATAAATGCGCGACACCATAGCACAGATTAATGGCTATTTTTAGGGCGATTTTTACAGTTTTTAACAGTTATTTTCGACTTTACCGCTCATTTATGCCGCTGCATCGCTGAAATCGACAAAATCTAGCGTAAATCACTTGCATTCTAAGTGTTATAAAGTAACAATACATGACATTATGTTACATTATAACAATACTTACTTGAGGACTTACTATGGCTACCGCTAAAACTTGGGGGCTAGCACTGATACCTATGCTTGTCTCTGCTTCACTCGCAGCGCAAGATATTACCGGCATCGTTGTCGATAAAGATGGCAATGCAGTGAAGAACGCCAAAGTAAAATTAAAAAGCCAAACCATATACACGGATGAGCAAGGTCGATTTTCATTTACCGATCTTGATGCGAAAGATCATGAAATCCATATCAGTGCCACCGGTTATGGTCATATCAGTAAACAAGTACTCGCGGCCAACAACGCTGAAATAAACGTTACATTATCTCCTTCATCAATTGAAGTTGTTGACGTTTACGCGACACCTTTACATACCTCAAACATAGAATCGGCATTGCCGGTTAATGTGTTGGCTGCAGACGAGTTGCGCCGCAAACAAGCAGCTACTTTGGGTGATACCCTAAAAGGTGAAGTTGGCGTTCACTCAACCTCTTACGGCAGTGTCTCTAGTAGCCCAGTGATTCGTGGCCAAGATGGTCCTCGTGTGCTGATCACGCAAAACGGCCTAGATGTTGCCGATGCATCACGGGTTGGTCCGGACCACATTGTCGCGGCAGAGGCGAGCACCGCACAACAAATTGAAGTGTTAAGAGGTCCATCAACCTTATTTTACGGTAGCGGTGCTATCGGTGGTGTGGTCAACGTTGTCGATAATCGTGTACCTACCAACAGTGACAACCGAGTTGATTACATGGCCTCGCACGATTCGGTTAATGACCAAGATGCGGCATCACTCGCCATTAACACCGGCTCAGACAGCTTTGCCTTGCATGTAGATGGCTTTTGGCGCGAATCAAATGACGTTGATATTCCCGATTATGCCGAATTACATGATGACCATGATGAAGATCACGACGAAGGTCACGATGAAGGTAATGACGAACACGAAGAGCATGATGAGCACGAAGGCGAAGCCAAAGGCACTATCGAAAATACCGCAGCCAAATCAAGTGGCTTTAATATCGGCACAAGTTATTTACTCGATAATGGTTACATCGGTATATCCTATGGCCGTTTAGATCGTGAATACGGTATTCCAGGTCACGCACATGGTGAGGAGCATGAAGAGCACGATGAGCTCGAAGGCCTTGATGAACACGATGAGCATGAAGAGCACGAAGAAATGGTCAGTGGTGAATTAGAGCAAGATCGCTACCAAATGCTCAGTGACTTAACATTCGATGACAGTTTTATAAACCGTGTTGCCACCAAGCTTGCCTATACAGACTACGAACACCGTGAAATTGAAGGTGGTGAAGTAGGTACACAATTTAACAATGAAATGTTTGAAGCAAGAACCGATTTATACCATCACGAAGTGAATGGCTGGAAAGGCGCATGGACATTACATTACAAAGACCGTGATTTTGAAGCCATTGGTGATGAAGCATTTAGCCCACCATCAGAGACAACATCGGTCGCGTTTGGTTGGTTAGAAGAGAAACACTTTGGCGATGTACTTTGGCAAATTGGCGCGCGTATTGAGTACGTTGAGTTATCTGCAGATGGTGACTTTTTCGCGCATGATGAAGAGCACGAAGAACACGAGGAAGAATTCGATGAACATGAAGGCGAAGAACACGCCAGTATCGATGATCAAGATTTCACCCCGGTTAGCTTGTCCGTTGGGGCGGTATGGGATTACCAACCAGGTTACAACCTAGGTTTTTCAGTATCGTATTCACAACGTGCTCCATCTGCGGCGGAGTTATTCTCTAATGGCCCACATATCGGTACCAACACTTTTGAAGTTGGCGCCATTTATGATGTCGAACAACATGACGATCACGTCGATGTTGAGGTCGGCTCACAAAATGTCGACCTGGAAACATCGTATAACTTAGATTTGACCTGGCGTAAATTCGAAGGTGACTTTGGTTTCGTACTAAGTGCCTTTTACAACCAAGTTGAAGATTACTATTACCAACAAAACACAGGTTTTTTTGCCGAAGACGGCCACGAGCATGAAGACGAAGTCGACATGATGGAAGAAGACGAGCACGGCGATGAAGAAGGTTTACCGATTTACGCTTACCGTCAAGCTGATGTTGATATGTATGGTGTGGAAGCTGAGTTTGTATATCAAATATCTCAACCGTTACAATTATCGGTGATTGCCGATTACATTCGTGCCGAATTATCTGATGGTGGAAACCTACCACGTATTCCACCGATGCGTATCGGCTCTGAACTTGCCTACGAGCAAGACAGCTACGTAATTTCAACCGGTGTAACTCACTACTTTGAACAAGACGATGTTGCAGAGATGGAAACATCGACCGACAGCTATACCATGGTCGATGCCAATGTAAACGTCTATTTAGATAACATCGGTGACGATTTTGTAATCTTCTTTAAAGGTCAAAACTTAACGGACGAAGAAGGTCGAGTGCACGGTTCTTTCTTAAAAGATATCGCCCCACTGCCAGGCCGCAATTTTTCTGTCGGTATACGCGGTAGCTTTTAAGCTCAGCGTCCTCCAATTAAAAAGCCCGCATCAATAGCGGGCTTTTTAGTTTTGTATAAAACGGTAGTCGTTCTTAATCAGCGAAAAACGCTGTTAGCACTACACTTTTATGAAAATTTTGTGGCGGTACATCCAAGCCAACAACAGCCACTGCACAGCCAATAGAAATACAATAAATATCAATGCCTGCCATGCCTCAGGCAATGCAGCCAAAATGCCACCAAATAAGCTGTTCACCAAATACTGCCAATTGACCAACGCCGTTGCCAAATAGATGATGATTGAATTCATGCCAATGATAGCAAATGGTTTCGCCATTTTTTGGTAGTCACAGATATCAATTAAGAAATAAAACAAGGCCAGAAATAGTAAGCTCCAACCACTGGTAACCAAAACAAAACTTGGCGTCCATAAGGTTTTATTCACCGGGACAAGATTGTCTAACCCCCAACCAATCAGCAAAGTCACTAGGCCAGCAAGCAGCAAGTATTTCAACAGTGTATAGGGTTGGTGCTTAAACTGAACAATTAAACGACCAACAAACACACCGGCAATGGCATTTAATATAGAGCCTAAATTAGACAATAAACCTTCCGGGTCGACCGCTAGATTCTGGTAGCGAATGCCCGGTAGCAGCGTTTGATCAACCCAAGCATTGAGAGAATAGTTAACCGAGTAATTACCGCCATAATCGCCAATGGTCGGCACCGCTAATAACAACCAATAAGCAAAAAATAGCAGTGCAGCAACCGCAAGTTGGGTTTTTAAATTGCAATGCCAAACCAACATGGCAGCGACGAACCACGCCAAGCCAATACGACCTAAGACACTGACATAACGTACACCTTCACTGTCCATTGGGATGCCACCACCCCAGCCATGGTTATAGACAATGCCTAATAGAAACAACAATCCGAGCCGCTTTAGCGCATGCTGATATTTACCCTTGCGCTGTTGCGCGGTAAGACTTGCAATTGGCTTTGCCGCAAGACCTAAACTGACGCCCGATAAAAAGATAAACAGCGGAAAGATCAGATCATAAAAGGTAAAGCCATGCCATTGACTATGCAGCATTTCAGCCGCGGCCAGTTTGAAAAAGCCAATACCGGTCAGGGTAAATAGAGCAGCAAACAAGCCTTCGGCACCTAATATCCAAAACATATCGAAGCCACGCAGCGCATCAATTGACAGCAATCGTTGCTTAGCCTGTGGTTGTTTTATTTCTGTCGTCATAACCAACTAATTATTGTAAGAAAAAGTTTATTACCCCACTCTAGCACAACGATAAAGTGACGATAAGCAGTTTTTGACAGCGCTGTCATACAAGCTATCTGTAGCTTAAGGTAACGATGCGCAACAAAGCGTAAACACGAGCTTGTGACGTTGACCAGAAAAATGCATTATCTGCCAATTACGGCTATTATTAGCAAATCAGAATTATAAATCCTAAACGCTATGATCAATCGAATTCGAGTATTTATTAAGACCCTGCAAGTAGACACTGTTGTTGCTAACACCATCTCACTGGAAATTGCCACGGCAGTGTTATTATTTGAAGTTATGCGCGCTGACCAACAAATTGAAGAGCAAGAAAAACAGCTTGTCGTCGATGCCTTGCAACAGCATTTTGATTTATCAAAAACCGAAGTCATGGATGTGCTTTCACTGGCTGAAGATGAATCCGCGCATGCCCATGATTTATACAAGTACACGTCATTAATAAATCAGCAATTTGAGCTCGGTGATAGAATCAAAATCGTCGAATTGCTGTGGCAAGTTGCGTACAGTGATGGTCACCTTGATGTTATTGAAGAACATGTCATTCGTCGAATAGCCGACTTATTGCATCTACGACACGGTGAATATATTCAGTGCAAGTTAAAAGTACAAAATCAACACGGCATTGAAAGTTAAAATGATGTAGAATACCACGCTCTTTTTTCCCTCAGTTGAATAGCAGGATTCGGCATGGCTGATATTGGCAAAATAAACACATTAACGGTTGCAAAACTAACCGAACAAGGCGCGTATCTTGACGCCAATGATCTAGGTGAAGTTTTATTACCTAATCGTTATATGCCTGAACAATTAGCCGAAGGTGATGCAATCGAGGTATTCATTTACTTTGATTCAAACGATCGGTTAATCGCCACCACCGAAACGCCAAAAGCACAAATGGATGAATTTGCCAGTTTGAAGTGCTTGGCGGTTAATAAGATTGGTGCTTTCCTCGACTGGGGCTTACCGAAAGATTTATTGGTTCCATTTAACCAGCAACACCATAAAATGGAAGTCGGTAAATATTACTTAGTTAAGGTCTATAAAGACCAATACAGTGATCGTATCGCCGCAACCAGTAAAATCGATCGATTTTTGGATATCTGGCCAGCAAACTATGAGATTGGTGATCGGGTCGATTTGATCATCGCCAATAAAACCGATTTAGGTTTTAAAGCAATCATCAATGAAAAGCATTGGGGTCTGATTTTCCACACCGATATTTTCCAACCACTAAGATCAGGGTTGAAAACTCAAGGTTATATTAAGCAAGTACGTGAAGATGGCCGCGTCAATCTAACCCTAACACGTAGCGGCATGGGTAAAATCAATGATTTTGCGCCACATTTTTTAAGCTATTTACAAGAGCACGATGGCGTTTGTACCATCAATGACAAAAGCTCTCCTGAGCAAATCAAAGACGCGTTTAATGTCAGTAAAAAGACCTTCAAAAGCACCGTTGGTAACTTATTAAAGCACGGTAAAATTCGCATTGATGGTGACAAGATATTGTTAGAGAAAAGCAAACCTCAAAGCGCTAAAAAACGCCCTACAACAGCAGCGAAAAGTAACCACAAAAGCAAACCTAAAAAACGCTAGCATTTGCGCTTTTTAGCCTACCAACATACAATGGGTTAACCTAATAAAAGGGGTTAACCCTATGACAAGCAACATTATTCTTCCTGTTTTAGCACTGTTATTACTGACCATAATCGTTTGGCTGTACATGTACTACAAACGACTTTCTTACCTCTTTAAACACAACATAGACGCGCAAGACTTAGTGAGCCCTGAGCAGCTAAAAGCGATTATTCCCGAGACCGTTAATCGACCGGCTAATAACTTGGCGAACTTATTTGAAATGCCAGTGTTATTTTATGTGTTGATGCTACTGGCAATGCAACAGCAATTTGATAAACCAATATTCATCGCCTTGGCATGGGGTTTTGTCGGTTGCCGAGCCATACATTCTTTGATTCATTGCAGCTATAACCGAGTCATGCACCGTTTCGCTTGCTATTTTCTGGCCAGTTTGTGTTTGATTGGCCAATTTGTCCTGTTCGCGTTGGAGATACTGACATGATCGATGTTCGCTACCAAGACAATATCGCTATTGTCACCCTTAACCGACCCGACAAGATGAATGCTTTAAATATCGAGTTATTTGAAGCTATCGATAAGGTGTCAAAACAGCTGCGTAAAAACCGTCAAATACGAGCCATCATCCTGACCGGTTCTGGTAACAACTTTTGCGCCGGCATCGATATTAAGTCGGCGCTTGGTAGCAAAACCGCGGCGATAAAACTGCTGTTTAAATGGTGGCCTGGGCAGGCGAATCTAGCGCAAAGAGTCAGTCACAACTGGCGTACAATTCCGGTCCCAGTAATTGCCGCTATTGAAGGCCATTGCTTGGGTGGCGGTGTGCAATTGATTTTAGGGGCGGATTTTCGTATCGCCAATCACAATGCCCAGTTTTCCGTCATGGAAGGAAAGTGGGGCATCATCCCCGACATGAGTGGCAATATGGGCTTAGCGCAGCTGATGCCAAAAGACCAAGCATTGAAGTTGGTGATGAGCGCAGAAACCTTTGATGCTAAGCAAGCTCTGCAGTATGGTCTGCTTACCGAGCTAGATGACAAGCCACTGCAACGTGCCATCGAATTTGCGCAATCCTTGTGCCAGCGCTCACCAGATACATTGGCCGCCAGCAAAAAGCTCTATCATAAATCATGGACTGACAAACCGTGGCGCTGGTTGATGCGCGAATCTTGGTACCAAATTAAAATCTTGCTTGCCAAGAATCAGCGTATTGCGGTTAAGCGTCAGCAATCTATCGACAAAGGTGAACAAGCAAGCCGAGACTTTGTCCCTCGTCAGCGTTGGTAATGACTCAAATTAGATATCCGCTACAAACATAAAGGGCTTGTTAAACAAGCCCTTATTATATTTATTCGCGGTAGAGCGCGAGCTTACAACTCGAAATAATTGGTGAAGACTTTATACAGTTCGGTGCCTAAATTGACGCTTGCCGAGGCAAAATGCAAAATAGGAATAGCATCTTCTTCTAACTGGATATAATGCAACGCATCACCATCTCCGTAGTTGTCCATACGTAAGATGCGCGCCAACGGTGAGCCAGCTTTTAGTTCTTCACCAAATTGCGCAAGATAGTCGACCATACCGCCCATCGGCGAATAAAATATCTTGTAATCTTTTAAGTAACAGGCGTAACGAGTGATGTTTTGCGGTACAAATTCGTCACTGGCAATGACCTGCTTATATTGTAAGTAAGACAAGATTGACTTGGCATCGTATAAGGCTTCATCCAGATCGATTAGCTCTTGTGAGCCAAGTTCTACGGTAAAACTTTCCTTACCAAAATCGAGTTCGCGGCCATTTTCGGCAAACTTCTCGGCTAGCGTCCACCATGGACAAAACGTCGCTTCGTCCATTGCCCCAGCAAAATCATTGGGGATCAATATGGTATGTGGAATATTGAAAAAGCTGGCACTATTGCGTGCGTATTCCGGACAATAAATATGTTTTGATGATATTGGCCCGGTATGTAAGTCCAAAACAATATCGTGCTGGTGCGCTAATTGTTGTAATCGATAAGCAATACGTCGGCCAGTACTTAACCCGTAATTGTTGTGATCCAGCTTTTGCTCAATATCATCTAACATCAATTGCTGAAAATATTGTTTGATGGTATCAACATCACTGTTGCTGTGCTCTTGCATGACGTGTTCAATCAGCTGTTCATTATGATGGAACATGCGATTCCAGTTCACACCGGTAATCGGGTCAAATCGACCTAAGGTGTACTCACCATTTTTATGATTACAGCCGACAGGGTTGGCGTAAGGCACCAACGTGATATCACCAAGCAGAGATTGCTTTTGCAATAGCTCTAGTAATTGATAGATTACCGCATTGCCCTGCACTTCAGCGCCGTGAATATTGGCTTGAATATAGACTGACGGTCCTTGTCCATTGCCTTTTAAGCGATAAACAGGAATGGTCAATGACACGCCACTGGCCATCTCACCGACGGTTAATACTTGCTTGGTAAACAACTCTGTCATAATTGCTATTAAAGGTTATTGCGGCTATTGCACAACCACTCAGTGATTGCTGTATCCGCCGCCAAAACTTTGCTATCAGAAGCCAGTTCCAGATGGGTTAGTGGTGCACGCAATACAGGCGATGAGATAACCCCTTGCTTGTGCATTAACACTTTGACTGGAATTGGGTTGGCAACCTCAAACAACGGGCTGATGGCGTTATACCAAACAGGAAATAAGCTAGCACCTTGGCCAGTCAATGCTTGACGCACATACAAATGAGTCGCCTCAGGCCAAGCGTTGGCGCAAACCGACACCAAACCGACAGCACCAGCCGAGGCAAGGTATGGGATCAGAGCGTCTTCACCTGAGTACATTTTCATGTTCGGCGCTGCTTCGACAAAACCTAAAAACTCATTGATGTCGCCACTGGCTTCCTTCATTGCCCACAAGTTTGGATGCTCGGCAAGATTTTGTACGGTTTCAACGGGGATACTCACGCCAGTTCGCGAAGGCACGTTGTAAATCATGCACGGTTTTGTGGCGATATCCATCAGTGCTTTAAACCAATTGGTTTGACCGATGATGCCAGGTTTAGTGTAGAGCGGCGCGGTGAGCAAGTAACTGTGTATTGGCAACGAATTGCATTGTTCAATCCAAGCCGATTGTGCTGCTAGGTTAGCACCACCAACGGCAACCATAAGCGGCACCTGCGGCTGTAAATCACAAATAAATTTAACAATTTGGTATTGCTCTTGTTGTTCGATAGCCAAGCCTTCACCGGTGCTACCGCAAATCAAAATACCATTACCAGCTTGTACTTGATCCTCTACGATTTTAGCTAGGCTGTCATAATCTATCTCGCCAGCGTCGTTGAACGGCGTGACTAAGGCTGTCCATAGAGGAAAATCATCAAGTTGAAAAGTTGTCATGTTACGTCTCGTTACTGCGTGCGATGTGTTTATCTTAATCGCGATATTTATTATTCGAGCGTAAATAGAAAGACTGGAGCCAGCAATATGATGCTGGGGCCAGAAGCTCTCCACTTAAACTCATGTTAAGCGACAGCTGCAGGGATTCAACCCATACAGCCGACAGTATACCTACCTTTTTTGGTATCTGCCTCGGCGATAATCCCCCTGATTATCCTTTATACGGGTAAGGCCCTAAGGATAACTGCCTGGTTAACGCTCCTCTTCTGATCCTCGGAAGGATGAGACACATATTTAATGTGTCGGAATGTCGCGTATTTAACCACTTTAGCAAACGCAATGCAAACCACAAAACCGCATTTATATAGTCAGCCTAAGTTCTCGCATCTGGCTTGCCTAAAATGATAGCTGCATTGGCAATAAGGTATTGTGTTAGCTCGGCTAAATTTATGCTTTTTTCCATAGTCATAACATGCGAAAATAGCGTTTTTACGACATCACGGTAACTTATGGCTGTTAGTAATCCATCACAACTATTACTCAGAAATACTGACTTATTGGACAGTAAACACCCCTTAGTTGTCGGTTGCCCTGATGTAGAACTGATCAAAGAACTGACTCAACTGTATCCTGATGCCAAGGTTACCAGTTACCAGATAAATTATGCGCAACATCAAGCGATAAGCAAAGCCTGTCAAAATGTGCACTGTGAATTTGGCGAACAATACCAAAGCAAGCAGCAACATGATCTGGTTATCTTTTACTTCCCGAAATCTAAACCTGAATTTACCATGCAAATGGCCATGCTCTCGAACAGCCTAAGCGACAACGCCATTGTATTGTTCGTTGGAGAAAATAAAGGTGGGGTTAAATCGGCGGCGAAACTGGCAGCAGACTATGCCTTGCGATGCGATAAAGTTGATTCAGCAAGACATTGCCTTTTGTATGAGATGGTGTTTAACAATAACCGTTCAGCATTTGTGCTTGATGATTGGTATCGCCAATATCAGATACAGCAAGGTGATACGGCATTGACCATTTGCGCTTTGCCGGGCGTGTTCTCTCATGCAGAGCTTGATATCGGTACCCAGTTATTATTGCAGCATATACCAGACAAAGTGACCGGTAAGGTGCTTGATTTTGGTTGCGGCGCGGGCGTTATTGGTTGTTATATTAAGATGGCCAATCGCGATGCCGATATCGAAATGATTGATGTCAACGCCTTAGCGATTGCCAGCGCTGAAAAAACACTGGCTGTTAACAAGCTTAGCGGTAACGTCTATGCCTCAGACGGTTTATCTAATGTCGGCCAAGGTTATCAACTCGTGGTATCTAATCCGCCATTTCATCAAGGCTTAAAAACCCACTACCAAACCACCGAAGTGTTTTTGCAAAGCGTTAAAAACAAAATCAACAAAAATGGTAAATTGACCATAGTTGCTAACAGCTTTTTAAAGTATGCACCGATTATTGAAAAGCAATTTGGGCATTCAAACTTGCTCGCTAATCACAAAGGTTTTGCGATTCATCAAGCGCAAAAGCGTTAACACAGAGGTAAATGTTAAACGCAGCAAAACACAGGGTAAATACAAGGTTAATATTGACAACAAATTAACCTACCAGTAATGCTTTTTTGTCAATTTTCATTTGTTACTAACCTAACAAATGGCCAAGGATTACAATTTGTTGCAAAGCCGGCTTTTCCTCTCCCACATAACCACCAACACCTATCTATATAATAATCAATAACTTACAAAGAGACACAGGTGTTTTGTTTACATTTTGTCACTTACATTTTTACAACAATTTCACCATTGTTTACTTTCTGACATTCACTATCATATGCAACATAAATTTTAATCTTGAGTTTGCAGCCAAAAATGCAGCGACTCTATACGCCCTTATGTTTTCATGCTCGCTGACATTTGGGTATTAACTGTTGAGGTATATATGATCAACCAACCGCAAGCCAAAGTTCTCATCGTTGAAGATGAAGAAGTAACACGTTTAAATCTGAAAAATCTGTTTGAAGCTGAAGGTTACTTAACCTACGTAGCGGCAAATGGTGAAGAAATGGAGCGTCAACTACAAGATCGTAATATTGACCTTGTTTTGATGGACATTAACTTACCAGGTAAAAACGGTCTGTTATTAGCTCGTGAAATCATCGAGAAAGACGACAAAGGTTTGATCTTCATCAGTGGTCGTGACAGCGATGTGGACAAAGTATTGGGCTTAGAGATCGGTGCGGATGATTATATCACTAAACCTTTTAACCCACGCGAGTTAACTATTCGTGTACGCAATCTACTTAAGCGTATTAGCCAAGTAGAAAAAGCGGCACCAATGGCAGCAACTGAGTTGATTCATTTCGACAACTGGCAGTTAGACCCTAACTCTCGTCAAATGACATCACCAAATGGCATTACCTTCCCAATTCCTCGTGGTGAGTATCGTGCCCTACGTCTATTAATGGCGAATCGCGGTAAGATTGTTACCCGTCAGGCGTTAATTCAAGAAATGACCGGTCGTGACCTACGTGAAAATGACCGTACTGTTGATGTAACCATCCGTCGTTTGCGTAAGCATTTTGAATCAGACGACGCTAGCCCTGAATTCATTAATACCATTCACGGTGAAGGTTACCGTTTTATCGGTAATATTGAATTATAAGCGTACGGCTTTTAGAACAAGACAATGGCTAGCATTATGCTAGCCATTTTTTTAATTCGACTAATGATAGCTGATGCAGTTCGCGCATTTTCAGCAACTCATTATTGAGCTGACTAAAATCATCTTTGCTGTACTCTACCGAGCCCAACAATTGATGTAAGCTGTTTAATCCAACATTGCCTGCCGCTGACTTCATTATGTGACAATGTTGTTGCCATGCATGGTAATCGGCTTTTGCAACAGCCTCTGCTAAATGCGTGAAATACGTTGCCGCCTGCTGTTCATATAAATCGATGGTCTGCAAAAACACATCCTTACCTAAGGCTTTGGTGTATTCGCTGATGATTTGTGTATTCAAATGTTCCATAACGGCTACGTGCTATTGAGTATATGTTGCAAAAACTATCATGTTTTTTGCAAAAAAAAACAAAAAACAGGCAAATTAACAAACAAACTACATGAGTCACACATGATACTTACGCAAGCAACAGAAATGGATCAATAAAACCGCGAATATATTCGGGCGAAACGCTTGTTTAATTGCTTTTCGTCCCCATTTACTGCAGAATAGCCGACCATTTTACTCGGACTTTATCGGCGTAAAACAGGGTTTGCCGTCACTTTTTGCCGAAAACGGCGAAAAAAAAGTAAAAACCTGCGCGGTTTTTCGCTAGAATATGCGCCCTTAATTGCCTTTGATGAATTTCATGATGCTATTCATTATAGGAAATGAATTGCAAACAGTTGTAACAGGAAACCAATTAATAATGCCAACATCAATGCCAGATATCGCAAACCAGACCGCGGCCCAAACTGAGGGTACGCTCGATAGAGTCGGTATGGGAAATATCGAAATGCCAATTATGGTTGCGGCAAAAGATGAAGCTGAACGTGTCGTCTCGGCTCATATCGATGCATTTGTAAATTTAATGCAACCAAAAGCGAAAGGCATTCATATGTCTCGCTTGTATTTAGCATTAGATGATTTGGCCAGCAATAACGTGCTGACCTATCAGACGTTGGTTACGTTATTGAAAGAATTCATTGCCTCGCACGAAGATCTAAGTGATACCGCATACGTTAAATTCAGTTTTGACTACCCGATGCGCCGCGAAGCGTTAATCAGCGGTAAGAAAGGCTGGCGCGTATATCCAGCGTCTATCGTTGGTAAATTGGAAAAAGGTGAGTTTGATATTGAACTGAGCGTTGATATTGCTTACTCATCCACTTGCCCTTGCTCTGCCGCGTTGGCTCGCCAGTTAATTCAAAAATCATTTGCTGAGAAATTCGCTGAGCAAGACCAGGTTAGCAGTGAAGAAATTCACACTTGGTTGGGCACCACTGAAGGCATCGTTGCTACCCCGCACAGCCAACGCTCGATTGCAGAAATTAAAGTTAAGCTTAACTCTTTAGTTAACTCATTTCCGATCACAGACATCGTTGATACCGTAGAAGCTGCATTGCAAACACCAGTTCAAGCGGCAGTAAAACGTGAAGATGAGCAAGAATTTGCCCGTCTTAATGGTCAAAATTTAATGTTTTGTGAAGATGCCGCTCGCCGTGTTCAACACGCGTTAAACCTAATTGAAGGTTATGATGATTTTTGGGTAAAAATAAACCATTTAGAATCATTACACGCGCACGATGCGGTTGCGGTTACCACTAAAGGCATCGAAAATGGTTATCAGCCTTAATTGATACCATTAAATATTCCAAAAAAAGCCGGTGAAGCCGGCTTTTTTTTATTAGCATAACTTTCTCGCTACGATTTACCCTGCAAAAATATCTTTTTTGCATAAATATCAACTCTCTAAACCGACAAATAAAAACAAAAATGAAAGTTTTCAGTTGTCACAACAAAGTCTCTAGCCCCTTATATTTATTAGTGATTTACAAATACTGGCAAAATTCTTTTATTTTTCCTGTGCTTTTTATTGGTTGAAAAGTTAAGAGTAATAGCTCTATTTTTCATTGACCTTTGCTCAACATCCTTATATCTTAAAAAGTTCCCCTATTGGGAAAACGCTATATTTATTCATTTTTCAGCTTTATTTATTCTATTTCAGGGCGTTTTAACCGATAGATATGAATACAGGAGAGAGACTGCATGCAATTATTTGATCCCAATTTTCAAAAAGACAATTGCGGATTTGGCCTTATTGCCCATCAAGAAGGTGAGCCAAGTCATAAGCTGATCAAAACAGCGATATCGGCACTGGATCGTATGCAACACCGTGGCGGTATTAATGCCGATGGTAAAACCGGTGACGGCTGTGGTTTGCTGATGCAAAAGCCAGACAGTTTTTTTAGAGACATTGCCAAAGAAAATGATTGGAACCTGAGTGCTAAATACGCCGTCGGTATGGTTTTTGTAAATCCAAACCCAGACGAAGCAAGTATTAGTAAGCAGATTCTTGAACAAGAGCTAACCGAAGAAACATTAGAAGTTGTTGGCTGGCGTATTGTGCCAACCGATATCAATGTACTTGGTCCTATTGCCAAAGGTAATTTGCCAGGTATCGAACAGGTATTTGTTAACTGCCCTGCCGGTTGGCGCAGTCAAGATTTCGAACGTCGCCTATTTATGGCGCGTCGTCGCGCTGAAAAACGCATCAAAGATAATCGTTTTTATATTGCTAGTTTGTCCTGTTTGGTCACCATCTACAAAGGTTTGGTGATGCCGAAAGACTTACCAAACTTTTATAAAGACTTGGCAGATATTCGCCTGCAGTCGGCGATTTGTGTATTCCATCAGCGTTTCTCAACCAATACATCACCGCAATGGCATTTAGCACAGCCATTTCGTTATCTTGCTCATAATGGTGAGATTAATACCATTCGCGGAAACCGTGAGTGGGCAAAAGCGAGAACCTATAAGTTCAAAACGCCATTAATCCCAGATTTAAAAGATGCCGCGCCGTTCGTTAATGAAAGCGGTTCAGACTCTTCCTCATTAGATAATATGCTGGAATTGTTTTTAGCCGGTGGTATGGATTTGTATCGTGGTATGCGTTTGCTTATGCCACCAGCATGGCAAAACAACAATGCCATGGACGATGAGCTTAGAGCATTTTACGAGTTTAACTCGATGCACATGGAACCTTGGGATGGCCCGGCTGGTATTGTTATGACCAATGGCCGTCATGTTGCATGTAACCTAGATCGCAATGGCTTGCGCCCTGCCCGTTATGTTCGCACCCGCAATGGTTTTATTACCTTAGCGTCTGAAGTCGGCATTTGGGACTACGGTGAAGATGAAGTCGTTGAGAAAGGCCGAGTAGGTCCTGGTGAAATGCTCAGTGTCGATACCTATACAGGTACGGTATCTAAGTCCAACGAGATAGATAAGAACTTACAATCGCGCCATCCATATAGAAAGTGGTTAGATAACAATATCCGCCGCCTAGTTCCATTTGAAGAACTCGAAGCGGAACTTGTTGGTAAGCGCGCTTTCGATGATCAGCAGATGAGCCAATACCATAAGATGTTTAATTACTCTTATGAAGAAATTCATCAAGTTATTAAGATCATGGCGGAGAACGCTCAAGAAGCGACCGGTTCAATGGGTGACGATACACCAATGGCTGTGTTATCGAGTAAATCTCGTACTATGTACGATTACTTTCGCCAGCAATTTGCCCAGGTTACCAACCCGCCTATCGATCCACTGCGTGAACGTTATGTAATGAGTTTGGCAACCTGTATTGGTCGTGAGCACAACGTATTTAATGAAACAACCGGTCTTGCGGATCGCGTGGTATTTGATACGCCAATCATGATGTATACCGGTATCAAACAATTACGTGAATACGATGACAAACATTATCGCTGCGATACCATTGCACTGAACTATAAACTCAATGAAGGTCTACAAGCAGCCATTCAACGAGTATGTGACGAAGCGGTACAAGCAGTACGCGATAATAATGCGGTTATCATTATTCTTAGTGATCGTCATATCAGCAAAGACAGTTTACCTATTCCAGCGGCAATGGCTGTTGGTGCGGTGCAAAAGCGCTTAGTCGCGGAAAACTTGCGTTGTGATTCGAACATTGTGGTTGAAACCGCATCGGCTCGCGACCCACACCACTTTGCCGTGCTATTAGGTTTAGGTGCGACCGCAATTTACCCGTTCTTAGCTTATGAAACCATTGAAACCTTGGTTGAGCAGCAACAACTCGACATGCCACCGAAAAAGGCACTAGAGAATTATCGTAATGCCATTAACAAAGGTTTATTGAAAATCTTGTCGAAAATGGGTATTTCCACCATTGCCAGTTATCGTTGCGCCGGTTTATTTGAAATTGTCGGTCTCAATGAAGAAATCATGGACCTTTGTTTTGACGGCATTCCAAGCCGCATTCAAGGTACTGATTTTAGTGACGTAGAACAAGATACTATTAACCTAGCTCGTCGTGCATGGTTACCGCATCAAAAAGTCACCCACGGTGGCCTATTAAAATACGTACATGGTGAAGAGTACCACTGCTTTAATCCAGACGTGGTATCGAGCCTACAAAGATCAGTGCAAAGCGGTGATTACAGCGCTTATAAAGTATTTGCCGATGCCGTGAATACCCGACCACCAGCTACCTTACGTGATTTGCTCGCTCTTAAAGAAGATCAAGAAGCGATTAAACTGGATAAAGTGGAAGCCGCTGAAGAAATGTTTAAACGCTTTGATAGTGCGGCAATGAGTATCGGTGCATTGAGCCCTGAAGCTCACGAAGCACTAGCAATCGCGATGAACCGTCTTGGTGGTTATTCAAACTCAGGCGAAGGCGGTGAAGACGCCAATCGTTTTGGTACGGTGCGTAATTCACGCATCAAGCAAGTTGCCTCGGGACGATTTGGTGTTACACCACACTACCTAGTCAATGCCGATGTATTGCAAATTAAAATTGCCCAAGGTGCTAAGCCTGGTGAAGGTGGTCAATTACCGGGTGATAAAGTGACGCCACTCATCGCTAAATTGCGTTTTTCGGTACCAGGTGTCACCTTGATTTCACCACCTCCGCATCACGATATTTATTCTATCGAAGATTTAGCGCAACTTATCTTTGACCTAAAACAGGTCAACCCTAAGTGTATCGTCTCGGTAAAACTGGTCTCTGGACCAGGTGTCGGCACGATCGCATCAGGTGTGGCAAAAGCGTACGCTGACTTTATCACCATCTCAGGTTATGACGGCGGTACTGGTGCCAGTCCATTAACCAGCGTGAAATACGCCGGTTGTCCATGGGAGCTTGGTTTATCCGAAGCGCATCAATCGTTAGTTGCCAACGGTTTACGCCATAAAGTGAGATTGCAAGTAGACGGTGGTTTGAAAACCGGCGTTGATATTATCAAAGGCGCGATTCTTGGCGCCGAAAGCTTTGGTTTTGGTACCGCGCCAATGGTCGCTTTAGGGTGTAAATTCTTACGTATTTGTCACCTTAATAACTGTGCCACCGGCGTTGCCACGCAAGACCAATTATTGCGTGATGAGTATTTTAAAGGCTTGCCAGAACAGGTGATGAATTACTTTAAATTTGTTGCCGAAGAAGTACGTGAAATCCTAGCCAAGCTTGGTGTCGCGTCACTGCAAGACTTGATTGGTCGTACTGATTTACTTGAACAATTACCGGGTCAAACCGCGAAACAGCAAAAACTGGATCTGTCGGCGATTATTGCGCCGGTTAAAGCAAGTGAACATACCGGTTTATATCAAACCGAAAGCAATGAACCATTTGATAAAGCAGTACTGAATAACAGTATCCTTGATCAGGTATCAGACAACATTGTCAATAAAACCCCTGGTGAGTTTTATTTTAATGTTCGTAATACCGACCGTTCTGTAGGTGCTTTGATTTCTGGCGAGATTGCCCGTCATCACGGCGACCAAGGTATGGCAGCAACACCGATTCACTTAAACTTAAATGGTACGGTTGGACAATCGTTTGCCTGCTTTAATGCTGGCGGACTAAACATTACCTTAACCGGCGATGCAAACGACTATGTCGGTAAAGGTATGGCTGGCGGTAAAGTGACGGTTATGCCACCTAAAGGTGTAACCTACCAAACACATTTAACGCCGATTATGGGTAATACCTGTTTATACGGTGCAACCGGCGGTAAGCTATACGCAGCGGGTCGTGCTGGAGAGCGCTTTGGCGTTCGTAACTCAGGCTGTCACGCGGTTATTGAAGGCGCAGGCGATCACGCATGTGAATACATGACCGGTGGTGTTGTCACCTTCCTAGCCGACGTTGGTCTAAACTTTGGTGCCGGTATGACCGGTGGTTTTGCCTACGTTTTAGATGAACAAAATGATTTACAACAACGTTTGAATGGCGAGTCCATTGAAGCCTTGGAGTTGGTTGATTTACGCATTCATCAAGAACATTTACGTGGCATCATCAATCATCATCTTGAAGAAACAGGTAGCCCAAGAGCCGCCTATATTCTAGAAAACTTTGGCGAATTCAGTAGCAAATTTAAATTGGTTAAACCCAAAGCAACTGATGTTAAAACCTTGCTCGGACACCGCAGTCGAAGTGCGGCAGAGCTGAGAGTGCAAGCGCAATAAACTAGCAGGACAGTGTTATGAGTAAGAATGTTTATCAATTTGTTGACGTTAAGCGCATCGATCCGCCAAAGAAAGCTATCGATGTACGCAAAGCCAATTTCGTTGAAATTTATCAGCCGTTAAGTTCAGATCAAAGTGCCGGTCAGGCGGATCGCTGTCTTGATTGTGGTAATCCCTATTGTGAATGGAAATGTCCTGTTCATAATTACATTCCGCAATGGCTGGAATTAGTCACCGAAGGCAAAATCCTTGAAGCGGCTGAGCTATGTCACCAAACCAACTCGCTACCAGAGATGTGTGGTCGAGTTTGTCCACAAGACAGATTATGTGAATCGGCGTGTACGCTGAATGATGAATTTGGCGCCGTGACCATAGGTAATATCGAAAAATATATTACCGATCAAGCATTTGCCATGGGTTGGACACCTGATTTAAGTCATGTTGTCGATACCGGCAAGAAAGTCGCCGTCATAGGTGCAGGCCCTGCTGGGTTAGCGTGTGCTGATGTACTAACTCGCCATGGCGTTAAAGCGACGGTATATGATCGACAGTCAGAAATTGGTGGCTTGTTAACCTTCGGTATTCCATCGTTTAAATTGGAAAAAGAAGTTGTTATCCGCCGTCGTAAAATATTTGAAGGTATGGGCATTGAGTTTGTATTAAATACCAATGTCGGTACTGACATCAGCTTTAGCGAGATCAGCGAACAATACGACGCGGTATTTCTTGCCTTAGGTACCTATACCGATATGACCGGTGGCTTCGATAATGAAGGGGCAAAAGGCGTTTATAATGCCTTGGATTATCTTATTGCCAATACCCAAAAGACCATGAACATCAGCGAAAATGTCAAACCTTACACCAGTTTTCAGAATAAGAAAGTGGTTGTACTGGGCGGTGGTGATACAGCGATGGATTGTGTTCGTACCGCAATTCGCCAAGGCGCTACACAAGTCACATGTGCTTATCGTCGTGATGAAGCCAATATGCCTGGTTCACCGCGCGAAGTGCAAAATGCCAAAGAAGAAGGGGTTAAATTTGAATTTAACATCCAACCTTTGGATATCGCCGTTGACGCTGATGGCAATGCCGTTGGTGTAAAATTTGTTAAAACTGAATTAGGTGAGCCTGATGCCAATGGTCGACGCAGTCCACAACCTGTCGCTGGCAGCGAGTTTGTGATGGATGCGGATGCCGTGGTTATTGCCTTTGGCTTTTTACCTAGTCCACCAAAATGGATGCAAGACGCGGGTGTTGAAATTGACAGTCGCGGCCGTGTTGTGGCCACTGAACATTCAGCCTTTGCAATGCAAACCAGTAAGCAAAATATCTTTGCCGGTGGTGATATGGTGCGCGGTTCCGATTTAGTGGTTACCGCTGTTGATGAAGGTCGCAAAGCGGCGATTGGTATTCTTGATTTCGTCATGAACGAAGAATTACTGCACATTCAACAAGCCTAATATCGAAAAATTTGAATTGGCCAGGCGCAATGTCTGGCCTTTTTTATGTCTAAACAAACGCGCCTTTGTCAGCCTCTCTATCTACATTCAGTCATAACGCCACGTAGTCATTCAGCAAAAGCACTAACTTGCAAAAACGACCGACTCACAAGTAGCACAGTTATGTTATCCGCTCATGTAATGCACCAAAGTGGCGCACCAAAACGGTGCAAGCATTTTCGGTTACTGTCCTCGGATCGCTTATAAACAGCTAAATTAGCGCTAATAGCCCTTATATCTGCTTATTTTTCATTCTGGTACACATGTTGCATTTTCTATTGTAATGATAAATATAGGAGACATCATCGTGGACAAACACTACATCATAGCAACCGATTTGGACGGTACTCTGCTTGATCACAGTACATATAAGTTTCACAAAGCGGTACCGGCACTCGAATATTGCCAACAGCAAGATGTCCCAATTATTTTCAACACCAGTAAGACGTATGCAGAAACAGAACATCTGTGCCGCGTGTTAGACAATAATCACCCGTTTATTATTGAAAACGGCTCCGCGATGTACATTCCTAAAGACTACTTCGCAAAAGAATTAGACAGTGATATTGAACGATTTGATGCCGGCGCATATTGGTTATACAAGTTTGGTTTAAATCGTAATGAAATCCTATCGCGATTAACCCGATTTGCGAAAACACAAAGTTTTCAATATCAAGGCTTCTCAACCATGACCACTCGTGAGCTTTGCCGTTGTACCGGCTTATCGCTACCTAAAGCCGCAGAAGCCAAAGAGCGACAATTTTCAGAGCCTTTGTTATGGCTGGATAACAGTGAAAACCAAGCCTCATTTGCCAAGCATTTAAAATTGCTGGGATTAAACGTGATCAAAGGTGGTCGTTTTGTGCATGTCTTAGGGCAGAGTGACAAAGCCAAACCGCTTGAGTATCTAAAGCGTTTGTATGAACTCAACAGCGGTTCTGAGCATACCTTGATTGCCCTTGGCGACAGCGCCAACGACAAAGCCATGCTAGAAACCGCCGATATTGCCGTGGTGATTGAATCACCGGCGCATCAAGATCCAGTTATCGATATTCATCCGCATCTGATCCGCTCTCGTTTTCAAGGGCCCATCGGCTGGAATGAAACGGTGCTCGACATCCTGCAACGATAACCACAAAGACAACAACTAGCGCACAACAGAATAGGCAATTTAAGGAGCAATATAATGGGCGATTTTTATCAAAACGGTATAATCACGACGCTACACAACTTATCCTCACGTCCTATCGAAGATTTGGAGCAAGAACTATCGAGCTTTAGCAGTAAACGTCCTATGGGCTTAGTCCTGCCAAGCCTGTACTCGGAATTAAACACCGAGGCATTACCTAACATCGTTAATGAATTAGCCAAAGTACCGTATCTGTCGCAAATCGTTATCGGTTTAGACAGAGCCGATCAACAAGAGTATCAACACGCTTTAAAGTTTTTCTCAAAGCTACCACAGCCGCACCGCGTGTTATGGAATGATGGCCCTCGTCTGAAAGCCATTGATGCGGAATTAAAGGAACTAGGTTTAGCACCAGAGCATTTAGGCAAAGGTCGTAATGTTTGGTACTGTTTCGGTTATACCTTAGCCTGCAACCAAGTCGAATCGATTGCCTTACACGATTGCGATATTCTTACCTACGATCGCAAAATGTTGGCGCGACTCATTTACCCCGTCGCCAACCCCAAATTTAACTACGAGTTTTGCAAAGGTTTCTACTCTCGTATCGCCAATGGTACGCTCAATGGTCGAGTATCACGATTATTAGTAACGCCATTAATTCGCGCCTTGAAAAAATTGGTTAAAGACGATGATTATCTCGATTACCTCGACAGTTTTCGCTATGCATTGGCCGGTGAGTTTTCATTTCGAATCGATGTATTAAATGACCTGCGTATACCAAGCGATTGGGGTTTAGAAATCGGCGTGTTAGCAGAGATGTATCGTAACTATTCAACCAACCGATTGTGCCAAGTGGATATTGCTGACGTTTATGACCACAAGCATCAGGAGTTAAGCCTCGATAATGAGCAAGGTGGTTTGTCAAAAATGTCGATAGACATTGCCAAAGCCTTGTTCCGAAAACTCGCGATTCAAGGCACGGTATTTGATGCTGGTACCTTCAGAACGATTAAGGCAACCTACTACCGTATTGCCTTAGACTTTATCGAAACCTATAAAAACGATGCCATTATTAATGGTCTCGAGCTGGACATTCACAAAGAAGAGCAAGCGGTAGAAATGTTTGCTGAGAATATCATTAAAGCCGGTCACACCTTTCTTGATGATCCAATGGAAACACCGTTTATTCCTAGTTGGAACCGTGTCGTGAATGCCGTGCCAGATATATTTGAGCGCATAAAAGATGCTGTTGAGCAAGACAACTTAGAATTTGGTGAAGCGGCAAAATTAGCCAAAACAGCCTAATGGCAACCGCTTTAGCCAGCGTTTTTCATTAAACTGTTTTCACTAAACCGTTTTCATTAGAACAAAGGTTAATACATCACAGGGTTGAATTGATGACAAATTACGCGAATCATAAAAATACTATGCAGGTTTATGAGGCAACGAATAGCGAGGCGATGCAACAGCTTATCAGTCGCCTGCAAAGTCATATCTATAGCGTGTACGGCGAACAAGTCGGTGAGGTTTTATGCCAAGACTTGATTGCACAAATGGGCATCACCAATGAGTGTCAGCCACCTGCGGCGTATACCAACCACTGGGATCAAAATGACGTATTTGTGATCACCTACGCGGACTCTATTGAAAACAAACCAGAGCCACCACTGCAAACCCTACATCACTTTTTAAGTGACTATTTAGGTGACAGTGTCTCCTCGGTACATATTTTGCCATTTTATCCTTACAGTTCGGATGATGGCTTTGCGGTTATTGATTATTACCAAGTCAATCAATCGGTTGGCGACTGGCCCGACATTCAAGCGCTGACAAAAGACTATCGAGTCATGGCTGACGTAGTGATTAACCACTGCTCGGCACGAAGTGGTTGGTTTGAAAACTTTAAACAAGGTAAACATCCGGGCAAGGATTACTTTTATTGTGTTGATAAAGATACCGATACCAGTCAAGTGGTTCGTCCGCGCACACATGATCTGTTGCGACCGGTTGAAACCCAAGATGGTGAACGCTACGTTTGGTGTACATTCAGTCATGATCAAGTCGATTTTGATTTTACCAACCCCAAGGTGTTGTTAGAGTTTGTTTCGGTTATTAAGTTTTACCTAGACCAAGGTATTCGCATATTTCGCTTTGATGCTGTGGCGTTTATTTGGAAGGAGGAGAATTCAAGCTGTATCAATTTGATGCAAACCCATGAAATCATTAAGTGTTTACGATTGTTGGCTGAACATTACTGCCCTGGTTCGGTGATTATTACCGAAACCAATGTGCCAAACAGGCAAAACTTAATGTATTTTGGTAACGCCAATGAAGCCCATGCGATTTATAACTTCTCGCTACCACCATTGTTATTGAATACCCTTATTAGTGGCGATTGCAGTCACCTAAAAACATGGCTGATGTCACTGCCTCCTGCCCAACATGGTACCACTTACTTTAATTTCATTGCCTCACATGACGGTATTGGTTTACGCCCTGTGGAAGGTATTCTCAGCCAGCAGCAAATCGATTCACTGATCAATACCATGGTCAATTTTGGCGGCAAAGTCAGTTGGCGAGCGCTAGAGAATGGTCAAAACCAGGCATACGAAATAAACATTGCCTTATTTGAAGCGTTACAAGGCACCAGCAAAGGGCCAGATAACTTGCAAAAAGAACGGTTTATTTGTGCCCATGCGATCATGCTCGCCATTGAAGGCATCCCAGCGATATATATTCATAGCTTTGTTGGCACGTTAAATGACCATGAGCGAGTAAAGCACACCGGTCAAAACCGTGCTATTAACCGCCATAAATGGCATTACCCTAGCCTTACCGCCCAGCTCGATGATTCCACCAGTAAAGAGCATCAGGTGTTATCGGCTTTACAAAACATGATTGCTATACGCAAAGCACAATCGGCGTTTCATCCCAATGCGACGCAATATACCTTGCACCTTGGTACCAGCTTGTTTGCTTTTTGGCGACAAAGCCCAGACCGACAACAAAGTATTTTTGCCATCAACAATATTAGCGACCAAGAACAAATATTGCGCCTAGGCGATCTTAATTTGATAGAACTGGATACTTGGGTCGATTTGATCAGTGACACGCAATTCGACGATTTATACCAGACCATTACCTTGGCTCCATATCAAACGCTATGGATATCCAATAAACGGCACTAATTTGACGCGCAAACATTGGTCAATGTGTGTCTATAATTAGAATATGAAGATATTGCACTTACTGCGTCACGCAAAATCCAGTTGGCAGCAGCCAGAATTGGCTGATGTGGATCGAGGGCTTAACGATCGAGGTAAGCGCAATTGCGCCAGCATGGCACGAGAAATTGCCCAAGCAGGTTATGATTTTAAGCATGTCTACACAAGCCCTGCACAACGGGCGCAAAAAACCATCGAGTTAATCGCCGAACATTTGACTAATGATCAAACCATTGAAGATTTAAGCTGGCAAACCGCCACGGCCTTGTATACCTTTGATGCGGAACAACTAGCTCGCTTTGTCGAATCCCTTGATGATGCCATCAATGAGGTCATGCTGGTTGGCCATAACCCGGCGCTGACATTATTTTGTAACCAATTAACCAATGCCAATATCGACAATATTCCCACCTGCGGTTATGCTCAAATAAAAGTAAACGCACTGAGTTGGCAGCATATTGCTGATGCTCCGGCGCTATTAATGTATTTTGTCACCCCAAAAATGCTTACCGCCAGTTAACCAACAGCACATAAACAACAGAGTCCCCTTATACAAATGAACAGTATCCGTTTTTTAGTCTTTGGCAATGCCATGCAAGTTAAGCGAGTTGCTCAACAATGGCAGTTATTTGACGATCCGCAAACCGGCATTGGCCGCCGTATTTATGATGTTTATATTCCTGATGATCTTAATCAAGAGCAGTTAACCCGCTTTTTAGCGGACATGTTTCATGAGTCGGCGACCGTTGAACACCCGGATGTCATTGTTCGATAAATAGCCGCACATATTTGCCACTTTATTAGCACAGCGATTAACGCTAAACTAGCCACTAAGTAACTGTTATAAAATGATATTCAGGGAACGAAAATGAGAAGTATATTAATTATCGCGGCGTTTATTAGCCTAACCTCTTGTGCCCATTTAAGAATCAACTCCAACGCAAGTCCATTTATCCAAGGCCAAATATCATCTTCAGGCGTTGCGATTTATAGTATGAATGAGGTGCTCCGCTACGATGCAGAATACCTAGCTAATGTGCAATCATCATATTGTCAGGAAATAGATGATGCGGAAGCAAGACGTGAACAAAGAACACGAACCCCCTACAGCCCACAGGGGCATTTACTGCGACAATTACAAGTGGAAACGCAATTAGCTGGCGGCAATGGCTTGGTTGCACATCAATGTCACAACACCTATACCAACCGTTGTTCTCCTAACGTGCAGTGCTCTGGTAGTGCCTATTGGGTCGAGCAAGGCAAATAAAGCCCCCGCAGTACATGACGACAAAAAAGAATGGTTAACGCAGTAAAAAAATGACCGAGTTGCTGATTATTAACTCTGTATTTTACCCTCTGTTTCGGGCAAACTATGAGCCATTAGAATAATTAGTTTTTTGTAGGAATTTTCATGTCTGAATTATCAACAGCAATTAAGCAAATTAAGCAAATGCTTACCATGCAAGATGCAATGAATACCCGAGTCAGTGATACCTGGCGCACCAATAATTTTGAATGGTATCGTGCTATTTGGGTTGAGTGTGCAGAAATGCTTGATCACCATGGTTGGAAATGGTGGAAGCATCAAGAATGTGACATCCCGCAAGTGCAACTTGAGTTAGTTGATATCTTCCACTTTGGCTTGTCACTGCGTTTGATGCAAGAAGACAACGTTGACGTTATTGCTGAGACCTTAGCCAATGAAATCAGTCGCCAAACATCGCACATTGACTTTAAACTGGCATTAGAAGACTTAGCGTCAGCTGCGGTAAGCAACAAAGATTTTGACGGCCTTAGTTTTGCCGCCTGCATGCGTTTGATGAACATGGATCTTGACGAGTTATTCCGCCAATACGTAGGCAAAAACACGCTAAATTTCTTCCGTCAAGATAACGGCTATAAAACCGGTACGTACATAAAAATTTGGCATGGTAAAGAAGACAATGAAGTACTTGCTGATTTGGTCGCAGGTTTAGACACCAGCAGTGATGACTTCCAACAAAATGTCTATCAAGGTCTAAAAGACGCCTACCCAGCCTAAGCGTTATCGCGCCAGATTGATGTCTGGCGCGCAATCTCTCAACAGCAATGCGCCAACCTCTCACGGATAGTTTGCTTTGCCGCTCTTTAGAAGGCTTGTTTAGAACGCTTACAAGGACTTCAGCAAAACAACGTAGATATCCTATTATTAAGGTAGTGATGCAAAGTTATCGTTATGACATCAAATAATCGCAATACCGTTCAATTCCAGCAAAAACCAGCCAAAGCAGGCGGGATAAAATCGCTGCAATCTACGCTTAAGAGTATCATTAAATCTCAGCAGCCAAGTACCAACATCAAAAGCCTGTTAAAAGCGAATCAAGATAAAGGTTTTGATTGCCCTGGTTGTGCTTGGGGAGATGAAAAGCAAGGCCTGATCCAATTTTGCGAAAATGGCGCGAAAGCCATTGCGTGGGAGTCAACCAGTAAAACCATTGACGCCGCGTTTTTTGCAGAGCATACGGTAAGCGAACTGAAAAAACAAAGCGATTATTGGTTAGAATATCAAGGGCGATTGGCTGAACCTTTGCGCTACAACGCTGAGTTAGATAAATACCAAGCGATATCTTGGTCTGATGCATTTGCGTTGATTGCCAGTCACCTAAATCAACTTGAACATGTTGATCAGGCAGAGTTTTATACCTCAGGTCGTGCCTCGAACGAAGCAGCGTTTATTTATCAGTTATTTGGTCGCCTTTACGGTACCAATAACTTTCCAGATTGCTCCAATATGTGCCACGAAGCCAGTGGTGTCGCGTTAAAAGAAGCGATTGGTGTCGGTAAAGGTACGGTAACCCTTAAAGACTTCTCCTTTGCCGATGCGATTTTTGTATTCGGTCAAAATCCCGGTTCGAATCACCCGCGGATGATGAACGCATTGCGTAAATCAGCACGCAATGGCTGTAAAATTGTCACCTTTAACAACCTCAAAGAAGTGGCTTTAGAACGCTTTGCCAGCCCGCAAGATGCGGTGGAATTGCTGACTCCGAGCGCAACGCAAATCAGTCATGCCTATTTCACCCCTAAATTAGGTGGTGATATGGCGGCGGTAAGAGGCATCGTCAAAGCTTTACTTGAACGCTATCCGCAAAGCCTAGATCGCAACTTTATTGAGCAACATAGCCAAGGGTTAGAATCTTATATCGAGCTGGTCGAACAAACCTCGTGGTCAAAAATATCTGAGCAAAGTGGCTTAACCCAAAACGATTTAAGACAAGCTGCCAGTGTTTGGGCCAATAGTGATAAAGTGATCTGTTGTTGGGCCATGGGTTTAACGCAACACAAGCATTCGGTTGCCACCATACAAGAAATCACCAATCTGCAGCTGCTGGGGGGCCATATTGGCAAACCTGGCGCTGGCTTGTGCCCGGTGCGAGGTCACAGCAATGTTCAGGGCAATCGTACCGTTGGCATCAACGAAAAACCGCCAGAGGCGTTCATTGATAGCCTAAGTAAGGTTTTGCAAACACCTTTACCTAAAGCGCCTGGACACAATGTCTATCATGCGTTGAAGTCGCTGTTGTCTAAAGACAGTAAAGTGTTGGTTTGTTTAGGCGGTAATATTGCCCAAGCAGCCCCGGATAGTGAGCGTACATATCAAGCGCTCGCCAACACCGAGCTTAATGTACAAATCGCCACTAAATTAAATCGCAGTCATTTATACATGGGTAAAGACGCACTTATTTTACCTTGCTTAGGGCGAACCGAAATCGACAGGCAAACCAGCGGTGACCAATACATCACCGTAGAAGACACTTTTTCAATGGTGCATGCCTCGATGGGTAATGTCGAACCGGTATCACGCCAGCTAAAATCAGAAGTAGCAATTATTGCCGGTATTGCCCAAGCAACGCTAGGCAATGATGCAATCGATTGGTCAAATCTCACTGCTGATTACAGCAATATTCGCGCCTTGATCAGCGCCTGCTTACCTGAATTTAACGATTTTGAGCAACGCCTTGATCATGTCGGTGGTTTCTATTTAGGTAATAGCGCCAGCGAACATCGCTGGTTAAACGTCGCAGGTAAAGCGTTATTTAACAGCAACCCATTACCGGATGAGCTGGTGCCCATTAGCCAGATTGCATTAGAAGACAGTAAGCGAGAACGCCTACTGACGATGCAAACAATGCGCTCTCACGACCAGTACAACACCACAGTTTACGGCATGAATGATAGATATCGTGGTGTGGTTAATGGCCGAAAGGTTCTATTTATCAACGCTCAAGATGCGAAAAGACAGCAATTATCAGATGGTGATTTAGTGACCATCACTTCGGTTTGGCAAGACAACATTGAACGACAAGTAAGTGATTTTAAAATACACCTTTATGATATCCCTGAGGGAAATGTTGCTGGCTATTACCCTGAAACAAACCCATTAGTACCGATGGATAGTGTGGGCGACAAGTCATTTACACCGACCTCAAAAGCGGTTGCTGTGTATCTACAAAAACAAGTGAGCGATCGTATTCTTTAGACCCACCGCATTACCGCTAAGGTGTTGTTAAACCATAAGTTTCAGCGCAATATACGGTGCTAAATTAAAGACATATATGGCAAGTTTGTAATAGCCAAAGAATTTAAAATAGACGCATTGTAAGGTTTCATCATCGAGCGTAAACATGCGTCGGTGCAATGCTTTAATCGGTTCTGCAAATACTTGCATAATAAGCCAAGCTAGAATTAAAAATATCGCATTGATGACGGTACACCAACCAAAAAATTCAGCCAATTGTTGCACGTCCATATCAACCTCCTACCTTAGCCAGGCCAAGGCTTTATCTTCGTCTTCAAAATAAGCGACCTCACCACTTATAAACCAACCACCAATTTTGGCCACCATCTGTTGCCAGTCTTTATTGCCAAGAATGGCGACTTTTTCAAATTCGCTGCCGTGTTTGAGGCCAAGCTTAAAATCATCCCATGCGGCGCGCAGCTCCCAGCCTTGCATCTCAGTCGCATTGATAAGCATTTTTACTTTCGGCTGTTTCACCGCCGCCAATGCATTATCGAGCATTGGTGTTATCACCTGATAATCGGCGTGGGTCAGAGTGCCTTGCGCTGTAAGCGTAACGAAAAACTGATCATCAATACGTTCAATACCTATGGCTAAGCCATGTCGCTTAATGGTCATATTTAACCTCCTGATTGTCGCTTAGTTATGGTCTATATCTTTAAGCCTAAATCACCAGCATCTACGACGCGAATATTTCGCATTAACTTTTGATTAACATCAACAAACGCCGAGTCCGAACAAGCAGTTGGTGAATAAAAGTTGTTTTAGTTTTTGCGCTAACTCACTATAATTGCCGCATCTTATGCAATGGCAGGAATAAAAACGATGAAAGCAGGTATTATCGGCGCAATGGAGCCGGAAGTTGCAATTTTAAAAAGTAAATTGGCAGACTTTGCCGAACACCAATATTTTGGCTACCGTTTTTTCACCGGTAACATCGATGGCAATGAGATCGTATTGGTGCAATCTGGTATAGGTAAAGTTGCTTCGTGTATAGCAACAGTGCTGATGATTGAGAAGTTTGCACCTGACTACATCGTCAATACTGGCTCTGCAGGTGGCTTTGATCAATCCTTGCGTGTCGGTGACATCGTGATCAGCTCTGAAGTACGACATCACGATGCTGATGTTACCGCATTCGGCTATGAAGTTGGCCAACTGCCTGGCATGCCGGCAGCATTTACGCCGCACCCAACCTTGGTTAGCGCAGCCCAACAAGGCATTGATACATTGCAAGGTATTCAAACCATGACCGGTCTTATCACCACTGGCGATACTTTCATGACCAAAGATGATGATATTGCTAAGGCTCGTGCAAACTTTCCAACCATGGCCGCGGTGGAAATGGAAGGCGCCGCGATTGCGCAAACCTGCCATCAATTAAGCGTACCATTTGTGGTTATTCGTTCAATGAGTGATATCGCCGGTAAAGAGTCGCCAGAGTCGTTTGAAGCCTATTTAGAAACCGCATCAGTGAACTCATCAGAGCTGGTGATGAATATGCTGACCGCCTTAAAGGGCAAAAGCTTAAGCTAAGTCCGGTATAGCCTAGTGATCAAATCCCGGCTAAGTCCGGGATTTTTTATTGGCTTAAATAGCTAATAACACGCATAATTATCAACAAGTTAATCGATATAACGAGTCGCCTGTGTCGACTTGATTTTAAGGTGGAAGTGATGTTGAAAAAGTTAATGTATTTAAGCTGTATGCTCGTCATGTTTAACGCTAACGCATACGATGAACAACAGCCTGTTAGTCCCCTTGCTGCAGACATTGAGCAACAGCAACTTATTGATTTGCAACAAAGTGATGAGCAATTTTTATTGCTGGACGTGCGCACTGCAGAAGAATTTCAAGAAGGTCATATTCCAGGTGCCGTGAACATCTCCCACACCGAACTGGCGGCAAACTTGCAAAAGCTCGAGTCATACAAAGATAAAAATATCATTGTCTATTGCCGTTCAGGCAGACGCGCCGGCATCGCTATTGAGGAGCTTAAGCAACAAGGTTTTAAGCACCTGACTCACTTACAAGGTGATATGAATCTTTGGCATGAAAACAACAGGCAGGTAGAAAAGTAACATGGCAGAAAGTGTCGCCGCCAATCCTATCAGCACCTTTATCTATTTTGCTGATATTTTTGGCGTTATCGTGTTTGCATTATCCGGCGCGTTAATGGCCGGCCGTTATCGTCTCGATCCATTTGGCGTTATGGTGCTTGCGGCAATAACAGCGGTTGGTGGCGGTACCATACGCGACATTATTCTTGGCGCACCGGTATTTTGGACGGTGCAATCCGAGTATGTGGTGATTATCTTTTTCACCTCGTTGTTAACCATTTTTCTCATTCGTGAACCTAAACATGTGCCAAAGCGTTTTATGCACATTTCTGATGCTTTTGGTTTGGCATTGTTCGCGGTATTAGGCACACAAAAAGCGCTAATGTATGAACAGTCCATGTTGACCGCAATCATTATGGGCACCATCACTGGCGTCGCCGGCGGTATGATACGTGACATTATTTGTAATCAAATACCGTTAATTTTACGTCAGGAAATTTATGCCACAGCGGCGATGTTAGGCAGTGTATTATTTGTTGGCTTAAGTACGCTAGGCTTTAGCGAATTAATTGCTGGTTCTATAGCGATGCTAGGCGCTCTGGTGTTACGCCTTGCTGGCATTTATTGGAAGGTATCTTTACCTGCATTCAAGTTTGACGACGAGATATAGACTCAATACTTAGCAATAATAAGGGCAGTATTGCACTGCCCTATTAATCGCATTTAAGTAGCCGCATCAATGTGCAACTAATCTTCGAAATGCACGCCCCAACCGTCGTTATAACCATCAAATTGACGAGCTAACTTTTCAAAGGTTTGCTCCATCTCAACGATATTGTCGTAACTTGGGATCATCTCCAATCTGCAATCAACGTCCCAGACACCTGGGCTTTTATCTGGGTGCACAGTCACGGTGGCCTGCATCTCGCTTTCTTCAATATGCTTAGCGAGTGCGTTGGCATTGTCTTCTTGTTCAAATAACTGGAAAAACTCAACAACAATCGGCTTGCTTAGATCAATGCCGGCTTGTTCCATTTCAGCCAAGACTTGGCCATGTTCATCATTTGGGTAGCTCATTTATCTCTCAAGCTGTAGCAGTACCATAATTAACGCTATTGTACTGTATTTGACGGTAATTGGCCTAGGATTTGATCCACAGCGGCAATTATTTCTTGCTGATTTTCATCGCTGCTGTTTTCAATATCCAAATCAACCTTTACAAAGCCACGAAACACACTGCGACGTTTAACACTATCGAGTACGTCAATCACCAGCATTGAGGAACGTATGTCTTGGTTAAGTCGTTGCTGCTCTGCCTGGGCACAGCCCAAACATGCACGCACTAACTTATTGTAGGTTTGCAGCTCTCGCAAACTGCGACCAACTAAGAAATAGCTGATTACCACGTCCGCGTCTTCCAATGGTTTGTAATCAAATCCTGATTCTTCCATTTTTTGTTCAATGGCCAATTCAATACGATTACGCTCATAATCACTCAGGCTCTGAATATCACTAAATCGAGATTCTCGAGGAAACAGACTGAAGGTCTTAACCTGAGTAAAATTAAAATCAGGGTTAACACTAGACGTAGGTTCACTGGCACAGCCGAGCATTAAGCTAAGGCCAAACACCATGGATAGTAGACGTAAAATCATTTGCTCTCTTATGTTTTTTGTTGTCAATGGCAAACACAGTTAATACTGTACGCTAATTACAAACAAAAATGCCAGTCATTTGACTGGCATTGTCGGTGTAACTTGCAATTAAACCAATGTCACTTTAGCAAATTTGCGTTTACCGACTTGGTAAATAGCCGTGCTACCGGCAACACATGCTTGCTTAGCATCGGCAACTTTTTCGCCGTCAATTTTAACCGCACCTTGTTTAACCATGCGCATGGCATCTGAGGTACTGCCAACCAAACCGGCTTCTTTTAGTAAGTTTGCTAGTGCCAATTCACCATCAACGGTATTGATTGTCTTCTCTTCAATATCCGTTGGCATAGCGCCTTTTTGGAAGCGATTAATAAATTCTTGATGCGCAGCGTCAGCATCTGCTTGGCTGTGGAATCGAGCAATAATTTCTTTTGCCAATTCAATTTTGATATCACGAGGGTTCGCACCATCTGCAACTTGTTGTTGGAACGCTTCGATCTCAGCAATCGGACGGAAGCTTAACAAGTCATAGTAACGCCACATCAATACATCAGAGATAGACATGATCTTACCAAACATATCGCTTGGCGTGTCAGTTATACCGATGTAGTTGCCAAGTGACTTAGACATCTTTTGTACACCGTCTAAACCTTCAAGCAATGGCATCATCAGTACCGTTTGCGGACGTTGACCTTCCGATTTTTGTAATTCTCGGCCCATCAACAGGTTAAACTTCTGATCGGTACCGCCCAGTTCAACATCAGACTCTAATGCAACTGAATCCCAGCCTTGAACCAGTGGGTACATAAATTCGTGAATAGCAATAGACTGGCCTTCTTTGAAACGCTTTTTAAAATCGTCACGTTCCATCATACGGGCAACGGTTTGACGTGCCGCCAGCTTTAACATACCTGCGGAACCAAGCTTTTCCATCCAGGTCGAGTTAAATTCAACACGGGTTTTCGCCGGATCAAGAATTTTGAACACTTGCTGTTTATAGGTTTCAGCATTGGCCAATACATCAGCTTCGGTAAGCGGTTTGCGCGTTACGTTTTTACCTGTTGGATCACCAATCATGCCGGTAAAATCACCGATCAAGAAAATGACTTCGTGTCCCAATTGTTGGAACTGACGCATCTTGTTGATCAAAACCGTATGCCCCAAATGCAAATCAGGTGCTGTTGGATCAAAGCCTGCTTTGATTTTTAATGGTTTACCAGATTTTAACTTCTCGAGTAATTCATCTTCCAACAGAATTTCTTCTGCACCACGTTTTAACTCGGCAAACGCTTGGTTAGTATCGGTCATTATTGTGCCTTTTGACTTAAACAGGATTTGTCCTGCGCAATTGCTACTACTTTATTCAAGAACAGCTGATTTTACTGCAAAACTAAGGGTTGTGAAAACCCCGGGGTTGTGAGTTTTTTTAATTTTTTGGTATAGTCTTATCTATAAGTATCAAATAATTATCAGTCTGTATCGGTAACACCTTGACAAATTTAAAGAATTTATATTTAGAACTGCCTAAAAAACACCGTATGTTAATCATCGGCTGCAGTATTTTTCTAGTTATTTTGCTGGTTTTGCCATCAGAACAAGCTGTCGCATCAAAAAATAGCGGCAAACCTGCAATTGAAGTGGGAAAAACTTACGATTTGTCCATTCCGGAGCAAACTAAGAAAAAACTACAGCAAGTTGCCGAGCAAAAACCTGCAACCCAGTCATGGCAAACCGCCACTGTTAAAAGCGGCGATACCTTGGCAAAAATCATGAAACGTTTTGGCCACGGTGCGACAACAACGCACAAATTAACCAAAACAGAGCATGGTAAAGAGCTTAAATCGTTGCGTGTTGGCGAGCAAATTCAACTCGCCAGCAATGATGATGGTGAACTTGTTGGCTTACAGTACAAAATGTCGATGACCGAAACATTGCACATTGCTGTTGAACAACAAAACTTCACTAGCCGTATCGCTGAAAAACAAGTCGAAGTTCGCACCGGTTATGCACAGGCGACCATCACCAGTAACTTCTGGAATGCTGGCCTTAAAGCCGGCATGAGCAATAAACAAATCATGAATTTAGCCAACATTTTTGGTTGGGATGTCGATTTCGCATTAGACATTCGTGAAGGTGATGCCTTTGCGGTGATGTTTGAAGACAAATACATCGACGGTGAATTTGTTGGCCATGGCAATATTTTGGCTGCGGAATTTATTAACCAAGGCGAAACCTTTAAAGCGGTACGTTTTAAAGATGGTGAATACTATAACCAAAAAGGCGATAGCATGCGTAAGTCGTTCTTACGTGCGCCGGTTAGCTTCCAGTACATTAGCTCAAATTTCAAACCAAAACGTTACCACCCAATTCTTAAACGCTATAAAGCCCACAATGGTACCGATTATCGAGCCCCTAAAGGCACACCAGTGAAGGCAGCGGGTAATGGTCGAGTTATTTCATCGACTTACAATAAATACAATGGTCACTATGTATTCATTCAACACGCGAATAACATCGTCACCAAATATTTGCACTTCTCTAAGCGCAAAGTAAAAAAAGGTCAACGAGTGAAACAAGGCCAAGTGATTGGTTTGGTTGGCTCAACCGGACTGTCACAAGCACCACATCTGCATTATGAATTTTTGCTCAATGGCGTGCACAGAAACCCACGTACCGTTAAATTACCTGATGCACAGCCTATCGCTAAAAAGCACAAACAGGAATTTACCAAATTAGCGAGCCGTGTATTAGAGCAACTTGAAGGTTCGAAGCAAACATTAATTGCGGCAACCCTGGATGAGTCAGAAGCACTTGCCGAATAACAACGCAGAACTCTATATTGGCTTAATGTCTGGAACCAGTGCTGATGGTATTGATTTAGCACTGGTTGAATTTAACGACAAATCTCATGTTTTGCACGCCAGCTTTTATCAGCCTTATTCGCCTCAATTAAAACAGCAGATCCAAAGTTTATACACCCCAGGCGATAATGAATTAGACCGCCTAGCCGCCCTTGATAAGCAACTTGCGCAACATTTTGCCAGCGCCGTACTGGCGTTTCTTAAACAGCAACAGCTCAATAGTCATGATATCAAAGCAATCGGCAATCACGGCCAAACCATCCGTCATCGTCCATCGCAACAACACAGCTTTACCTGCCAAATTGGTTGTAGCCAAACCTTAGCGGTGTTGACTGACATCCCTGTAATCGGTCGCTTTCGTGAAAAAGATATGGCATTGGGTGGTCAAGGTGCGCCATTGGTACCGGCATACCATAACGCCATGTTTCGCGATAAAGAAAAAGATGTATGTATTGTCAATATTGGTGGCATTGCTAACATCACCTACTTAGGTGCCAGCGATAACTCGGTAATTGGTTTTGATACGGGGCCGGGCAATGCCTTGCTAGATGACTGGTATACTCGTCACTACCCAAGTTGCACAAAAGGCATTGATGAAGATGCTAAATGGGCGAAAACAGGTCAGGTTAATCAACAACTGTTGACCTTGATGTTGCAAGATTCGTATTTTGCCAAGGCTTTTCCAAAAAGTACTGGCCGTGAATATTTTCATGATGCGTGGCTGCAACAGTTTATCGCTCAACAACAACATAAAGACTTAGCACCTGCAGACATTCAAGCCACGCTAACTGCGCTAACAAGTCATAGCATTGCCGAAGCCATCGGGCATTTAAATCCTCAGTCCGAGGTGGTTATCGTTGGTGGTGGCGCCCATAACCCATTGTTAATGACCATGCTAAAGCAATTACTTGCTGACGCCAATGTGCAGACAGGCAATCAATATGGTATTGACAATGACGCCTTAGAAGCGTTGATATTTGCTTGGCTGGCCTATGCTTTTGAGCACAATTTAGCCTCAAACTTACCGTCGGTAACCGGCGCTAGCCGTGCCACGACCTTAGGCACGTTATTTACCCCTTAATTATTTCTCGTATATTGGGCAACCAAGTGTCATGTGAAACGACAGCGATTGCTTGCTTTCACTATCGCCACACCATCCGCGTGTCGCCACAATTAATTCATTGACTTGCTCTGCAACACCACTATTATGGATTGCACATATGTACCACAAAGCATTGAGTAAACTCTAAATTCGGAGTAAATTTAATCGCTGCTAGGACATCATTTAAATGGAATTTTTATGAAACAAACACTTTTGTTATTACTCTGCTTATGCCTTATATCGTGTAGCGATGACTCCGATGAAGAGTACCGTGATCTGAGCGCATTAATCTTGAAAAACCAAGCTATTTGGAAGGCAACTGAGATTAGCGATTATTCATTTTCATACAGTGAACAAGGCAGCGACTGCCAAGATAGCGGGGACCAATATTACTTAAATCGAACGATAACCGTAGAAGATAATGTTGTCGTATCTGTTTATACTGCTGCCATAAACCATTATGAACCTGAATTAACCCTGCACCTTTATTACACCATAGATGATGTATTTGACTTAATGTTGCAAACTAATTTACAGCAACCTAAGCGCTTTTCTGAATCTAAAACGTCGAAATCCGTGCCTTTATTTCATGATGTCTATGGTTATCCCGTTTCTTTTTATATTGATTTAACCAGTCAAAGTTGTGATTCAATAACGTACAAGATTGATGATTTTCATTAATCATTACAATCACTTTTGGCTGATAAATATTCCTTACATAGGGTAAAAATCGCCGTATCAAATGGCGTTAAATTAATATTACCCGATTGCGCGTCAATCTCTATTGGAACTCACCACGTATAATAGTGTCTATATCTTAGTCTACAGGCGAGTACCTACTTGCCTGACAAAGGATGTCAGCTAGGCTTACAACACCTTAATCAATGTTGGGAGGCATAATGGATATCGATAACATCAAAGTTGGTATGATTTGTACGTCACGCAAAGGCAGTGGCCGAGTCAGTTGGGTAGATGGCGCAACGCAAACTGTGTATATGACTGATTTAATGGACAACAATTCAATTCAGGTTGGCATAGAAGAAATCGTCGACGATCCGCAAGTTCACACACACGAAGACTATTACTATTAATGCTCTGATAATTCATCGATGATCAGCCGGCGATAACCGTCGGCTTTTATTTGCCCGCTAATAAATCTCAGCCGTTAAATTTTTGCCGGCCATTATCAACCTTATGTTTTTCACTATCTGAACTACAATTATTGTTTGTTCATATAACCTTATGGCAGCACCTAAAGATTAGTCGTTGTTGTTTTTAATTATGCTGCGCTGCCTGTTGCGATAGAGACGATTATGCAAGAGAGTGAAAATTCCCAGCACAACAGCGATGATTCGACTCCCTATCATCAGGCTCACCGTCCAGCCAATGAATTTTCAAGTCGTTCAGATTATCTAGATCATGAATTAAAAATCATGAAGCCCCGTCGTTGGGGATTGAACTTACCCGGTCGAGATTTCAATTTTGAGTGGGAAGACTTAGTGCCAGCCATCGCCGGAACCATAGGCATTACGGTGATGTATTCTGCGGTAATGTCTGCGTGGGCCATTGGTTTAACAGAAAAGTGGGATGAGGTTAATCTAGGGGCTGATTTTATTATCTCCGTCGTGCGGGTAGAAATGCTTATCCCTGCCCTGTTGTTTTGTATTATCAGTTCTGGCTTTATCAACCCAAGAGCCAACTTAGCCGGTAACCATGGGCCGATGATTCCGCTTATTGGTGCCATCGCCCTTGCCGGAGCGCACCCGTTAGCATTGGCCATTTTACTAGGCATTTTTGGCATATTAATGAGTTACTTTAAAGGTGGCTCGCGGCTGGTAAACCTCACCGGTGATGGGGTCGCTGGCGGCCTTTTGGTGTTCCTCGGCTTTGGTGGTGCGGTTAGCCAAATCACCTCGTTATTCAGTTGGGCAGAAAGCCTGCAGAGCAAGCACAGCTTAGATTACAGCCTCAGTCATGTGGCGTTTATCATTCTTATTGCTAATGTCGTGCTGTATTCATACTTAGCCAGAATCGGCAAGCGTTGGCTGGCGATTCCCTTGTGTTCCATCGTCGCTATTGTTATCGCCTTTTTATTTGGTGCGGGGTTTGATTTAGTCTTTGTAACCGAACCTGGCATTCCCAATTTAAACCCGGTTTATTGGTGGGGCAGTACCAGTGAAGGTTGGATGCTAGGCTTACCTAATCTGTCACATTTTATTGCCTCGTTACCGTTTGCCATTCTTGCCGTGGCGATGTGGCCACCAGATTTTCTTGGCCACCGGATTTTTCAGGAGCTTAACTACCCCAAAGGTACAGATAAAGTATTGATGGACGTGGACGACACCATGACCACTTGTGCGTTTCGACAAATAGTGGGTACCGCAGTAGGCGGCGGTAATATTACCTCCAGTTGGGGCACATATATGATCCCAGCGGCTATCGCCAAACGACCGATACCAGCCGGCGCCATATTGTTAGGCGCAATGTGTATCGTCGTCGCCGTGTCAGGTTACCCGATGGATGTTGCGGTATGGAAACCGGTGATGTCTATTGCATTGCTGGTTGGCGTGTTTTTGCCATTATTAGAAGCTGGGCTGCAAATGGTGAAAGAATCCAAAGATGCGCAATCGGCGGGTATCTGTATTTTTGCCGCCTTTGTCGCTAACCCTGTTCTGGCATGGTCACTGACTATGCTGTTGGATAACAACGGCATGATAGGTGATAAAGATAGAGCCAAACAGCTGTCGTTTGCCGACAGAGTTATTATACCGGGATTAGCATTTATCATCTGTTTAATTGCCATGTTAGCAGTGGGTATGCTGCCTGGCATACCAGCGCTATTGTAGCAAACTAGGTCAGCGGGAGACATTTATGACAGTACAATTTATCGCGACCATCCTAGGTGAAGAGCGCTCCGGTGTGATGCGCAGCCTTGCCCAACAAACAAATCAGTTGGGCGGTATTTGGCTAGACTCGCGGGTGAGCCAACTCGGCGGTCGTTTTGTTGGTTTGATTAAGATTGAGATTGGTGAGGATAAAGCTGATGAGTTAAAGGCCTTTTTCGAACACCATGACGGCCTGATATCTCACTTTAATGATTGCAACGACTTACAGCAAAGTTTTGCGCTGTGGTCATTAACCTATGAGGCGCGTGATAAGTCAGGTTTAATCGATCAGATCACCCAAGTATTGGCGGAATTCGCTATAGATATTGATGATATGGAATCACATCGCTACGCCGTTGTTGAATTAGGACAAAGCGTACTGAGTGCTTATTTTAGTTTGAGGACACCGATAGACTTTTCACCTGAGCCACTGCAAGAGAAATTGCAACATATCGATCAACAGGCGTTAATCGAAATAACACAAATGCAGTGACGCTGCGGGATTAACCAAACTCAATACCGGCGATTCGCTGATGGTTTAGATTGTACACCGCAAAACCATCTGCATCTAATATGCCGTAGCTTTGCTCGAAACCGCCTTTCGCTAACGTTATTGAGCCGGGGTTTAATAAATAGCGCTGCTTTGAATATTCCGCTTTTGGCAGATGACTATGGCCAAACAAATAGACGTCACCATCGCTAAAAAAATCATCGCTCGCATCGTCACTATATAAATGCCCATGGCTGAGCACTATGCGACGATCTTTTAGATACACTATCGCCATATCCGACATCATCGGAAAGTTAAGCAACATTTGATCAACCTCACTGTCGCAATTGCCACGCACGGCAATAATCTGCGGCGCGAAAGCGTTTAATAGCGTTGCACATTTGCGCGGCGAATACTCATCAACCATTGGATTTCTTGGGCCATGATTCAATATATCGCCCAGCACAATAATGCCTTTGATTGGCTGTTGCGAATATTTGTCTAATACGGTTTTAAGGTTGCTGATGCAACCATGTATATCCGCTAAAACAATAAACATAAACACTCTCTTACACTAACGATAACAGCAGCCTGTGCCGAGATTTTGTAAGCAATCACGTTAACAATTGACTAACAAAAATTACATTAATCACCAAGATTATTTGATTGCAATTAACTATTATCTTTATAGGCCATGAAATTAGTTGTTTTTAACATATAATTTTATAACAGCAATTGGGTAATTGCTGGTGCAATTACCAAGAGCACGCCATGCTCTTAAAACAATGACGCACATATTTAAAGTTATGGTGTCGATATATCTTCTGTTTGACACGGTAACTGGCCTTTCTAAAATTTGGAGACCGAAATGGTTAGTGATAGCAAAACAAACGCGTGGAGCGACTTCACCCCAGGTGACTGGCAAGAACAGGTGAACGTTCGAGACTTTATCCAGCAAAACTATACTCCATACCAAGGTGACGACAGCTTTTTAGCTGGTGCAACAGATGCAACCAAAACGCTATGGCAACAAGTCGCTGAAGGTATCAAGCAAGAAAACGAAACCTTAGCGCCCGTCGATTTTGATACCGATGTTCCCTCAACAATTACTTCCCATGGCCCTGGCTACATCAACAAAGATTTAGAAACCATTGTTGGTTTACAAACGGATGCTCCACTTAAGCGCGGCATCGTATGTAACGGTGGTATTCGTATGGTCGAAAATAGCGCCAAAGTTTACGGCAAAGAGCTATCGCCTCAGGTTAGCGAAATATTCCACAAATATCGTAAGACCCATAACCAAGGGGTATTCGATGTTTACACCTCTGACATTCTTAAAGCCCGTAAGTCCGGTATTATCACCGGTTTACCTGATGCCTATGGCCGTGGTCGTATTATCGGTGATTATCGCCGTGTAGCTTTATATGGCATTGACTTTTTAATGCAAGATAAAGCCGCGCAGCACAAATCACTAGAGCAAGAGTTAACAGATGCGCCAAGCAGCGAAGAGCTAGAGCGTATCATTCGTTTACGTGAAGAGATTTTTGACCAACATCGCGCCCTTAATGATATGAAAACCATGGCACAAAGCTATGGCTTTGATATTTCAAAACCAGCACTTAATGCGCAAGAAGCGGTGCAATGGACTTACTTTGCCTACTTAGCAGCAATTAAATCGCAAAACGGTGCGGCAATGTCGTTCGGTCGCGTGTCAACCTTCTTAGATATCTATATTGAACGTGATATTGAACGTGGTGTGCTTGATGAAGAGAAAGCTCAAGAGCTGATTGACCACCTTGTGATGAAACTGCGTATGGTGCGTTTCTTACGTACCCCTGATTACGACGAGTTATTCTCTGGCGATCCGATATGGGCGACCGAATCTATTGGTGGTATGGGTCTTGATGGCCGTACATTGGTGAGTAAAACCAACTTTCGTTTTCTTAATACTTTATACACCATGGGTGCCAGTCCAGAGCCGAATATGACGGTGCTTTGGTCTGAGCATTTACCGGAAAACTTTAAACATTACTGTGCCAAAGTATCTATAGATACCAGCTCAATTCAATATGAAAATGATGACTTGATGCGCGCTGATTTTGATTCAGATGATTACGGTATTGCCTGCTGTGTAAGCCCGATGATCCTCGGCAAGCAAATGCAGTTTTTTGGTGCGCGTGCCAACTTAGCCAAAGCGCTACTTTATGCCATCAATGGTGGTGTAGATGAAAAAATGCAAACTCAAATTGGCCCTAAAATGGATCCAATCACCGATGACGTGCTTGATTACGACACGGTCAAAGCCAATTTTGATCAGGTTACCGATTGGGTTGCCAAACAGTATGTATTGGCATTGAACTGCATCCATTTTATGCACGACAAATACAGTTATGAAGCGTCATTAATGGCATTGCATGACCGAGATGTTGAACGCACCATGGCCTGTGGTATCGCCGGCCTATCGGTGACCGCCGATAGCTTATCTGCGATAAAATACGCCAAAGTAAAACCTATTCGTAACGAAGACGGTGTTGCCATTGATTTTGAAATTGACGGCGACTTTCCAGCGTTTGGTAATAATGACGCTCGAGTTGATGACATTGCTTGTGATTTGGTCAGTGAGTTTATGGCGAAAGTCGAGAAGAGCCCAATTTACCGCAAAGCGACGCCGACTCAATCGGTGTTAACCATCACTTCAAACGTGGTTTATGGTAAGAAAACAGGCTCAACGCCAGACGGTCGCAAAGCGGGTATGCCGTTTGCACCGGGCGCAAACCCGATGCATGGTCGTGATACCAAAGGCGCACTTGCGGTGATGCAATCTGTCGGTAAACTGCCGTTTAAAGACGCCAAAGATGGTATTTCATATACTTTCTCAATGGTGCCTGGCGCGTTAGGTAAAGACGATAGCAGCAAACAGCAAAACTTGTCAGCCTTGCTTGATGGTTACTTCCACCACGATGATAGTATTGAAGGTGGGCAACACATCAACGTCAACGTTCTTGACCGAGAAATGCTGTTGGATGCGATGGCACACCCAGAGCAATACCCACAGTTAACCATTCGAGTGTCTGGTTATGCGGTGCGCTTTAACTCGCTCACCCAAGAGCAAAAACAGGATGTTATTAATCGTACTTTTATCGATCGTATGTAATAACCTAAACAATAAGGATGGCTTCTGCCATCCTTATTTGTGTTAGGCGCTTGAGGATTATATGGTTACGGGTCGTGTTCATTCAGTAGAGTCTTGCGGAACCTTTGATGGTCCCGGCATACGTTTTATTGTCTTTATGCAGGGTTGTCTTATGCGCTGCAAATACTGTCATAACCGTGATAGTTGGGACGAAGATGCTGGCGATGAAATGACCGTTGAGCAAGTTTTAGAACAAGTACGCCCCTATAAACACTTCTTTAAATCCTCTGGTGGCGGCATCACTGTCTCTGGTGGTGAGCCTATCTTACAAGCCGAATTTGTTACCGCTCTGTTTACCGCTTGCAAGCAAGAAGGCATACATACCACACTCGACACCAATGGCTTTATTCGCGGTCAAGACGAGAAGATGGATGCCTTAATGCAAGTCACCGATCTGGTGTTGCTCGATCTGAAACAGATTCAGGATAAAATCCATATTGATTTAACCAAAGTCAGCAATCGCTATGCGTTGAGTTTTGCCCGCCACCTGCAAAAGATCAACAAACCGGTTTGGATTCGCTATGTGGTTGTGCCTGGCTATACCGATGACCAATTATCGGCGCAGTTATTGGCAGAATTTCTGCATCCAATGGACAATGTAGTACATATCGAATTGCTGCCCTATCATTCTATTGGTGCTTATAAATGGCAGCAATATGGCGACACCTATGAATTGGCTCATATCCACCCACCGAGTCAATTAACCATGCAGCAATTAAAGAAAACCTTTAATATTTACGGACTTAAAGTCGTACTTTAAGCTGTAGTTGACCTTATTGTTGCGAGTTGTCGCACAAAGTTGGCGGTTTATCGTAGCCGCTTTTGACATTACCCCATCAACTCTGTTGTATTAGAGCTACACTCAATAAACAATTCTAAAGAACAATCGATTATGAATGTTAACAAATCGGCCTTAGCGATAGGCTGTGGTCTGTCGCTAACGTTGGCAGCCTGTAGCTCAACTATGCAAGACAACAATGATTCAGAACCACAAGACCCACGTTTGGTTTACGTTGGCGAAGACAATACTAAGCAAGTTATGATGCGCGAAGATGGGCGTGGCGATCGTGTTGTCAGTGCACCTTGGGCAACTCGTTCAGCAGTACTGGGCAGCAACGGCATGGCAGCAACATCGCACCCGCTTGCGAGCCAGGTTGCCATTGATATTTTAAAGCAAGGTGGCAGTGCGGTTGATGCCGCGATTGCCGCCAACGCAGCGATTGGTCTTATGGAGCCAACGGGCAACGGCATTGGCGGTGATTTATTTGCCATTGTTTGGGATCCAAAAACCGAAAAACTCTATGGCCTAAATGGCTCAGGGCGTTCGCCTAAAGGACAAACCTTAGCGCAGCTAAAAGCAAAAATTGGTGATGTCAGTGAAATACCTAATTGGGGTAGCTCACCTGTCACCGTGCCGGGTACCGTCGATGCCTGGTATGAGCTGCATGCTAAGTTTGGTAGCTTAGAGATGAGCGATAACCTGCAACCTGCTATCGATTATGCCAATCAAGGTTTCCCTGTCACTGAAGTCGTATCCTATTACATGGGCATATATCAAGAGCGTTATCAGCGCTTACATAAAGCTGGCGAGATAGAAGAAATTGATAACTATAAAGCCACCTACTTAGTCGATGGCGAATACATTAAAGAAGGTCAAATTTTTAAAAACCCAGACCTGGCCAACACCTTAAGCAAAATAGCCAACGGCGGTCGAGACGCGTTCTATCAAGGCGAAATTGCCGACACCATGGACGCCTACTTTAAACGCATAGGCGGTGCCTTGCGCAAAGAAGACTTTGCTAGCCACACCAGCACTTGGATAGAGCCCGTGTCGGTAAATTACCGTGGTTATGACGTGTGGGAATTGCCACCAAACGGTCAAGGTATTGCCGCATTGCAAATGCTTAACATTCTTGAAGGTTACGATCTTGCTAACATGGGTCACAACAGTGCCGATTACCTGCACGTGATGACCGAAGCAAAGAAACTGGCATTTGAAGATCGCGCGCGTTTTTACGCTGACCCAGAATATTATGACATTCCTCTTGATGGCTTATTATCAAAAGATTATGCCGCTAAGCGTCGCGAGCTAATTGATATGAACAAGGCGGCCAATCAGGTCGAGCACGGCGATCCGAAATTAATTGATGGTGACACCATTTACCTTACCGTCGCAGATAAAAACGGCATGATGGTCTCGTTAATCCAAAGTAACTACCGTGGTATGGGCACCGGCTTAGTCGCCGATGGTTTGGGTTTTATTTTTCAAAACCGCGGCGCACAATACTCGTTAAGCGAAGGGCATCCTAATGTCTATGCTCCGGGTAAACGCCCTTTCCATACCATCATTCCGGCATTCTTAACCAAAGACGGTCAACCGTTGATGAGTTTTGGCTTAATGGGTGGTGCTATGCAGCCGCAAGGTCACGTTCAGATGGTGGCTAATATCATCGATTTTGGCATGGGCGTACAGCAATCTGGTGATGCTGCTCGTTACCATCATCGCGGTTCAACTGAGCCAACATGGCAAGGCCGCATGCAAGACGGTGGTGTACTTGAATTAGAAAGCGGTGTCAGTGCTGCTGTCGTCAAGGAGTTACAACAACGTGGCCACAAAGTCGATATAACCTCTGGTCCATTTGGCGGCTACCAAGCGATATGGCGCGATCCTGACACCGGCGTTTATTATGGTGCCAGTGAAATGCGCAAAGATGGTATGGCAATAGGTTACTAACCCGCCTTGCATCAACTTAAAAAGCCACCTCATCATAAGGTGGCTTTTTTGTATCTAACGCTGTCTTTACAGCACATTTGCGTTGACTTGGATCAACAGCAACGCAGATTAGCATTGGCGTTTATTTAACCAATGCGTAAGATAGCAAGGTCGAACAATGTCTCTGTTTATGGATTTTATTGGGGTGCTCTTATGACCGAACAAACCATCTTAAAAATCTGTGTTTTCACTACCGCAGCCTTTGCCATTTTAGGGGTATGCTGGGGTCTGTATGCCGGTTCAGGCATGGTGTTGTTTGACGGTATTTATTCGACCATCAGCTTATTACTAAGCTTGGTGTCTTTACTGGTGCTAAAGCAAATTCAGTCAGCCAATGAAGACATGCGTTTTCCCTTTGGTAAGGCGCATTTTGAACCTTTGATCATCCTATTTAAATCGTTAATCGTTATCGGTGTCTGTCTGTTCTCAAGCATCGATGCGGTACTGGTGGTATTAGAAGGAGGTCGAAACGTTGCCATCGAATCAGCATTAATTTACGCGATAATCAGCACCATTGGCTGTTTTATCATTTTTATGTTTTTGCTTATCAAGAATCGAAGCATTGGTTCAAAGTTACTTAATGCCGAAAAAAATCAATGGTTTGGAGACACTGTACTGAGTGTTGGTGTGCTGGCCGGTTTTAGTGTGTCATTGCTGCTAAGAGATAGCCAATATAGCCAGCTGATCCCTTATGCAGATCCGGTTATGGTGGTTATCGCATCGTGCTTGTTTATTTTAATGCCGATGAAAACCTTACTCGCCGCCGGCAAAGAAATCTTGTATTACCAAGTGAGCGACGATCAATTGCAACCAATTGATGACGAAGCGAGCACCATCGCCAAACAACTCAATGCGCAATACAAATTACGTATGGTCAGTATCGGCAGAGAAGTAAATATCGAATTGAATTTTCTTATGTCAAAAGGCTTACTTAGCATTGCCGAGATGGATGCGATTCGCAATCGCATTAGCCAAGCGGCAGAGCAACTTAATGAACAACATTGGGTCAATGTCAATTTCACCGCCTGCAAAACATGGTTGTAAAACGTAGCTAAAAACAGAGCGCCGTCACTAATATAAACCTTCATCCTGGAAGCAATTTGCATTAGCACAACCTGTGCGTCATCCCATCGTGTTTTTGGATGGGATCCCCATTATGTTAAAGGTGACTTTGAAGGGCTGCTTTGTGCCATTAGCCGCCATAACACCCTTTGTATTCGGCTGTGCTCTGTATGTCATATTAGATAGGGTGGCTTGGTCCATACGTCATGCTAACAATATTGTTGTTGTCCAAGGTGATGTGGCAGATGTTACGAGCAAAATTAAACACGCTGTAAATGAAGACTCTGTCAAGCTCATCACTTGCCTTCTGGTCACTTACTTGGCTGAATAAACTATCCTCTACCTTTAAAGATAGCTGCTGGTATGTCTTGATTGAGTTGCTTGATTGGCAAAGTGCTTCAACCTCTGATGAGGACCAGTTAGCAAATAAAGAGATTGGTGCTATAACCAATGTAAAAGCGATGATTAGTGTTTTGAGAGTTTGCATTTGTTCTTCTTGTTGGTTGTCTTTTTGTCTGTATTACTGCTTCAAGGGGTCAGATCACTTGAAACTAATTATTTCCGCTTTGTGCCATAAGCAGACTAAACACTATACGCTTTCGATAAGGAGCTTTTTGTACGCAACTGCATCATTGTATAAAGGCTCATATGCTGAAAGCTCATGGCCACCTTTGATATAGATTAGAATGCAGTTTTTTCTGGCCTCAATAAATACACCTTCTTTTTCTTCTAACATCTTCATTAGCTTTTGTGGAAAGCTCTTTTCGACTCTTTCCTTATCTGAAGATTTTAGAGCGTATTTATTAGAGAATTTCTTAAAGTCATCAAAGTCGATATCTTCAAAACCAATTGCTTGTTTAATCTTGTCAAAATAGCTTTCAGGTTTGAGATCAAAGCTATATAGCAAATCATTGTTTAGCTTAATAAAGGCGACACGTTGCGTAGCAGATTGAGAACTTCTACCACCATCTTTTATTGAATATTGGAAATCAAAAAGATAAACATCACTCGAAGCATTAGTCTTTAAAAGTATATTTTCTAATAAGCCATCTTCGTCTAGATCGAAAATGCTAAACCCATGCCTATGAAGCTCAGAGGAAATAGAGGTTACCCTTTTAAACCCATAGGCGGATATGAATTTGTCAGCCGATTCTTTAAAGTCTGCTTTCTTTTTGGTGGCTAATTTAGAGGTGAACACACCGACAACTAGGATGACAATTAAAAAAACTAAATCTACTTCACTCATTATTTTTTATACAACTATTCTCTGTCTACTTCTCACTCAAACCAGACATTACCTTTACAGACAATGAGCGTCAACCTTGCGCCATACGCAGATAACCGCAATCCCTTACAATTAATATAATTTGTATATTAAGCGAAAGCTCAGAATCTTCGCAAAAAAATCTTGAACCAGCCCCCACCTGCAGAAAGCTAAACGGGGTAAAAATCATGATAATTGAAAGACTTGAGTGCTACTGCTAATCTGTAGATACAGGCTTTACCGCCACCAATTGAGAAGAATAAAATGAAAAAAGTTATCTACCTGATTGTTTGTTTGATTGTCTCTTATGACATAGCTGCCAACGAAATACCGACTTTAATTCAAGCTAAATCCTATGTGGATGTTGATAAAGGTAGACTAGTTTCCCCTGCTAATATTCTTATCGAAAATGGCCTGATTAAAGCGATTAACCCTGAACAGCTTCCCGATAAGGTACATCGTATTGATTTAAAGAATAAAATCCTTCTGCCAGGATTGATTGATATGCATACCCACCTTGATCTCGATTTTGACGGAAGTTTTGATCACATATTAACGAAAGAAAACGCCAGTAAAGGCGCGATAAGAGCAGTTAGAAACGCTGAATTAACCCTAATGGGTGGTTTCACAACAGTTCGCAATGTGGGTCAGGGCCACATTACTAAAGATTTAACAAATGTCGCATTATCGGAAGCGGGTAAAGAAGGTTGGGTGAAAGCACCAAGCATTTTTCCGGCTGGTCATATGGTTACCATAGAAGGTGGTCATGGTGATCTGACAATGGGATTTGCGGAAGGGTTGATTGAAATCGGCCCAAAACACGGCGTAGTTAATAGCGTTGATGATGTGGTTAAAGCAGTAAGATATCAAATTAAACATGGTGCTAAAGTGATAAAAATCCACGCAACTGCTGGGGTTTTATCGTTAGAAGATTCGGTAGGAGCACAACAATTGACGGATCTAGAAATGAAAGCCGCTGTAGATGAAGCACACCGTCATGATATAAAAGTCGCCGCTCATGCGCATGGGACGCAAGGTATTATTGCTGCGATTGAAGCGGGTGTTGACTCAATAGAACATGGATCGTTAATTAATGATAAAGCCATAGAATTAATGAAATCGAATGGCACTTATTTAGTTCCCACGACGGGGTTAGTTGAGTACCTACAGCCGTTGTTAGAAAAAATGCATCCAAAGTTACGTGAAAAAGCGGAGTATGTACTGCCGTTAGGGAAAGAGCGTTTAATCCAAGCAATCAAATCAAATGTGAAAATAGCTATGGGTAGTGACGCCCCTCTAATACCTCATGGAGAAAATGCAGCAGAAATTCTGGCATTAGTCGCTCGTGGTATGACCCATTCTCAAGCGTTACAAGCTGCGACCATTAATGCCACTGAATTATTAGGGGTGGAAGATCGAGGAAGAATAAAAGTAAACCTTCTTGCCGATATCATTGCGGTCGATGAAAACCCGTTAGAGAATATTGAAACAGTGATGAATGTATCATTTGTTATGAAATCAGGAGCGGTAGTAAAACATACCGATAAAGAACAATAACGATTAAAACTAAACGCTAGATTTCTCCGGCATTACTGAGGCTTCTCTGTAATGTCGTCAATAAATTTAGTTAACCGGATTGATTCAAGGCCGGAGGTATTAACTTGGCCTAACACGCATAAGCTCGAGAGTAAGCGAGGAGAGTAAGATACTTATACGTGTCAGACCAAATCAATAGAAGATTAGAAGGTTCCTAAGGAAAATGTTTTTGAGACTGAGAAGTTAATGGCGTTGTCATTACGGAATGCGGAATTACTGCCAATTTCATCCTCGTCATCAATGTCATTAACCATGTAGGCTACTTTAAAGTTGAAGCCTTTGATGTCGGTTGCGACACCGACTGAATAGTCTGAGTAAGAGCCAATATCGTATTCGTCCCAGTAATCACCAGAACTATGACCAGCATGCAACTCAATGGCAATATTTTGCGCAAAGCCTAACTCTTCAATCACTACTTTTTGATAATCAATGGCGACATACGTTGCCGACTCATCGGTATTGGCAAAATCATCGCTGTAGGCCATTTGAATACTAAAGTCTTTGTAAAATAAGGTTGTCGCGATTTCACCATAATCACTGTCATAATCTAAGCCCGGATAGGTGTAGTATGAATAGCTAACATCTATACCTAAGTCATCGGTAATATCGGTGTAGTAGCCAATGTAATAATCGACTTCAGTATCGCCATCGCCACCAAAATCTATATTACTGGCCCAAGCACCAACATAAACGCCGTTATCAAAGGCTACATCTAAACTGCCTTGCAATGCCGCATCGCCAGCGGATTGAGAGATACCGCGAAAGCGATAATCATCGGTTGCACTGATGGTTGTTGACACTTCAGCAGCCTGTGTTGCTGCGCCTGTTAACAGGGCGGCCCCCATCAACAATTTAATACCCGTTTTCATATGTACTCCATAGTGCTGGCTTGACAACAACCGCAACGTCATCAAGCCACACACATATTAATTAACCATTAGGCGTAGACTGTTTGCTCGCAATCTTTCAACACCGTGGTGCCAGCATCGCCGTTAAGCATTGCCTTAGCATTTTCCAATGAACCGATACAGGCTAAGCCGCCAGTTGCTTGCGCAAATTCAATTGCCGCTTCAACTTTGGGTCCCATAGAACCTGCCGGAAAGCCAAATTCAGACATGGCTTGAGTGGATGCTGTACGAATTTCTTTTTGCTCATCCGTACCCCAATTTAGGTATACCGAATCAACATCGGTTAATACCAATAAGGCGTCTGCATTTATCTCTCGTGCCAATAAAGAGGCCGTTCTGTCTTTATCAATAACCGCTTCAACGCCGGTTAACGTGCCATCTTCTTGATACATGGTTGGGATACCACCACCGCCAGCACAGGTAACGATCACGCCTTGCTCTATCAACATTTCAATAACCGATATTTCAAAAATTCGTTTAGGCAATGGTGACGGCACAACACGGCGATAATATTCGCCATCGGGCTTAAACGTGAAGCCACGTTCTTTGGCGATAAGGTCGGCTTGTTCATAACTGTAAACAGGACCGATAAATTTGGTCGGGTCAGCAAATGCAGGGTCATTGGCATCCACTTCAACTTGGGTCAGCAAGGTGGCATATTTTTGTTCAAACGGCAGTATATTGCCCATTTGCTGTTCAATCATATAACCTATTTGACCCACACTTTCGGCACCTAAAATATCCAAAGGATACGGGGCAACCGTTTCATAAGATGCAGCCTGTAAAGCCAGCAAGCCAACTTGCGGACCATTGCCATGAGCAATAACAATTTCGTGCTCTTTGGCAAGCTCTGCCAGAGCGCTAGCGGCAATTTTGACATTACACAGTTGGTTTTCAGCGGTCATAGCTTCGCCACGTTTTAGCAAAGCATTACCACCAAGAGCGACAACGATTCTCATAACTCACTCCAATTCAATCTCAATTTAAACTCAGTGTTTCGGCTATGCCGAAACACTGTTGTTTGCTAACAAGGCATTAAAGCTTGGTTAAGAAATCGCCGATAATGGCGTCGTGATCAGCAGCAATCGCATCGTCTGCCGGTTTGGTGTGCTTGTGAGTAAAGTACACAAGTAACGCCATTTGCGCTGTTAGACGGTTTTCTGCTTCGTCAAAGATTAGCGAGTTGTCGCCATCCATCACTTCACGCGTCGTTTCACGCTCATCATTTGCTGGTAAGCAATGCATGAACATAGTGTTAGGTCCAGCTTTATCCATAAGTCTTTGATCAACTACGTACTCAGGAATAAACGTCGCTAAACGATCATCTTTTTCTGCTTCTTGACCAAACCAGTAAAAGCTATCGGCAACTAAAATGTCACAGCCTTCCACCGCATTAGTGTCTTCAGTGATGGTCAATGTACCGCCGGATAAGCTGCAGTTTTCTTCAGCAATATCGATCCACTTTTGTGGTACTTGGTATTTCGCAGGACCAATGTGTTTGTAGTCCATACCAAACTTGGTACAAATGAACATAAGCTCTGAGGCAACATTGGTCGCGTCACCAACAAAGGCAACACTCAAATCGCTTAAGTCTTTGCCTGCTGGCAAGTGTTCCATCATGGTAAAGATGTCAGCCATCATTTGTGTTGGATGCAACCAGTCACATAAACCATTGATGACCGGCACCGTGGCATGTTCAGCTAAATCGGCAACCGTCTTATGGTCATCGACTCGCGCCATCATGATATCTACCATGCGAGAAAGCACGCGAGAGGTATCGGCAATATTCTCTTTACCGCCAAGGTGAATGTCTTTTGGCGAAAGAAATAGCGCATGGCCACCTAAAATTGTTGCAGCTGTTTCAAACGACACTCGAGTACGAGTCGACGGCTGTTCAAATATCATTGCAACAGATTTGCCTTTGAACAATTGTGGAACGGCATTGTCCTTACGCGCCTGCTTTAACAGCGTCATTAGATCAAGAATTTCAGTCAATTCTTGTTTAGTGAAATCTTGAGTTTTCAAGAAGTGACGAAGGCCTGGTTTGTTTAGGTCGGTTGCTGTAGCTGATGGTAGTTTCATAATAACTGCTCCAATAAAACATAATCTATATTGCGGAAATCGGTAATTCAGAAAGTGATATGCCGAAAGCCAAAAAACAGATTTAAATCGATTGATTCAAAACTTGCGGCCAGTGTAGTGAGGATTTACGCCAAGGAATTGATCTAGGTCAAACTTCGATAATTATCGGGTATTTATGCCGATATTTATCGGCTTTAATTGCCTTTTAATACCATTCATTTACCACAAACAGCTAACATTAAGCACAACTAAACAAAGCAATTACAATGAGTTACAAGGTTACAGTTTTTAACCCATAAAACCACACCCATTAACAGTTAAAACGCCCAAAATGATAATTTTATAGATATTTATCCATTTAAGATGCATTCGTTGATCTACATCAAATTTCGATATTTATCGAGAATGTAGCATCCACCTCGATTTGAATCACTTGACGTTTACGAACACACTTGGTCGCTCACTTAACAACGACATAAGTAAGGCAAACGACAAGATTCAGAAAATATTGTTACATTAAGTGGAGTAGCGTCATGTCTAAAGAAACAAGTGGAAAGATGGGCTTACCCAGCCTCACCCTTTTCAGCGTTTGTGCGGTACTGGTTATCGATACCTTAACCGCCTCAGCATCTCTTGGCCCATCAGCGATAACCTGGTGGCTGATCACATTATTCGTTTTTGTCATCCCTTATGGTTTGATTTCCGCCGAGTTAGGCACGACCTATCCAGGTGAAGGTGGTATTTACGATTGGGTTAAGCGTGCATTCGGCACTAAATGGGCGGTTAGAACCACCTTTTATTATTGGATAAACGTTGCTCTATGGATGCCGGCGGTATACATAATGTTTGCTGGTATGTTTGCTGAAATGTATTTCCCAGGTCTGGGTTTATGGTGGCAAATTGCAATTTGCGTACTGTTAACCGCAATCACCATAAACATCTGTAATATTTCGGTAGACGCCGGTGTGTGGGTAACCAACCTCGGTGCGTTAGCCAAGGTAGTTGTTATTCTTGTTTTAGGTGTCGGTGGTTTTATGTACGCCATGGAACATGGCGTTGCCAATGAATTTAGCTTAGCGACTATGACGCCAAGTTTTGATTCCGCATTGGGTTTCTTACCTGTTATTGTCTTTAACCTATTGGGCTTTGAACTTGTTGCTTGTATGGGCAATGCCATTAAAGATCCACAAAAAGATATCCCTAAATCGATTATGTTATCGGCTGCCGTTGTGACCGGTTTATACATCTTTGGTACGCTTGGTATCTTGCTAGCTCTGCCAGTAGAAGATGTCGGTCTTGTCTCTGGTATCATCGCCACTTTGAAAACATTATTTGGTAATGGTCCTGTTGGTACTGCAATGGTCTACATCATTGGTACATTGGCGTTATTAACGTTTATTGCCAATATGGTAACCTGGACAATGGGTGCCAGTCGTGCGGCAATGGAAGCAGCGCAGCAAGGCGAGTTACCTGATGCGGTTGCTAAAGAACACCCTGTTCACAAAACACCGGTTGGTGCGAACAACATTACAGGTATCATTTCTGCCATTGTTATCATTCTGTATGGTTTAACATCAGGTGAAAGTGACGCATTATTCTGGTCAGTATTCGCATTTTCTTCATGCATATTCTTATTACCTTATTTATTGATGTTTCCTGCGCACGTTAAATTACGCAAATTGGATCCAAACAAACCACGTCCGTACAAAGTGCCTGGCGGTATGAAAACACAATACGCTATCGCTGCGGTATGTACCTTCTTTATCGCTCAAGCTGTGTTGTTGTTCATTTTCCCTGAAATTTTCTCAGGTGTGATTGATTGGACATACACAACACCAGTAGCAATAGGCATTGTCATTACCATAGCTGTTGGTGAATACCTACTTGCTGGGGCAATGAAACGCCTTGCCAAACAACCGGCCAGCGCCCCTGCTGCCTAACCTCAACTATGCGCCTGCTGATGGTTTTCGTCAGCAGGCCAACCTAGTAGACAAATTACTGGAGAATCACATGAGTATGTTATTGAAGTCTATACCAGCAGCCGATGGTTTCCGCATGCCTGGTGAGCACGAAGCACAAGATGAAATTTGGATTGCCTGGCCAGAGCGCTCGGATAATTGGCGCAATGGTGGTAAATCCGCTCAAAAAACATTTATTGATGTCGCAGAAGCAATCGCCGAAGTAACACCGGTAACCATGGCTGTTTCAGCGGATCAATACGACAACGCTAGAAGCCGTCTATCAGACAAGATTCGCGTTGTTGAAATGACCACTGATGACGCTTGGATGCGTGATATTGCGCCAAGCTATGTCATCAACACGCAAGGTGAACGCCGTGGTGTAGATTGGGAATTTAATGCTTGGGGCGGCTTGGTCGATGGGTTGTATTTCCCTTGGGATAAAGATGATCAAGTAGCGAGTAAAATATGCGAAGTGATGAGAAATGATCGCTATCGTGCTCCTATCGTTCTCGAAGGTGGATCAATACACGTTGATGGTGAAGGCACTTTATACACCACAGAAGAGTGTTTATTGCACCCAAGTCGCAACCCTGATTTGAGCAAAGAAGAGATTGAGCAGGTATTAAAAGACCACCTTAGTATTGAAAAAGTTATTTGGATCAAAAACGGTTTGTATAACGACGAAACCAATGGTCATGTCGACAACCTGATTCATGTAGTTAAACCTGGCGAAGTGGTCTTGTCTTGGTGCAACGATGAAAACGACCCGCAGTACGCTATTTCTCAGGCCGCATACAAAACCTTAACCAATGAAACCGATGCTCAAGGTCGCCAAATAAAAGTGCACAAAGTGCACATTCCAGGCCCTCTTTTTATCACTGAAGAAGAAGCGCAAGGTATCGATAGTTGTGACGGTATGGAGCGCGAAGCAGGTGAACGCCTTGCAGGCTCTTATGCGAACTTCCTGATCACCAATCAGCGCATCATCCTGCCATTGTTGGATCCGAAATACGATGACGACGCGAAAGCTGTGTTGCAACAAGCGTTCCCAGGCTACGACATCGTTGGTGTACCAGCTCGAGAGATTCTGCTTGGCGGTGGCAACATACATTGCATAACTCAGCAGATTCCCGCGGTAGCATAAACCGAAAAAGCCAGAAGGATCTGGCTTTTCTTCGTTATTTGCCCGCAAATCATGCATTAGCAGCGCACACTGCCTTTTAAGTCGAGAGTCATTATGGTTAACAAGCTTACGAAAAAAGAGATCACCCTTTTCACAATCAGTGCGATATTAACCATCGATGGCATTGCTGCAGCCGCGGCTATTGGCGTTCAATCATTAACTTGGTGGGTATTGTCGTTTATCTGTTTTGCCATTCCTTATGCGTTAATCAGTGCCAAACTAGGTACTCAATTTCCGTCAAAAGGTGGCATTGTACATTGGGTAAAATTAGCCCTCGGTGATAAATGGGCTGCACGCACCAGCTGGCTTTATTGGATTAACGTCGCCTTATGGATGCCGGCTGCTTTTATTATGCTCGCCGGATTCAGCGCCGAATTATTCTGGCCTGGCATGCCGCTATATTGGCAAATTATTATCGCCCTTATTGCCACTTGGATTTCTGTTGCAGTGTGCATCATTTCACCGGATTCAGGCAAGTGGGTGCCAATAATCGGCGCTTGGTGCAAAATGCTGGTGGTGCTATTACTGGGTATTGGCGGGGTGATGATGGCTTTTGAACAAGGTGTCGCTAATACCATAAATATAAGTAACTTAACGCCAAGTTGGGATGCAGGGTTACAGTTTTTTCCGGTGATTATATTCTCATTAATGGGTTTTGATCTAATCTGTTGTTCCGGCGATGAAATGGAAAATCCCAAGCGCGATCTTCCGATATCCTTGCTGGTCGCAGGGGTGATCATTACGGCGTTATATCTATTTGCAGTGTTGGGGATATTAGTAGCGATTCCGGTTGAAGATATCGGCCTAGTTACCGGACTATTACAAACCTTTGAGCGTATGCTCGCACCACTGCCGTTTGGCGATATATTGTTGTACATGGTTGGTTTTATGGCAATTTTTAGTTTTATAGCCAATATTGTCACTTGGGGCATGGGTGCCAACCGAGCAGCCAGTGAAGCCGCTCATGACAACGAACTACCAGCGGTATTTGCCATCGACCACAAAAAGTACGGCACGCCTGTCGGCGCCAGCTTACTTACCGGTGTGGTTTCAACAACCGCGATTTTATTGTACGGCACTATGGCGTCATCAGCGGAAGGGTTATTTTGGGCGTTATTTTCGTTTGCCAATCTGATTTTCTTATTGCCCTACTTGGCGCTATTTCCTACCTATATGATTCTACAAAAATCAGCGGGTAAAAAAGCTCTATCTAAGCAATTGCTATTGGTGGTACCGGCGATGGCCTTCTTGGTACAAGCCATTGTATTTTTTATCTTTCCGCCAGGTGGCTTTAATATCAACGACTTCCTAGTAACCAGTTTAGGTCTTGCTACTGTTTTGCTGATTGGTGAATACGTCATTCATCAACCATTACGCAAAACGTTAACGGAGCAAGTAAGCGTCAGTTAAGCCAATATTAAGAATGCTGCCATGTATGCTCAAATGTTGTAGATAATAACAACAACATGTTGTTTATATTGACGCTATTTTCCTATAATGACAGTGTTCAAAAATGCCTAGCAATGACAAATGAGATGAAATCGTGACGGAACAGGAAAAGAAAACTCGAAAAGTACAGCAGCGGCGTCTCGACCGACAAGAAAAGATTCGCGAAGCAACTATCGAACTATTAAAAACAAAGGACGTCAATGACTTGTCTTTGTATGATGTTGCGGCAGAGGCTGAAATCCCGCCATCATCGCTCTATCATTTCTACCCTAAAATTGATGATTTACTCACCGATGTCATGCTTAGTGTGCGCGATCGTTTGAATTCACTCTATCAAGAAACATTAAAAAATAGCGATATAACTGAATGGCGCCAATTGAGTGAATTATTGTTTAAATCCAGTCAACAATTTCATAATACGCATCCCTATGCGCCCAAACTGATGTTAGGTTTGTTGCCATCAACCAGCATCGCAAAGGCGAGACTGACACGCCTGCATGATGAGCGAGTACGCGACTTTGAAATTTTTGACTACTACTTCCATTTGCCGCCATTACCGGACGATAAAAACCTATTTGAAATCGCCGAAGTCATCGGTAATGTGGTGCTGTCGTTAGGTTATATGGCCAAAGGCACCGTCACCGATAGTGCCTGCCGTGAAGCGATATTGGCCGTTAATGGATACTTAGCCAATTATTTCCCGCCGTATATGACGTTAAAATCACAAGATGATAAAGAATAACTGCGGCATCTATTTTCTTTCGCGATAAAAAAACGGGGCCTGAGTCCCGTTTTTATCATCTAAATTAACCAAGCTTATTTTTGTCTTGCCAAGTTCAGAGCGACATCTTCAATCATGTCTTCTTGACCACCGACGGTTTTCATCCGCCCTAGCTCCATTAAGATTTCTTCAGAACGAACGCCGTATTTGGCTGCAGCACGTTTGGCGTGTAATAGGAATGATGAATAAACACCGGCATAACCCAGCACAAGCGAGTCGCGGTCAACACGTATCGGTTGCTCCATCATAGGCACGACAATCTCTTCAGCCGCGGCCATCAATTTAAACACATCAACACCGGTATTGGCGCCCATGCGTGTCGCTACCGCATTAAACACCTCTAAAGGCGTATTCCCTGCGCCAGCACCAAGCCCTGCCGCTGAACCGTCAATGCGCGTTGCACCGGCTTCTACCGCGGTTAGCGAGTTGGCCACACCAAGTGCAAGGTTGTGATGACCATGGAAGCCAATTTCAGTGTCACTGTTTAAACCTTCGCGTAAGGCACTAATGCGGCTGTATACATCCTCTTGCAACATGTAGCCGGCTGAGTCGGTACAGTAAATACAATTCGCACCATAGCTTTCCATTAATTTGGCTTGTGCCAGCAATTGCTCAGGCTCTAGCATATGTGCCATCATCAAAAAGCCAACGGTATCCATGCCCAGTTCTCGCGACTTAGCAATGTGCTGTTCACTCACATCCGCTTCGGTACATTGGGTTGCTACACGAATGGTGTTGACGCCATGCTCGTAGGCCATTTGTAAATGGTCGATGGTACCGATACCTGGTAATAGCAGCGCCGATACTTTCGCTTGTTTCATCTTTGGGATCACTGCCGATAAATACTCTTCATCGCTGTGCGCAGGAAAACCGTAATTCACCGATGCGCCGCCTAAGCCGTCACCGTGTGTCACTTCAATTAATGGCACGCCCGCATCATCTAAAGCAGTCGCAAGACTAACCATTTCATCCAACGAAATTTGATGGCGTTTCGCATGCATACCATCGCGCAAACACATATCATGCAAGGTTATGTTTTTGTTGCGTAAATTCATAGTATTCATCCTTAACTTGCGCTATCAATGGCGAGCTTGCTTGCAATCATTTCACCGGTCTTTAATGCCGCCGCTGTCATGATATCGAGGTTACCGGCATAGCTCGGCAGATAGTCGCCAAGACCAGCCACTTCTAAAAATACCGAGACTCGGTTGCCATCAAATACCGGGCCATTCTTTAAGCTATAACCAGGTACATATTGTTGAACACTTTCTATCATGCTCAATACAGATTCGGTAATGGCTTGCTCATCGGGGGTATCTGGCAATAAACAATGCACGGTATCACGCATCATTAATGGTGGTTCTGCCGGATTCATAACAATGATGGCTTTACCTTGCTTGGCACCGCCTACTTTTTCCAGCGCGCCAGCGGTTGTGCGGGTAAATTCATCGATATTTTTACGGGTACCCGGACCTGCCGACTTTGATGCAATAGTGGCAACAATTTCGGCATAATCAACATCTTGAACACGGGAGATGGCATGAACGATTGGAATCGTCGCTTGACCGCCACAGGTCACCATATTGACGTTGGCTAAGTTAGCTTTAATCTGTTCTTCTAAATTGACCGGCGGTACACAAAATGGGCCTATCGCCGCAGGCGTTAAATCAATCACCTTAACGCCTTTGCTTTGTAATTTAGCGTTATTTTCACCATGTACGTATGCCGAGGTGGCATCAAATGCAATTTGAATATTATCAGCGTCGATGTGTTCGAGTAGGCCATCTATGCCATTGGCGGTGGTTTTAAGACCGGCATCGCGAGCTTTTGCCAAGCCATCAGAATCTGGGTCTATGCCAACCATCCATACGGGATTTATGATGTCACTGCGCAATGCTTTGATCATCAAATCGGTACCAATATTACCGGAACCAATTAAAGCAACATTAATCTTGTTAGTCATAACGTGTTCTCTTTATCTGCCTTGATACAGACTGTTTTTATTATTCATTTGCGTCATCAACAAATTGATAGCTGGCACTGCCAACACCATCAATATGCATGCGCATGTTGTCGTCCGCTTTACAGGGGATCATCGCCGCCAAAGAACCTGACAATATGATCTCACCAGCTTTGAGACTTTCACCATAATCGCCTAATACATTTGCTAGCCAGGCAACACAGTTTAAGGGTGAGCCTAACGCGGCACTGCCCTGACCTTCAGCAATAAGTTGGTCATGGTTGTGGATTTGCATCTGACACTGTTCAAAGTCTACCTTGCGTGGGTCTACTCGCTCGTCACTCAACACAAAAATGCCACAAGAGGCGTTATCCGCAACGGTGTCAGTAATTGTAATGCGCCAATCAGCAACCCGAGAGTCAACGATCTCAAAACAGGCCGCAACCGATTCGGTGGCATTTAGGACATCGTCAGGTGTGACCCCAGGCCCTTGCAAATCATGCTTAAGAATAAAGGCTATTTCACCTTCCGATTTCGCTTGTATCAGCTCTTTGCTAAACGGTATTTTGGCACCACTTTGATAAATCATGGTATCGGTTAAAAAACCAAAATCCGGTTGATGCACACCTAACATGTCCTGCACAACCTTGCTGGTTAAACCGATCTTTTTACCAATAACCTTTTCACCACGTTGCAGACGTTGTTGTAAAAACAATTGCGACACTTTATAGGCGTCATCTAAGGTAAATTCACCTTCTCGTTCGCTGATAGGTGTGATTGTCTGACGTGACGTTAATGCGCTGTATAGCTCATCTGCCAGTGCTTGTAATTGTTGCTGTTGCATAACGGCTGAGAAACCCTTTTATTCAATAATTTATTGCCAAACTAACTCTACTTGATAAAATTAAATAAAAATAATTGAATTAAGTTAAGCTAATCATTCAAATCTTGAATATTTAGTATAATCACAGCGAAAGAAAGGCACCTATGGATCTTGCCAAAAGTCAGCTCAATATCAGTCATTTAAAAATGATCAGTACCATCGCTGAGTCAGAAACAGTGAAAGAGGCTGCTGAACGTTTGTTTATCACCCAACCGGCGTTAACCAATCGCATCAGAGAAGCCGAGCGACGCTTGAATACCGAGTTATTCGTAAGACGAGGACGCAAACTGATCATCTCTTCTGCCGGTAAACGCTTATTGCATTCAGCCAATAAGATATTAGAAGAGCTGGCACGGGTCGAACACGATATTGCGCGTTTAACCGACGGTGTTGAACAAGTGGTTCGCTTAGGTTTACCAAACTATTCATCTTTTAAATGGTTGCCAGAAACCATTCAGGCATTTGCCAAGCATATGCCACAGGTTGAATTGGAAATTAATGCCAACGCGCAGCTGCAACCACTAAATGCGCTATATAACGGTGATATTGATATCGCCTTGATTTGCAGTGATAACCAAAACCTAAAAATCGATGAAAGCCAATATCAGTCGATGTTTATTCATCGCGATGAGCTTATGGTGTGTTTGAGTAATGACAACCCATTGGCGAGTAAAAGACACTTAGACATTGAAGATTTTAAACAGTCAACCTACATCACCAATTCAACGGTACCCGAGAAACACCGCGAATATGAGCTGTTCTTCAAGCCCAATAACATCATTCCTAAAAAGGTAATGCAGGTTGGTTTTAATGACGCCATTATTGAGCTGGTTAATGTTAACTTGGGTATTTCCATCATGTCGAAGCACTTGCTATTACCATACAAGAATAGCCACAACATTCGCACCGCTAAGGTTAATAGCGATGGATTGCATGTGTATTGGCATTTGGCATTCGCCAAACGTGAAAACATTCAGGCGCCAGCGAATTTATTAGCAACGGCTTTAAGTCATTTCAGCTCGTAAGCCTAATAGCTGAATAGCTGAATAGCTGAATAGCTGAATAGATGTTGTGGCCGGTTTCGTTACCTAAGCCAACTGCATTTGCTTAATCACCTGCTGACACAATGTCGAATTGGCATCACTAAGTTCCATGATCACATCAAAGTGATTGCATCGCGCAACTTGCAAACTTGCACAGTCTAGTCGACGCGCCATGTCATCACTTTGGCGTTTAAATTCGCTGGTTTCATTGTCACCATAGGCAATAATGACCTGACATTGTGGCGTTGATAATCGTATCGGGCTTAAGGTTTGAATTTCTTGCTCGCTTAGCTGCAGCGGCTCATTGATATAGGTATGGGCAATAGGCTCGAGATCATATATGCCACTGACTGCGCATATTCCTTTGATAAAATCGCCATTCTCAATACCGTATTGTCGCCAGTCGGTTTGCGCCATCAGCATCGCTAAATGACCACCAGCAGAGCTACCAGACAAATATATTTGTTCAGCATCATAACCAAACTTATCAGCATTTAAGTAGAGCCAGGCAATGGCACGACGGTTTTGTTCAACAATATCCGCTAGACGCACTTTAGGCGCCAGCGCATAGTTGATCACAGCAAAGTGACAGCCCAGCTGCTGAAAATTATTCGCAGCAAAGGCACTCTCATCCTTGGTTAATTGTTGCCAATATCCGCCATGAATATATACCTGTAATTTACCTTTGGCTTGCTTAGCCGTTGGTAAATACATATCAATCAGTTCATCCTCACTGTCGCCATAAGCTAAGTTGCTGCGCAGGCTTTGATGTTGCTCAGCCCATAGCGCCGAGGACTTACTGTCATCAACATAACGCTGAATAAACACGTTAATATCGTCAATACAGCTACTCGGTGAGTATTGAGTTTCTAATTGTTCAAGGTCAAATTCACGGTACAACATGGCAATATCCGAAACGTTGTTAAAGGTTATTATTATTGTTTTCAAACGTCAGCTAAAAACTATAGACCCGAATTGGCATTTCGATAAATTGAATTAATTATCACTAAAGATAAATATTTTGAATATAAAAGCATTCACAATATTTATTAAAAACGTAATTTTTTAAAAATTTTGTTATTTAATAAAACGCGCTAGAGTTAATCATTATTTGTTAACACCGTGTTTACTATGTCCAATATTCAGGATTTATATTGCTATGTTGACGGCGAATTTGTCGAAACAAGGCAATGTTTTGACAACATCAACCCGGTCGATGGCAGCAAGATTGGCGATATTTATCAAGCCGACAAGCCTTTGATTGACCAAGCCGTACATGCCGCTCGTCATGCCCAGCAACATAGCTGGGGCAAAATGACCGTTAATCAACGCTGCGCCTTATTACATAAAGTCGCTGACCGAATGGCCGAGCGAGAGCAAGAGTTTATTGATGCGGAAATGCGCGACACCGGTAAGTCATTGCATCAATTAAAAACCATTGATATTCCGCGTGGCACCGCAAATTTTAGAACCTTTGCTGATATGGTTAAGTTTCAGGGCGGTGAAACCTTTATCACCGAACAAGCCAATGGTGATAAAGCCCTAAACTACACCGTCAATAAACCCTTAGGTGTGGTTGCTATTATCTCTCCGTGGAATTTACCGTTATTGTTAGCGACATGGAAAATCGCGCCAGCGATGGCCTGTGGCAATTCAGTTATTGTTAAACCCTCAGAAGAAACCTCGTCGACCATGTATTTATTGGCGCAGATCATGGATGAAGTCGGCATTCCAAAAGGTGCATTTAACCTCATATTGGGTCGCGGTACAGATATCGGCGATGCCATAACCGCGCACACCGGCATTAATGCGGTTACCTTTACCGGTGCATCAAAAACTGGCAAACACATTATGAACAGTGCTGCCAATACCGTTAAACCTTTATCGTTTGAACTAGGCGGTAAAAACGCCGCGATTGTTTTCGCCGATGCCGACCTAGCCAAAGCCGTCAAAGGTGTTGCCCGCTCTACGTTTACCAATTGTGGCCAAGTGTGTTTGTGCACCGAAAAAGTCTATGTGCAGCGCAGTATTTTTGCCGAATTTGTCGACGGATTAAAACGCGAAGCAGAAAACATCACCATAGGTTACCCAACCGATGAAAAGGTTTTTATGGGTCCTTTGGTATCGCAAGCTCATCAACAAAAAGTGTTGGCATGCTACCAGTTAGCCAAGGATGAAGGGGCGACGTTTATTAGTGGCGGTGGTGTACCAAAATTTAACGATGAACGCGATAACGGCTATTTCATTGAACCCACCATCATCACCGATTTAGACGATACCTCTCGCACCAATCAGGAAGAGATTTTTGGCCCGATTTGTCATGTCTCAGTATTTGACGACGAAGATGAGGTTCTACAACGTGCTAATAATACCGAATACGGTCTCGCCGCCTCGATATGGACAGAAAACTTAAGCCGAGCGCATCGCACAGCAGCACAATTAGATGTTGGCTTGGTATGGGTTAACACCTGGTTTTTACGGGATTTACGTACCCCCTTTGGTGGTATGAAGTTATCCGGTGTCGGCCGTGAAGGTGGTCAGCATTCGCTAGGGTTCTACAGCGAACCAAGCAATGTATGTATCCAAATAGACCAACAATAAAATTAATAACACATTAAATTACAACAAGTTAAATATACCGAGAACAGTATGACTACAGAAGCAAAAGTTGTCAGTGGCAAAGCCACACCACGAGGTAAGTTTCCCCACGTTAAACGTGCTGGCGATTTTATTTTTATCTCTGGTACCTCATCACGCCTGCCAGATAACAGTTTCGCCGGTGTCAGCGTCGATGCCATGGGCGTTACCGATTTAGACATTCGTGAGCAAACTCGTGCGGTTATCGAAAACATCCAAGATTTATTAAACAGTGTTGGCGCCAGTCTTGACGATTTAGTTGAGTTCAATACCTTTTTGGTCAACATGAATGACTTTGGCGGTTACAACGAGGTGTATGCCGAGTATTTCGATTACGACGGTCCTACTCGCACCACGGTTGCGGTTCATCAATTGCCTCACCCGCATTTGTTGATCGAATGCAAAGCGGTAGCCTACAAACCACAAGGATGAGCTAAATATGTCAGCGTTAAAAGCATTTAATTTTCATGCCTGGATTGAAGAGCATAAACACTTATTGAAGCCACCTGTGGGCAATGTGCAAATATGGCAGGATACCGACATGATGGTGACGGTTGTGGGTGGCCCAAACCAACGCACCGATTTTCACGACGACCCAGTTGAAGAGTTTTTCTATCAACTTAAAGGTGACATGGTGTTAAAGGTGATTGAAGACGGTAAATGCAAAGATGTGTTTATTCGTGAAGGCGATATTTTCTTCTTACCGAAACATGTACGCCACTCACCACAGCGCCCACAAGAGGGCAGCATCGGTTTGGTTATTGAACCCAAACGCCCTGACGGCATGAAAGATGCCTTTGAATGGTACTGCTTCAACTGTGAGTCATTGGTGCATCGTTCAGAAGTCATATTGAAATCCATCGTTGATGATTTACCTAAGGTTTATCAAGCCTTTTACAATGATCAGCAGGCGCGTACTTGCCCAAATTGCGGTGAATTACACCCGGGTAAGCAACCACCACAAGGCTGGGTACATATTCCGCCTAGAGCAGAACAAACTACAGAGGCAGAGGAATAAACTATGCGCGTTGTCGATATTCACTCTCACTTTTTCCCGAAAACATGGCAAGACTTACAAGCCAAGTTTGGCGGCGATGACTGGCCATGGCTACGCCATCAAGACGATGGCAAAGCCATGCTTATGAAAGGCCAGCAAGAATTTCGCCCGATCTATTCCGCTTGTTGGGATCCTGCTGTACGCCTTGAAGAAATGGACAGAGATGGCGTAGAAAAACAAATCATTTCTGCAACGCCGATTTTGTTTGCCTATCAAAAGCCGCCAGAACAAGCACATTATTGCGCACAAATATTTAATGATGCGGCGATGGAGATATGCAGCCATGACGCAACTCGTTTATTTGCGATGTCACAAGTGCCATTACAGGACGTCGATTTAGCCTGTAAAGAAGTGACTCGCGCTAAAAGTATTGGCCATGTTGGTGTGCAAATAGGCAACCACGTTGGTCTTAAAAATATGGATGATGAAGGTGTATTAACCTTCTTACAACACTGTGCTAGCGAAGATGTTGCGGTATTTGTCCATCCTTGGGACATGATGGCGAGCGAGCGCACCAAAGATTACATGATGGGCTGGACCGTTGGTATGCCAGCAGAAACTCAACTGTCCATTGTCTCGATGATTTTAGGCGGTGGTTTTGACCGAGTGTCAGACAAGTTAAAAATCTGTTTTGCTCACGGCGGTGGCTCTTTTGCGTTTTTGCTAGGCCGTCTGGATAACGCCTGGCATCACCGTGATATCGCTCGAGGGAAATCTGAATTTCCACCGAGTCATTATTTAAATCGCTTCCATCTTGATACTGCCGTATTTGACCATGACTCTTTAGAGTTACTGGTACGCAAGATGGGCACCGAGCGCTTAATGTTTGGCACCGATTACCCATTCCCTTTGGGCGAACAGCAAATGGGACAATTAATTAAGACTGCGCCAACCCTCGCAGACGACGTCAAACAAAAATTACTTGCCAGCAACGCTGAGCAATTTTTTGGCATCTAGTGCTCTGTAACAATACAGACATTGCGCCAAGTGAAAAATAACCGAATTAAAGAATTTTATTATGTTAAACGAATTAGCCATCAAATTAGATAACGCAGCCATGACCGCAGAAAGTGTCGAACAGCTGTCGATAGATACCGAATTGTCATTACCTCAAGCTTATCAAGTACAAAAGCTCAGCATCGACCAGCGCCTTGAGCGCGGCGAGAAATTAGTGGGTTATAAAATGGGCTTTACCTCACGCGCTAAGATGATTCAGATGGGCGTCGATGATTTGATTTGGGGTCGCCTAACAGACTCTATGATCATCAAGCAAAATGACAGTATCAATTTAAATGAATACGTTCATCCGCGCGCTGAACCAGAAATTGCCTTCAAATTAAAAGCGCCTCTTTCTGGCATTGTTACCCCTGAACAAGCGCTCGCCGCCGTAGAAGCGATCGCCCCCGCTATTGAAATCATTGACTCACGTTATCGTAACTTCAAGTTTTCGTTGTCCGATGTTATCGCCGATAACTGTTCAAGTACCGGCTTTATTATTGGTAAATGGCATGCAGCTGATACCGATATCAGCAACTTGCATATGGACTTACTGGTTGATGGTGAAAGCGCCGCCAGCGGCGACAGCAGCGCGATTTTAGATCATCCGTTAAACTCTCTGGTTGAGGCTGCTCGTTGCATTGCCGAATCAGGCGAAGAACTGCTACCGGGACAAATCATTCTTGCCGGCGCCGCTACGGCTGCGGTTGCACTAGAGGCGGGTCAACATATCAGCGTCGAGGTTGAAGGATTAGGCGGCTGTGGATTTCATCTGTTGCCAAATAATGCCTTTGAAAACAGCCAAGAATTTGCCGAGCAAATGGATAATCAAGATCCATTAAAACCATACCGCGATAAATTTCATCACCCAGTAATTAATGGCGAGCAAGTATTGTACTTCACCGGCAACTCATTAGGTCTGCAACCAACAGCGGCTCGCGACTACGTTAATACCGAGTTAGACGAGTGGGCTAAATGGGGCGTCGAGGGCCACTTTGAAGCGAAAAATCCGTGGGTGAGTTACCATGAACTATTAACACCACAATCGGCCAATCTAGTGGGCGCGAATGAGTCGGAAGTGGTCTGTATGGGCTCATTAACCAACAACTTACACTTGTTGTTTGTCTCTTTTTACAAGCCAACAGCAAAACGCTTTAAGATCATCGCCGAAGCGAAAATGTTTCCATCGGATCGTTATCTGCTTGAAACGCAAGTGCGTCATCATGGTTTCCAACCGGATGATGCGATTATTGAAGTGGCACCGCGTGAGGGAGAACATACCATTCGCGAGCAAGACATCATCGATACCATACAACAACATGGCGATGAGGTTGCATTGGTGTTCTTAGGCGGCGTCAACTATTTCACCGGTCAAGTGTTTGATATGCAAACCTTAACAAAAGCAGCTCATAGTGTTGGCGCTTTAGCGGGTTTTGATTTGGCGCATGGTGTTGGCAATATCGAACTGCAATTGCATGACTGGAATGTCGATTTTGCTGCTTGGTGTACTTATAAATACTTGAACTCTAGCCCAGGTAATACCGCCGCTATTTTCGTTCATGATAAACACGGCAATAATACCGAGCTAAATCGTTTTGGTGGCTGGTGGGGTCATAACAAAGAGCGTCGCTTTTTGATGGAAAACAGCTTCCAACCGATGACAGGAGCAGAAGGCTGGCAACTTAGTAATGCACCAGTCATGGGGATGGCCGTATTGAAGTCATCTTTAGATATGTTTGATGAAGTCGGTATGGCAAAACTGCGCTCGAAAAGCTTAAAACTAACCAGTTACTTAGAGTTTATTTTTAACGATATTGTCGGTCAGTTTGACAATATTGAACTGCAAATTATCACCCCACAAAATCCAAATCAGCGCGGCTGTCAGCTGTCCGTTAAATTGGTGGGTACCGATAAGTCATTCTTTAAAACACTAACGGAAGCTGGCGTAATTGCTGATTTTCGTGAACCTGATGTTGTCCGTCTATCACCGGTACCTTTGTATAACAGCTTTAGTGATGTCTATCGTTTTGGCCAAGTACTTAAAGGTTTGCTTGCCAACTGGCAACACTAGGCGGGAGGTATTTGATGAGTAACTCACAGAAACAACGCATCGCCATCGCCGGTGCCGGCCCTGTTGGCAGCTTACTGGCGGTAATGCTTGCCAAGAAAGGCTATCCAATCGATTTGTTTGAATCGCGCCCAGACTCTAGGCAAACCAACATTTATCAAGGCAAGTCAATTAACCTTGCCTTATCTGATCGCGGTTGGTTGGCTTTACAATCAATTGGCCTTGATACAGAAATTCGTGAACATGCTATTCCGATGTATTGCCGGGTTATGCACGACAAACAAGGCAACTTGACGACATTCCCATACGGTAAAGACAATCAAGCGATATGGTCTGTGTCACGCTCAGGCATTAACGAACAGTTGATTAATATCGCCGAGCAACAAGACAACGTTAAGGTGCATTTTGAGCACCGCTTAGCAGAGCTCGATTTTGACAGCTTACACAGCACCTTTAGCTGCCAAGATGGCGATGCCGAGTTTGACAGCGACTTAATGATTGGCGCCGATGGTGCGTTTTCCAAAGTACGTCGCTTGGCACAAGAGCTGCAAGGCCAGCGCATAAGCCATAGTTTGGAATACATGCCGCAAAGCTATATGGAATTAAGCATTAGCGCCAATGCGGACGGTAGCCATAAGATGGAAAAAAATGCCCTGCATATATGGCCTCGCGGCGAGTTCATGCTCATTGCCCTGCCTAACCCAGATGGCTCATTCACCTGTACATTGTTTTTAGATCATGAAGGTGAACTGAGTTTCGAATCACTGGATAACGCGCAAAAAGTACAAGCATTTTTTGCCGATAACTTTGCCGATGCGCTTGATTTGCTTGATGATCCGGTAAATGATTTTCTCGCTAAGCGTCCATCCTCATTATGCCTAGTACATATCTATCCGTGGGTGTTTAACAATAAGGTTGCCTTAATTGGCGATGCCGCTCATGCTATGGTGCCGTTTTATGGTCAGGGGATGAATTGTGGCTTTGAAGACTGCCGCGTGATGGATGAGCTGGAAAGCCAATATAACGGCGACTGGCAACAGATTTTGCCCGCTTATCAAGCGGCACGAAAAGCCAATGGTGACGCCATTATCGAACTTGCTAAACGCAACTTCATTGAAATGAGTGAACTCAGTGGTGATGCCAACTTTTTGTTACGCAAGAAGATAGAAGCAAAGTTTAATGAACGCTACCCTGAACTTTGGGTGCCATTATATTCTATGGTAACCTTTTCACCCCATATTCCCTACGAATACGCATTGCGTACCGGTGACATACAAAAGCAAATCATGGATGAAATCATGCAAATCCCTAACATTGCCGAATGCTGGCAAGAAGCGCATGTTTATGACCGATTGCATTCCTTAGCTGTAGCAAAATTGGAGGCAGCATAATGTCTTGCCCTTATCATCAAGAAAAGAATGTTCGCGATCTCGAAGACAGCATTCACACCGACTTTAAAAACGATATGTCTTATGGCGATTATCTGTGTCTCGATCAAATATTGAGCGCGCAAAAGCCATTGTCAGATCAGCACGATGAAATGCTGTTTATCACCATTCATCAAGCCAGTGAATTATGGCTTAAATTAGCCGGCTTTGAATTAAGCGCTGCGATTAAAAATGTACAAGATGGTGACTTTGGCCATGCCTTTAAAGTGATCTCTCGGGTTAAACAGATTTTTATTCAGCTGACCCAATCCTGGGGGGTATTATCAACCCTAACACCGGTTGATTACCTTAAGTTTCGTGATGCATTGGGTCGCTCTTCTGGCTTTCAGTCGTACGAATACCGCAAGCTAGAGTTTTTGCTGGGAAATAAAAACAAAGCCATGTTGAAGGTGCACGAAGCAACGCCTGAAGTACACGCTGAGTTGGCTAAAGTATCAAGCGCGCCAAGTATCTACGATGAAGCAATCAAGGCGCTAGCAGGCGCAGGTTTCGCCATCGATGACGAACAACTGACACGTGATTTTAATTTGCCTTACAGTAAGAATGAATCGGTGTTAAATGCTTGGCTTGCGGTATACGCCAATTCTGAAAAACACTTTGAGTTGTATGAGCTGGCCGAGAAACTGATGGACATTGAAGATGCCTTTCAAAACTGGCGCTTTAAGCACATGTACACAGTACAACGTATTATTGGTAATAAAATGGGCACCGGCGGTTCATCTGGTGTCGGATTTTTGAAAAAAGCACTGGATATAAGTTTCTTTCCAGAACTGCTTGAATTACGAACACGTTTGTAATACAAGACACTTAAACCTAATGAATAACAACAAGGAATGGCCTAATGCAACATTGGGACGACTATTGGCATAGTGGCTTTTTAACGTCGTTTGGCAGTGCTTTCAACAATAATTATCAAGGCGTATATCTAGATTTTTGGCAGACCGTTTTTTCCAGTCTGCCTAAAAAAGCGAAGATTCTTGATCTCGCCACAGGCAATGCATCCTTGCCTTTGATCGGCGCTGAAGTGTCAAATAAATTAGCACTGGAACATCATTTTTGCGCGACCGACCTTGCTAATATAGATACCAGCCTAATTAGCGAAAAATTAGCTGATATTTCATCACAAGCTCAAGATACTGTCGAACTGTACCCCAACACCTGCTCCACTACGTTGCCTTTTGCTGATCAAACATTTGATTGTGTTACTTCGCAATATGGATTCGAATACAGCGACCAATTACAAACGTTGGCGCAAATATCTAGAGTGTCTAAGCCCAACGCACAGGTTATTCTAGTTACCCATCATGCTGATTCTGTGATTTTAAAAAGAAACAATAAAACCATTCAGTTGTTAACTAAAATCTTAAGCAGTAATGGCTTGCTTGCCATTATTATTAAGCTCGTAAAGCAACTTGGCGATGATGACAATCGCTTTGATCCCAAATCGGAAAAGCTAAGAAATAAACTAAACAATAAAATACGCAGTTTAGAGCAAGATAATAAAACCAGTTATATGGATACCAATATTCAAGATCTGATTTTAACATTGTTTAAGCAAGGGACACTTAGCCAGCAACAAAGGCTCAGTAAAGTAGACGCCTACAAAATGGAAGCGAGAAGTCACATACAACGTCTGTCTGACTTGAAAAATGCCGCGATTAGCGAGAAAAAGCTCGAGCTATTGTTAACTCAAGCAGACCAATTAGGCCTAAAACCTTTTGCGAAAGAGTTACTACACGACGACAAAGACAACCTGCTAGGTTGGATAATAAAGCTCAATAAAAGTGCCTAAAGCGATCTTAGTAAGCAGATATCAACTCTCTAGTGCAATAGCGAACTGACGATTATGCAAAAAATGCATATTGCACATGGTTTGATGATTTTTGATTGCACGATCCAGATTTGGTCTCAACCCTGATGAATTTGATTAGTGCTTATATAAATATAGGCACCTGGTTGAAAATTAAAAAATATCGGGCTGTTGCGACCCGTTACGACAAATTAGAAAGAAACTATGAAAGTACGGTTGCCCTTGCATTTGAAATGGTTTGGCTGCCGATGCATTGCTGATTAAACAAATAACACACAAAGTTCAACACCTCTAGCGATATGCTTAGTAATAACTTCAGTAATGTTCTTTCTACTTTGCAATTATGATTGAGTGTACGTTAAAAACCAACCGTTCCCCAGCGGCACGTCATATGTAAAAACACCTTCTTCATTTAAACCGACTCTCCAATTGTTTTTATCATGAACTTTTTCATCAAATAAGTTTGGCGATTGAAGATTATATCTGAATTTATAAGAATATCCTTTTCCCGCGAAACCTCTAACAAACCGAGTTAAAGCTAGATTGCAAAAATTTTCATCATATTTAATAAACACATATTCAACATTAACCGCTCTCAAATGTTTTTTTAACACATGTTTTTCGATATCTGATGCTTTTGAAGCGTAAAATGCACCGTTAAAATCAATTGAACACGATAACTCAGAGATTGCATCGAAAACATGCTTATTGTCTTGATACTCATTTACAAGCAATTGATCGTCCAAATCTGGATCGTGCAATAAGGCATACATCCCGAAAATAACAACACTTAAAAAAATAAAAAAAGCTCTCACTGTATACTCACTTTAAGTAAACTGGCAACCTATTTTTACGTTAGATTGCCTCAGCATATGTCGATGTTATTACTCTATCCAACAAAATTGTACTGTGTCATATGTGTCTACAAAACACCATTCTGTACCTGGAGATATTGGCGTAGTACCAGGCAAATAAACATTGCCATTAGGTGCGTTATTGCCGCCTGTCCCTCCTGGACTTGTGTTAGCTTCGTCTGCAACTTCTTGGTGATCTTCTATAGAATCAGCGTCCAAACATGAGCTAACAGAGCTATTATTTCCATTTTTTGAATGAACTTCATCATAATAATCCATTCCTCTAGTTACGGCATCTATATCCGCTTGCTCCTCGAATCCAGTGAAAAAGTTCAAAACTCCAAAGGAGGCCTTTTCAAACCAACTAAGATTACCATCCGTAAGAGCATCAATACTTTTTTTCAACAGGAAAAATAAAGGCCTGTAAAAACAGGCCCTTAGTTATAAAATCAACATTAAGTTATTTTGTTTTAGATCAAAACGGAATATCGTCATCAAAATCCATTGCTGGCTCTTGAGGGTTCACTTTAGCTGCTTGCTGGTTTTGCTGACCAGAGAAGCCGCTTTGTTGGCCACCTGATTGCTGACCTTGGAAGCCACTTTGTTGTTGACCGCCAGAGAAACCACTTTGTTGGCCGCCACCTTGCTGGTTAAAGCTACCGCCTTGATTTTGCTGATAACCACCTTGCTGCATAGCTGGTTTGCCTTGACCTTGGTTGAAGCCACCTTGGTTTTGCTGAGCAAAGCCACCAGAAGCTGCACCTGCCGCCGCGCCGCTCGCTGCTGCGCCACCTGCGAAGTTACCGCCGCCTGCACCAGCACCGGCGCCTGCATTGCGTGAGTCTAGCATTTGCATTTCATTAGCTCGGATTTCAGTTGTGTACTGATCTTGGCCTTGCTGGTTTTGCCACTTACGCGTACGTAGGCTACCTTCGATGTAAACCTTAGAACCTTTTTTCAAATACTCGCCTGCAATTTCAGCTAGACGACCATTGAATACAACACGATGCCATTCAGTTAGCTCTTTCGGCTCACCTGATTGTTTGTCTTTCCAGCTTTCAGAAGTAGCAATAGTTACATTACATACTGCTCCACCATTAGGGAAAAAACGTGTTTCTGGATCTTGGCCCAGATTACCTACAATAATTACTTTATTTACACCACGACTGGCCATGTGAAAAGTCCTGTTTCTATTTTATGTGAATCATTAAATAACTCGTCGTTGACGTTTGGAAACGAGTTACGATGCCTCTATACCTGCGTATAAAGATGAATTGAAATGCATTATCAAATTCAGTTAAGTCTGCCATCTTAGCACTGAATTTTGAATTTAAAAAGCACAATTAAGGGGTCAAATATAAGGTTTTTTATCAATCACAAATTAAGCGATTGGGAACTAGCTTAAAAACAATATTTTAGCTCGTCATTGCTCAAAATTAAGGCAAAAAAAAGCCGATAACATGCGTTACCGGCTTACTCTCCCCAGAGTACTATTGCCTAATGGTTATTTATTATTATTAATTAACACTCAGGCAAAGTTTTAATCCATTCTGCTATCAACTCAACACCTTCAATATGATGGATACTACGACCCAAAGGTGCCATACGCTGATTCGCATTATTTGTTGTCATACGATAAAGCAAGTAAGACTTTTCCGGGTGACCTGGTACAACATCGTATTGCAGGCTTTCCGGGAACTCTTCTTTTAGCTCTTCGCGGTTAGTGTCATCACGGTTAGCAATCGGTTGCTTACACAAACCAAACTTAGACGTTTCTTCATTTAAATCACGGTTAAACTCAAGTTGTAAACCGGTATAACCCGCAGGTCCTGTGTACTCATCTAAGCCACGCTCTGACAAGCTAAGCTCTGAACGGTGACAATGTGCACAGTTACTATCTAAGTAACCACGCGCTGCATTATCAAGCTCTTCCGCCGACAACTGGTTCAATTGCGTGTCGTCTCTGAATAACATCAGTTTTTGCAAGCTGTCTGCTGCTGACGGCATGCCCGCTAGCAAACCATTATCTTGCCAGTAGGTTAACTGGTTTTCAGTGCCTGACGCGTAATCGAAGTCTTTATTCAAATTACGTGCTTTAGGACCAATTGGCGTGAATTCAAGACTGCTCTCACCTTCTAATTGGTGACATGCATTACAATCTGTCGCTTTCGGTACACGGTAGGTGAAGTCTAGTTGCTCACCTTTGTGCATCGTGGTCACGTCTAAACTGGCACCGGTAATGGCAAGTTTCGCGTCTTTACCATCGGCATATTCAGCATCCCAATAATAAGGCAGTGCTTTCCAACCGTTTTCGCGGTGAATTAACAAACGCGTTTCGATAACCAATTCGTCACCGCTGCGGTCAGCTGTATCTACTGGCATGGTAAATGTTTTCACCAACACAGTACCTACAGGAAAATCAAAGATTTCATTTTCAGTATATTTCGCTTGCGTACCACCTGGTAAAAAGGCGAAACGATACTTGCTCGAGTAGTCAGTAAACAGTGGAATCGCTAAATCAAATGGCACACCACCTGAGTTAGTACCCGCTGTAGGATCTGTGCTGTCTGTAAACAAGTTATATGAAGACAAGCTTGCACAGTTCTTGGTCATCAATGCATCCCAGTTAACACCGTCAACATCGGCATCACAATCGCCTTCACCACCTGTTGGGCCACCGGCATCTTCATTGATTGGACGACCACTGTCAGCGTTGTCGCCTATGCCATTGCTGTTGTCATCTTTCCATTCATTTGGATCGTTAGGAAATACATCGATATTATCGCCACGACCATCGCCATCGCTGTCTAATTGTTCGGTTTCATCATGAGGGAATGCATCAGCGTTATCACCTACACCATCGCCATCTGTATCAAACCATTCGTTTGCATTATCTGGAAAAGCGTCATTGTGATCAGCGTAACCATCACCATCAGCATCTTGCAGAACGCTTTGGTTGCTTTCTGGCAAGCTTTCGCTATCACTGCCACAAGCCGTTAAGCCCAAGCTGAAAATCGCTGCCAGTGAAATGAGTTTTACACTTCTAGAATTTTTCATTTTATTCACCTACCCACTACAAATCTTTTACAAGTTTTGGGTTCAAAATTAAGGCGGGCAGTGCCCACCTTAAATTACCTTGTCATGCGCGTTTCTTTGAACTCTTATAAGTTACAAGAGAAAGCTGTTTGATCATCACCATTACAACCGTATTTCATACCACGGAAAGTTACCGTTGTTGGCGATAGTCTTTCTTGAGTACAGGCGTATGGGTGCGCATCACCGTGAATGTTATCTAGAGCGAATACTGGTGCAGGTAAGCCACCAGAAATACCTTTAACTGCTGCTCCGGCCATATCCACAGGGAATACGGTACCGACTTTGGCATCGCCAAATTCGCTGTGAGAAGCTGCAGAGTTGCCATCGATGTTATTTTGCAAACACAAACCGTCTTCACTTTCGTATGCAGTGAACGCATCTTTGTTTGCTGTTAACGCCAATAGTTGCTCGTCTTGGAATAAGTCTGTTTGAGTGAATACAAATTGACCGATACCATCAAACAAAATCGCAGGCATTAGCTTACCGGTGTTATCAACAACACCACCTGTTGGCATTGACTCAAATGTTGTTGGGTCAGCAACTAGCTCAAGCGTAAGACCAGTAAAGCCATTGGCGATAGTGAATTGTGGAGTACCCTCTGGCACGCCAGCAGGAAGTGGCACAATTTCAGCTTGTAGCAATAGACCTGCCCAGTCAGCACCAGAACGTTCAATCACGTTGTCATGAACATAGTTCAATTTGTAGTTTGGCGACCAACCTTGAATCATTGTTGCCAAGTAATCATTCTCATATTTTGAGAAGTCATCTTGAACTAGGAAGTAACTGGCGAATTCCATTGCTGATGTTTTGTTGTCACGGAAGTAGTTGTGATACACCTCAACACCTGAGGTCGCCAAGTTAAGGAAACCAGTGCCCGGTGGTACTAAACCAACAGTAGAGGTAAATGGCGCAACGTTTTCGGTATTATTGGCAATCATTTCGTTATCGAATACACGAACATTACCGCCGTAAGCTTGTTCAAGACCTGGTAAATCGAATACCAAAATACCACCGGTATTTTCAATCGCTAGGTTTTTGTATACATCGGCATTCATGGTATTTTCAATTTCGATACCAGCAACGTTCATGCGAGCAACGTTATGACGAACAACAACATTGTTTGATTGACCAACATAGATACCCGCATCAGCAGAACCATAAGAGTAGTTATACTCCATGATGATATTGCTAGAGCTTACTGGGTATAGACCGTAGGCGCCATTGTCTGACTTAAGACCTTCTGGCCAAACCGCACCAGTGTATGCCATTAATACACCATCACTGCCTTTAACTTTGATACCGTTTTTCTTTGGATCAAGTACAGTGAAGTCACGGATTTCAACATCTTTACAGCCTTCGAAACGAACCGCGTCTTCCGCTGCCGTTGCTTCTTTAAAGCTAAGTTGTGTTTCGTTAATACCGTAACCTGTGAAGGTTACATCTTCCATGTCTTGAATAAGAATGGTGTCAGAAACTTTGAAGTTACCTTGTGGAAGAACGATAGTTTGACCATCTTGTAGGTCAAAAATCGCCATATTAATCGCATCAGTAATGTCAGCGCCTTCACTTAGCTCGCCGTCAAAATAATCTGCTACGAAAATTGAATCAGAGTAAATTGCGTAATTTGATGTGGTGTAGGCAAATGCTGAAGCACCAGAACCATTTTCGCCAGTACCGCCAGAGCTTTCGCCATCTTGACCGTTGTCACCAGTTGGACCTTGTGGACCTGTTGGACCCACTGGACCTTGCAGACCTGATGAACCTTGTGCGCCGTCTTCCCCATCTTCACCGGCACAGCCTGTTAACATTAGCGCGCCAGATACTGCAGCGACTAACAACGATTTCTTCCAATCGTTCGCTTTGTTGTAACCCATTTTCACCCTCTTTTATATTTTTTAATTGTTTATTGAGTACTCATTGGTCAGAGGTCTAACTTGTAACATAAAGTTCACAAAACAGACAATAGTTTTTTTGTTAATCCGTGGAATCCAATAAAAGAGGGGAGTAAAAAATCCGATTTAACCATTTGATAAATATAGAATTTATCAATGTACTCCTAAACCATAATTATTAAAAACTGACCAAATCGCGCAATAAACTAAACTGGACATTTATCCTACGATCAGTATGGAGTGAAACTTACATGGAGTTACATTTGATTACAAGAGCAACAAATTTCGGTGACATATAATGTGGTTAATTTTTAATGATACAGTTGTTAATAGTTGTTTAATAAGTCATCAGACCATAGACCACCTACCAGATCGCACTCTAATTGAAAATGGGCTTTATATAACTTTTTAATCCCTTTAATAACAGAAACTTTGCAAAGAGTAATTACTCCAAAAACAACATTTTAGAGTAATAGCTTTATAAGATTTACATTTGTTAAATTTATTACTGGTACGACCATTAAAAAAAATTGTAACCGCAGCGAAATTTTTGCCATAAAGTTACTTACTATTGCTAGTATGGCTAAAAACAGCAGCCACTTAAGGGGTACATTGGTGTAACTCGAGTGGTTGTTGGAGTAGCAGGCCTAAATAATGAATATTGTATTTGTCGCGAATAAAGATCTTGCCGCGAATGTTTGTCTCAACAAAATTTTACCCAGTTTAGCGCAGCAACACAGGCTGAATTTGTACTTATCAAGTGCTGTTGGTAAACGTACACAACAACACCCAGACGCGCTGCAAAACTTAAAGCAGTTTGAGCAACATTGGGATGATTTAGTACCCGTTCAAACGACGCCCTCAAAACAGCCAGAAGCACACAGTAAGTACGTGTCGTTTGAACAATTGACTCCTTATTTGCAATCACCAATCGAGTTGGTCAATAACATTAATCACGACGAATCGCTGGCAAAGCTGAACAAGCTAGCGCCGGATCTTATTGTCTCTATCCGCTATGGCTGTATCATAAAACCACCAGCAATACGTGCTGCCAGTAAAGGCGTTATCAACCTCCACTCTGGGATCTTACCTGACTATCGCGGGGTGATGGCAACGTTTTGGGCAATGCTTAACGATGAATCTGAAATAGGCACAACATTACACTTTATAAGTGACGGTAATATCGACACAGGTAACGTCATCAAAATATCCAAACAAGCAAGAGATCCACAGGCATGTTACTTATCTCAAGTATTAAGCCTATACCAACAAGGCAGCCAGGATATATTGCAAGCGATTAACGCCATAAATAATGAAGAAACGATATCGGCGCTACCGCAGCAAGGGCAAGGTAACTATTTTAGCTTTCCAAGCCAGGAAGACCTACAACGATTTGACGACGCCGGTATGTGCCTCATAGACAAGGATGCTTACAATCGTTTTATTAAACAGCATTACTAATATCACACTTGTATAGTGATGAAGCCTAGAAAGCTGTGCCTAAAAAGCATCTCTTAAAAACGAAGCCTAGAAAGCAAAAAACCAGCCATAAGGCTGGTTTTTTATATATGGTGCCCACGACTGCATGGATGCAGGAGGTAGAGCAATGCAAGGAGCAATTGCCGAGAGGCGGTTCCACCGACAGGGCTCTAGCTAACGTTAGCAATCAGCTAGGTGTAGAAACGAGAAAAGCCCGCTAAAAATAGCGGGCTTTTGGAATGATGGTGCCCACGACTGCATGGATGCAGGAGGTAGAGCAATGCAGGGAGCAATTACCGAGAGGCGGTTCCGCCGACAGGGCTCTAACTAACGTTAGCAATCAGCTAGGCGTAGAAACGAGAAAAGCCCGCTAAAAATAGCGGGCTTTTGGAATGATGGTGCCCACGACTGCATGGATGCAGGAGGTAGAGCAATGCAAGGAGCAATTGCCGAGAGGCGGTTCCGCCGACAGGGCTCTAGCTTACTTTAGTAATTAGCTAGGTATTATTAGTAAACTTAAAACCCAATTAAAGAAAGCGAACCCTAGAAAGCAAAAAACCAGCCATAAGGCTGGTTTTTTATATATGGTGCACACGACTGCATGGATGCAGGAGGTAGAGCAATGCAGGGAGCAATTGCCGAGAGGCGGTTCCGCCGACAGGGCTCTAGCTTACTTTAGTAATTAGCTAGGTATTGTTAGTAAACTTAAAACTCAATTAAAGAAAGCGAACCCTAGAAAGCAAAAAACCAGCCATAAGGCTGGTTTTTTATATATGGTGCCCACGACTGCATGGATGCAGGAGGTAGAGCAATGCAGGGAGCAATTGCCGAGAGGCGGTTCCGCCGACAGGGCTCTAGCTTACTTTAGTAATTAGCTAGGTATTATTAGTAAACTTAAAACCCAATTAAAGAAAGCGAACCCTAGAAAGCAAAAAACCAGCCATAAGGCTGGTTTTTTATATATGGTGCCCACGACTGCATGGATGCAGGAGGTAGAGCAATGCAGGGAGCAATTGCCGAGAGGCGGTTCCACCGACAGGGATCTAGCTAAGTAATGTTAGTAAGCTTAAAAGTTAAATTAAAAAAACGAAGTCTAGAAAGCAAAAAACCAGCCATAAGGCTGGTTTTTTATATATGGTGCCCAGAGGCGGAATCGAACCACCGACACGGGGATTTTCAATCCCCTGCTCTACCGACTGAGCTATCTGGGCAAATCTCGGTTTTAACTTTAAATCCCTTGGAATTTCAGTGTAATTCCAAGTCGCTCTACCGACTGAGCTAGACAACAAGGTATTTCCTTGAAGTGCGCGTATAATATAGCGCATCCTTGGCTATGGCAACCTCTTTTTTATGAAAAAAACTCACATGCCTAATTTATGCACAATAATTGACATTAGAGTTCAAAATCATTGAAATCGTCTTCATCCACGGATGTACAAATAAACTGTTCTGGTTTGAAATCGAGCAAAGATGGCTGTTTATTTTCACTGTCTGATTGCTCTTTTTTCTCTTTCGGTGGGGCTTTGCGGCGCTTCTCTCGTTGTAAGCATAACTTAATGACGCGTTGCTTTTCACTGTTGCTCAAATCTAACCAACCAAACCTCTCATCCCGCGTGCGAAAGCAGCCCTGGCAATAGCCACGCGCATCTGCCTTGCAGACACCGCGGCAAGGGCTCGGCACATCAAAAAAGTCGAGTTGCAAATCTTTCATTCAGTACAACGTTTCTCTGAGTTAATTTAATAAGGTAACGGATGGGTATCTAGCGGCTAGCTAAAAAACAACCAGTTCAATAACTAAATGTACTTCGAAAACAGGCGTATGGCAACTTACACAGCGATTTAAGGCGGATAAGTTAGCGTGCGTTTCGGCAATAAAAAACGGCCCTGAGGCCGTTTTTCAAATATCGATAACTGCTAAATGTTAGTCTAGCTTATCCGATGCTATGCGATAATTCGGATCTTCATAGTAATTCAATTCAACCAAATCACCGGCTTTCTTCAACAATAACTTACACTCAGGGCTTAGGTGGCGTAAGTGTAAGGTTTTACCGCGTTTCTTATAACGGTCGGCCAAGGTATCAATTGCTTCAATACCAGAATGATCAGCCACTCGTGACTTTTTAAATTCGACGATGACATCTTTGCTGTCATTTTGTGGATCGAATTGCTCTAGGAAACTGGTTACCGCACCGAAGAACAATGGACCATCAACTTCATATAACGTCCAACCGGTTTGCTCACATTCAGAGCGATGAACGATAACATGCTTGGCATGTTGCCATGCAAATACAAGCGCAGAAACGATAACACCAACGATAACCGCGACAGCTAAATCACTGATTACCGTAACACCTGACACTAAGGCGATGACAAACGCATCGGCTTTAGGAATCTTGCGCATGATACGAAATGAAGACCATTCAAATGTACCGATAACAACAATAAACATAACACCAACTAGCGCAGCCAGCGGTATCATCTCAATTAAGCCTGAAGCGAATAGGATAAAGAACAACAAACCAAGGGCTGCCACAATACCTGACGTTCTGCCACGGCCGCCAGAGTTTACATTGATCATTGATTGACCAATCATCGCACAACCACCCATGCCGCCGAAGAAGCCGTTCACTGTATTAGCGGCACCTTGCGCAACACATTCACGGTTGGCTTGACCATGGGTCTCGGTCAGCTCATCAATCAAGCTTAGGGTTAATAATGATTCAATAAGACCAATCGCCGCCAATACTAACGAGAACGGTAGGATGATCATCAGCATATCCCAGTTCCATGGTACATCAGGGATATTAAAGCTAGGTAAACCACCTTGTAAGGTTCGAGCCGGATCACCAGTCATATCACGGACATAATCAATAACCGTACGCGCATCAACGTCGGTATAAACGGCAATCAAGGTAACCACAACAATGGCAACCAATGACGACGGTACCGCTTTGGTTAACTTAGGTAAGAAGTGAATAATCGCCATGGTCAAAGCAACAAGTGCCAACATGGTGTACATCGCGGTACCTGTCATCCATTCAAATTCACCGGCTTCATTCATCACTTTGAACTGACCTAGCTGGGCAAGGAAGATAACAATCGCTAAACCATTTACAAATCCGAGCATGACCGGATGCGGTACCAGACGAATAAACTTACCGAGCTTGAATATACCGGCGAGAATTTGTATCAGACCGGTTAACAGCACCGCGGCAAATAAATATTGCACACCATGCAAGGCGACAAGGGACACCATAACGACAGCCATAGCGCCGGTTGCACCAGAAATCATTCCTGGGCGGCCACCAAATGCCGATGTAATCAAGCCAACCATAAAGGCAGCATATAAACCAACCAGCGGATCAACACCGGCGACGAATGCGAAAGCCACAGCTTCAGGTATCAAGGCCAACGCAACGGTTATGCCGGATAACACATCATTCTTTAAGCTAGCGACTTTACTCGCATGAAGTTCAAACATGATTTACTCACAAAAGAGAAGAAGAGCTGAGCGCAGTCAAGCACTTAGCTAATAACTATAGTTGTTAAGCCAATAATTGATGGATTAACGCGCAGAAAACAAGCGCGGGATGTTAATGATTTTTGACGTTTTTGTCAATGTAAACGGCAATTTACTGAAAACTAATTCGCTGTCGTCAGCAAGGTTGGATGCCCCGACTATCGCTTAATTCGGGGCGTAGAGTTAAATATGCGGTTTAATAAGATTAATTATGGTATCGATATGATCATCGCGATCATTTAACGCTTTGATGTAATGGAAGGTTTCGCCGCCGGCATCGCTAAATACCTTACGACTTTCAACATCCAATTCTTCAAGAGTCTCTAGGCAATCGGCGCTAAATGCCGGGCTAATCAAGGCAATGTGTTTTACCCCTGCTTGGGCTAATTCCTCAATGGTGTCATCAGTATATGGCTTTAACCACTCTGCTTTACCAAAACGAGACTGAAACGTCATAACAAAATCATCGTCACTAAAGCCGAGTTTTTGTGCCAGTAAACGCGTCGTCTTATGACAAAAACAATAATATGGATCACCATTGCTATGGAACAATTTTGGCATACCATGATATGACAACAATAGCTTTTGTGGCTTGCCATGTTGCTCTATATGCTCATTTATAGACGCTGCCAAAGCATCGATATACCCTGGGTTGTCGTGGTAACTGCCAATAAAATGCAAGCTAGGAATCCAGCGCCAAGATTTGACCTCATCGACCACCGCATCAAACACCGAGCCGGTGGTAGGTCCAGCATATTGCGGGTAAAGCGGCATAACAATAATTTTATTAATGCCTTGGCGTTGAAAGTTTTGTAACGCCTTATCGATAGATGGTTGGCCATAACGCATGGCCAAATCTACCGCAACATAATCACCGTATTGTGCTGCCAACACCTCAGCCACTTTGTCTTTTTGTTGTTCAGAAATCACCATTAAAGGCGAACCTTGCTCGGTCCATATGCTCTGATACAGCTTCGCAGACTTTGCAGGTCGAATGCGCAAGATAATGCCATGGAGGATTATCATCCACACCAAACGAGGGATTTCAACAACACGCGGGTCACTTAAAAATTGACGCAGGTAAACACGCAATGCGTCGCTTGTAGGCGCTTGTGGCGTGCCTAAATTAGTTAATAACACACCTACCTTGGCTTTGCCTGTGTTGGCAGGCCCTTGGCTGATGTCGGCATCATGAAGCTGTTTATTATTGGCTTTATATCGTGACATTCTGTCGACTCTTAAATACTGCTACCAAGTTGTTTTTCTATCGCCTGAATTAACTCTTTTGAATCCGGGTTTGTCTTAGAATTAAATCGTTCAATGGTTTTGCCGTTGGCACTGACCAAATATTTATAAAAATTCCAATAAGGCGATGCGGTTTTTTCCCCTAAGTGAGCGAAAATTGGATGAGCACCATCACCGCGCACTTCGACCGTGGTAAACATTGGGAACGTGACGCCGTAGTTTACGAAACAGACTTTAGCGGTATCCTTTTCATCATCTTCTTCTTGGAAAAAATCATCCGAAGGGAAGCCAAGAATAACGAGACCTCTGTCTTTGTACTTTTGATACAGCGCTTCAAGGCCTTCAAATTGCGGTGTGAAACCACAATTACTGGCGGTATTGACGATTAAAAACGTCTTACCTGCGTATTGTTCGCAAATAGCGGTTTGCTTACTTGAATTCAAACGAGTGATATTGTGATCAAGAAACGCTGGGCAAGTGGCTTTGTTTACTGCCTCAACATTGCTGTCTGTATCAGCAGCTTGGCTTGTTAGTGACGCAAACGCTAAGCTCAACACGGTTGCGGTTTTGGTAATCATTGGGTATTTCATGGTTTTCTTCCCTATTTAATAGTGTTTATTGTTGTTATTTAACGACACTATCAATGATTAAGTTTAATGGCTCTGCACCTTTAACATTAATTTGTTTGGCTTCGCCTTTATAATCGCCCGCTTTAATGCCAGGTGTTCCTGATTGTGAAATCACGGCAAAAACGTCAACTTGCTCGACCATAGACAAAGTCATTTGGCCATTCATAGACATCGAGTCATCCAAGGTAACCGCATACGGTAAATCGCTGGCACGTACTTTAACAGCAGCTAATGGCATTCTTGGACCATTACTGGCGACCGCATAAATAAACACGGTTTTATCGGCTTGGTCAGCCATCAGTGACATGATCTCATCTGACATAGAGACTGATAAGGCAATTGCTGCCACATCAGCACCTGTGTTCGCTGAGCGCTCAGTGTTCTCAGAGTTCATCGTCGCGCTTTCTTCTGCCATGCCGGTAACCGGTGCACCTTCCGCACGCATATTCGCTTCTTTTATGGCTTCCATAAGTGCAGGTGCATTGCTACCCGCATTGCCACTGTCAAGAATCTGCTGCCAACTTTGCGAGGCCTGAGTGAAACGGTTATTAAGGAAATGATCCATACCTATCAACATTAATGTGGTCGCATCATTTGGATCTAAGGTCAGTGCCTTAGCCAATAAGTTATCGACTTGCTCATTACGTTGACGGTTGTTTTTGTAATATATCGATTGCGCTTGCAAGGCCAAAATATCGGCTTGTTCACCTTCTATCTCATTGACCTTACCAAAGGCAACAAAGGCGCTATCAAACTCACCAACATTGGTTAGGATTTGCCCTAACTGAAACCACGCATTGGAATTATCCGGATTATCTTGCACTTCTTTATGCAAGGTTTGCAATTGAGCTATGATCATCTGAGCTTGCGACTGCTCACCCTGAGGATGATCAGTTGGCATAGATTGTGCCAATTCGACTTGTTCGTGGGCGCCGTATTGCACATACATAACAACACTATATGCAACAACAAACACGGTCATAATCGCCGGCCAAACAAAGGATGTTTTCTTATCTTTGGCTTCCGCTTCTTTATCACTGGCATTCATATCCAGCACTAATGATCGATCTAGCTCTTGTTTCAAAAATTCGAAGTTTTCTTGATCAATGCCGCCTTCTTGCAGATCTTTTTCAAGTTCCGCTAGGTGCTCGTAATACAAATCTTTATTGGTTTGACCGCGCATATTTGATTGGTCAGCTTGGTATAAACGGCGTTGGAAAAAATGGCGCCAAATAAACAAAATTGCCAACAACAGTAGCAATACAGCAAAAATATAAAAAGTTGTCATATTGGGCCTTTAGTCCTTGAGAATATCTTCAAGTTGTTTTTGTTGTTCTGCAGACAATGCTTTCGGTTGGCGTTGCTTTTTACGCAACAGCGAAATCACCACGATCAGACCTATTAATACAAACGCCGCCGGACCAAACCAAAGAGCGTAGGTCAGCTCATTCACTTTTGGGCGATACAATACATACTCACCATAACGCTCAACCATAAAGTTCATGATCTCACTATCTGAGCGACCATCAAGTAACATGGTGTAGACTTCTTTACGTAAGTCTGCCGCTATTGGTGAATTTGAATCCGCTAGATTTTGATTTTGACACTTAGGGCAGCGCAGCTCATAGTTCAATTCCGCAAAGCGCTTTTTCATCACCTCGTCAGGAAACTCATAGGTATCGATTGGACTAGCCTGTATTGACATCGCCGCCATCGCGGCAAATATCAAGGTCAGTATTGCCATCCATTGTGACTTTGCCATAGATAATCGGTTCATTGCTTAACTACCGCCCATTTCCATTTCAATTTGATTTATTAACGGCAGAAACTCTCGTTGCCATACGTTTTTTTCCAGTACACCAGCAAAACGCTTACGGATAATATTATTGTGATCAACCACAAAGGTTTCCGGTGCGCCATAGACGCCTAAATCGAGGCCAAGCTTGCCATCAACATCGTAGACTGAAAATTGATAAGGGTCTTTGTAATACTGCAACCATTCTACGGCAGCACCGCGCTCGTCTTTGTAATTGATGCCATACACGCTAAAGCGAGGATCCTTAGATAACTTAACTAAGAACGGGTGCTCAATTTTACATGACGGGCACCAAGTGGCCCAGACGTTGACAATTTTAATGCCCGGATTAAAGTTTTCCGAGGTCATGGTTTGTCCAGCATCTTTTAATTTAGTGAGCTGAAACTGTGGAAACGATTTGCCCACCAAAGCCGACGGCATATCCTGTGGGTTTAAACTCAAACCACGGAATAACAAAAGACCCAACAGTAAAAACAACACTAAAGGGATCAGGCGAATAACAACTTTCATTAACTAAGCTCCAACCTCAGCTTCGGTACTGACAACACCGTTGTCGACAACTTTTTGCTCGCTGCGTTTCGTCTTACGGCGACGATAACGTTTATCCAGCATGGCAAAGATACCGCCCATTCCCATAAAGATTGCACCTAGCCATATCCAACGTACAAACGGTTTGTAATGCACACGCACGGCCCAGGCGCCACCACCGAGTGGATCGCCTAATGCGACATAAACATCACGAAACAGTCCAGGATTAATGGCCGCTTCGGTCATGCCCATGGTTTGCACGCGATATGTGCGACGTTCTGGTTGCAACAAATCGATCATCTCACCGTCATCATACAGCGCGATTTGACCTTGCTCTGCTGAATAGTTTGGCCCTTCAACGGCTTTAACACCATTGAACTCTACCTCGTAACCGGACACCTCAACACGGGTACCTGGCGACATCTTGATATTACTTTCCTGTTCATAGGTTGACACCATGGTCACACCGACGATGGTAACGCCAATACCAATATGCGCAACCGCCATGCCCAAGTGTGACAAGCTAAGGCGCTTGAACTGCCATTGACCTTTGCCAATGTGAATTTGATTCTTTAAATCTTTCGCAGCGACCAGCATGACCCATGTCGCTAAGGTAATACCAAAGGCAACGGAGCTAATAAATTGACCGCCATATAACATAGGGAATGCCAAACCAAATAATACCGCAAAGATAGATATCCACTTAAGTTGACGACTAAGCTCACCTTTTTTCGCTTTCTTCCAGCGAATCAGAGGCCCAATGCCCATAAAGATAAACATCGTTGACATTATCGGTACGAACACCGCGTTAAAATACGGCGGTCCAACGGATATTTTGCCCATGCCCAGCGCATCAATAATCAATGGATACAGGGTACCGAGTAACACGGTTACCGCAGCAGCCACTAAAAAGACATTACAAATTAGAATCGCCGTCTCACGAGAGACCAATTCAAAGCGCGAGAAACTGCCAACATTGGTACCACGAATTGCGTACAGTAATAACGAACAACCGACGGCAATCGCGAGCAACACTAATATAAAGCTACCTCGCGTTGGGTCAGCCGCGAACGAATGCACCGATGTCAGTACGCCGGAACGTACGAGGAAGGTTCCCAGCAAACTTAAGCTAAACGTAAAGATAGCCAATAACACGGTCCAATTTCGAAATGCGCCACGTTTTTCGGTCACCGCTAATGAGTGTATTAACGCGGTTCCCACTAACCACGGCATAAAAGAGGCATTCTCAACCGGATCCCAGAACCACCAGCCACCCCAGCCAAGTTCGTAATACGCCCACCAACTGCCCAAGGCGATACCTATGGTTAAAAACATCCATGCGGCTAATGTCCAAGGTCGTGACCAACGTGCCCAAGCCGCATCCATTTTGCCACACATCAACGCGGCTATAGCGAAGGCAAAGGCAACGGAAAAACCAACATAGCCCATGTACAACATAGGCGGGTGGATGATTAAGCCAACATCTTGCAACAATGGATTTAGGTCTCGCCCTTCCATCGGCATGTTAGGCAATAAGCGTTCAAATGGATTAGAGGTGAAGATGGTGAAGGCCATAAAGCCAACCGCAACCATGCCCATAATCGCAAGAACACGGGATACAAATGCTTGATCGACATGTTTAGAGAACTTGGCGACCGCCATGGTCCATGCCGTCAGTGAAAACACCCACAGTAATAAGGAGCCTTCATGACCGCCCCATACGGCACTAATTTTAAAATAATAAGGAAGCTGCGAGTTCGAATGCCCCGCGACGTACTTTACTGAAAAATCATCAACGACAAAGCAATAGCCGAGCAACAGAATACTTATTGTCGTAAATAAAAACATTGCGCTTGTTAGTGGTTTGGCATAATTAATAAGTCGCTGGTTTTGACCATACACGCCCACCAAAGGGACTATAGACAAACACACAGCAAACGCCATAGCTATGATAAGCGACAGCAGGCCAAGTTCAGGAATCATTCACTTCTCCAGAATTGCATTAAGCAAACTCTATCTTATTGGGTACACAGTAAAATGGATAAAATCGAACCATTATACCAACACCGATCAATATTAAAACGTAAATAGCAGCAAAAATGTTTAACAAAGTGCATCAAAAAGCCATTTAAATCAGCATAACGTATAAGAAATCTGGTTGCACATATACTAGATAACAACAAACAAAGCCTATTTGATATAGATTAATTGTATTGCTTCAGCCTCGTAATAAACTGAGCAACAAACTCTGCCAACAACTTTAGTGAATATTTTTATTAAAGTCTTCTTTTGCGACGCACAAAGAAGTAGAATTGGCACTAAAATAAACAACTTATTGAACAACAGGTGGCCCTTGAGCAATACCCCATATTTGCTACAAGCTGACAATTTGACCTGCATTCGTGAAGACCGAATCTTGTTTGAAGATTTGAACTTTTCCGTGCATGCCGGTGATATTATTCAGATTGAAGGCGCAAATGGCACCGGTAAAACCAGCCTGTTACGAATTCTCTCTGGTTTATCAATGCCTTATGCCGGCCATGTGCGTTTCGCAGGTGAGGATATCCACCACATTAATGAAGAGTTCAATCAAGACTTGTTGTTTTTAGGTCATTTGCCTGGGGTTAAAGGTGAAATGACCAGTGAAGAAAATTTACGTTTTTATCTAAGCTTGCACGGCCTCGATGCCGAACTTGCTGAGCAAACCCTTGAACAAGTCAATTTGTATGGCTTTGAAGATGCCAAGGCCGGTCATTTAAGTGCCGGTCAACATCGTCGCATTGCCCTTGCTCGTTTATGGCAAAGTAATGCGCGTATTTGGATTTTAGATGAACCTTTTACGGCAATCGATAAAAACGGTGTTAAAAAACTGGAACAGTTGTTATTAGCCCATGCCGCGAAAGGCGGTTGTGTTATTTTAACCACTCACCAAGACCTAAGTTTGCCGCCAGAGCAGTACCAAAAAATCACCTTAGAGCACAGCTATTATGGAGAATAAGCATGTCATTATCCTATAGCTCTGCCTTTATGCTGATTTTGAAACGCGATTTAACCATCGCCTTTCGTCATCGCGACGACATCGTCAACCCGTTGCTGTTCTTTATTATTGTTTGTTCTTTATTTCCGTTAGGCATTGGCCCGGCAAGCAATACCTTAATGAAAATTGCACCTGGGGTTATTTGGGTTGCCGCCCTGCTCGCCACCTTATTGTCACTGGAACGATTATTTAAAAATGATCACCAAGACGGTTCGTTAGAACAGATGCTATTGAGCCCGTGTCCGAATTTCATCTTAGTTTTGGCGAAAATAACCGCACACTGGTTGATCACTGGGCTGCCGTTGATTATCATCGCGCCATTACTCGGCGTATTGCTGAATTTGCATGAGCAAAGCTTTATCGCATTGATGTTAACCCTTTTGGTGGGCACACCCGTATTAAGTTTATTAGGGGCTATCGGTGTAGCATTAACCGTTGGCTTGAAAAAAGGCGGTGTGTTGTTGAGTTTACTGGTATTGCCTTTATATATACCGGTACTTATATTCGCCACTAACGCCATTGATGCAGCCAGTATGAATTTGCCCTATAATGGCCAACTGGCAGTGATTGCTGCGTTGTTTTTTGGTTCTCTAACTTTGGCACCTTTTGCGGTAAGCGCCGCTTTGAAAGTGAGTACAAACTAATATGTGGAAATGGTTACACCCATACGCTAATCCAGAAATCAGCTACCATTTTTGCGGTAAGCTGACACCTTGGTTGACGGCTATCGCCATTATTTTATTGACGGTTGGCATGGCATTCGGCTTGCTATTTTCTCCGGCGGATTATCAACAAGGTGAAAGCGTTCGCATCTTTTATCTGCATGTACCATCTGCCATGTTATCTATGGGCATTTATTTAGGTATGGCCATTGCCGCATTGTGTGGTCTGGTTTGGCAGTTGAAACTCGCTGAGGCATCTATTGCGGCACTCGCACCGATTGGTGCGGTATTTACCGCCATAGCATTATTTACAGGCGCCGCTTGGGGCAAGCCAATGTGGGGCACATGGTGGGTATGGGATGCTCGATTAACATCAGAGCTGATCTTACTATTCCTCTATTTTGGTGTCATTGCCTTGCACAATGCCTTTGATGATAAGGCGCTGGCAGGTAAAGCGGCGAGCGTATTGGCATTGGTAGGTGTGATTAATTTGCCGATTATTCATTATTCGGTTGAATGGTGGAACACCTTGCATCAAGGAGCAACCATCTCAAAATTTGAGAAGCCATCGATGTCAACGGATATGCTGATACCATTTTTGATATGTTTTCTCGGCTTCGCCTTTTTGGTTGGCAGTTTATTTTGCGTTCGATTCAGAGCACAAATTATCGAACGAAATGCCATGCGCCCTTGGGTTAAAGAACTTGCGATGAAGGCTCAGTAGGAGAAATAGCATGGCATTTGACAGCATAAGTGAATTTTTTAATATGGGTGGCTATGGCTTTTATGTCTGGCTATCTTATGCGTTTTGCGCGGTATTGCTAACCGCATTAACCATCAACAGTATGGGTATGCAAAACGCTTTGTTTAAAAAAATTAAGCAAAGACTCAAACGTGAGGCCAAACTTAAACAAGCCGCCGAACGTCGTAAACAAGGTATGTAGTATGAATCCTCGTCGTAAAAAAAGATTAACCATTATTAGCTCCATTCTCGCTGGTGTGGCCATTGTTGCCGGTTTATCGCTGTATGCACTTAGCACAAACATAGATTTGTTCTTTACCCCGTCAGAAATCGTTAACGGTAAAGACGATACCGGTGAAAAGCCCGTAGTCGGTCAACGTATTCGTGTTGGCGGTTTGGTTGTCGCAGGTACAGTAAACAGAGACTCAGAAAGTTTAAAAGTACAATTTAAGCTGATTGATACCGGGCCGATGATCACAGTTAAATACGATGGCATCTTGCCAGACCTATTTCGCGAGGGTCAGGGTATCGTTGCACAAGGTACGTTAATAGAACCAACGGTGCTTGAAGCAAGTGAAGTCTTGGCTAAGCATGACGAAGAGTACATGCCAAAAGAAATCGCTGAAAAAGTTGGCAAGCATCACCAAAAGCCAACCTATAACTAGAGACACCATATTAAGTCTTTTATAAAGTCCGCCTTATGCGGACTTTTTTGTTTCTATGGTAACAATTGATACCAGTTACATTCTCAAACCGGCCAAAAAATGTGCCAATTTCAGAAAAAACCTTCAAGCAAAGTGCAAAAAACAAGCAAATCAGGGGCTTAAAATGTTTCAAGTTTGCAACAGCCAGCAAGGTTGATTACATATTGTTACAGATGGCGATTTTCCGACATTTTTCCTCAAGATACTGTTTTAGTTAGATAAAATTATATTATCTGGTCATCTACTCAGCAAACGCACATTGCTCAATATCTAACCAACAATACATAGCACTCGTCAAAACAGCAAAAATAAGGCTTAATAATCAACATCTTAAGCCATTGCGCAACATATCATTAACAGCCCTTGCGGCTGTGTTACATAGCATTCTCCTTGGTTACACATTTCTCATAAGATGTGACCGAACGTAACGAGCGAATAAAAATTTTAACGCTCATTATCTATCCCCAGGAGTAAATTATGTTTAATAAGAATTTAATAACAAGAGCATTAATGCTTGGTGCCGCAGCATCGACGACGATGTTTGCAGCGAACACCAAAGCTGAAGAAAATGAAACAGCCGATGTAGAACGCATTGAAGTTACCGGTTCTCGTATCAAGCGTGCCGATATGGAAACAGCGAGTCCTGTTACTGTGATTGGTGCTGAAGAAATTCTTGCCTCAGGTGCAACGTCAATCGACCAAGTATTACAAAAAACCACCGCAGCAAGTGGTGCAATGACGAACCCAGGCATTAACAACGGTTCAGGTGGTAACGCGACCATCAACCTACGTGGTTTAGGCTCTAACCGTACCCTAGTGTTGGTTAACGGCCGTCGTATGATCAATTCAGGTACCGGTGCGTCGTCATCAGTTGATTTGAACACCATCCCTGTTTCTATGATTCAACGTGTTGAAGTTCTTAAAGATGGTGCTTCTGCGGTATATGGTTCCGATGCTGTTGCAGGTGTTGTGAACATCATTCTAAAGAAAGATTTTGAAGGCTTTGAGATCAATACCTCTGGTGGTATCTCAGGCGAAGGCGACGGTGAAGAGTTTAGCATCGACGTCACCATGGGTGGTTCTTTCGACAAAGGTAATGTTGTCGTTGGTATCCAATATATGGACCGTGGTGAAGTAGGCATGGGTGACCGCGATGGCACTAAGTGTGATTACACCGAAGTTGAAAACGGTAACGGTGATCTTGAACTAGCCTGTGGTGGTTCAAGCTACACGCCATACGGTCACATCTGGTCAGGTGACAAGAGCTTGCAAGGTGAAGAAGGCGGTGGCTGGCACGATTTTGGTGCCGACGACAAGTATAACTACAACCCAGAAAGCTACTTGTACACACCAATGCAAAAACTAAACATCACAGGTTTAGGTACCTATGAAGTGTCTGATTACACCATGTTCTTCTCAGAAATGATGTACTCAAAGCGTTGGTCAGAGCAACAAATGGCACCTCAGCCTGTATGGTTTGATTTTGAATACCAAGACTGGATGGGTGACTCGTTACTAGAGCACGGCATCAACTATGGTGACGAGATATCTTACGGTCGTCGTATGACCGACACCGGTGCTCGTGAGTTTTCACAAACGGTTGATACCGTGCGCGTTGTTGCAGGTTTAGAAGGTGAATTGGATAACGGTTGGACTTGGGATACATCAGTAACCTTTGGCCGTAATGACTCTGTAGACAAGCTAGCTAACCTGCACAATATGGGTATGATTCAGCAAGACATTGAAGCCGGTGAATTCAACCCGCTAGATCAGTCGTCATGGCAGCCAGAAACCATGGGTGAGTACGTTTACACTGAAGTAAACAGTGGTGGTAGTGAAATGTTTGTTCTTGCTGGTTCACTTGCCGGTGAAGTTATGGAACTTCCAGCAGGTTACTTAGGTTTCGCAGCAGGCCTAGAAACTCGTACTGAAAAAGCATGGTACACGCCTGACTCGTTAACCTCACAAGGTATGGCAAATGACCCGAAAGTTGACCCAACTGCCGGTGAGTACGATGTAAATGAAGCCTATTTAGAATTGGCTATTCCAGTATTGTCTGACTTGCCATTTGCTGAGCATGTTGAAATCAGTACCGCGGTACGTGCATTTGACTACTCGACATTCGGTAGCGATTCAACCTGGAAACTTGGTTTAACTTGGAAAGTAAACGACCAACTAATGTTGCGCTCTGTCGCCTCAACAGCATTCCGTGCGCCGTCAGTTGACGAGCTTTACGGTGGTGCGTCACCATCGTTTGACCAAATTTCACACCCGGCAACGGATCAAGAGCAAGCTGAAGTGACCGTTGGTGGTAACTCAGAGCTTACTCCTGAAGAAGCAGATACCTTTACAGTTGGTGTGGTTTACGAGCCAGAGTGGTTAGATGGTTTATCAATCACTGCGGATTACTACCAAATCGAAATCGACAACGCGATCACGCAAGTAGACTCGCAATACATTGTTGACCAATGTTTGGATAATTCTGGTACCCCGATCAATCAAGACTCGGCACTTTGTCAATCAGCTGACATCAGCATGGACAATACTGGCCGTATTAGTTTTAACAACCAACTGCAAAACATTGGTGCAGAAAACACCTCTGGTGTCGATTTAAACATCGCTTATGCATTTGATGCGTTCGGTTTGGATTGGAGAACAGGTCTAGATACCACGTTCCTAAACGAGTACGAAGTTGAAGCGACCGGTGAAACGGTAGATTATGCCGGTGTTATCACAGGTGGTATCGGTAGCTACGCTGAAATCAAGTCTAACTTGTCAGTAGACGTAAGTGGCTCTAACTGGGATGCAGGTTATAAACTTCGTTATATCTCAGGTATGGACAGCGCCGTATGTTTGGATGATCCATCATCTTGTTACGCGCCGACCACACCAAGCGTTGTCTACCACGATTTGAACGGTGCTTACCACTTCAGCGAAACGCTAACTTTCTCTGGTGGTGTTAACAACATGTTTGATAAAGAGGCGCCTTACTACACTGGTAATAACGATGCCAATACAGACCCGTACACATATGACACTATGGGTCGTTACTTCTTCGCACGCGCTACTATCAAGTTCTAAGCGAAGCAGTTAACTAAAATCAGCAAGCGATGGCATAAGCCATCGCTTCTATTTTTTTAAATTTCAATTTATTCACACGTATATTGATTAAAACTTAGGTAAACACCATGTCATTCAAAAAACTCATACGAGAAGAAAGCAAACGATTTGCACAGGCGCCTTATGCCTATACGCTCGCTTTATTCTTGTTAATTTTTGGCTTAAGCACATGCTCATGGAGTATTGCTGAACTGCTTGAAATAACGAGTTTTTCTTATAATTACAGCCTGACCACAATATTTTCATTAGCGTTGTCGATTTTCACCTTAATTTTACTCAATATCGAAGCGGACAAATGCCAAGCCAAGGACAATCAAATAACACGTAATTGTTAATGCTGTGTCACTTAGACACTAAGGCGATTGCAAGACCTTCAATTTCTTTAATCTGATCCATTACCGCGACAACGACGTCATGTGTGGTTTGTGCGCTGGCAGATATCATCACCGTCGACACTGGTTGTTTGACCAACAAAAACTGCAAACTGGCACTTACCCGCTCAACATCAACCATCCTATTATTGACATAGACTGCCCCGTTATTATCGATTTGCACTAAAATAGACGGCTTCGCTGGATCGGCATTGGTGTTATTAAGTTGCGGACGATGTAAGTCCAACCCCGATTCTTTGACAAACGAGGTGGTGACAATAAAAAAGATTAGCATGATAAATACATAAGGGCGTTTTGACCTTTGCTGTGCGATTTTGCAGTGAGTTGTTTGAGATTTATTCGCGGCAACGACTGTGAAGTTTAGTTATCTAAACGAATAGGCGTTAACAAAGGAGAAATATCAAACAAACACAGCCCAAAGGGTTCTTCCTAAAAACTTCTTGCCCTTCAATAGTTATAACTTGCATAGATGGCTATGCTTCGTGACAACTATTTAGTGCACAAAGTATTTAGATTGAACAAAACTCGTACCTCAATGGTCAACACGCCCTGACATTGGCGTCATATCTACGCCTGCGTCTTGGTTTATGTGATTGCGCTTTTTCGCCAACATATAATTCCCCTGTTTTTTTGCTCGTTTGCTCGTTTGCTTAGTTGCTTGCTTGTTATTGCCTAACCATCACCAAGCCAATCCGCCGCTCAATCTAAACAGCTAAATTTAAACGGCTCTGTTACAACAACGCTCGAGAAACCTTAAAGGGGTTAAATAGATATAAAAAAACGAGGCCAAGCCTCGTTTGTTCAAAATTTATGTTGGTAATTCGCTTATTCGTCGTCTGCTGACAATAGATAACCTTTACCCCAAATGGTTTTAATTTGGGTTTTTTCTACACCTTGGCTTACCAATTTATCGCGCAAACGCGACAACCTCACATCAACAGAACGTTCCGACCCGTCATATTCTCTGCCAAGCAATAATTTGTAGATATCATCGCGAGTTAACACTTTACCGGCATTAAACATCAGCAAGCTTAGCAATTCAAACTCAAACACACTGAGTGATATTTCATTGCCACTGACTTCACATTTTTGCTCACTTGGCGTCAAGGTAATTTCACCAACAGTGACTTTTTGACGGCTATTACTGGCGCTTTTACCTTTACTGCGACGCAATAAAGCTTCGATATGGGCACCAATAAGTTGCGGACTGGTCGGTTTAACCAAATAATCATCGGCACCGACGTTAAAGGCGGCTAATTGCTCAGCCTCACTATCGCTCGATGTTAAAAATAGAATAGGACCACTATAAGTCGCTCGCAATTCGTGACAAACCTTGAAACCATCTTTACCAGGTAAACCTATATCAAGAATGATCAGATCCGGTTGGATCTTAATTTGACTGCGCGCAGCCTGATCACCACGAAACACCTGATGCACAACATGGGAAGATTTTTCTAAAAATGATTTCAATAGAGACGACAATACCTTGTCATCTTCAACGATCATTATGGTTGAAAACTCGCTCACCGAAGCTAAATCTTTATTCATTTTCCAATCTTTTGGCAAAAGTATGGGTGTGGAATTACATCTTTGACACGTCGCATAACGTATTTTGGATACAAATCCGCCTTTTAAACTAATCCTAAATACTAGATCAACTAAATGGTTAAAACTGTTTACAATTGTAACCTGATATTCTTAAAAGTCATGGCACAACAAAGAAATGGCGTTAAAAGCTGTGAACGCGTCTCGATTGAGTGGCTTTTATGGCTTTTTATTAATATTTAGCTGTTACATTTACGGGCACATAAATAAAAAGACCGAGGCAATGGCCTCGGTCTTTCAATTAATATCATTCATCTATATGACTAAAATAGCTCGTCATCTAATTCGAATACCACTTCAGCCGCTGATGCTGCTGATGCTGCCAATGACAATCGACGAGGCAAGATACGGGCGAAGAAATAACGCGCCGTAACCAATTTGCCTTTATAGAAATCATCACTGTCTTGTTTTTCAAGTGACGCTTTCGCCATCATAGCCCATACATAGGCCATTGCGGTATAGCCAAACACATGCAGATAATCACACGCTGCTGTGCCTAATTGTTCAGGATTTTTCGCCGCTTTACCAAGCACATCCGTGGTCAGTGACACGAAATCCTCTACAGCTACAGCCAGTGGCTGAATAAACTCCGCCATTTCAGGGGTTTGATTGGCAGCAATAAAGGCACCAACTTCTTCACCAAATACGCGTAAGAATGCACCTTGGTTAGCGGCTAATTTACGACCAATTAAATCCATTGCTTGCACACCATTGGTGCCTTCATAAATTTGCGCGATACGAGCATCACGAACAAGCTGTTCTTGGCCCCACTCTCGCACATAACCGTGACCACCAAAAACTTGCTGACCAGCAATGGTATTTTCTAAGCCCAAATCAGAGAAGAATGCTTTGGCCAACGGTGTCATCAACGCCGTTAAGGCCTCACCTTTGGCTTGTTCATCACCACTGGCGTATTTACTTAAGTCCAACTGCTTAGAAATATACATCGCCAGAGCACGATTACCTTCGTTAATCGCTTTCATGGTAAGCAACATACGACGCACATCACCATGGACCATTAACGAATCCGCTGCTTTATCAGGTGATTTCGTGCCCGTTAGACTGCGACTTTGTACACGATCTTTAGCGTATTCAACGGCATTTTGATACGAACGTACGCCAGCGCCTAAGCCTTGGATACCAACACCAATTCGCTCGTAGTTCATCATCGTAAACATACACGCTAAGCCTTTGTTTAACTCACCGACAAGATAGCCTTCCGCATCATCAAAGTTTAAAACACAGGTTGCCGACGCATGTATACCCATTTTGTGCTCAACACTACCGCAAGATACGCCATTGCGTTCGCCCAGGCTGCCGTCGGCATTTACTTTAAATTTAGGCACAAGAAATAGGGAAATACCGCGAGAGCCGGCAGGCGCATCAGGAAGTTTCGCCAGCACTAAATGAATAATGTTATCGGTTAAATCTTGCTCACCGCCGGTGATGAATATTTTCGAGCCGGTTAGCTTATAGGTGTCATTGTCACTTGGCACGGCTTTGGTGCGAATCATACCTAAATCGGTACCAGCATGAGATTCGGTCAAACACATAGTACCTGCCCATTCACCACTGTACATACGCGGTAAGTAGGTTTCTCTTAATTGATCTGAACCATGTTTCGCCAGTGACAAACACGCACCGCTGGTAAGCCCAGGGTACAAAGAAAATGCCATATCGGCGCCACACACCATCTCTTCTTGCAGAGCAGTTAGCATTTTCGGCATACCCATGCCACCGAACTCGGTATCACCGCCTAAGCCAATCCAGCCGCCTTCAGCGTAGGTTTGAAACGCTTCTTTATAGCCCGGTGCGGTTGTTACTTCACCGTTATCCCAGCTAACACCAACTTCATCACCTTCACGACTGATAGGTGCAATGACTTGCTCACAAATTTTTGCGCATTCCGACAAAATAGCGTCAGCGGTTTCTTTATCTATATTTTCTGCCAACTGCGGTAGTTGTGACCACATTTGATCCGCTTTAAATACATCATAAAGCAGAAAATTCATATCTTTTAAAGGTACTTGATAATCAGCCACGTCGGCCTCCTGAAAATTATTTAACGCCTATCGCCAAAGTTATTATTTAGTTTAGATTGTATACGGCAATAGATTGAGATTAGTTTAAAATTAAAACCATCAATTAAAACACTTGTTTGAATAATGCTATAACTGGACGGATGTGTAAAGAGCTAATGTCAATAATTTGCCCCAGACAGGGCGATATCTTGGCTGATGGCCATCGACAACAACAAAACCAGACAATGCCAGCGAGCAAGACCAGCCCGTAAAAAACCAAGTAACCAACTGATTTTAAATAAGATATATTATGTCAGGCATGACGAAAGCAACGCATTGTTATGACAGGCGTTGAGTGTCTTTATGGGTAGATTTGATGAGCAATTAGAAATAATGGTGCACGCAGATCACCTTGATGCATCACCTTGATAGGTTAACGGGATGCACTAAGCAATGGCAGAGTTGAGCGGACGCGCCAGTTGTTGCTGTTGAAAGTATTGGCTAAGGTATTCTGCATCTTTAGCGACGCCACCTAATGTTGCCGAGCCACGAGTATGCATCCAAGGTAAACCGATAAAGAACATACCGGCACACTCACCAACGCCGCGGTAGTTAACCGGGTAACCCGCTTCATCGAACTCAATATTACCAAGCCAACGATAATCTGGCTTATAACCTGTGGCCCAAATGATGTTTTTAATGTCGGCGATGGATTCACCCTCAAAATCAAGCCTATTATTTTGTGCTGCGGTAATGCGTGGCAAGGTCGTCACATTACTTTTGCTAAGCAATGCTTTTACATTGGTACCAATAACTGGCTGCATACGCTTTTTTATCTGCTTGCCTAAATAGGAATATTTGTTGAGTGACAAAATACCGAATGACTTTAACCACCACCATAAGGTTTTTCCCAAAAACTGTTGCGGTAACGATGCCATACTGCAGATACCTGAGATGTAGCAATCTCTGTTGGTTTGCGCGACCTCTTTTAGAATCTGCACCCCAGAATCACCGCCACCAACGACTAAGGTTTTGCCCGGCTGCAACTGCTCTGGGCTCTGGTATTCTCGTGAATGGATTTGAACGATATCATCACTGATATGCTCGGCGCATGACGGCAAAAAAGGCGTATGGAATGGGCCGGTTGCAACAATGACTTGTTGGCACGATAACTCGCCTTGATTGGTATGCAAGGTAAAGGCACCTTGTTGACCTGTGAGTTTTTCAACTTTGGTGTTTAATTGAAGCGGAATATTAAAGGTTTCAACGTAACGTTTTAGATAGTGCGCTACATCATCCTTATTTGGGTACTCGCGTTCACACTCAAATGCTAAGCCAGGCAGGTTATTGTATTTTTTCGGGGTAAATAAGGTCAGCGAATGCCAACGAGATAACCAACTGCTGCCGACTTCAGGACCTGCATCGACGACCAAAAATGACGCGTCTAACGTTTGTAATTGTTGCGCCATGGCCAATCCTGCCTGACTACCACCAACAATAATAAACTGATACATAGAACCTATTACCTTATTCACCGTAAAAACGCGCACATGGTAACAGCATGGATTGGCTAATTGGAGTTTTGCACTAAATTAACGCGAGACTAATTTAGGTAAAGTGTAAACTTGCAACGATTTACCGCTTAAAAAAAGATTATGGTGATTTCACTTTCACCTTGTTATTAATATCTCGACTGCTGCGAATAAGCTCGTCACCGGCTATTTTATTGGCCGATTTTGCTAGTCTATCGTACAACACCACATTCACCGTAGCCGCCAAATTCATGCAACCTATGGTCGGGATGTAGACTACATCGTCAGCACTGTCGATAACACTTTGACTGATAGTGCCATCTTCTGGACCAAAGACATAATAGGCATTATCTGGGTGTTGATAGTCTGGTAATGGCGTTGCCCCTTCGACAAGATCAACACAGACCATGGTTGCGCCTTGCGGTTTACCGGCAATAATGTACTCGACTTCGGTTAACGGAATCTTTTGCGTTATGTTTTTGGTGTCAGTATGAAACTTCGCTGCGTGACTGTACCGTTGACCGCTATAACATACAGCGTCCACCTGATAGTTGCCGCTGGCACGCATCACTGAGCCGACATTGGTGGGGCTTTTGGGGTTGATTAAACCAATATGTACCTTGCTTGTCGTCATTTGGATACCTTATTCACATTACTTAGCTGTCATTACTTGGTAAAGGTTCTATTTACCAATTAAATCCGGGCAATTAAACGCAAAAAAGCTTGCCGAAGCAAGCTTTTTAATGTCGACCATTGAGTCGCTGTAACGATTACAGGTTTTCTTCGGCAAAAGAGGCCAATGAACTACGTACCACACCATTAAGATTTACCGTGGTACTTCCAGGGTAATCTTTAAAGCGTTCAACAATATAGGTTAAACCTGAAGTTAACGCGGTTAAGTAATTACTATCGATTTGCGCTAGGTTACCAGAACAAATTAACTTAGTGCCTTGACCACAACGCGTGATGATAGTCTTTAATTGCGCCGCAGTAAGGTTTTGACATTCATCTAAAATGACCACCGCGTTTTGCAATGAACGACCACGCATAAAGTTCACCGATTTAAACTGAATATTGGCCTTTTCCATGATGTAGTTCATGCTGCCGTGCATGCTTTCATCTTGCTTATGTAACACTTCCAAAGAATCAGTGATGGCTGCCAACCAGGGTGCCATCTTCTCTTCTTCGGTACCGGGTAAGAAACCTATCGATTCCGCTATCTCTGGTGTTGAACGGGTAACAATGATTTTCTCATAGGCGCCACGTTCAACCACATTTTCCAACGCACTGGCCAGTGCCAATAAGGTTTTACCACAACCGGCAGGCCCAGTCAGAATGACTAAGTCAATATCTGGATCGAGCAACGCATCAAATGCCATGCCCTGATAAATGTTTTTTGGATGTATACCCCAGGCATTGCGGCCCATTAAACGCTCATAACCTAGATCTTGAACCACTAACTTATCGTCGCGTATTTCAACGATTTTGCCTGCAAAGGTTTTATCTTCGTCAATTAAGTATTCATTAATAAAGGCGCCGGGAACGATGTCTTTGTCAATAAGATGCTGCGTGTAACGACCAGTGGTTTCACTGTCACAGTCTTCGACTTGTTGCCAAAATTCGCCGGTGAATTTGTGATAACCCTTGGTAAGAAATTTAATATCGTCAACCAATTGGTCAGTACGATAATCTTCTACATAGGCAAGTCCAGCACCTTTACCTTTAAGACGCATATTGATGTCTTTGGTCACCAAGACAACGCGTTTGTCTGGGTTATGTTCTTGCAAATACAAAGCACTGTTTATGATGCGATTGTCGTTTTCATTGTGGGACAATGCGCCACTTTTTTCTTCCAAGCCAAAGTCATTAAAAATGGACAAGGTGCCTGGATTCGCTTGTGTTTCACTGGTGTTGGGTAGTGGCACACCTGCTAAAACTTCTTCAGGTGTTGAGTCTTTGAGTACATCTTCTAAAGCTCGTATTGCGACGCGAGCATCACGACTGACGTCTTTGCGTCTGTCTTTAATACTGTCGAGTTCTTCGAGTACCGTCATGGGTACCACAACTTCATGTTCATCGAAGGAGAGAAAAGCGAAAGGTTCGTGGAGAAGAATATTGGTGTCTAGTACATAAAGGGTGCTTTTTTCTATCATAGTTAGTCCTACAGCGCTTAGTGGTTTAACTGAATGTTGTTACCAGTCCCACTGGCAGAGCAGCATTCGCTAAAGTAAGAGTATGTTGCCTGTATTCCTCCTTTTGTAGCCATCCTTAAAACCAATCTGACAGCTTTTTACAGAACTTACAAGGGGCAAATATGAAATATAGATGAAGATTTTTAAATTGATTCTATGCTTATATTCGGGGTGCCGTGTTCTCATTCAACCAAGGCCATGTATTATCTGGCGAACAGGTTATCGCACGCCTTGCATTAGTGCGCTAATCATAGGCTGCAACAGTTCGTTGTTCAGGAACTACACAAACATTTAGATTTACATAAATAAGGGGTGAAAACTCCAGTCTAAATCGTTACCATAGCGCCCTTTTTTGCATTGCCCTCGGTGTGGAGTTTATCAATATGACGTTTTCTTTGGGTCAGCGCTGGATCAGCGACAGTGAATCAGATCAAGGTCTGGGTACGATTGTCGATATTTCTGGTCGTTTTGTCACTGTGTTATACACAGCAACCGGCGAATCTCGCCAATACGCGATTAAAGATGCGCCTCTGACTCGGGTTATCTTCTCCGTCGGAGATGTCATTCCTTCACACGAAAATTTCAGTATTACCGTTAGCGAAGTTCAATCTACCGACGAACTGTATACCTATATTGGTGAACGATTGGATAACGGTGAGACCATCGCGTTAAAAGAAATGATGTTAGATCATTTCATCAAATTTAATAAACCACACGATCGCTTAATGAATGGTCAATTTGATCGTTTAGACTGGTATCAACTGCGCAAATCATCTTTGCAATATCAATATCAACAGCAGCAATCCGATCTCACCGGCTTACTCGGTGGTCGTGTTTCATTGATTCCACACCAGCTACATATTGCTGAAGAAGTTGGTAAACGATTTGCTCCAAGAGTATTGCTTGCCGATGAAGTGGGCTTAGGTAAAACCATAGAAGCAGGTTTGATCATCCATCAGCAACTGGTATCAGGCCGAGCACAACGGGTTCTTATTGCCGTGCCTGAATCATTGATGCACCAATGGCTAGTGGAAATGCTGCGTCGCTTTAATCTCAGGTTCAGCATTTTTGATGAAGAGCGATGCCAACAATATGATGGTGAAGAAAACCCATTCAGTAGCGAACAACTGGTACTCGTCAATCTCGATTTCCTATCTCACAATGCTGAGCAATTTGAAAATATTGCAAACGAAGATTGGGACCTGTTGGTGGTCGACGAGGCACATCATCTGCAGTGGTCAGCAAGCGAACCTTCGATTGAATATCAATGTATCGAAATTCTTGCCCACAGCATTCCCGGTGTGTTGTTGCTAACCGCAACACCAGACCAACTTGGTCATGAAAGCCATTTCGCACGATTGCGCTTGCTCGATAGCAATCGTTTTTATGACTACCAAGCGTTTCTCAAAGAAGAAGGCGGCTATCAACAAGTTGCCGACGCAGCCAATAGTGTATTAGCAGAGCAAGGCTTAACGAGTGCACAGCAAACCACGCTAAAAGAGCTGATTGCCGAGTCTGATATCGAACCACTGCTGCTTGACTTGCAACAGGATGATGAGCGCCGAGATAACGCCAAACAGTCGTTACTATCCATGTTGTTAGATAGACATGGTACCGGTCGTATTCTATTTAGAAACTCGCGAAATACCATAAAAGGCTTTCCAAAACGTCAGCTATTTAGCCAAGAATTGGCGTTACCTGTGCAGTATGACGCAGTCATGAATCAGCTAATTGAAAGCTCGGATATAGAAGAGTTAAGAACCCGCGACGTAAGTAAGTACCTATTTACCCCCGAGACTCTTTACCATTTAGATGCCCGAGAAGATAACTGGACTGAGTTTGATCCTAGGGTCGACTTTTTAATCGACTTGTTATTGCAAAATCGTCAGCAAAAAGTTCTGGTTATTTGTGCGCATGCACAAACGGCAAAAGACCTTGAACAGGCGTTAAGAATAAAAGAAGGCATTCGTGCCGCAGTTTTTCATGAAGGTATGAGTATCTTCGAACGCGATAAAGCGGCCGCCTATTTTGCTCAGCAAGAAGATGCAGCGCAAGTCTTATTGTGTTCGGAAATCGGTTCCGAGGGACGCAACTTCCAATTTGCCCATCATTTGGTGTTATTCGATTTACCAACCAACCCAGATTTATTAGAGCAGCGTATTGGTCGCCTCGACCGAATAGGACAAACCGAGGATATCGCTTTGCATGTGCCTTATTTTGCCAACTCGCCACAAGGCATGTTGCTCAATTGGTACCATAATGCACTCGATGCGTTTGAGCATACCTGCGTCACTGCGCGTGCGGTTTATGAGCGATTTTCTCATGACGTAAATACGTTAGCCTTGCAAGGCATATGGCAAGACGAAGCGATGACCAACCTGATTGAGGCTAGCAAAGAGCTGCATTTGCAACTCAAAAAAGACCTTGAACAAGGCCGCGATAAACTGTTGGAGATCAATTCATCAGGCCAAGGACACGCGCAAGCATTGGTAAGTCGTATTGGCAAACAAGACGCCAGTTTTGACTTACCAACGTATATGTTTGGCGTGTTTGACGTGTTTGGTCTCAATCAAGACGACCGCAGTGACAACGGCATTGCTCTGACACCTAGCGAGCATATGCTCAGTTCTAATTTCCCACATTTACCGGAAGACGGCACTACGGTCACCTTTGATCGTGATACGGCATTAAGTAATGAAGATTATCAATTACTGACCTGGGATCATCCGATGGTAACTGGCGCGATGGACATGGTGCTCAGTGATGATATTGGTAATGCCAGTATAGGTATTTTAACCAACCCAGCGATTCCTGTCGGTACCTTCTTTGTTGAGTGTATTTATACTTTAGCGGCTATGGCACCAAGCCAGTTGCAAGTGGGGCGTTATCTGCCAACCACACCAATCCGTATATTGCTTGATAAAAACGGCAATGATTTATCTGACAAGGTCGCCGAGTCGGTATTTGATAATCAGTTATCTCCGGTGAAAAAGCAGGTCGGTTTGCAACTAGTTAAGGCGCTTAAGAGTCAGATCCCAGCTATTGTCGATAAAGCGGAACAGCACAGTAACAGCAAGATCGCCAGCCTCATTGCCAAGGCGAAACAGCAAATGCAACAGTCACTGACACAAGAACATCAGCGTTTAACCGCCCTTGCGAGCATTAATCCTAACGTGCGACAATCTGAGATTGATTTTATTGTTCATCAACAACAAGAGCTTGAACACGTTATTGATCATGCGCAATTAAAGTTTGAAGCCATCCGCTTAATTGTGGTCAGCAGCTAAGTTGGCCATTCATTGCACGCAGTAAGGTTGCCATGAGCGCTAATCCTGATTTTGTATATCAACCACCTATGAGCCCTTATCTGGATATTATTTATCTGGATCAGGACTTATTGGTCTTAAACAAACCAAGTGGCCTGTTAACCGTGCCTGGTCGCTTAGCGGAACATCAGGATTGCTTGCAAACTCGAGTACAGCGAGTGCTGCCAACCGCCACCATAGTGCATCGTCTTGATATGGCGACTTCCGGTATCATCATCATGGCGCTGAACAAACAAAGTCATGTAGCCATATCCCGCCAGTTTGAAAAACGCCAGACCGAAAAATACTACCTCGCCCGCGTGTACGGACAATTACAACAAAAACAAGGCAGTGTTGATTTACCCTTGATATGTGACTGGCCGAATAGGCCAAAGCAAATGGTATGTCATGAGCGCGGCAAGCAAGCCCTTACCCACTATAAAGTCTTAGATGAACAGCGCGAATATAGTTTGCTGGAACTGAAACCGATTACCGGTCGCTCGCATCAACTTAGGGTACATATGTTGTCATTAGGTCATCCGATTCTCGGTGACCGTTTATATGCCCATGCTTCGGCGCTCGCCTTAGCTGAGCGCTTGCAGTTGCATTCCCGATATTATGCTATTTATCACCCAAAAACCGGCGAGCAGTTAGAATTTCTCGCGCCGTGCCCATTTACCTAGCCTGTTAGCAAGCGCTATTAATAGCGTGCTGGTTAGCAGGCAGCAATGGCTATTTATTTTGCTCGCTGACTAACTCATACGCGGCCTGAATATCTTGTGCCTTTTGTTTGGCATCGTCCATTAATTCCGGTGGTAAGCCTTTCGCGACTAACTTGTCAGGGTGATGTTGTGCCATCAATTTTCGGTATGCTTTTTTCACGTCTTTAAAATCGGTATTGGCATCGACGCCAAGCACGCGATAAGCGTTTGCGAGTTGCTGCTTTGCTTGAGCTGGTGATACATGGCCACCTTGCTGATGAAACTGCTCACCGGCAACAATTCGATCTAACAAGGCATCTAACTCACGGCTAGAGATACCTAAGCCTTTCGCTAATTTATGTAATATACGGCGTTCTTCTGGGTGCAAGTCACCATCAGCGAACGCTGCTTGAATTTGGATTTCAATGAACATTTGCAGCAAGTCGTGGCGGCCAAAGCAGGCAACGCGCAGTTGTCTGATTTTCTTTTGCAACTGAAAATCAGCCTGCTTGCCATCACCAAACGCTTGTTGCGCAAGTTTGGTGGTCTCAGCATCCAGTCCCCAACGTTTCATTGACGCACTGGCAAAGGCGATTTCTTCTTCACTGACTCGACCACTGGCTTTCGCGATATGACCCATGATCGAATACGTGGCATCAAAGAAGATGCGCTGGCGATCGGTCTCGCTTTGTTTTCCTAAGGTACTAAAGTCGAAATTTAGCCCTTTATCGACTTTATGACCTAGCCACAGCCCCAATAAAGCACCAATAAGCCGCCCAGCCATAAAACCGAGTAGAAAACCAATGACTTTGCCCCAAATACGCATAATTTTGTGCCTGTAATAACTCTTTATTGCCTTAAAAGGCTATCAATATGTTGTAGTCGTTCGATGGTGCCAACATCACTCCACAGCCCGTGATGGCATTGACCACCAATACGGTTTTCTGCCATAGCTTTCCTTAAAATGGGTGCCAATGGCTGTTTTTCAATGGCTAGCCCTGCAAATAGCTGCGGCTGATAAATACCAATGCCGGCATAGGTTAGTTTTGCTTGCTCACCGTCAACCGATAAGCGTTGTTGTTGTAAGCAAAAATCACCCTGTGGGTTATGCTCTGGGTTTTCAACCATTAACAACTGCGCCAAATCACCATCTTGGTACTTTAAGTCAGCATAGTTAACGTCACAATAGACATCACCATTGACCAGTAAGAAGGGCTCATCACCGAGTAACGGTAAGGCTTTGACGATTCCGCCGGCGGTTTCTAAGGCGCCGTCGCGCTCCCAAGAATATTGAATATCGATACCCCATTGGCTGCCATCCGCAAAATATTGCTCTATTTGCTCACCAAGCCAGGCCAAGTTAATAACAAATTCAACATAACCGGCTTTTTTCAGTGCCAAAATATGATGTTCAATCAACGGAATACCGGCGACTCTTAATAACGGCTTCGGGGTATTGTCGGTTAAAGGCCGCATACGCTCACCGCGACCGGCTGCCAAGATCATAACCTTCATAGTTGTTCCTGCTTATCTGCAACTAATGGCAACACCTGTTGCGCCACCAGTTCACTTAAAAACTGTAACTCTGGGTATTTTGCCGCGATATCGACCACATAGGACAGCGTCAAAGGGATATCGTTCAAATAACCAGGCTTATTGTCTCGCAAATATAGACGCGCAAATATGCCGCTGGCTTTTACATGACGTTGCAGGCCCATTAAATCAAACCAGCGCTGAAAATGTTGATAGCTGACCGTATCCGTTACAGATTGTGCCCATTGTTGATAATATTCATAAACCAAAGGTTCGATTTGCTGCTGCGGCCAGCGTACATAACAATCGCGTAATAACGATACAAGGTCATAGGTAACAGGCCCTATCACAGCATCTTGAAAATCTATCACAGCTAACGGCTCATCCGTGCCGGTTAACATCAAATTTCGGCTATGAAAATCGCGGTGCACAACGGTTTGTGGTTGTTCTAAGGCGCTATCAATTAGCACTTGAAAGCACTGCTGTAATTGCTGCTGTTGCTGCTCAGTTAAACGTATATCTAAATAATGCGCCACTAACCATTCACTAAAGATATCCATTTCCATTTGCAAAAAAGGACCGTCATAGACCGGTAACTGCCAGTCTTTTATATCTTGTAACGATTGGATCTTGGCAAGTTCAGTAAGCGCCAGGCGATAATAATCTGGCATGGTATGTGGCGTTAGTTTGTCAGACAACAAGGTTTCACCAAGATCTTCAAGGCAGAAAAAACCCAACGACTGATGATAATGAAAAATAGCAGGTACGTGTATGTGCTTAGCCTTCATCGCCGTTGCAATCGCAAAGAACGCTTGGTTATTGCATTTATCCGGTGGTGAGTCGACGGCAATATAGCGTTTACCTTGGTTTTCAAAGCGAAAATAACGGCGAAAACCAGCATCGCCAGTCAGTGCTTGTAGTTGAATTGATGAAGATGAAAATTGTTCAGTTAACCAGCGTGTTAGCGCTTCGATACGACTTTGTGCAGACAATATAAGATCCCGGGAATTATTTGTTTAATCATGGACAAAAAATTGCCAAGCTATGTTAAACTATAAAGCAAGAATAAGATTAAAGATACCAGATACTTATTTGCGGTAACAAGTATTGGTAGTAGGCTTTTCAATAAAAATCAGACAAGCCTTTATTAGCATTTTGAACGGACAGTGAATGCAACACTACACGAAACTAATATTAATAGCGTGTGCCGCTGGCCCGGCTATAGTTGACGCACAAGAGCAAGAGCCAAAAAGTTCTACTCGATGCCAGATTATCCCGCCAGAGCCGATTGCCCTTGTTAACGACATCGACCGCACTAATGAGTTAATCATTATTGAGTCGAAGAAATCCGTCGTTGAGAAAAATAAAAAGACCACGTTAAGTGGTGGTGTCGTGTTGTCTAATGGTGGCAATAAAATTGCTGCTGATGAAGTCACTATCGACAAAGAAGGTGGCCAAATCACCACCAAGGGTCAGACAAAATTCCAAAATGACAGCGTCACCGTTGATGCCGATAGTTTATCTGCCAGCAGTACCGACAACACCGCCGAGCTTACCAATACCAGTTACCGCCTAAATAACAGCCCTGGTCGCGGCAGTGCGAAAACCTTGGGCTTAAATGAAGATGGCGTGGTGCTAGAAGACTCGACCTTTACCACCTGTACTGAAGAAGTACCTGATTGGCAATTAAGTGCCAGTGAAATTCGACTATCAAACGATGATAACGAAGGTGAGGCTTGGAATTCGGTATTTCGTATCAAAGACGTACCGGTATTTTACTTACCGTATTTCAACTTTCCGCTAACCGACGATCGCAAGACCGGTTTGCTGTATCCACAAATAGGTTCGTCAGGCAGCAGTGGTTTTGAATATGGCCAGCCATTTTATTGGAATATCGCGCCAAACATGGACGCGACTATCACCCCTTATTACATGTCAAAGCGCGGTACGCAGCTAAATAGTGAGTTCCGTTATTTATTTTCCGGTCAATTTGGTCAGTTAAACCTCGAATACCTTGATGAAGATGATGAGTTAATCAATAACGACGACGCGCGTTACTTGCATCGCTATCAACACTTTGGCACCTTCGCTGAAAATTATCGTGTGCATATTGATTACAGCGATATCAGCGATGATAACTACCTAGTAGATATTGGCAGTTCACACTTTAGTAAGTCTGACGCCTATCTATGGCGTATAGGTGAGCTGTCGTATTTCAGCGATTTTTGGCATACCACGGTCAAGCTACAAGATTTTGAAGTACTCGGTGACAACAACGAAAGCTATCAAACCTTGCCGCAATTGGAAGGTGAGTTATACCTACCTGTCGGGTTGTCCCACGCCACATTTAACATGTACGGCGAATATTCTCGATTTGATATCTCAGAACCGAATTTACCTACCGCGGATCGTTTTCACTTAGAAGCTGGCTTTACCTTGCCAATTTCAACGCCGGGCTGGTTCTTTGACACTGACATGCGGGTAATGCATACCTATTATCAACAGGACAATATCGATTTTATTTCTCAAACCAGTGGCATTGAACTGGATGATGAAGTTAATCGAACCTTACCAAAAGTGCGCTTGCATGGTGGATTAAACTTTGATCGCGATACCTCGTTTCTGTTTGCTGACAAGATGCAAACATTCGAGCCGCAAATTCAATACCTGTATATTCCACAAGATGACCAAAGCAATATCTTTATTTATGATACCTCGCCATTGCAAGATGACTTTGATGGCCTGTTCCGCGACCGCCGTTTTAGTGGCTTAGATCGCATCGCTGAAGCGAATCAAGTATCAATCGGTGCCACAACGCGTATTTTAAATGCCGATAATACGGAACTTTTCCACCTAAGCTTAGGTCGTATTTTTTATCTCAATGATAGTAACATCACGTTTGATGAAGACGGTGAACGTGTTGATGAGTCGTCGCTTGCCGGTGACTTGTTTATTCAGTTAGCTCGACGCTGGCAGTTACAAACGGAAATTCAATACAACACCGACAATTCGACCACAGACAAAAGTCAGGTGAGCTTGGATTATCGTCATAACGAACGTAACCTGTTTCAAATCAGTCACCGGTATATTCGTAATTTCTCTGGTGAAACGATTGAGCAAGTGCGGGCATTAACCAGTTTTCCTTTAAATCAAGACTGGACATTTGTCGGTCATGTGACTCAAGATTTGGTTGGCAGACGCTCTTTAGAGAGTTACGCTGGCTTCCAATATGAGAGCTGTTGTTGGGCTGTACGATTTGCTTATCATCGTGATATTAATACAAACCTTGACGATGAAGACTTTAATGATCAAAATCGCGATGAATTCGATAGTGGTTTTATGATACAGTTCGTACTCAAAGGTCTTGGCGGCAAACAACAACCGTTGCCGATCGACGATATGCTTGAAACAGGTATCTTCGGCTACAAGCGCCCCTATTTTTTAAATAATTGATTTGGCGAGTGATCTCGCCCAATAAAATAAACTAAGATGTAAAATGAAAACGATTACTAAGACGGCTATAGCATTATCAGGCCTCATCCTGTCCCTTGTTACCAGTTTCAATACTTTTGCCAAGCCTCAAGAACTAGACCGCGTAGTTGCTATTGTCAACTCGGGTGTGGTACTTGAGTCTGACATCGATGACTTGGTTAACAGCGTAAAGCAACAAGCAAAGGCTGAAAATCAAAGCCTACCCTCAGACAAAGCACTGCGCACTCAAGCAATGGAAAAGCTAATTAATGACAGCTTATTGTTGCAAATGGGTGAGCGCATGGGTGTACAAATCAGCGATGCGCAACTGGATCAAACGTTGGCCAGCCTTGCCCAAGAACGCAACATGACGGTAGAACAGTTTCGTCAAAAGCTGGTCGATGCCGGTGCTAACTTCGAACGTTATCGTGAAGGTATTCGAACCGAAATGATCGTTAATGAAGTTCGTCGAGGTAGTGTGCGTCGTCGCGTTAACATAACGCCACAGGAAGTTGATAACTTAGTTGAGTTGATGAAAGAGCAAACCAACGCCAACGTTGAATACCGCCTTGGTCACATCTTGATTGCGTTCCCAGATGAGCCGACTCAAGCCGACCTTGAAGATGCTAAACAACGTGCCGACAAGGTTATTGATCTGTTAAATACTGGCGCTGACTTCAAAAAGATTGCGATTGCTTCATCAAGTGCGCCTACCGCTCTTGAAGGTGGTGATTTAGGCTGGCGCGGTATTAATGAACTACCAACCTTATTTGCCGACTTAGTTGACGGTAAGCCAGAAGGTGAAGTTTATGGTCCGATTCGTACCGGTCTTGGTTTTAACATCATCAAAGTCATGGAAATCCGTGGTAAAGAAAAAGTTGAAGTAACCGAGTCACGTTCTCGTCATATCTTAATCAAGCCATCTATCATCTTGTCTGAACAAAAAGCGGAAAACATGCTGCAAGATATGCTAGATCAAATTGAAAAAGGCGAAGCCGATTTTGATACCCTAGCCAGAGAGCATTCAGAAGGCCCTACCTCTTCGCGCGGTGGTGACTTAGGTTGGGCAGATCCTGACTCTTACGATCCTGCCTTCGCGCAAGTCATCAAAGCATTGGACGTTGAAGAGTATTCTAAACCGTTTCGCTCTTCGTTCGGTTGGCACATCGTGCAATTAACCGACCGTCGTACCCTTGATGCAACGGAACAAAATACTGAAAACCGTGCTTATCAGTTGATATTCAATCGTAAATTTGGTGCAGAAGCACTGCGCTGGATGAAAGAAACCCGTGACGGCGCTTACATTGAAGTCATGGATGATGACGAGTAATGATTAACAAAATCGCGATTACTCCGGGCGAACCCGCTGGTGTTGGCCCGGATATTCTTATTGCACTGGTGCAACAACAATGGCCAGCGCAATTGGTTGCTGTAGCGGATCCACAATTATTAGCGCAGCGCGCCGAACAGCTTGGCCTACCGCTAACGATAAGTGAATACGATTCAACAGCGGCGCCGAAAGAACACCTACCTGGTCATATCGATGTTATCACGGTACCACTCAATGATACCTGTGTGGCGGGTGAGTTGAACCCGAACAATGGTGCTTACGTGGTCGAAACTTTACGTATCGCCAGTGAACGCAATATGTCAGGGGAGTTTAAAGCGGTGTGTACCGGTCCGGTGCACAAAGGCTTAATCAATAAAGCTGGTATTCCTTTTTCTGGACACACCGAGTTTTTTGCCCAGCAAGCAAATTGTAATGACGTGGTTATGATGCTCGCAACAGAAGGTTTGCGTGTCTCGTTGATGACGACCCATATTCCTTTAGCTTACGTATCAAAAGCCATTACCTACGACAGAGTTTTAAAGATTACTCGTATTCTCAATCAAGACTTGAAAGAAAAGTTTGGCATCAAAGAGCCGAAAATTTACGTCTGTGGATTAAACCCACATGCCGGTGAAGATGGTCATTTAGGTAAAGAAGAGATCACCACGATAACCCCTGCCCTTAATGCCTTGCGCAATGAAGGTATGAAGCTATTTGGTCCATTACCTGCAGACACCATATTTCAAGATAAATATCTACGTGATGCCGATGCTGTTTTGGCTATGTATCACGATCAAGGCTTACCAGTGCTAAAATATAAAGGGTTTGGCGATTCAGTAAACATTACCCTTGGTTTACCATTTATCCGTACTTCGGTAGATCACGGCACAGCGATTGAACTTGCAGGAACCACAAAAGCCGATGTCGGCAGCTTTAAAGCCGCATTATCCCATGCGATTGAACTGGTAGATAATCAGCAATGAGTAAGTCACACTTAGGCCATCAGGCCAAAAAACGTTTCGGTCAAAACTTTCTCCACGATGACGCCGTAATCAGTCGCATTGTTGATGCCATTGATCCCGGTGAAGATGAAAACCTAATTGAAATTGGTCCAGGCTTAGGCGCATTAACCGAGCCGGTTATAGAACGTGCCGGTGATATCAGCGTGGTTGAACTTGACCGCGACTTAGCGCATCGATTACGTCATCATCCATTTATCGCCAAGCATTTGACCATCTATGAAACCGATGCGTTAAAATTTGATTTTTCGACCCTTGCTAATGACAAACCACTGCGTGTGTTTGGTAACTTACCTTACAATATTTCCACGCCATTGATTTTTCACTTGCTAAGTTTTGGTGACAAAATCAAAGATATGCACTTTATGCTGCAAAAAGAAGTGGTAAATCGTATGGCTGCAAGTCCTGACAGCAAAGCCTATGGACGTTTGTCTATTATGTGTCAGTATTACTGTAAAGTAATGCCTGTCATGGAAATTGGTCCTGAAGCGTTTCAGCCGCCTCCGAAGGTCGATAGTGCCATTGTGCGTCTGGTTCCGCGTGAACAAATCGAGCACCCTGCCCACGATATTAAGTGGTTAAATAGGGTATGTACCGAGGCTTTTAATCAGCGTCGTAAAACCATTCGTAACAGCCTGAAAAAGCTACTCAGCGCTGAACAATTAGAGCAATTAGGTATCTCGCCGTCACTACGTCCTGAAAATATCAGCTTGCAGGAATACGTAAAAGTTGCTAATTATTTAGCAGAGAACCCGCCAAAAAAATAATAGTAGGGCAAAGATGAGCAGTAATGATCCAGGACAACTTGTCAAAGTCACAACCTCAGTAGATTTTATCGAGGAACAATCGGACAGTTACCAGAATCGCTTTGTATTCAGCTATACAATTACGATAGAGAATAATAGCGACAAGACTTTACAGCTTATTTCCCGCAGCTGGTTAATAACCGACGCCAATGGTCACAAAGTCACAGTTGAAGGCGATGGCGTCGTCGGCCAACAACCTATCTTAAACAGCGGTCAGCGTTACCGTTATTCAAGTGGTTCAATTATTAAGACCCCTATTGGTGCTATGGAGGGGTTTTACACCATGCGTGACCTCGACAAGAACCAATATCGCGTCGACATTCCAGTCTTCGGTCTCGCCGTTCCTAATATGTTGAACTAGTTATGGCGATATACCTGATAGGAGATATTCAGGGTTGCCATACAGAACTTCTGCAACTCGTAGACAAGATTAATTTTAATGCCAAAAAAGACCAGCTTTGGTTTTGCGGCGATCTTGTTGCCCGAGGACCAGACTCGTTAGCGACATTACGTTATATAAAAGGCTTAGGAAAAGCGGCGAAAACGGTATTAGGCAATCATGATTTGCATTTAATTGCCACCTACCATGGTATTGGCCGCGTCAATAAAAAAGACAAGCTTGAAGAGCTACTAAACGCCAAAGACTGTGCAGAGCTGATGGATTGGCTGCTGCAACAACCTCTCGTATTGCAACTTCCCGATGCCGATGCCTACTTAAGTCACGCCGGTTTACCACCGGAATGGACACCGAAAAAAGCCTTAAAAATGTCGGCCTTTGTACAAAAAAAACTGCAAAGTAAGAAGCGTAAAAAGTGGCTACGGGATATGTATGGCGATTTCCCGAATAAATGGCAGCACGCCCATTCCGATATCGAAAAGTTTCGCTTCACAGTCAATGCCATGACTCGTATGCGCTTTTGTTATCAAGATGGTGGCCTAGAACTAAACTGTAAAGGTTCACCGCAAACCAATCAAAACAAGCACTTACAGCCTTGGTATGAAGTGCAACAGAATTTAGCCAACGTTGATTGGATATTTGGTCATTGGGCCGCTCTTGAAGGCAATACCATCGCGAAAAATATCCATGCCATCGACACCGGTTGCGTATGGGGAGGAACACTCACCGCCCTACGCTGGCCAGATAAGAAACTTTTTCAGGTAAATGCCGTCAAATAATGCCCGCCTCGCTTTCTTAATTGTTCATTAATTCATATACTTAATTAAAAATATTAGCGAGTTAATAATTATGGCTATTGAGCAATTTGGCGTTTGTGCGGAACCGAATCTGCACAGTTACTACCTGATGTTTAACGTAACAGATAATAATGATGCGTTTATTCGCAAGATTTTGGCAAAGCTTCCCGCCATGTTCGACGAATATGCCCACAATTTCTCCGAAGCTAACTTAAATACTGTTATCGCCATTGGTGCTAATTATTGGGATCGTTATTACCCTACTGCTCGCCCTAGCCAACTTAAAGCCTTTGAGCATATTCAAGTTGATAATCGCGTTGCACCGGCGACAAACTATGACCTGTACCTGCAAATTCGCAGCGATCGCGCCGATGTTAACCATGTTGTATCGACCAAAGTATGTGAAATGTTAGGCGATGCCGTCGAGTTGGTTGAACAAGTAAAAGGCTTTCGATATCTCGACGGTCGCGACTTAACCGGCTTTGTTGACGGTACCGAAAACCCCAAAGGATTACACAAGCGCGAGGTCGCTCTTTTGGACGACAGCTGTGGCGACTTTAGCAAAGGCAGTTATCTGCATATCCAACGTTTTCGCCACAACTTTAACGCGTGGGAAGGCTTAGAAACAAAACAGCAAGAAGATATTATTGGCCGTACCAAGGTTGATGATATTGAATACGCGTCAGAAGATAAAGCGCCAACAGCACACGTTAAACGCACCAATCTAAAAGATGCTGATGGCAATAGTATGGAAATACTCAGACAAAGCATGCCGTACGGCCATATGAAGAATCAAGGCCTGTTCTTCGTGTCCTTTTGTTACACCCCAGTTAACTTTGAAGAGCAGTTAAAGAGCATGTATGCCGGTGATGAGCACGGCAACTACGATCACATCTTAAAATATACTCAAGCCGAAACAGGTGCATCTTTCTTTGTACCGTCGATGGATTTATTAGAACAAGCCGCCGAACTTTAACTTATTAGAAAAAACAAAGGGCGCTTAAAGCGCCCTTTGTCATCAATTCTTGAATTGCCTAATTCATTTTCTGAAACAGCATAAACAATTTTTCTTTAATTGACTGTATATCATTAACCGAGGTTGGTGAGATAAAGATGGTATCATCGCCAGCAATGGTACCTAAAACGCCGTCGGCTTTGCCTAGTGAGTCCAGTAAACGAGCAATTAATTGTGCCGCGCCCGGGCTGGTACGAACGATTAACATCACTTCATTCGACTCGATATCTAGCACTAATTGTTTGAGTGGACTTTTTGCCGTCGGCACACCAAGTTCTGCAGGTAAACAATAGACCATTTCCTGACGGGCATTGCGGGTTCTGACCGCGCCAAACTTGCTTAACATACGTGAAACTTTTGACTGACTGACGTTATCAAAACCTTGCGCTTTAAGGGCTTCAACGATATCGCCCTGTGAACCAAACTGCTCTTGTTTTAGCAGTTCTTTAAACGCATTGATTAAAGCTTCCTGTTTTTGCTGTGTGCTCATAAATTATTCTTTTGACCGTATTTTCGGTGTTTACCGGTGACAGTAATCACTGTTAAAACAATTCCCCAATACCTATTGGTTAACGCTCATTTCGGCTGAGCCTATTTGACCAAAGGTGTCCCAATTCTTGTCGTTTCTTATTGTAATGTTCAGTTTATATTACAAATATCGAGATTCTGAACTAAAGTATCATATCACCATAGCCCTATTGTTGACAAAAGTGTTTGTATTTTTAGTCTCAATTTTGTATCTTTTGTGCACTAAAAAATTAAAGTAATTACTCAATCTGGAATTATCCTCTAGATTGGCTGTTAAGTGATTACTAACACTCACATCATTTTGGAGAAATTCAATGAAAGTTGCCGTTCTTGGTGCAGCCGGTGGTATCGGTCAAGCCTTATCACTATTACTTAAAACTCAACTACCAGCAGGTTCAGAGTTATCTTTGTATGACGTAGCCCCAGTTGTTCCAGGTGTTGCCGTTGACTTATCTCACATCCCTACTGATGTAACAGTTAAAGGTTACGGCGCTGATGATTTAGCGACTGCCCTAACAGGTTGTGACATTGTAATTATTCCAGCAGGTATGCCACGTAAGCCTGGTATGGACCGTGCTGACCTATTTGCTGTCAATGCTGGCATCATTAAGACGCTTGCTGAAAGCATCGTTGCTAACAGTCCAAAAGCGCTTGTTGGTGTTATTACCAACCCAGTAAACGGCACTGTGCCAATTGTTGCTGAAGTTTTCAAAAAAGCAGGTACTTACGAAGCGAACCGCGTATTTGGTGTAACAACTCTTGATGTTATCCGTAGCGAAACCTTCATTGCTGAGCTAAAAGGCAAGTCGACTTCAGACATTAAAGTACCAGTAATCGGTGGTCACTCAGGTACAACTATTCTTCCTCTACTTTCACAAGTTGAAGGTGTTGAGTTTACTCAAGAAGAAATTGACGCACTAACACCACGCATCCAAAACGCTGGTACCGAAGTTGTTAACGCAAAAGCTGGTGGCGGTTCTGCGACGCTTTCTATGGGTGCTGCAGCAGCTCGTTTTTGTTTATCACTGGTACGTGGTCTACAAGGCGAAGAAGGCGTTGTTGACTACGCATACGTTCAAGGTAACACCGGTGATGCTGAATACTTCGCACAACCAGTTGTACTTGGTAAGAACGGTGTAGAAGAGTACTTACCATACGGTGAGCTTAGCGCTTATGAGCAAAAAGCAAAAGACGACATGCTAGCGACTCTAAACAAAGATATTCAAGAAGGTGTTGATTTCATCAACGCCTAATCACTTGATTGCTACGCAATAAAAAACGGTCGCAATAGCGACCGTTTTTATTTTCAAGGGGTCAGATGACTTGATTCAATTCAAGTCATCTGACCCCTTGAAAAATGTGAGTTTAACTGCTGGTCATTTACTGTTTTAGTAGCTCGACCAATTCAGCTTCATATTGCGCCTGCTTGTTAACAAAAAAGCCGGTGTGTGCTTTGACTATTTTGCCACTGCGATCATAAATGAAACTGCTTGGCATGCCTTTTAATTCAAACTTTTTCGCCAATCGGCCATCGGGATCGTAGATCACCGAAAAGTTTGCCGGGTGTTCGGCAATAAAGGCTTCGGCCATGGCCTGTTTCACATCAACGTTAACCGAAATTACCGTTAGTCCTTGCTGCTGATACTTGTTCTGCATTTCATTCATCCAAGGAAAGGACTTTTTACAAGGAATACACCAAGAGGCCCAAAAATCGAGGTAAATAACCTTACCTTTATTTTCCGCGACCATGGTTTTCAGTTCACTGATACTATCGACAACCGTTTCGGCCTGTAATGACTTGCTCGCGAATAGCAAAGGCGAAATCATGACTAACACCGCAAGCATGTTACGCATTAATCATTGGCTCCAGTTGCGGTTTCTACGTCTTCTGGGCGACCTTCGCGTAGGATACTATCAACCGAGGTTTGGTTATTACAGCGCTCATCGGTTTTATCATCACGATAGTAACGGATATTAACGCAATCTTGCTCATAGCGACGCTCGAGTTCAGTGCGTTTAATGGGATTATTTTTTGCGTTTACGATTTGCCTTTGCAGTTGTGCACATTGTTCGCGTTGCTCCGAGGTAAAGACGATATCTTCACAGGGATCTTCAGTGATAAAAGCACATCCGGCTTGGCTAAGCATTAGGGTGGAAAGAAGCGATATAGTTATTGTTTTCATAAGTACTACCTGATAATGCTGTATTAGTTATTTGTAACATAGCACCTGATTTGGCAATCGGCAATGTGATCAGTCGACAAAGCGAAAAAACAACGAATTTGTCTTTGAGTGGTGTTTAATAATTCAACAAAACAGTCGCTAACTATTTATTAATAATAAAAAAAGGGCCGGTATAAACCGGCCCTAAACTTTAACCAACTAGCGTCGTTATTGTTATTATCCTTTTAGCGAGACAAACTCAGGGTATGCTTCGACACCACAATCAGATTTGTCCACACCATTGTATTCTTCATCTTCACTAACACGGATGCCCATGGTTTTCTTCAATACAAACCATACTGCAAAACTTGCTGCAAATACCCATGCGAAGATAACGAATGCACCGTATAACTGAGCACCAAATGTTGCATCGCCGTTGCTAAATGGTACAACCATTAGCGCGAAGAAACCAACAACACCGTGAACAGAGATAGCACCTACTGGATCATCAATCTTGACTTTATCCAGAGAGGTAATTGAAAGTACCACTAACATACCACCAAGTGCACCAAGTAAGCTTGCAAACAGTGGAGATGGAGATAGTGGGTCAGCGGTAATCGTTACCAAACCAGCTAATGCACCATTTAGAATCATGGTTAGGTCTGCTTTACCCCAAATTACTTTATTAAGTAATAGTGCGGCAACAGCACCTGCAGCGGCAGCAGCATTGGTGTTAACGAAAATTTGACCAACAGCGGTTGCGTTTTCAGCATCAGATAGAAGCAATTGAGAACCACCGTTAAAACCAAACCAACCCATCCATAAGATGAAAGTACCAAGCGTAGCCAATGGCATGTTTGAACCTGGGATTGGGAAGATTTCACCGTTTTTACCGTATTTACCCTTACGAGCACCTAACAGTAATACACCAGCAAGTGCAGCAGCGGCACCGGCCATGTGAACAATACCAGAACCTGCGAAGTCGCTAAAACCAGCTTCAGATAAGAAACCACCGCCCCAAGTCCAGTAACCTTCAACTGGGTAGATAAAGCCTGTTAAAACAACGGTAAATATTAAGAATGCCCAAAGCTTCATACGCTCAGCTACGGCACCCGATACAATAGACATTGCAGTAGCAACGAATACTACTTGGAAGAAGAAGTCTGACTCTAGAGAGTGATCAGCACCTTCCGCTTGTGTACCAATTAAACCGGCAATTGATGGTAAGATACCGCCTTCAGCGTTATCTACGTACATAATATTGTAACCAACCAACAAAAACATCACACATGCAATTGAATACAGCGCAATGTTTTTAGTTAGAATTTCAGTAGTGTTCTTAGAACGAACCATACCCGCTTCAAGCATGGCAAAACCTGCCGCCATCCACATTACTAATACACCTGACAACAAAAAGTAAAAGGTATCAAGCGCGAATCTAAGTTCGGTTACTGTACCTGTTAATGTCGTTAACTCTTCCATTTTATCCCCCTGTTAAAGCGCTGCAGTATCAAGCTCACCAGTACGAATACGTACCGCTTGATCCAAGTCATATACAAAAATCTTACCGTCACCGATTTTTCCGGTATGTGCAGATTTGCTGATGGCTTCAACAACACGTTCAGCATCTTCTGCTTTTACCGCTATTTCTAGTTTTACTTTTGGTAAGAAATCTACTTGATATTCAGCACCGCGATATAATTCGGTGTGACCCTTTTGACGACCAAAACCACGTACTTCTGATACGGTTAGGCCTTCGACACCGACTTCAGAAATAGCTTCTCTGACGTCGTCTAATTTGAATGGTTTAATTATTGCGTTTATTAATTTCATTATCGCCCCCTAATAGTTGCTGGGTTAATGGTTACAAGTTGCGTACCAACAAATATAAAACCAACAAAAACAAACACTTAAACGATTTACAGCTTAATAACGAAAACACAACGCACCAAGTTGGGGCGTTGCGACCGCCATATTGCTTTAAAACTGTGCTAATTATTTTTGCAGAAATACCTAAAACAGAAGCTGCCGAAAGAAGTGAGTAACAGAAACTAATATTAGAAAGGAGTATCGATATAAAAACCGACTTTGGTTTATTAATCGTTAGTGGTCTGGGTCGCTAACGAGTGCCTTACATCGCTCATCAATGATACTCACCACGTCTTTCGAATACACCAAAGATGTATGAGTTTGATTAAGTACAATGTGCTCTGTCATGCCTGGTATGCGAGTTTCAGCAATACTCACTGTACCATCAGAGTCCTCGACTCCGTCGCGCCATACCCGATCCAGTAGTGGCCTAGCACCAATTTTAATGGAACCCGCGATAGAGATAAGCTTTTGCGGCACAGGCCAAGATTTAGTGAATCGTTTAGGCAATAAACCAAATTGAGTCGAAGAACCTAACAGATGTTGAATGTTTACTTTTTTCATGTCTTCGGCAATTTGTGCGCCTTGATGTGGCGTGCCAAGAGTTATCACTAACGGTACGCGTTCAACCGATACTTGACGAGTAAATAAATACTCCGTTGCGACAAGCCCGCCAAGTGAATGACCGAGCAATACTGTCGGCCCATCACCAACACGTTTATCAATGCTGTGAAACAATTTTTCTTTGTCTGCTTTGGTACTTGGGTAAGAAATATTTTCGACGATATGGCCAAGCTGCACAAGGCGATTGGCCAGCGGAGCCATGATAATTTTGTTCATAAACAATCCGTGTAATATGACAATTTTCATTTCTGCTCCAAATCAGATTAATGAGGGTAGGCGCTTTGATTTTGCTATAAAACTATTCGCTTGGCAAACTCAGTTTAGCGACCAAGCAAATAAAAATCGCACCAACTCAAACGAGTTAATGCGATTGATTTGCCTACTGAATTAACCGTGGGTTAAATTCGATGGCTGTCGTTTGCGCTTAAATTGGTTGCCTATATCCTCTCGTATCAGATACAGACTCGGAATCAAAAATAGCGTTATTACGGTGGCGAAGATAATACCGAAGCCCAGTGATATTGCCATTGGGATAATAAACTGCGCCTGTAAACTGGTCTCAAAATAGATCGGTAAAATACCAAAAAAGGTGGTAAGTGATGTCAGCAATATCGCACGAAAACGTTGCATACCCGCTTCAATAACGATATCCATCATTCGCATACCGGTATTTTTGGCACGATTAATAAAGTCGACCAAAATCAGCGAGTCATTGACGACAACACCTGATAACGCAATAAAACCGTACATAGACATCATATTAATGGTTTTACCGACGATCATATGTCCCCAGATGGCGCCAATGATACCAAACGGAATAACCGACATGATCACGAGTGGTTGGGTATATGATTTGGTTGGTATGGCAATCAAACCGTAAATTAAAAATAACGCCGTTACTGCCGCAAACATTAACTGCTGCAAAAAGTCCTGTTGATCTTTACTCGCACCTTCCATTCCATATTTTACGGTCGGGTATTTAGCCAAAATAGCAGGGATAATTTGCTCATTGAATTCACCAAGCACCTTGCGAGACTCGACTTTTTCACTGTCAATTTCAGCAGCGATTTTGATGGTACGTTTATTATTGATACGGGTGATTTTTGAGAATCCTTGGCCGATTTCAACATCAGCAACCTGATAGAACGGCACTTCCTGACCACTTGGGGTACGAACCCACATGTTTTCCAAGTCAGTGATTGAACGACGTTCTTCTTCAGGGTAGCGCACCATAACTTTCACTTCATTACGTCCACGCTGTATACGTTGCGCTTCATCGCCATAAAATGCCTGACGTACTTGTTTACCGAGATCGGATAACGACAAGCCCAGCACTTCCGCTTCAGGGCGAATCGACAATTTAATTTCTTCACTACCACGACTGAAAGAATTACGGATGTCGTACACACCGTCGTATTCACCGAGTTTATCCTGCACTTCCAAGGCCGCCTGCTCAAGCTCATACTCGTCCAGACCATTTAGTTGGAACTCTAAGGCGGCGCCACCACCCGCATTGGTACCGGCAAATAGGCGGAGCTCTTTAACTCCAGGGATTTCGCCTATTTGTTCGCGCCATAATTTTTCAATCTCAAAGGCGTTTAATTCACGAAACTCTGATTTATTTAATTCCATCAAAAAACCGCCAGCGAGATTGCCGTTGGTAAACACCATGATATGACGGATAAAGCTTTCCCCTTGATAGAGATTTTCCTCTGCCATTTCATAGCCTGAGTCAATAACCCGCTGCAATGCCTCATTACGTCGTTCCGGTGCCATACCGTCCTCCATAATGATTTGCCCTTGAATAAAGTCACTAGGCACACTAGGAAACACCTCTGTTTTAACCAATGAACCGGCAATTAAGCCAATTGAAAGAAAAAACAAAGCGATAAACGCCGCCATGGTGGTATAGCGATTTTTCAATGACCAGGTAATCGATCGTAGATAGGTGTTTTTAATAAAGATGTCGAGCCACGCTTTAAAGCGCAATTGAATACGATGCACAATATGGGCGTTGTCCGGATCAATCTCGGTGTACTTCATGTGCGCTAAATGCGCTGGCAAGATCCACTTCGACTCAATGATAGAGAAAACCAGACAAAGCATAACCACGATGGCGATTGATTGGAAAAAGCCAGAGAAGTTGGTGTCAATAAAAATCAGCGGCGCAAATGCGGCAATGGTCGTTAGAACCCCGAAGGTCGCAGGCATAGCGACTCGATGCGCGCCACGGATAACGTTATCAACCGAGTGGCCTTTATTTTGCACTTCGCTATAGACGCTTTCACCGATAACAATGGCGTCATCAACGACAATACCCAATACCATGATAAAGGCGAATAAGCTGAGTAAGTTTACGGTTACTGAGAAATCTCCTAATAACGGCATCATCATAAATGCGCCAAGGAAACAAATTGGAATGCCGACCATAACCCAAAAAGCGACACGCACTCGTAAAAATAGGGTTAATACTAAAAACACCAGTGCTGCACCAAGCATGAGGTTTTCAAACATCATGGTCAGGCGCTCGCTCAAATAAAACGACGAGTCAGCAAAGACCTCTACATTGGCACCTTCAGGCAGTGACTGCTGCTTTTTATCAACATAAGCACGTACTTGTTTGGCAATTTCTAAATCGTTTTGATTACTGGTAGAGCGAACACGAATACTGGTGGTGTTTTTGCCATCAAATAACGCGAAGCCTTCATCTTCAACGAAGGCGTCCTTAACGTTGGCTATATCGCCAAGGGTCAAATGGGTACCATCAGAATTAGTGCGTAATACCAGACGAGAAAATTCTTGCCCAGTATAGGCTTGGCCTTCTGTGCGTAATTGGATATAGCCACCGCTGGATTTAATGGTACCACCGGGTAAATCAAGCGAAGAGCGCTTAATGGCTTGTGAGATCTCATCAAATGTCAGGCCATATTCAAGTAATTGCAATTCCGATATCTCAATCGATATTTCATAATCTCGAATACCAACCACTTCAGCAATGTTGACGTCTGGTAATGCCGTTATTTCATCTTTAATGTCTTGCGCTAGCTCCTGTCGAGTGCGCCTGTCCATCTGGCCATTAACCGATACCCAAAGTACATCCATCTGAAACTCTTGCTTCATCACCAAGGGTCGCTCAATTTGTGCGGGAAAGGTGGTGATGGTGTCTATTTGCATTTGAATTTCATTGAGCTTGTCTTCCAGTGAATAACCGGAATTGATCTCGATGGTCACCGTAGCAAGGCCCTCAGTTGCCTCCGAAGTAACGCGCTTTAAGCCTTGTACATTTTCTAACTTTTCTTCGATTTGCAAAATAACCGACTGTTCGACATCGGCCGGTGAGGCACCAAGATGCGTCACCGTAACCATAATCGTATTAGGGCTAAATTCCGGGAACATCTTTTTGGTGATATTGAAATAAGAGTAAATACCCATGATGATGATAAACACCATCATTAAATTGGCAGCTACACTGTTGCGAGCAAACCAAGCAATGATACCCGTGAGTTTTTCTTGCTGCTCCATGATGCTACTCCGAGTCTGGTTCAGGCTTTATTGCGGCAACTTGCTCACCTTCAACGCGCAGCGGCATGCCTTGCACAGGGGTACGTAAACTGGTCATCACTATGCGATCGCCAGCGCTGAAATTATTTTTCACGTAAACGTCTTCGCCTTGAGCACGCACCACTTCAACCTCGATCACTTTGAGCTTGTTGTTGGCATCAATGATATGCAGCACATTGGTGCCATGAATCGCTTCTCTTGGCACAACAACGATATTGTCGGCTTTCTTACCTTGAATAACCGCATTAACGAACATGCCAATACGCACTTCGTCGTCATGTTCACGATTTTTCAAGTTATAGGGATCGTCAATTTGCGCGACAATATAGTGCACACGGGATTCATTACTGACTACACCTTCATAGCGAGCAATGAATGATGACCATTCATCGACTTTAAAGCCGTCGTGGTAGATGATTTTAACAGGACGCGAGGTATCGCCTATTTCATTTACTTTTGGCAAGTTTAAAAAGCGTAAATCAGATTGTTTGACCGGCAGTCGCACTTCGGCATAATCTATGGCAAAGGTCTTCGCCAATTGACCACCTATCGATACGTATTGACCAATATCGACGTATTTTTCGACCAATAACGCATCGTAAGGCGCATATATTTTGGTGCGTTCTAATTTGGTTTGTGCTTCTTTCAAATCCGCTTGCGAGGCTTTTACATCGGCTCTCGCCTTTTGTAATTGCGGTGTTCGTAACGCTAAAATTGGTGCATCATCTAATGGTTTGCCGGTCATGCGCCATTCTTCTTTGGCCTGATCTGAACGGGCTTGTTCTTGAATAAACTCGGCTTGCATCGATTCTAGACGTGATTGCGCTTCGAGCAAATTTACTTCATAGACGATAGGATCAATTTCCAGCATTAATTCGCCTTTAGAAAAATAACCGCCAACTCGTAATTTATCGGACACAAAAGTAATTTGTCCTGACACTTCAGAAATCATTACTGTTTCGGTACGTGCCTTTACGGTGCCCTGACTGGTCACTTCAAATACTATATCTTTGACTTCAATGTCGCTGGCCTTAACCAGTGGTGGACTAATATCTATCTCTTTCTTCTCCGGCTTTTGCGCCATTGAAGCGAGACCCACAAACCCTAGAATGCCAGCAAGGATGATCGCTATTGGCACTATTATGTTTTTCGTTCGACTCGGCGGGGCCGGGTTTTGAGCTTGAATCTGAGGATGTAATTTAGTCATTGCTAAGTACCGCGTTAATGATTTTTAAAACCTTGATATAGCCACTTAAATATAGCGCTAAAGCATTAATTTTTCTTCTATTTTTTCACTATAAAGTGATTTAACTCAATCGCCTATATAATTTACTTTGATTTACCAAAACTGATGCCAGGCACTAAGCATTTCCAGTAAGTCTTCTACGCCGCAACTCGCCGTTTGGTTCATATCGAAATTATCTACATCATCAATTAACCGCTCGGGCAAGTCTTGGTCACTGCAAATAATGTTCGCAAAAACGGTAGCCTCGCCCTCTTCTATACTCAATGAATACTCTTTACCGTTCAGTTGCAGCTTATCACTGCGGGTTTCGCTGGCATTAACAAGCGCTTGCACGGCATTAAATTTTGATTGGTCGGTGCCTATTTCACTTTCAAGCCACGGGCCGAATACATGATGTTCAAGGTTAAACTCGGCGCAAGGCTGGCCATTAATAAAGTCGAGGGTAAATTGATAGTCCATAATTGCTCTGGGTTGCTGTTAAAACAGTTACTTAACATAAAAAGTAGATGATAAACGCGTTAATTTTACTATGTTGGAAACTAAAAAGCGTTAACAACATCAAACGACCCATTGGAGTTAACAATAATTTAACATATTTTGATAACAACAGGGACTATGACCGCTTCTAGAGCCAAAAAATCAAAACTGAACTTGGTTAACGCACTGAGCTTGTCAGTGTTGCTGCACCTTGTTTTACTTGCGGTGTTTTTATCGCAATCCGTTGGCGTCGACAAGCTCAGTAATCGCCAACAATGGCAGGAAAACGCAAATCTCATCGATACACCTAAGCAAAATATCAAAAGCTACATTTATCGTTCACCGAAAAAAACAGCGGTTAAGACCCAGTTAGCACCTGAGTTAAGACCTGAGTTAACTTCTGAGCAAGCGCCTGAACTAGAGCCTCAGTTAGCACCCCAATTAAAAGCTGAGTCCAACGACCATGCAGAGGTAGAAGACAACAATGACGACATCGCCAACAATAAAGCAACGGAACCAACAAGCAAACAGCAATCCCCTTCAGCAAGTCCCGCCAGCTCGAGCAAAGATGTGATGGCAAAAGACACACAAGGCAATGACTTTAATCCCTATAAAACACGCATGCAGTTTGCTGAAAAGCTGCAACAACAAAGTCTGTTAGATATGCAAAAGCCGGAAAACGATAATGGCCCTTTACCGAACTGGCAAGCAGCGCCGATTAAACCATTAGTAAAAACACAATTACAAATAGACGCTGAAAATACCACGGTCATAGGAAATGAAACCATCATCAAAAAAGATGGCTGGTGTCAGCAAAGTACTGATTTAAGTTTTATCGATGATAATTTGGGGACGGTTTACTCGGCAAGCTTTTGCGGTGAAAGCAAAGCGGATAAATACTACCGAGAATTTATGAACAAGCACATGGAAGCATATAAACGCAAAGGCGAATAAACTGTGAGCGAAGCCCATTAAAAATTAGCGGTTGGCGTTGGTAGCAATCTTGCGACAAAAGTTCTGGTAATGCCCATGACTATGCCCATGGCAAGATTCATGGCAAGGTTCATGGCAACGCTCATGGCAATAGTCACTGCCATAGTTATGAAAACGTCCAGGACAATCTGCACACAATAAAAAGGGCCGCATTAGCGACCCTTTATAGTGTTATTAGTTAAACTGTAGTTATGCTACGTTTTGGGCAATAACAACTTCTTTTGCTTTGTTGGTGTAACTTTCCATCTTGTGGAAGTTCAAGTAACGGTAAGTATCGGCTGCTGTTGCATCGATTTGCTTAGCGTATTCCATGTACTCTTCTACAGATGGTAAACGACCAACGATAGCGCCAACGGCAGCTAGCTCTGCTGACGTTAAGTAAACGTTAGCGCCGGTACCTAAACGGTTCGGGAAGTTACGAGTAGAGGTGGACAATACGGTCGCCTTGTCAGCAACACGTGCTTGGTTACCCATACACAGTGAACAACCTGGAGTTTCGATACGAACACCAGATTTACCGTAGATTGAGTAATAACCTTCTTCGGTTAACTGATCACGGTCCATCTTAGTTGGTGGAGCAACCCACAAACGTGTTGATAAAGTACCGCCAAAGTTTTCAAGCAATTTACCCGCAGCACGGAAGTGACCAATGTTGGTCATACAAGAGCCGATGAATACTTCATCAACTTCGTCGCCAGCAACATCAGAAAGAAGCTTGGCATCATCTGGGTCGTTAGGACAACAAACGATTGGCTCTTTGATATCGGCTAAATCAATTTCGATAACGTGGGCATATTCTGCATCCGCGTCAGCTTCCATTAGTGATGGGTTCGCTAACCACTCTTGCATGCCGTTGATACGACGCTCGATGGTACGAACATCGCCGTAACCTTCAGAGATCATCCACTTAAGCATAACGACGTTTGATTCAAGGTATTCTTTAACAGCGTCTTCGTCAAGCTTGATGGTACAACCTGCAGCAGAACGCTCAGCAGATGCATCAGATAATTCAAATGCTTGCTCAACGGTCAAACCTTTAAGGCCTTCAATCTCTAGTACACGACCAGAGAATTCGTTGATTTTACCTGCTTTCTCAACGGTTAATAGACCGTTTTTGATGCCGTAGTAAGGGATAGCGTGTACTAGGTCACGTAAAGTGATACCCGGTTGCATTTCACCTTTAAAGCGAACCAATACTGATTCAGGCATATCAAGAGGCATAACGCCGGTAGCGGCAGCAAATGCAACCAAACCAGAACCCGCAGGGAATGAAATACCAAGAGGGAAACGCGTATGAGAATCACCACCTGTACCAACAGTGTCAGGCAACAACATACGGTTCAACCATGAGTGAATTACGCCGTCACCTGGACGAAGTGATACACCACCACGGTTCATGATGAAATCAGGTAATGTGTGGTGAGTTTGTACATCAACTGGCTTAGGGTAAGCAGAGGTATGACAGAAAGACTGCATGGTTAAGTCAGCAGAGAAACCAAGACATGCTAAATCTTTTAGCTCGTCACGGGTCATAGGACCTGTGGTATCTTGTGAACCAACAGTTGTCATTTTCGGCTCGCAGTATTGACCAGCACGAATACCGTCAACGCCACATGCTTTACCAACCATCTTCTGTGCAAGGGTGTAACCTTTACCAGAGTCAGCAACATCAACAGGCTTGTTGAACAAATCAGTTTCACCAAGACCTAGTGCTTCACGTGCACGGCCAGTTAGACCACGACCGATGATTAGAGGAATACGACCACCAGCACGAACTTCATCAAGAAGTACCGGGCTAAGCTCAAACGTAGAGATAACTTCGTCCGTACCAGAACGCTTAACAACACCTTCGTATGGGAAGATATCAATCACATCGCCCATGTTCATTGCTTGCACGTCTAGTTCGATTGGCAATGCACCAGAATCTTCCATTGTGTTGTAGAAAATAGGGGCGATTTTACCGCCTAAACAAACACCACCACCACGCTTATTCGGTACGTATGGGATATCATCACCCATAAACCAAAGTACTGAGTTAGTCGCTGACTTACGAGATGAACCGGTACCAACAACATCACCTACGTAGGCAAGAGGAATGTTGTCTTGTTGTAGTTCTTCGATTTGTGCGATTGGACCAATCGTACCGTCTTGATCTGGGTTGATACCGTCACGAGCCATTTTTAACATTGCTTTGGCGTGTAGAGGGATATCAGGACGAGACCAAGCATCAGGTGCTGGAGATAAGTCATCGGTGTTAGTCTCACCAGTAACTTTAAATACTTTAACCGTGATCTTCTCAGCTACGGCGTCACGGTTAGTAAACCATTCACCATTAGCCCATGATTCCATAACGGCTTTAGCTTGAGCGTTACCCGCGTCAGCTTTTTCTTTTACGTCATAGAAAGAATCGAACATAAGAAGTGTTTTAGAAAGACCGGTAGCGGCGGTAGCAGCTAGCGCTTCATCTTCTAATAAATCGATCATAGGTTGGATGTTGTAACCACCTAACATGGTACCTAGTAATTCGGTAGCACGTTCAGCATTAAGGATTGGTGAATTTGCTTCGCCTTTAGCTAATGCGGCTAAGAAGCCAGCTTTAACGTAAGCGGCATCATCAACACCTGGAGGCACGCGATTGGTTAGAAGGTCTAAAAGAAACTCTTCTTCGCCTGCTGGTGGGTTTTTAACAAGTTCTACTAGCTGAGCAACTTGTTCTGCATCTAGTGGCTTAGGAACAATACCTTCTGCCGCACGCTCTTCTACGTGTTTACGATAATCTTGAAGCACTTTGCTTTCCTCTCTTGCATAAAACGAATGTACCGGGTGTTAACCCTGTTCTGAACACTCGTTTATTGTGATTTTTAACCGCGCAAATTATACGGGATCTGGCGCAAAAACTGAATACACAAGTCAGTAATTAAATTTATATCTGGTATTCATGGCGTTTATATTGATTTACATCTCGGTATAGATTCAGGGCAGAACCGTTTGTTATTTTAGCCTAGCTTGGATGACATTTTGGTGACGATTACATTTAAATTAGAGAACAAGGCATAAGGGCTAAGGGCTAAGCGATGTTGTGGCAGGTTATTTATTTTCAACCCCGATTTAGATTCTATACTTTGTTTGGTTGAGTAAATTAACGGGACAACAGATGTCACATACAAAGACCTTTGTGTTGATAACTTTTTTCATTGGCTGTTTTGCCATACAGGCAAAAGCACCAGAATTTGTCGCACCAGAAGAACAGCCCGACATAGTTCGTTTTGCCGTCATTGCCGATTTAACCGGTGGTGAACGTCCGGGAGTTTTTAATGTTGCAGCCGAAGGCATTGCCCGACTGCAGCCCGATTTTATAATGAGTATTGGTGATTTAATCGAAGGCGGTACCGAAGACATCGCGCAAATGAACAAAGAATGGCGAACCTTTAAAGCCAACCTCAATAACCCTGACATTAATTTTTATCCGACCGTTGGCAACCATGACATATCCAACAGCGTCATGCGTGACTGGTATGAATCGACAGTTGGACCACGCTATTACCATTTCGTCTATAAAAATGCCTTATTTATCGTTATCGACAGTGAAGATTTTAGTGATGAATTTTTCATTGAATTAAAGCAAAAACGCGATAAAGCCATTGAGGTCTATAAAACCAACCCTGATCAATTTGCCGATACGGAATACGCGAAAATGCCACAACGTCATTATGGCGAGATAAGCAAACAACAAACCGACTATGTATTAAAGGTATTAAAGCAAAACAACGAGGTACGTTGGACCTTTCTGTTTATGCATAAACCGGTTTGGCAAGACGAAAACGAGAGCAACTTTAAGCTGATAGAAGATGCAATGAAGGATAGAAGCTATACCGTCTTTAACGGCCATGTACATATGTATCAACACACCCATCGCTTTGGCATGGACTACATTCAACTGGCAACATCCGGTGGCAAAATGTTTGCCGGTAAAGGCCAAAATATGGACCACATCACAATGGTCGCTTTATCCGATGATAAGCCGACCTATCTCAATATTAAACTCGACGGCATGATTGACAAAACAGGTAAAATTCCTGCAAAAGGCGATACGCTATGCTTTTCTGCTACAGACTGTACCAAAAGTAAATAAGCCTGCAATTCACTGGCTTTAATCTCATCTACAACAAGGCGTTGTCTGACGCCTTGCTGAACTCAATATAAATTCATAATAAACAACTGCTTAGTTTGTATAAAAATTGGCAGCATTGGCAACGCTAAACTATGCTTTTAAAGCATGTTAAACAAAAATAAACCTGACAGGATCTGCTCACCTTAATGACTGATAAAGATAATTTTATCTACCTAACCTGGTCGTTAGCATTACTGCTGTTTGCAGTGACCATAGTACAAAACAGTGTCGACCCCGCTTGGCAACGCCTAGTGCAGTCGGCAACGGTGCTTACGCTATTGCTCGCTGTTTGGGGAGTACAAAAGCGTGACAAGCGCCGTTTTGTGCTGCCTGTATTGATCATTGCCTTCTCTGTCGGTGGCAATTTATTTGATGATAACAGTGAAAATTATTTCCATTTATTTTTACTGTTGGTGTTTCTAGTTTTGACCGCCTTTAAAACCGCCAAACAGGTACTGTTTAGCGGTGAAGTTACTGGCAACACGATTTTAGGATCAATATGTCTATATGTCTTATTTGGTCTGATTTGGGCGGTACTGTACACCCTACTCGAAATTTTATTTGGCAATGCCTTTACCGGCATTGGTGATAGCACTAGCTGGCATCAGCTACTGCCTGATTTTATTTACTTTTCATTCGTAACCATTACCACATTAGGCTATGGCGACATTTCGCCAATTGTGCCGATAACCCGTTTTTTTGTATACCTTGAAGCCATCATTGGTCAGTTTTATATAGCCATTCTGGTCGCTAGTTTGGTTGGCTCCAGATTATCGAGTGTACAAGAACCTAAATCCAATAAACCTGAAGGGCAAGACGATGAATAATTCAAACCTTAGCGATACTAGCCGCAGCATTATAGATGCCGGTATAGTCATTATCGCCGGCATGATACTTGGGATAGCCTGTTTTGACATCATTAGGCCATTTATACTTCCCATTGCATGGGGGGCGATTATTGCTATCGCGTTATACCCACTATTTAATAAGCTAAAAACCAGTTTAGGTGGCAAAGGCGGCTTAGCGGCAGCCATACTCACCATTATTGGTATTTCAGCCCTAGTGATTCCAACTGTAACGTTTTCGACATCCGCAATCGACGCGATTGGTTCAGTAGGAGAGCAATTAAAAGAAGGTACCCTTGATGTACCACCGCCAAGTGAAAAGGTAAAAGAGTGGCCATTAATTGGCGAAAAAACCTATGCCGCTTGGCAGAAAGCTGCCACCAACATCGAAGGTTTTGCTAGCCAGTATTCTGAACAAATCAAAAATACATTTTCTGCAATGTTGGGCGCCGCAGCCAGTTTTGGTGGGGTGATATTGCAATTCGTTTTTTCGATGATCATTACCGCCATATTCTGGACCAATGCTGAGGCCTGTAATAGAGGATGTCAGATTTTCTTCTCTCGTCTAATGGGCGACAAAAGCGATGAAATCCTAAAAAATAGCGTGGCAACGGTGCGCAGTGTTGGCGCCGGTATTTTAGGTATCGCCTTTACGCAAGCCATACTGGCTGGTATTGGTTTAGTCGTTGCGGGCATTCCAGCAGCGGGCATTTGGGTATTGTTAGTTTTGATTGTCGCCATCGTGCAATTGCCACCTATCCTAATTCTCGGTCCTATTGCTGCTTATTACTTCTCCGTCGCTGACACCACGCCTGCGGTGATATTCTTAATCTACTCATTTTTAGTGAGTATGAGTGATGCATTCTTAAAACCGTTATTGCTCGGTCGTGGTACCGACATCCCCATGCTGGTGATTTTGATGGGCGCCATTGGTGGCATGATAATGTCCGGAATCATTGGTTTATTTACCGGTGCGGTGATTCTAGCCTTAGGTTATCAAGTGATGCTGATGTGGCTTAATACTCGTCAAACAAAGCCCCAGGAAAGCGCCGAAGAGTAACGCAGTAAAGGTGTACAATGAGCTCTAATAACGATAAAAATCAGCAAGATAACGGCGTCAATGATGACTCAGCTGAAGCACAACATAGTTCAGCTTCAGCTGCTGAGTCAGAAACTAAGTCAGAAGCCGTAGACGCAAAAGCTAGCGAGGAAAAGCCGGCTGGCAAAGCTGCTAAACCAGACTTTGCCAAGCGTTTTTCTAAAATAACGTTATCTTTAGCATTGTTGTATTTTCTTTGGTATGTGATTGGCGATCGGGTTACGCCAATCTCTGACCAAGGTCGCATTAGAGCGTTTGTTATTCCTGTGGTACCGCAAGTTGCCGGTAAAGTGTCAAAGATTTATGTTGGCGGTGACAAGGTGGTCAAAAAAGACCAAGTACTATTTGAAATCGACGATAGGGATTATCAATTGGCTTTAGAAAAAGCCAAAGCCAACCTTGAACTTACCGGACAAGAAATCGGCGCCGATACTGCCGTACTTGATTCCGCCAAAGCGCGACTCGATCAAGCTAAAGCGGATTTAGAAGTAAAGAAAATAAACACCAGCCGAGTGTTTATCCTCGAGCAAGAAGGCATTATTTCAGGTTTTGATGGCGATCGTGCTCGTGGCGTTTTAACGCAGGCAGAGCTCGCTGTCGTCGATGCCGAAGCCGGTTACGAGCAAGCTAAACAAAAACTCGGCAAAGAGGGTAAAAATAACCCCAAACTATTATCTGCATTGGCGGAGTTATCCACTGCTAGATTGAATCTTAGTCGTACTAAAGTATCCGCACCGAGTGATGGTGTGGTCTCTTATGCGAAAATAAACGTCGGTTACTATGCCGCTGTTGGCCAACAAATCATGACGTTTATTGGCAAAGACACGGTGTGGATAGAAGCCAGCTTTAGAGAAAATAATTTAGGCAACTTAAAGTCTGGGGATCCGGTCGATATCATTCTCGATTCCGCTCCAGGTCAAATATTTAAGGGCAGTATTGGCACCATAGGTTTTGGTGTTAACTTTGACAAAAATGAACCAGGCGCCCTACCTACACCTGAAAAACCAACCGGTTGGATGCGCGATCCACAGCGTTTCTCGGTCAATATCATATTCGACAAGCCAGACAGCATACCTAAACGCTTATTACGCGAAGGTGGCCAAGTCAGCGTTATCGCCTACACAGAGGAAAGCAATATTGTTTTCGACAAGTTAGGTAAAGCGTGGGCTTGGGTGACGTCTTACATGTCTTACCTGTATTAATACAACCATGAGAGTGACCACCGCAATTCATCATGCCTTGCACAGTCAAAGTGATGATGTGATCAGAATGTTGCGACTCACTTTTGGCCTGACGCTCGCCATCGCATTAGCGTTTGCGATTGCTTGGCCGCTGTCTTTTATTACCGCAGTGTTTACCGGCAGCTTTTTGGGTAATCGCAGCGGTAAAATGCCATTTAAAGTACTTGTCACATTATTAATGGTGGCAACGACCGCCTTTGTTAGCGGCATTTTGATATCCAGCATGCTGCTTAACTACCCTATCGTTTTCATGCTGGTGATGACGTTAATTATTTTCGCCGTTTCTTATTGGAGTTATCGCGGCGGTAATGATTTTGTCATTGCCATGTTATTGGTAGGTTTTACCTTAGTACCGTTGCTTGGCATATTGCACCCTGCCATCGCCGGTATTGTGACGCAAAATTTTATCATTTCTTGTGGTTTAGCCTTGTTCATTACCATGCTGTCCCACGAGATCATTCCCGATAAGCCGGATGTGGTCACCGCCCCTCCTAAACCCGTATTTGATGTTGGTGATAAAGTCATCGGTTTTCAATTGGCGCTGCTCAGTACCATCATCATCATGCCGGCGATGATATTCTTTTTTTATTTTGGTCTGACATCAGATTTATTGGTGCTGGTGTTTATTGCCATATTGGCCCAAAAGCCTGATGTACTTATCGGTATGAAAGGTGCGATGGGGCTTTTGCTCGGCAATATTATGGGCGGCATTATATCCATCGTTATTTTTAATGCCTTAATTATGGTGCCGAGTTACACCTTTATGATCTTAGTCTTTTTAGTGTTGATATCGTCTTTAGGGCGGGTCATTTTTTCTGACTCACGGCTTGCTCCACTATATGCGATGGCACTCAATACGGTGGTTATTATTGTTGCCAAAGGCAGTGGTGAAGATGGCAATGCCGCCGATGACTTTTATATACGTATATTTCAGATTGGCGCTGCTTGCGCATACGTTGTCTTTGCTGCTTATGTGACCACGCCTTGGCTCAGTCAAATCAAAGCCCAGTATCATCAACTGCAACAAAAAGCCTCGCCGCCATAATAGAACGGCCATGTCTGAACCACTAAAGCCGAACCGCTATAACTGAACCGCTATATCTGAACCGCTATAGCCAAATAATGATAAGAGATTCATTGTAGTCTTGTCTGAATACTCGAGTCACTCTAAGTGGGTAAGCGTAATCGCGACATCTTATAAATTAAATAATACGGCTCAGTTGGTTTAGCGTCTTTAAGTAAATGCTTTCAAGTCAAAGACTGCTAACCAAAGTCTCAAACCAATGTCTGCAAGCCAATGTCTTTAAGAAAATGTATTCTAGATAAAATTTGCCCATAAAAAAACGCCAGCACTTGCTGACGTTTTTGATAGCGATTCGATTAAAGAATTACTTCTTCTTTTTCTTAACCGCTTTGGCGTTTGGCAAGTCAGTAATTGAACCTTCAAATACTTCTGCAGCCAAGCCAACAGACTCGTTTAATGTCGGGTGAGCGTGAATGGTTAAACCAACATCTTCCGCATCAGCGCCCATTTCAACCGCTAATCCGATTTCACCTAGCATTTCACCAGCATTGATACCAACGATAGCACCACCTAGTACGCGACCAGTGTCTTTATCGAAGATCATCTTAGTTTTACCTTCAGTACGCGCTGAAGCAATTGCACGACCTGATGCAGACCAAGGGAAGTTAGCAACTTCGATGTTTAAGCCTTGCTCTTTCGCTTCACGCTCAGTAACACCTACCCATGCAATCTCAGGGTCAGTGTAGGCAATTGAAGGGATACAACGTGGTTCAAATACGTGCTTCTTACCAGCAATAACTTCAGCTGCAACGTGCGCTTCGTGAACCGCTTTATGAGCAAGCATAGGTTGGCCAACAACGTCACCAATTGCGAAGATGTGTGGCACGTTAGTGCGCAGCTCGTTGCTTACGTTGATGAAACCGCGCTCATCTACATTAACGCCAGCTTTATCAGCAGCAATTAAGTGACCGTTTGGTTTACGACCTACAGCAACCAAGATCTTGTCAAAACGAACCTGACCTTCTGGTGCTTTTTTACCTTCAAACGTTACATATAAACCGTCTTCTTTGGCATCAACGGCAACAACCTTGGTTGAAAGCATGATTGATTTAAAGCGTGGTTTGTTGTGCTTGGTGTAAATTTTTACAACGTCTGCGTCAGCCGCTGGTACCAATTGGTCAGCAAACTCAACAACAGAAACGTTAGCGCCTAATGAGCTGTATACGGTACCCATTTCAAGGCCGATGATACCACCACCTAAAACAAGCATCTCTTCAGGTACGTCTTTAAGCTCTAGGGCACCTGTTGAGTCGATGATGCGGTCGTCTTCAGGAATGAACGGCAAGTTCACAACAGATGAACCACAAGCGATGATCGCGTTGTCAAAGTTTACTGTGGTGTTACCGTCAGTGCCTTCAACTTCAATGCTGTTAGCGCCGGTGAATTTACCGTAACCGTTAACAACCTTAACTTTACGCATCTTGGCCATACCGCCAACACCTTGAGTAAGCTTGCCAACAACTTCGCTGTCTTTCCACTGGCGAATTTTTTCTAGGTCAATTTCTGGTTGACCAAAAGTAACACCGTGAGCGGCCATGTCTTTGGCATCATCAATCACTTTAGCAACGTGAAGAAGTGCTTTAGATGGAATACAGCCGACGTTTAGACAAACGCCACCTAAGTTACTGTATTTTTCAATTAATACTACGTCTAAGCCTAAATCTGCGGCTCGGAATGCTGCAGAATAACCGCCAGGGCCTGAACCTAAAACCACGACTTGTGTTTTAATTTCGTTGCTCATGTTTACCTCAAATTCTTGAAATTAGCGCCAATACTTAACCTGTGATTGACTACCAAATTACACCCCTGAATTCGTTCAGGCATGCAGTAAAATTCCTATTGTGAATGCGTTTAAAAGTGCTTAAGAAAACTTTTAACACACCCTCTAATTTTTTAAACGGGGCAAGTTTACAGTGTGTGACAAAAAATCGCCAACATTTATGTAAAAAATTCCAACCTTGCTCTGCTCTTGCGCTTAACCTACGTAAACTTTTCGATGCTTTGCAAAAGGGTTGTCATTATTACCACCAGATTAAAATCGCCGGTGCGAACACCGGCTAAAACGATTTACAAAATCATTTGACGAATATCGGTCATCATTGATGACAAATAAACGCTAAAGCGTGCTGCTAACGCGCCATCAATTACTCTGTGATCATACGATAGAGACAGAGGTAACATCAGACGTGGAACAAACTCGCTACCATTCCACTTAGGTTTCATATCTGACTTAGAAACACCTAAGATGGCAACATCTGGCGCATTTACGATAGGTGTAAATGCTGTACCACCAATACCACCTAATGATGAAATGGTGAAACAGCTGCCTTGCATGTCCTTCGCCGTTAACTTACCATCACGAGCTTTGGCAGAAATTTCCAATAACTCTTTAGACAGTTCATAAATACCTTTTTGATCAACGTCACGTACAACCGGTACAACCAAACCATTTGGTGTATCAACGGCAACACCAATGTGCACGTATTTTTTCATGATCAAGCTTTCGCCATCTTCACTCAAACTTGAGTTAAATACCGGGTACTCACGAAGCGCTGCGGCTGCCGCCTTCAAGATAAACACCAATGGCGTGATCTTAAAGCCTAACTTCTTCTTCTCCGCCAACACATTTTGTTGTTTACGGAATGCTTCTACCTCAGTGATATCGGCTTCATCAAATTGCGTAACATGTGGAATCGTTACCCAGTTGCGATGCAGATTAGGTCCTGAGATTTTTTGAATACGGGTTAATGGCACTTGCTCAATTTCACCAAATTTAGAGAAATCTACTTTTGGTTGAGCGATAACTTGCAAGCCACCTTCACCACTGGCAACCGAGGTATTCGCCGTTGCTTTCGGACGTGACAATTCGTATTTCACATACGACTGCACATCTTCTTTCATGATACGAGCTTTTTTACCGGTGCCTTTTACCTTGGATAAATCAACACCAAATTCACGGGCTAAACGGCGAATCGCCGGCGATGCGTAAATTTGACCTTGCTTCAGTGCAGAACCTGCACTTGGGTGGTGTGGTACTGGAGCGGCTTTCTTTTGTTGCGGTGCAGGTGCAGCAACAACCGTTTGTTCTTTCGCAGCTTCAACCGCTGGAGCAGCCGGTGCAGGTGCGACAGCAGCTTGGGTTTCAAGCAACAATACTAGGCTGCCTTCTCCCACTTTATCGCCAACAGCAACTTTCACTTCAACGACCTTGCCACCTTGTGGTGCCGGAACGTCCATGGTTGCTTTGTCAGTTTCAAGGGTAATCAAGCCATCTTCGGCAGCGATGTCATCACCGGCAGCAACCAGTACATCAATAACGTCAACTTCACCGTCTTGACCAATATCAGGTACACTAACTTCGATAACGGCACTGGCAGCAGGAGCCGCTGGTGCCGCAGCTGGTGCTGGCGTATCTGCTACAGGAGCTGGCGCAACCGGAGCTTGTGCAGCTGGTGCTGCAGCTGACGCTGATGCACCAACTTCTAGTAATAAGACTAAGCTGCCTTCTCCCACTTTATCACCAACAGCGACTTTCACTTCAACGACCTTGCCACCTTGTGGTGCAGGTACGTCCATGGTCGCTTTATCGGTTTCAAGGGTTATTAAACCATCTTCAGCACTGATTTCATCACCCGCGGCGACCAATACATCGATGATATCAACTTCACCGTCCTGACCAATGTCAGGTACAGTAATTTCAACCACTTCAGAACTAGCTGTTGCTGGTTCAGCAGCAGGAGCCGGCGCGGCTTCAGCAGCCGGGGCAGCGGCTTGTTCTGCAGGAGCAGAGTCCGCGGCAGCTACCTCAAGAACAACGATTAAATCGCCTTCTGAAATTTTGTCACCAATCGCTACTTTAATTTCTTTAACCACACCAGCATCCGATGATGGTATATCCATTGAAGCCTTATCAGTTTCAACACTTACCAATGCATCTTCTACCGCTACCGTGTCTCCGACAGCGACGCTCAGTTCGATAACTTCGACTTCGTCACCACCGACATCCGGTACGAGAATTTCTTTTATATCAGACATGTTATTATCCTTGCCTTACTTACGCTAATTGCTTAATTAAGCGTAAAGCGGGTTAATCTTGTCAGCGTCAATACCAAAGTCTTTAATGGCCTTGGTGACTACGTCCATTTTGATCTCGCCACGCTGGGCCAGTTCATACAATGAAGCAACAACAATATAGTTGTGATCAACTTCAAAGTGACGACGCAAGTTAGCGCGTGAATCAGAGCGACCGAAACCATCGGTACCTAATACACGGAAATCGGTATCAATAAATGCGCGAATTTGATCTGAGTACGCTTTCACATAATCCGTAGCTGAAATTGCTGGACCTGCATCTTTACTGATAACAGTTGTGATATAAGGTACTTTCGCTTCACTTTCTGGGTGTAACATGTTCCAGCGATTCGCTTCTTGACCATCTCGAGCCAATTCGTTGTATGACGTTACCGAGTATACGTCTGACGATATTGAAAACTGTTCAGCGAGAATACGAGCCGCTTCTCTTACTTGCAGCAAGATAGTACCTGAACCCATTAACTGCACGTTGGCTTTGGCTTTTTTGCCTGGCTCAACGCGGTCAAGTTTATAAATACCTTTAATAATGCCTTCTTCAGCATCCGCAGGCATTGCTGGGTGTTGGTAGTTTTCATTCATTAACGTTAAGTAGTAGAAAATGTTTTCATTTTCTTGGTACATACGACGTAAACCTTCACGAACGATAACCGCAACTTCATAACCGTATGTTGGATCATAAGTTACACAGTTCGGGATAAGGTTTGCTTGCACATGGGAATGACCATCCTGATGCTGCAGACCTTCACCGTTAAGTGTGGTACGACCGGCGGTAGCACCTAATAGGAAACCACGTGCCTGACTATCACCAGCTGCCCATGCCAAGTCACCAACACGTTGGAAACCAAACATTGAGTAATAGATGTAGAATGGAATGGTTGTCGCATTACAGGTTGAATAAGACGTACCAGATGCAACCCATGACGCCATGGCACCTAATTCATTAATACCTTCTTGCAATACCTGACCTTTCTTATCTTCGCGGTAGTACGCGACTTGGTCAGCATCTTGTGGTACGTATTTTTGTCCTTCATGAGCGTAAATACCAACTTGGCGGAATAAACCTTCCATACCAAATGTACGCGCTTCATCAGGAATGATTGGCACGATACGGTCACCAATCTTCTTATCTTTAAGCAATGCATTCAAAATACGAACGAAGGTCATGGTAGACGATACTTCACGTTCGCCACTGCCTTTGGTAATTGCTTCAAATGTTTTTAACGGTGGGATCTCAAGAGACTCTTCCGCTTGTTCGCGACGGGCAGGTAGTGAACCACCAAGACCTTCACGGCGCGCACGCATATATTGCATTTCTGGGCTGTCATCAGCAAAACGGAAGAAAGGCAATTCTTCTAATTGATCATCGGCAATTGGCATATTGAAACGATCGCGGTATTGCTTGATTGATTCAATGTCCATTTTCTTAACGTTATGTGCAACGTTTTGCGCTTCACCTGATTGACCTAAACCGTAACCTTTTACTGTTTTAGCCAAAATAACGGTTGGACGATCTTTGGTCTTCTTAGCATGATCATATGCTGCGTAGACTTTAACCGGATCGTGACCACCACGGTTTAGACGCCAAATATCGGCATCTGACATGTTGGCAACCATAGCGGCTGTTTCAGGGTATTTACCGAACCAGTTTTCACGGGTGTATTTGCCGCCTTTTGCTTTACAGTTTTGGTACTCACCATCAACTGTTTCATTCATAAGCTGCAAAAGTTTACCGGATGTGTCGCGAGCAATTAACGGATCCCAGTAAGAACCCCAAATAACTTTAACAACTTCCCAACCGGCACCACGGAAGGTACCTTCTAGTTCTTGAATGATCTTGCCGTTACCACGAACCGGACCATCAAGACGTTGCAAATTACAGTTGATAACGAAACATAGATTGTCTAGACCTTCACGAGCAGCCAAGCCAATCGCACCTAATGATTCTGGCTCATCAGTTTCACCATCACCTAGGAAACAATAAACGCGCTGATCTGAACAGTCTTTAATACCACGGTCCGTTAAGTACTTAAGGAAACGTGCGGTATAGATAGCTTGCAACGGACCCAAGCCCATAGATACTGTCGGGAACTGCCAAAAATCTTGCATAAGATGTGGATGCGGGTAAGACGATAAGCCTTCACCGTCAACTTCCTGACGGAAGTTATCCATTTGCGTTTCAGATAAACGGCCTTCAAGGAATGCACGGGCATAAATACCAGGAGAGATATGACCTTGAGCAAAGATAAAGTCACCACCGTCGGCAGGACTTGCTGCTTTAAAGAAGTGGTTAAAACCAACATCATATAAAGTCGCACTTGATGCGAATGATCCGATGTGACCACCAAGCTCTAAGTCTTTCTTAGATGCACGTAAAACCAATGCCATCGCATTCCAGCGAATCGCGGCACGAATGCGTGATTCAATGGTTTGGTCAGCAGGCATGTTAGGTTCTTGGCCAACAGGGATTGAGTTTACATAAGCAGTAGTTGCTTCAAACGGTAAATGAGTACCACCGCGACGGGCGCGCTCGATCAACGACTCAAGAATGTGATGTGCACGCTCTGGCCCATCTTGTTCAAGAATAGCTTCTAATGACTCAAGCCATTCTTGTGTTTCTTGCGGATCGATATCGTGATTGATTTGATCAGTCATAACGATGTTTTTCTCCAAATTTACGCCTTTATTTTCAAGGACGTTTTAATTTTTAAGTAGCCTTAAAGGTAGTCGAAAATAACGATAAACCTTAATTCTAAAGGCATTAAAGCTTACTGGGTTTGCAGTCGTCGCAACGATCTGGTGACCCTTGAGTTTTCTTCCGCCAGATTAAGCATTATCTCTTCGATGTAAGCCAAGTTTTTATGGCTTGCTCCCCACGCTTTGTTGGGTTCACCGCTGATAATACTTTCCATCAGACGTTTGCGATAATGAGCAATTCGCGCCGGAACTTCCGGACGTTTTGCCAATACCTGTAAATTCTTTTCTATATTGTCGATAAGCAAACCGCTCATCGCACGCGCCAAGTGTAAAATCACCGCATTATGCGAGGCCTCACATATGGCTAAATAAAATTCAAAAACACTTTGCGCTTCACCGCGAAAATTTTCACTTAGCTGAGTGTTTTCAATATGGGCAACGGTAATTGCTTCATATTTCGCTTCAATATTGCTGAAGTCTTCTTTGGTACCACGCATCGCCGCATAATAAGCAGCCATACCTTCAATGCCGTGTCGAAATTCAAGTAAATCAAATTGTGACTCACCTTTATTGGCCATTAACGCAAACAAAGGGTCCGACAGACCGCTCAATAATGTATCCGCAACAAAGGTGCCACCGCCCTGACGACGAAAAACCAAACCTTTAGCTTCCAAATTTTGAATTGCTTCACGCAACGATGGGCGCGAAACACTGAATTGCTCGGCTAATTCTCGCTCAGGTGGTAATTTTTGTCCGGCCGATAAGCTTCCTTCGAGTATCATTTCTTCTAATTGAGAAGTGATTACATCAGATAACTTAGGTTGTTTAATCTTCTTATAAGCCATTGAAAAATATTACAAACCGTTCAGTTTAAATTAATTAACCTTGGTAAATTGGTATTACCAATTTAGGGTTTCGATGCTTTAAAGTAACAGAGTTCTGTCATAATGTAAAATTATTACAACTACGACCAGTGCAACAAGACGTGTAACAAATTAGCAAAAAACCTTAATGGTATGACCAATATGTTAAAAATTGATGTTCGCTGTGTTAGCACGCAACGCTGTTATATATAAAGGGATAGGTAAAATATAGATGTAAATATTTAGCTTGCCAGAAAAGCGCCAAGTTAAGAGCAGAGTAAAGAGCAAAGTTAACAGCAAGGCCAAGGGTCAATTAAAGACAAAGGTACAGCAGGATATTACCGAAATAGCAGCCAAAAATAAAAAAGAGCCGGAAACGACTCTTTTTAGTGACGATATGAAATTAACTTTCAGTTAGTGGATAACACCCGCCATTGTCATAAACGCGGTAGCAGCAAGTAACAACATCACATTGCGTTTGGCAAGGCGCACCAAAAAGCCAGGTTCCGCGGTTAAATCGCCTTCTTCAATCGTGATTTCTTCCGATGTTTTGGCAACTTCACATAAATAACGGCGATTCGTAATGTGGGTGTTTAACATACCTTCCAGCCAATAGGTTAAGGCTCTAGAGAAATGGCCAACCAACATATAACCTAAGGCGACAAAGCGCACCGGAATAAAATCAATAACACTCAGCAAAGACCCCGACTTTTCAACGGCAATCTCAGGCAATATTGGTTCATCATTACCGTTACGAACCGCAGAGTTAGTAGCAACAAGCAATCGGTAGAAGACAACAGCAGCGATACCAAAGAAGATAAACATGAGCATAACCGCCATATAGTAACGGTAATTTACCCACACTAACGTTTGGCCGAACGACTCTTGTTCACTTTGCTGGCCATTTTGCAACTCCATTTGATAATGAGATACCGCGACTTCATCGCCACGCATCGCCGCATTTAAGAAGTTTTTGTAAGACTCTCTCGCGGTGTTTGAACCAAGACAGATAATAAGTAATAAGGTGGAGACGATAAATTCAACCAAGCCGCTATCAAAAAATTCTAACAGGCCCCACAGAATAAGCGCAGGCACTACGGCAAACGCTAAGATATTGCCGCGATTTTTGCTGATTTCACCTTTGGACACAAAACCACGCACGAGTTTAACGTACGAAATAAAATAGGTATCAAAATGCCAATTCTTTGACACCATTACCCGCTCAGCAGCGAGTGCGATAAGCAAACTGATAAGACTCATGTAAATCCTGACGACAACCGTTTGTTGTTTTTAAAAAAGCTGATACCTAATAGTATACAAAGATAATACTCAGAAACCATATAAAGTTACTGTTTTAAAATACAATTATCGGCGACAGCAGAGAAATATTGTTGCCAGTCAAAGCTTTCTCCGGGATCCGTCTTTCGACCTGGAGCGATATGACAATGACCGGTAATACGCTGCTTATTAATATCAGGATAATTGGCCATGATGGCCTCGGTTAATGTTGCGAGGGAGCTGTATTGTGACTCGGTATAAGGCAGATCGTCGGTGCCTTCCATCTCGATACCGATAGAATAATCATTACACTTTTGTCGACCACAAAACTCTGACACGCCAGCATGCCAGGCGCGTTTATTTAGCGGGACATATTGAATCACAGAACCATCCCGTCGAACTAAAAGGTGCGCAGAGACTCTTAACTTATATATGTCTTTGAAATAATCATCGTCGTCCGGGTTTAATTGCCCCAGAAAAAGGTCGGTTATATGATTTGAGCCAAATTTCCCCGGCGGTAAGGAAATGTTATGAATAACCAACAAACTGATGTCATCGCATTCCCTATCATCGCAATGCGGCGATGCTTTATGACTGATATGAAAGTCAAAACTATCGCTATCAAGCCAACCTTTATTGATCTTCACCTGTACAACCACCATAGTATTAAATAAGAGCATTATTAAACTACAAGATATCTTATGAGCGAAACAGATCACAGTAAAAAAATGGGCAAAACCATGATGTGGATAGCATGGGGGCTTTTTTTTGCGCTAATGATATGGTTTTTCCAAGGGGCATTGGACAAACAGCACAACCCAAACCAAAGACCGCAACTTAACTTAACCCAAGATGGTAAGAACGAAGTTACCCTTAAGCGCAATCGTTACGGTCATTATTTGTCGCCTGGTAATATCAATGGCAGTGAGGTGCTGTTCTTACTCGATACCGGGGCGACAAATGTGTCTATACCCGCCAATGTCGCCCAAGATCTCAACTTGCCAGTTCTTGGCACGCATTATGTGCAAACGGCGAATGGCTCAGTAAAAGTGCAACGAACTGAAATTGAGCAATTGAGCATTGGTAATATAATTTTGTATAATGTCGCCGCAAACATTAACCCAGGCATGGATACCGCTGAAATTCTGCTGGGCATGAGTGCATTAAAACAACTCGAATTCAAACAAAGCGGCCAATATTTGACACTGACAGAGCAATATTAGGTCACCAATATAGGCGATGTATACGCTATGTTTGCAAATAAAAGCATCAACAAGGCCATAGAGATTTAATATGTCAGAGCAAAACCTGAGCATTAGCCCGGAACTTGAAAAAGATATCGCAACCACCATTGCCTGGGCTCTCGCTGAAGATTTAGGTGCCGCGCCAGGCGAACAAGCCAGTGCCGACAATGATATAACCGCACAACTTATCCCTGCAGAAAATCAAGCAGTGGCAACCATTATTTGCCGTGACAATTGCGTTGTATCAGGCGTCGCTTGGGTTAATGAAGTATTCAAACAACTTGATCAAGAATCAGGCCTTAGCACGCAAATCACTTGGTTTGTACAAGACGGGCAAGCTGCGAAAGCCAACACTACTTTGTGTGAACTGCAAGGTAACGCCCGTTTACTATTAACCGGTGAGCGTACTGCTCTGAACTTTTTACAAAGTCTTTCCGGCACAGCGACCATCACCAGCCAATACGTAAAAGAGCTTGAAGGCGGTGAGACCAAACTGCTTGATACCCGTAAAACCATTCCTGGGATGCGCAGCGCACAAAAATACGCGGTAACCTGCGGTGGCGGCCATAACCATCGTATTGGCTTGTTTGACGCCTACCTTATTAAAGAAAATCACGTCAATGCCTGTGGTGGCATCAAAAATGCGGTACAAACAGCGCAGCAAAACCACCCAGGTAAAACCGTAGAAGTCGAAGTCGAGAGCCTAGATGAGTTAGAGCAAGCGATTGATGCCGGTGCCGACATAATTATGCTCGATAACTTTAGCACTGAGATGATTGCCAAAGCGGTTGAGCTGACACGTGGCAAAGCTAAGTTAGAAGTATCAGGTAATATGACATTGGAAAAGCTAAAAGCATATACCGCCGCAAAAGTAGACTTTATATCCGTTGGTGCACTAACCAAGCATGTTAACGCCATCGATTTGTCGATGCGATTTGCTTAAATTAGCTATCTATTAAGACAATGGCACTATTAACACAGTGGCATTAAACATAGCTAGAAGCGCAAATTAACAAGTACAGTCGAAGCAATTAGAGTGATATCAAAATCCCGTTAAAAATACCATTAAAAGTCCCAGCTCAGGCTGGGATTTTTAATTTAAAACGCCACTCAATTAAAGCAATTTAATCAATTACAACCGTTTAAGTTATAGCGAACTACTAGCAAACCATTAACGAATCACTAACAAACCGTTAGCAATAAAAATTTGCAAAATTTACTGAAATCGCCATTTTTAATGACTGTTAGTAAATAAATCAACGCATTAGCGACACTTTCAGCGCTTGAAAACAGAAACAAAACTGTATAACCGTTGAACAAATGCACAAAAATGCAGCAAAAGGTAAAATTTTCATCAAATTATAATTTACATTTTTTGCCAGATGCTCCATATTAGTCATTAGCCCCCATAACAATAAATATATATTTAATGGAATTTAATATGAAAACTATGAAATCTAATCAGGGTTTTACCCTTATCGAATTGATGATCGTTGTTGCGATTATCGGTATTCTTGCAGCTGTTGCGCTTCCTGCTTACCAAGATTACACTGCTAAATCAAAAGCGGCTCAGGCTGTTGCAACTCTTGCTGGTCAAAAGATCAAAGTAGCAGAAGTATTCTCTGTCTCTGGCGCAGTAGCTTGTACTAATGATGGTGTTGCTATCCAGCACTGTACAGTTACGGGTGATGAAGCTGTATTGTCGGTAGCTGATACGACTGGCCAAATCACAGCAACTATCACGTCTGTGACTCCAACTGTAGCAGGTGAAGGTCTAACATGGACTTGTTCACTTTCTGGTACAAATGCTGTAGCAATTACCGGTTGTACTGTAGCTGCTGTACCTGCTGTCTAAACAATTTACAATTGTTGTAATAAGTTTTTTTAAGAAAGCTGGCTATGGTGCCAGCTTTTTTTATTTCGTTTTTTTGTTAAAAAATGTAGACTGTAAGAAATATAAAATAAGAAGAAATACCAATGAAAGGACTCCACCGACAATCAAGCATCCTTTCCGCTGTAGTTCGTAGTGAATTGCTAGAGAAAGACAAAGCTGCGGCAATATTTGAACAATGCCAGAAAAAGCAAATGTCTCTTGTCTCTTTTTTAATAGAAAAAGAAAAGGTTTCATCCATTGCTTTAATAAAAGTATTATCGAAGAGCTTTGGTATCCCTTTAGTCAATTTAAAATCACTTGATTTGAATGCCCTACCTGAAGGTCTTCGTAACGAAAAGTTAGTTAAAAAGCATAATGCTCTACCTTTATATTTGCGCGGTGGTTTACTGCACGTTGCTGTCTCCGACCCTACCAATATAGATGCCCTAGAAGAGTTCCAGTTTAATACCGGCCACAATACGGAAATGGTGTTGGCTGATGATAAAGCGCTTCGCGATACGGTTGAAGGTATACTCGAAGATGAAAATTCCGCATTAGAATTAACCGATTTAGACGCCGATGAATTAAGTGATATCGATGTTGATGACACAGAAAAAGAAGAAGAGCAAGGTAGCGGCGAAAACGACGCGCCTATCGTTGTTTACATCAATAAAATTTTGCTAGACGCCATTAAAAAAGGTGCTTCGGATCTACACTTTGAACCATTTGAAACAAAATTCAGAATCCGTTTTCGTGTAGATGGTATTTTAACCGAAGTTGCAACTCCTCCAGTAAACCTTGCAAATCGCATGACTGCTCGTTTAAAAGTGATGTCAAAACTTGATATCGCCGAACGCCGCGTACCGCAAGATGGTCGTATTAAACTTGCTATTACAAAGAGTAAATCCATTGATTTTCGTGTATCTACATTACCTACTATGTGGGGTGAAAAAGTGGTTATGCGTATTCTCGATAGCTCAAGTGCAAAACTTGGTATCGATATTTTAGGTTATGAGGAAGAGCAAAAAGAGCTTTATTTAGATGCCTTATCAAAGCCGCAAGGTATGATACTGGTTACTGGCCCTACCGGTTCCGGTAAAACTGTATCGCTTTATACTGGCTTAAATATTCTTAATACCGAAGAGCGAAATATATCCACCGCAGAGGATCCGGTTGAAATTAACCTTGAGGGTGTTAACCAGGTGCAAATTAACAATCGAGCTGGCTTAACCTTTGCTGAAGCACTGAAATCATTCCTGCGTCAAGATCCAGATATCGTCATGGTTGGTGAAATTCGAGATTTAGAAACCGCTGAAATTGCCATCAAAGCGGCACAAACCGGTCACTTGGTATTATCAACTCTGCATACAAACTCAGCTGCTGAAACACTAACCCGTTTATTAAATATGGGGGTACCATCTTATAACGTTGCAAGTTCAGTAAGCTTAATCATCGCCCAACGTCTTGCACGCCGTTTGTGTAATCACTGTAAAGAAGTGGATGACATTTCTGAGCAAGCGTTAATAGAACTCGGTTTTGATGCTGCCGAAGTATCAGACATTACCATATACAAACCCAAAGGGTGTGATGAATGCACCAAAGGCTACAAAGGCCGTGTCGGTATTTATGAGGTAATGAAAATAAGTACCGCAAATGCCAAACTGATTATGGAAGGTGGCAGTTCACTTGATATTGCCCAACAGGCGCAAAGTGAAGGTTATAATAACCTGCGCCAGTCGGCATTGCTAAAAGCCAAAGCAGGCGTTACTAGCCTTGCCGAAGTTAGCCGTGTAACCGCATAACAGATATAATAAATGCATAATTATAAGAAGAGAATATTATGGCAGTAGCAAGTTCCCAACCGAAAATGGTTAAACCTAAACCTCTTGAAACGTTTCAATGGGAAGGGGTTAACCGTAAAGGTAAAAAAATCAAAGGTGAGTTATCCGCTACGAATGCAATGGAGCTAAAAGCGCAATTGCGAAAACAAGGTATCACGCCGTTAAAGCATAAAAAGAAACAAAAATCCTTATTCAGCGGCGACAAGCCGGTCAAGCCAGCCGACATTGCGGTTGTAACTCGACAAATTGCCACCATGTTAGGTGCGGGTGTTCCTTTGGTGCAAACCATTGAAATGATTGGTAAAGGTAATGATAACGGCAATATGCGCAAACTGCTAGGAGACATAGGCAATAAAGTTCAATCTGGCCTGCCGCTATCAGAGTGTTTAAGAGAACACCCAAGATATTTTGACGATTTATATTGTGACTTGGTTGAATCCGGTGAACAATCGGGTGCGTTAGAAGCCATTTTTGACCGGATTGCTATCTATAAAGAAAAAGCCGAAGCCCTAAAATCAAAAATTAAAAAAGCACTATTCTACCCCATTGCTGTATTAGTCATTGCTGCTGTTGTTACATCAATATTGTTAATCTTTGTTGTACCGACGTTCGTCGATATATTTAATGATTTCGGTGCTGAGCTGCCGGCATTTACGACTTTTGTGGTAAACATTTCAGACTTTATGGTGTCATCTTGGTACCTAATGCTTGGAGCATTAATTGCGGCGGGTTGGATGTTTAAACAAGCCCACCGAAGAAGTTTAGATTTTCGAGATAAAGTAGATGCGTTTGTATTAAAAGTACCTGTAATAGGTATGATCTTGGACAAAGCTGCGGTTGCTCGATTTGCACGTACATTATCAACAACGTTTGCCGCAGGCGTACCTTTAATTGATGCATTAGATTCAGCAGCAGGCGCATCAGGTAATGCCGTCTACCGAGATGCGATTCAAGATATCCGCAGTGAGGTTTCAGCCGGTATGCAAATGAATTTGGCGATGCGAAACGTAAACGTATTTCCGGATATGGTGATCCAAATGGTCACTATCGGAGAAGAATCCGGCGCTCTAGATGATATGCTCGCTAAGGTTGCAAACATTTACGAGCAAGAAGTCGATGATGCCGTTGATGGCTTGACCTCATTATTAGAACCTCTAATTATGGCCGTATTAGGGGTTGTGATTGGTGGTCTAATCATCGCTATGTACCTACCTATTTTCGCTATGGGTTCGATTCTATAAAAATAACCAAAACTAAGAAGCCGATGCACACAATCGTGCATTGGCTTTTTAGTTTAGTCATAACAAAAACAATAAAGGTTTCCTGTGCTTTCCGACTTAACCACTTTATTTGAACAATCCCCAGGTTTTTATTATTCATTTGCATTAATCCTTGGCCTTATCATTGGCAGTTTTCTAAATGTGGTAATCTTTCGTTTACCTAAAATGATTGAGGCTGAATGGGATTGCGAATGCCGTGAATTTTTAGCGGATGCTTTGAAAGATTCAGCTAAGGACAAAGAGCCACAAACAGTGACTCTTTCAAAGCCCGCTTCGACCTGCCCTAAATGCGGTCATAAAATCAAGGTATGGGAAAATATCCCAGTAATTTCCTGGTTATTATTGCGCGGTAAATGTTCATCATGCGCCAACCCGATATCCGCTCGCTACCCGATCATCGAAACCATAACCGGTATCTCGACGGTAGTTATCGCTATGCACTTTGGTGTCAGTTGGCAGGCAGCTGTGATGATGGTATTAAGCTGGTGTCTTATCACCTTAACCATGATTGATTTTGATAAAATGATTCTGCCAGATCAAATCACTCTACCATTAGTCTGGATTGGTTTGATTCTTGGTTTAAATAATGTTTTCGTTAGCCTAGACCAGGCGGTTATTGGTGCCATCGCCGGTTACATGAGTTTATGGTCTATCTACTGGCTATTTAAAATCGTCACAGGTAAAGAAGGCATGGGGTATGGCGACTTTAAGCTGTTCGCCGTGTTTGGCGCCTGGTTTGGTTGGCAAGTACTGCCGATGCTTATCTTGATGGCGTCTTTAGTAGGTGCGATTGTCGGTATTAGTTTAATGGTATTTAAAAGCCATGAAGGCTCAAAGCCTATCCCGTTTGGTCCTTATCTGGCGGTTGCCGGTTGGATCACCGCATTGTGGGGTGAAGGTATCTGGGCTTGGTATATGGGAATGATGGTATAGATGTCTAAGGTAATTATCGGTTTAACTGGCGGTATTGGCAGCGGTAAGACAACCGTTGCTAACCTGTTTGCTGAATATGGCGTCGATATCATCGATGCCGATATCGTTGCTCGCCAAGTTGTGCAACCTGGTCAACCTGCATTGCAGCAAATCGCGGCTCATTTTGGTGAAGACTATATTCTTGCCGATGGCAACTTAAACCGAGCAAAGCTTCGAGAAAAGGTATTTGCTGATCCTGACGACAAAGCATGGCTGAATGGCTTATTGCATCCATTAATTCGACAAACCATGAATGAGCAATGCCAAAATGCTAAAAGCCCTTATTGTTTTCTGGTTGCGCCTCTATTAATTGAAAACGGCATTAACCGCAGCGTTGATAATGTACTGGTCATCGATGTCAAACCTGAGACACAAATAGCCAGAACGGTTGCCAGAGACAATAATAGCGAAGAGCAAGTTAAACGCATCATTGCCGCACAAGTTGGCAGAGAAGAGCGTCTTATTCATGCTGACTTTGTTATTAATAACGATAAAGCGACAATGGAAGAATTGCGTATGCAAGTAGAAATATTGCATCGCAAGTTTTTAAAAATGGTCACAGAAAACGTTTAAAGCAAACTATTTCGCGAAAACCATTTAGCTCATATTGCCTTTGCCCTGTTCTCTCGTTACTATAGAAAAGATTCCAACAATAATTACAATATTAGTTACCTCAATGGCTGGCATTCTTTACGAGCACCCGTTAAACGAACGGATCCGCAACTACTTGAAGTTAGAGCAATTATTTGCTCAAGCTCGGTCGTGCCTAGCTCAAGAATTTGAATCAAGTCATACCTCATTTTTTAATGCCCTGTTTACCATTCTAGATACCATTGATCGCACCGATGTACGTGGTGATATGATCAAAGATTTGGAAAAACTAGAGCATAACCTGCACCTTTGGTCAAAATCACCGGCGGTTAACGATAAAGCACTGCAATTAAATCTAGAACAAACCAAAAAGCTTTCGACTGAATTACGCTCTAAGCAAAACCAGTGGGGCTCACTTAAAGAAGATAAGTTTTTAGATGCAATGCGCAAGCGCTTTAGTTTAACCGGTGCCTATTGCGGCTTTGACTTACCTGCCCTTGTGCATTGGCTAAATCAACCACCAATATTTATTCAACAAGATATCGACCGTTGGCTATCATGTTTAAGCACCATTGAACAAGCGCTCGTATTGGTGTTGAAGTTTATTCGTCAAAAATCCAACTTCGAACTGGTTGAAGTCGGCAATAGCTTTTATCAAGATAACGGTGAAGGATTGTTGTTACTTCGTATAGAATTAGAAGATGGCGCTGATTATTTCCCTTCGGTAAGTGGTAATCGTTATCGTTATTCGATACGTTTTATGGAGCTGTGCGATGCGAAGGGGCAGCAATACATTACAGATAATGTTTCATTTAAACTCGCTAAGTGTTAGTCCCCAACAAGTACAACCTATAATCTCGCTATAAACAACCTGAAACCAGCTAAACCCTAGTTAAAACCTCGCTAAACCTCGCTAAAAACTACTTAAACCCGACAATAGCTATTCTCTAAATCACATTGTTGCGTTAAAATCAGGTGATTATTCGCCATTAAAAACATTATTATTATGGTCACCAAAGTAAATTGTCCAACATGTGAAAAACAAGTCATCTGGAATGAAGAGGCTAAGTTTCGTCCATTTTGTTCTGAGCGTTGTAAATTGATAGATTTGGGCGATTGGGCAGAAGAGAATCATAAAATATCTCAACCTGCGCAAGGTGCTGATGCCTTGAGTGAAGAGATGCTTGATGCGCTTGAAGATCAGTTTTTGCAAAGCAACAAGTTTTTTGTCGATTCTGAGTAATGCTTACTCTGTCATTAGTAAAATAAAAGGTGCGCAGTTTTTTAACTCTTGCGCACCTTGATTTGTAAAATCATATTCTCACCTTTTTCATTACAATTGCTGTCGCATCCTTTCCTCCTCAGCAGCGATTGCTGCAATTACAAGTCACCGTTAGTGATTACTTGCTAACATCTCTTTTTTCATTAGTGCGACCGTCATGGCTTCAATATTGGCTTTAACGATGCGGTTATCGTCATATTTCATCGCCGTATTAAAGTCTTTAAATGCACTTACCTTGTCACCTAAATAGTGATTTACAATGGCGCGATTGCTGTAAGCGATGGCCGTAAGGTATTTACTGGCGTTGCTCTCGTTGTTGCTAATCACTTCAATTGCTTTATCACATGCGATTTTCGCTTCACTAAAGCGGCTAAGCTTTAAGTTCGCCACGCAATTTGCCATTAACAGTTCCAGCTTTTCATTTACGTCACTAGCTGAATTTATTTTGCTTAACGCATCTTCATAGTCACCAGCATTAATGTCACGCAATCCGGTACTGTTTTCGATCATTGCAATCTTAAATGTACTATTAAGGTGTGCGAGGTCTTCGTCAACCATCTTAGCGTTGGCCATATGGCTATGAGCAAGACCGGCAAGCAATAACGTTGCTAACGGCAGCTTTAAGCCTTTAAGTATGTGAGTTGATGTTTTCATCAGTATGTCTCCTTGAAATTAAAAAAGCGCAAACCAATCGGTTTACGCTCTCACTCTAGAAAAACAAGCCAATTCTGACAAACGAAATAAAATGACCTTTATAGGTTAATAAAATTCATATGATATTTTTATGACGCGTTTATGAAGCACTTTGGTAGCAAGCGCTATTAAGACCTAGCCCTAAAGCACTATGAAACTAGGGTACTAACTGCTTGTTCGTAACATAAATCCCTTAATATAAGTCACAAAATGTCTCTTGCATCCAATTGGCAAACTTTAATAGTTCATCAGATTGCTCAAGGTTTTCATGCTGCACTAAGAAGTATCTATCATTGGTCACTAACTCTTCTTCATAAAGGCGCACCAATAACTGCTCTTTAAACCAAGTTTGACTTATTGGCAAAGGAATTAACGCTATGCCCATGCCTTGTTGTGCTGCGCGAGCGACACCAAACATGCTATCAAATTGAATAATCTGCTTTGGATCAAAGTCCGGTACACCAACCTCATCTGCCCATTGGTGCCAAGCCCAGGGTCTGGATTGATGCAATATCAAAGGCACAGTTTTTAATGCTTTAAAACCCTCAGATGCCCACTTTCGATACAGGCGTTTATTACACGCCGGTACATATCTTACTGGGAACAAATCGGTAATAACTGGGCTATTTGGACGACCTCTGGACAAGACAATAGACAAATCGGCACTGGCAGCCGCTTGTGATCCTGTTTTAACCGTCTCAAGTTGTAAATTAATATCCGGGTGTGCCTGAGTCCAGTCGCTTAAACTCGGCACAAACAATTCGCTAGCAAAAAACTCAGGCAAGCTAATGGTGATGGTTTTATTTTGTTTGCTATTGGTGAAGTCATCAATGGTACTTTCTAAATCGGTAATAATCGGCTGAATGGCATGATAAAAACGCTTGCCGGCACTGGTTAATTCAATGGCTCGGGTTTGGCGAGTAAATAAATCAAATCCAAGTTGCTCTTCCAACTGCTTGATTTGATGACTGACAGCAGATGGCGTAAGAAAAAGCTTAGATGCGGCATGCTTAAAACTTAAGCACTTGGCAGCTATACAAAAGGAGCGCAAACCACGTATGGGTGTTTGAACGGCCATGAGTTATGAAAGATCCTAAGGGAATCAAAAACATTGATGATGCAATTCCCGCACCAACCATGTAAACCACTGTTTAATATAGGTTTAATTAAAATATGAAACAATGTGATGAATTTGAGAGCAACATAGCGCACTAAACTTGTGCATTTAAATGACAGAAAGAAAAATGGGCACCTAAAAGGTGCCCTAAAAATAACCAAATGATACTTTGTAAACTCATGGGGAGAGTTGTATTTATGATCTTGGGGAGACCAAATCAACAAAGCAAAGTAACGATAAACTTTTTGCTGAAATTCGACAAACGAGAAGAAATCATTTAACGATTTAAATAATTTCATCCATTTATATTATTGCCCATACAAATAGCAATAAAGTGGCATTAAAAAACAAGATTAATCGCCTATTCCCTTGCATTTGCGTTTCGCTATTTGGCATACTAAAAAAAGAATTAGAACTAGAGTACAACATACCTACTTTTATTATGAAGCATATCCTTATCGCCTTCGTCTTATTTGTCGCTGGCATTACTTTTTTGGAAGTACAATCAAAAACCAATGCTGAACCTGTCGCTGCAGACGTAAAGCCGACCAATGACATTGAAACATTAGAGCGAGCTTTTAGTAGCAGTAATTATCAAGAGTCCATAAACCTTGATGACTTTTCTGATTTAGAAAAAATTAGTTACGCCTTTGACAATGGCTTGTCTGATATCCAAGTTAGAGGCTTTGGTGAGGTCACCAAAGTACTGGCAGATGATAACGACGGCAGTAGACACCAACGTTTTATTGTCCGCTTGCAGAATAAACACACCTTATTGATCGCTCACAATATTGATTTAGCGAAACGAATCAATACCTTGCGCCAAGGTGATGAGATTGAATTTTATGGTGAATATGAGTGGAACGACAAAGGTGGTGTGGTGCATTGGACTCATAAAGATCCACGCAATAAGCATGAGCACGGTTATTTGCGTCATTCAGGCTTGAAATACTGGTAAGCCCTAAGCTACTAAATTTCATTCAATAAAAAAGCTTAATGAATCATCATTAAGCTTTTTTATTGCTTATTATTGCTTAGCGCACGCTGGCTTTATTTGCTAATCGCTACAAACCTTTGTCGATAATTTTGGCGACAATGGCATCATTGGCCTTTGGAAAATCAATTTCACTGAGCTGGTCTGCACTAAACCAACCTTGTTGTTGGCCTTCTTGTGCGGTAGGTTCACCGGCAAACTGATCCACCAAAAACACCTCTAACAACACCTGCTTATCAACGTAATCGTGGCTAATTTCAATCAAGGGTTGCATCGCTAGCGTATCGATAGCGATTTCTTCCTGTAACTCTCTATGCAAAGCCTGATGCACGGTTTCATTGTCTTCGACTTTACCACCAGGAAACTCCCATTTACCGCCCTGATGAGCGTTGGCAAGCCGCTTCGTTAAAAAGAACTGACCTTGTCGATAAATTACGCCAACGGCAACGTGTACTCGTTTAGTCATCGTCATTACTTCTGTTTAGTGATTAATTGTTTTAGCTCGTATAACAAAAAGGACGGTAATAACCGTCCTTCCTTCATTTCAGTACCTATTAGCCTAATTTGCCATGACACTGTTTGTATTTCTTACCTGAACCACACGGGCAAGGCTCGTTGCGGCCTACGCGCGGCAGTTTATTATCTTCTGTTGCCGTGCCACTGCTTTCATGGGTGAATTGCTTCTGCGCTTCTTCGGCTTTTTGCTGCTGTTGCTGCTCCATTTTTTCTACTTCGCTTTCTTGCTGAATGCGAACCTTAGAAAGCAGGCTAACAACATCGTATTTCAGGTTATCTAGCATACCTGAGAACAAGGCAAATGATTCTTTCTTGTATTCTTGCTTAGGGTTTTTCTGTGCATAACCACGTAAGTGAATACCTTGACGCAAATGGTCCATCGCCGCTAAGTGCTCTTTCCAAAGGTTATCAAGTGTTTGCAACATAACCGCTTTTTCAAAGTGGCGCAGTACTTCAGTACCGATTTGCTCTTCTTTGGCTTTATAAGCGTTATCGACTTCTTCGATAACTTTGTCGCGAAGTGATTCTTCGTGCAACTTATCGTCTTCTTCTAGCCACTTAGCAATTGGTAAATCAAGCGCTAAATCACCTTTCAATTGTTCTTCTAAACCTTGAATGTCCCACATTTCTTCTAAAGACTGTGGTGGGATATGGCCAGCAATAATACCGCTAACAACATCTAGGCGAATCGCTGCAATGGTTTCTTCGATATCACCGTCATCAAGCAATTCATTACGTTGATCGTAAATTACTTTACGTTGGTCGTTCGCTACATCATCGTATTCAAGCAATTGCTTACGGATGTCAAAGTTACGACCTTCAACTTTACGTTGTGCATTCTCGATAGACTTGGTTACCCACGGGTGCTCAATGGCTTCACCGTGTTCCATACCCAACTTACGCATCATGTTGGCAATACGTTCTGAGGCGAAAATACGCATCAAACCATCTTCCATTGAAAGATAAAAACGTGTTGAACCAGCATCACCTTGACGACCACTTCGGCCACGTAACTGGTTATCGATACGACGAGATTCATGGCGTTCGGTGGCAACGATATGTAAACCGCCAGCCTCAAGCACTTGTTCATGCTCTTCTTGCCATTTGCTCGTCGCTGCATCAATTTGTTCTTGGCTTGGGTTATCAAGCTTAGCTAATTCTGCCGCTAGATTACCACCTAATACGATATCGGTACCACGACCAGCCATGTTAGTGGCGATGGTCACCGCGCTAAGTTTACCAGCGTTGGCGACGATTTCCGCTTCTTCGGCATGGAATTTAGCGTTCAATACTTTGTGTTTGATCTTTTCTTTACGCAAGAACTGTGACAAGAACTCAGATGTTTCGATACTGATGGTACCAACCAATACCGGTTGACCACGTTTAACGCAATCTTGGATATCTTCAAGGATCGCTTCAAATTTTTCTTGCTGCGTCAGGTACACTAAATCAGGTAAATCTTGACGGATCATTGGGCGGTTGGTTGGAACAACTACCGTCTCTAGACCATAAATATGATTAAATTCAAATGCTTCAGTATCAGCGGTACCGGTCATACCGGATAGTTTTTGGTATAAGCGGAAATAGTTTTGAAAGGTAATAGACGCTAATGTCTGGTTTTCGTTTTGAATGTCTACACCTTCTTTGGCTTCGACAGCCTGATGTAAACCTTCTGACCAACGACGGCCTTCCATAGTACGACCGGTATGTTCATCAACGATAACAATTTCGCCGTCTTTAACGATGTAATCAACGTCCTTAACGAATAGCTTGTGTGAACGTAGTGCCGCCATAACATGATGCAACAAGGAAATGCTGCTTGCACCATAAAGCGAGTCGCCTTCGGCTAACATGCCACGTTCAGTTAGAATCTCTTCAACACGCACTTGACCACGTTCTGTCAAATATACCTGTTTTGATTTTTCATCAACGGTATAGTCACCGGTGCTTTCAACGCCCTCTTCATCTTCTCGGTCTTGCAACTCAAGTAGAGGAACGATTTGGTCGATCATCTTGTACAGCTCTGAACTGTCTTCAGCTGCACCAGAGATAATTAATGGTGTACGAGCTTCATCGATAAGAATAGAGTCAACCTCATCGATTACAGCGAAGTTTAACGGACGTTGTACACGTTGTTGCGGCGAAAATGCCATATTGTCACGTAGGTAGTCAAAACCGAACTCGTTATTGGTACCGTAGGTGATATCCGCTTCATAGGCTGCTTTCTTATCTTCAGGTTGCATACCTGGGATATTACAACCAACCGTCAAACCTAAATATTCAAATAATGGACGTGCCCAATCTGCATCACGCTTGGCCAAATAATCGTTAACGGTAATAACATGCACACCTTTACCGGTTAACGCATTCAAATAGGATGGCAGCGTCGCGGTTAGTGTTTTACCTTCACCGGTACGCATCTCGGAAATTTTACCTTGATGCAACACCATGCCACCGACCATTTGCACATCGAAATGACGCATCCCAAATACTCGAATACTGGCTTCGCGTACAACCGCAAATGCTTCAACTAAGATATCGCTCAGGCTAGCACCGCCTTCAATACGCTCTTTAAACTCAGCTGTTTTGCCTTTCAATTCCTCATCGCTTAGCGCTTTGATGGTATCTTCAAGGGCATTAATTTTAGTAACTTCTTTATTTAATTGCTTCAGTAGGCGATCGTTACGGCTACCGAACAGCTTCGTCATTAATTTTACAAACATGTTTATTAAACCAATTATTCAAATATATTTTGGCGACTACTAGGATTTTAGCGTGCGTTAAGTATTGTTATCGAGTGGATTTATCTTAAGTTTTTGGCTTGCGATAAACGTATTTTGCAGGATTGATTTGTTTGTCGTTTCTAAGAATTTCGTAATGCACATGTGGACCAGTTGAACGGCCAGTTGAACCCATTCTCGCAACAGGCTGACCTTTACTTACCACATCACCGAGCGTAACCAGGTTAAGTTTGTTATGGGCGTAACGGGTTTTGTAGCCATTACCATGGTCTATTTCAACCATATTACCATAACCATACTTCTCACCTGAGAAACTCACAACGCCACTACCAGTAGCGAATACTTCGGCATTTTCCTTTCCAGCAAAGTCGACGCCTTTATGCATCGCCGGTTTACCAGTGAAAGGATCTTTACGAACTCCGTAATACGATGACAACCAACCTTTACCTATAGGTCGTCCCGATAAATAACTCGTATTTTCGATATGGTGACCCAAAGCCAAAGATTCAAGTAATTTTAATTGATTTTCTTTGTGATCAAGGCTCAGGCTTAAATCGGAAATATGTTGATCGAGGTCACTATAAGACAAATGGCTTTGCACCGCCTGCGTTTGCAGCGGTCCACCACTTGATGGCATGGTCGCCATTTTAAACTCGTCTTTGGGAATATCAACTTCTTCAGCTAATCGTTCACCAAGGGCATTCAATCTTGCAACATGAGATTGCAACTCAGCAATTTTTGCAGTTAGGGCAACAACTTGTTCATTGCGGTAACTGTCATTTTGCTGTTTCGGTTTAACCAAATCTTGGTTGGTTTGCAGGTGCGCAGGCATTTCTTCAGGAGATAAGACCGAATGCATAACCAATCCAGATACCACAGCAAAGCCGCCAACGATGGCTAACCAACGAGGCTTACTTAGTTTCATTGAGAAACGAACATTTTGTCCGCGGTATATTAGTGTTAAACTCATAAACTCAAATTATTTTAGACAACGTTTGCCACTTTAACATAAAACCGCCATGGCACCATAAAAGATGAAACGAATCGTTAAAGCTCCACAAGATTTACAAACCTTGTTGCAAACTGCTAGCAGTAATATGGCTAATATTTCGGTAAAAGCACAATCACTGCAAATATTGGCCGACATTGTTAGACAAACTTGCCCAGATCTTCCTGAAGATGCCTGGCAAATTGCCAATTGTCGCGAAAACTTAGTTATCTTAGAAGCTAAATCTTCGGTATGGGGCCAACGGCTACAATTTGAACGTAACAATATAGCAAGCCAGCTCAGTTTGCAAACTCAGGGCATATTTAATCGCATTGAAATTAAAGTAAATCCTTTTGCTGTGAGAAAGCAAATTAAAGAGCAAGAGCCGGCAAAAGAGAAAAAGTCTATGTCTGCAGAAAGCGCTGAAGAATTACGAAAAGTAGCCGAGAATGCGCCAGACGGATTAAAACAAAAACTATTAAAACTCGCCTCTCATGTGAAACAAAAAAATAACCAATAAAAAACGGAGCATTAAGCTCCGTTTTTTGTTTAATCTGACCGACTTTATCGTAGGTTATGCATATATCGCATCTTGGTAGGCAATAGGTGATGGACGTTCGTCTTCATAAGTCACCCACTCCCAACTGTCTTCGCGTTTAAATACTTCGCGCAATAACATATTGTTTAAGCCATGACCTGACTTATAAGCATTTAGCTCGCCTAAGATGCTAACACTGCCCATATATAGATCACCGATAGCGTCTAAGATTTTGTGCTTAACGAATTCGTCGTCGTAACGTAACTCATCAGAGTTAAGCATTTTGTACTCATCAAGTACGATGGCGTTTTCTAAGCTACCGCCAAGGGCTAGATTGTGAGAGCGTAAAAACTCAATGTCACGCATAAAACCAAAGGTACGTGCACGACTGATTTCTTTTACGAACGAATTGCTCGACAAGTCCAAGCTCATTTGTTGTGTTGTGTTGGCAATCACAGGATGATCAAAGTCGATAGAAAAGTTTACTTTGAACCCTTCGTGTGGGCGTAACTCTGCCCACTTATCGCCTTCTTCAACACGAACAGGCTTGGTAATGCGTAAGAATCTCTTCGCTGCATTTTGCTCTTCAACACCAACGGATTGGATCAGGTAGACGAAAGGTAATGAGCTACCATCCATGATCGGAATCTCAGGCGAATCGACTTCAACAATCATATTATCAATGCCTAAACCAGCAACAGCAGCTAATAGGTGTTCTACGGTGGACACTTGAACACCTTGCTCGTTTACCAGACACGTACACAACGTCGTCTCACCAACCGCTTTCGGGGTTGCTGGGATATCGACAGCAGGACTTAGGTCAACACGACGGAAAATAATTCCAGTATTGGCCGGTGCAGGACGGAGAGTTAACTGCACTTTTTCACCTTTATGTAAGCCAACGCCAACGGCGTCTATTGCTTGTTTTAATGTACGTTGCTTGATCATATTTCGCCTTATAATCTTTTAGACCACCACGCTTTTAACAAATTCTTTAAAAAAGCGAGGCCGAATAATAGCAAAATTATCCTTTAGAGTCAAAAGTCTAACCTATTGGCCTGATACTTGCTTTACAACTTGTTACAACTGCATTAACAGCTGTAATCCGCTTGCATCAATACGTAAACCAATCCGCCAGAGACCAATACTCTGGTTACAATTAGCCACAATCTGGAACATCACATTCCAAATTGGACGCCAGCCTGATATTAATCAGACCGGATATTAGTCCGCTTGCTTACGCAAAAATGCAGGAATATCAAGATAATCTGCATCTGGTGCCGATGCAGGAGCAGCCTGCGGGCGTTCTTCAACAAATTGCGACTGGGCAACTTCTGGCTCTGGCGTATACGGCGCGTTTACAACCATTGGCTCAGGCTTTTGCACTGGCGGCACAATCGAAATTTCCGGTTTTTGCTGTTGGCCGATACCTGTAGCAACAACCGTAACGCGTAACTCGTCGGTCATTTCAGGGTCGATAACAGCACCGACAACAACGGTGGCATTTTCAGATGCAAAGGCACGAACAGCGTTACCAACGGTTTCAAATTCATCAATTGAAATATCTAAACCTGCGGTAATGTTTACCAAAATACCGCGAGCACCAGCTAAATCGACATCTTCCAGTAGCGGGCTTGAAATAGCCGCTTCTGCTGCTTCTTCAGCACGATCTTCACCACTTGCACAACCTGAGCCCATCATCGCTGTCCCCATTTCTGACATAACAGTACGTACGTCAGCAAAGTCAACGTTAATCAAACCAGGGCGAGTAATTAGCTCGGCAATACCTTGAACAGCACCTAGCAATACATTATTAGCCGCTTTAAAGGCGTCTAATAGTGATGTGCCTGGACCTAATACTTTTAATAGTTTTTCATTCGGAATGGTGATCAGTGAATCAACATTCTTCGATAAAAACTCAATACCTTGGTCGGCATAGTTCATACGCTTTTTGCCTTCAAACGGGAATGGCTTGGTCACAACCGCAACGGTCAAGATACCCATTTCCTTAGCAATTTCAGCAACCACAGGGGCAGCACCAGTACCTGTACCACCGCCCATACCGGCAGCGATAAAGATCATGTCAGCACCTTGTAAGGTCTGGCGAATGGTTTCGCGATCTTCTTCTGCACTGCGACGACCAATTTCAGGGTTTGCGCCTGCGCCCAAGCCCTTAGTTACGTCAGCACCGAGTTGCAAAGTCACGGTCGCAGAAGAATTGCGCAGTGCCTGTGAATCGGTATTCGCGGTGATAAATTCCACGCCTTCGATGGTTTGCACCACCATGTGTTCAACGGCGTTACCACCGCCTCCACCAACGCCGATGACTTTAATCACCGCTTCTTCGTTGTGCTCTTCCATTAATTCAAACATAATTTTCTCTCCGTTCTATCGTTTTTTGTTCCACCAAAAAAATGTTCAATTTTAAAATTTTGTCTATCTAAAAGTTGTTATTAAACCAACTCTTCAAGCGCGAAAGCATGCCAACCACACTTTCCCCTGCGCCCAACTCTGTAGTCTTATCATTGCTCGCTTGCAAGCCGTAATGCAGCAAACCAACAACGGTTGCATAGCTTGGATCGTTAACGTAATCGGTTAAGCCTTCAATATTTAATGGCGTACCCACACGTACTGGCATTTGGAATACTTCTTCAGCAAATTCCACCACGCCTTCCATTTTTGCGGTACCACCGGTAAGGACGATACCTGCAGCGATTTGATCCTCGAGTCCACTGGACTTAATTTCTTCTTGGATCAACTCAAATAATTCGTGATAACGCGGCTCAACAACCTCGGCTAAGGTATGACGAGACATACTGCGCGCCGGTCGACCGCCAACACTTGGTACTTCAATATTTTCTTCCATGCTGACCATTTGGCGTAATGCACATGCATACTGCACCTTAATGTCTTCTGCATGACTCAATGGCGTTCTAAATATTTTGGCAATGTCGCTGCTTACCTGATTACCGCCCACTGGGATAACCGCACTGTGACGAATAGCGCCACCGGCGACCACTGAAATGTCTAATGTGCCTGCGCCCATATCAACGACACAGACACCTAATTCTTTTTCATCATCGGTTAATACCGAATAGCTTGATGCCAGCGCAGAAAAAATTAATTGATCAGCGCTTAAATTGCAGCGCTCAACACATTTAACGATGTTCTTCGCCATATCGTTGGCACAGGTAATGATATGCACTTTGGCTTCCATACGAACGCCTGACATGCCGATAGGGCTTTTAATGCCTTCTTGTACATCAACGCTGTATTCTTGCGGTAACACATGCAGCATTTTACGTTCGGCTGACATCGGCACAGAGCGCGCGGTATGAATTACGTTTTCGACGTCTTCCTGCGTCACTTCATGGTCATTGATTGGCACCATGCCGTTTTCATTTTGACAAGAGACATGTTTACCGGAAATACCAAGATATACAGAACCAATACTGCAATCGGCCATGAGTTCCGCTTCATTCACGGCTCGTTGAATTGATTGCACCACCAAATTGAGATCATTTACGCCACCTTTATCCATACCACGGGCGGCATGGTGGCCTACACCAACAATGCTTAATTGGTTGTCAGGTGTCACTTCACCAACAACGGCGACGATCTTGGACGTACCAATATCGAGACCAACAACCAAATTTCTTTCTACTGCTTTAGGCATTTGTTTTTTCTTCTTCTAGTTTTGGTTTCCAACCAACGGCCATGCCGGTGTCATAGCGCAGGTCGATATAATCTACTTGCATGTCTTGCTTGGCCATTGATTTAATTTGCCTGTAGGCATCCATAAATCGTTGCACTCGCATGACTCTGTCTTCGCGCCCCAGATTCAAAGAGACGCCATCTTTTAGTGTTAAAACCCACGAATGACGCTCACTTAGCACCAATTCATCAATCTCAACCTCAATATAATTAAGCAACAAATTCAAATCTCTGTATGTTGCTAAAGCCAGAGTTTCACTGCCTTCTGGACCAAATAACTTTGGCAAACCCGGTGCTACCCGAGTTTGATCTGCTTGGAAAATGACACCTTGTTCATTGATAAAAAAATCATCATTCCATTGCGCTACCGGTGTTTGGTCAATCACATAAACACTTACCGTATCAGGCCATTGCTTGCGCACAGACGCCGAGTACACCCAGGGTAACTGCTCTAGTTCATGCTGTACCAAATTGACATCCAGTTGGAAAAAGTTATCCAATTCGCCCTGACGTAATGCGGCAACAATTTCAGCATTAAAGGTGTATGGTGTTTTACCTTTTATCACTAACGATGACACGGGTGATGCTTCATCCTGCATCATCGATTGATATACCTTTACCAGACCAAAGATCATTAACATGGTTACAACAATAAAAAACGCCAATCCGGACCAATAGTTCATTGGTACCTGATCAAGCAAACTATTATTGTTGTCTTTGCTCTTGCTCATAATCTAGTGCTAACGCCTTTAGCTAATCCCTTTAACGATATTTCTTTTTGTACAATTACTTATGTATATCACTTAGCTGCAATATTCGGCTCACTAGGTCTTGAAAGTCTAAGCCTGCGACCTTTGCAGCTTTCGGTACCAAGGATGTTTCTGTCATACCTGGAACCGTATTCACTTCCAGCAAGTTAAAATTGCCTTCGCTATCTTGCATCACATCAACACGACCCCAACCTTGGGCGCCGGTTGCTCGAAACGCTTTTAACGCCAATGATTGCAAGTGTGCTTCTTGCTCTGCTGGTAAACCACACGGGCACAAGTACTGGGTACTATTGCTTTGGTACTTGGCCTGATAATCATAAAACTCGTTTGGTGTGACCATAGATATTGCTGGCAATGCCTGCTCACCTAAAACCGCCACCGTAAATTCTGCACCACTAAGCCATGCTTCAACTAACACTTGATGGTCGTACTTAAACGCGTTTTCTAGTGCGCTCGCTAACTCATCTGCATCACGGGCTATCGCCATGCCAATACTCGAACCTTCTTTGGCTGGCTTGACCATGGCTTTGCCACCAAGATCTTGCAAAATCTGTTGGCAAGCATCGCTGCAGTAATCATCCTCGTTTACCACAGCAAAGTCAGCGGTTGGTAAACTACTGGCTTTAAATATTTGCTTGGTCCGTACCTTGTCCATCGACAACGCTGACCCTAATACACCAGAACCTGTATATGGAATCGACATGTATTCCAATGCACCTTGGATGCATCCGTCTTCACCACCACGACCATGCAAGGCAATAAATACCCGGTCGATGCCTAAGCTTTGCAGTTGGTTCAAAGCGACGTCTTTGGTATCAATACCGCTAACCTTAAAGCCCGCTTTTTGTAAACCATTGATAACCGCTTTGCCTGAATTTAACGACACCTCACGCTCAGCACTGTTGCCACCAAAAAGTACGGCGATATGCTGTTGCTTTAGTTGGTTAAGGTCAAGCAAGGTGCTCATGACGCATCCCCTTTGACGTTTAACTCTGGCGCCGCTACGACATCACGAGCAATAGCGCCAACATTACCGGCACCTTGGGTAATCAACATGTCGCCATGCTCTAATACGTTGCCAAGAATTTGTGGCAGTTGCTCTGGCGAACTAACATAAATTGGCTCCATGCTACCGCGAGAACGAATGCTCCAAGCCAAAGACTTAGAATCCGCATTAGCGATGTGCTCTTCACCCGCTGCGTATACATCGAGTAAAATCAATTGATCAACCGATGCCAACACTTCGACAAAATCTTCGTATAAATCACGTGTACGTGAATAACGGTGTGGTTGGAACATCATGACCAAACGACGCTCTGGCCAACCATTGCGCATCGCTTTAATGGTTGCTGCAACTTCACTTGGGTGATGACCATAATCATCAATTACCGTCATCTCGCCTTTTTCAGTGGCGATATCAGCTAGGTGTTCAAAACGACGTCCTATGCCTTCAAATTTCTCTAGTGCTTCAACAATGGCTTTATCTTCAACGCCTTCATCGGTCGCTACAGCAATCGCCGCAAGGGCGTTAGCAACGTTATGCAAACCAGGTAAATTCAACGTTACTTGCAAATCGTCGCGCTCTTTTCGCAACACAGTAAATTTGCTGACACCGGCATCTTGCTGATAATCAATGGCTCTAACGTCAGCGTCTTCACTAAAACCGTAGGTAATAAACTGACGGCCTACACGAGGTAAAATTTCAGCAACGACAGGGTTATCAATGCACAACACCGCTAGACCATAAAATGGCAAGTTATGTAAAAACTCAACGTAGGTGTCTTTTAATTTTTCAAAGTCACCTTCGTAGGTATCCATGTGATCCGCATCAATGTTGGTAATAACCGACACCATAGGTTGTAAATGCAAGAAAGACGCATCGCTTTCATCTGCCTCTGCAACCAAATAACGGCTCTTGCCTAATCGTGCATTAGTACCGGCACTGTTTAACAAACCACCGATAACAAATGTTGGATCGAGTTGCCCTTCGGCAAAGATACTGGCAATCAAACTCGTGGTGGTGGTTTTACCGTGGGTGCCTGCGATGGCAATACCATGGCGAAAACGCATCAACTCGGCAAGCATCTCGGCGCGAGGTACAATTGGAATACGCTGCTCTTGTGCCGCAACCAATTCAACATTGTCGGCTTTAATGGCGCTGGACACGACAACAACGCTAGCATCAGTTACGTTGTCACTTTGATGACCAATGTTAATTTTTGCACCCAGCTTAGTTAGACGGTTTACCACTGGGTTGACACCTATGTCAGACCCCGTCACTTGATAACCTTCGTTAAGTAATACCTCGGCAATACCACCCATGCCAGCACCACCGATGCCAACAAAATGAATGATTTTTACACGACGCATTTCTGGAATATTCATCATAAATTCTTTCACTAATCCACTAATGACCGACACAAGGTTGCAACTTGTTCGGTAGCATTAGGTGTAGAAACCGCTTTGCAGGCCTTAGCCATTTTCTTCAAAGTCGATTCTGAACTAAATAACATGTTCAATTTTCGCGATAATAAGGTCGCGTTTAATTCTGCTTGCGGCAACATATATGCCGCCCCAGCATCAACAAGATATTGGGCATTTTTAGTTTGATGATCATCAACCGCGTGTGGCAATGGGATGAAGATTGCGGGTTTTGCCGCCATCGCCAATTCAGACACAGTAAGAGCACCGGCACGACATATCACCACATCCGCCCATTCGTAGGCTTCGGCCATATCGTCAATAAACTCGGATACTTTGATCTTACTTTCATCAACTTGGTAACCTTGGTAAGACGCATCGACGTCAGTCTTATTGCCTTTACCGGTTTGATGCCAAACATCGATACCTTGCAGTTTAATTTGTGAGATAGCTTGTGGTACGGTGTCATTAAGTACTTTGGCACCTAAACTGCCGCCAACCACTAACACCCGCTTATTGATTTCGCGTTCATGTTCATCGGTTAACATGCTGATGTTGCCCCGTACCGGGTTACCTACCACTTGCGCATCAACACCACGACTGAAGGCATTCGGAAATGCGCTCAATACTTTGCTGGCTATCTTGGCTAGGTAACGATTGGTCATGCCGGCCACGGCATTTTGTTCGTGCAATACCAACGGAATACGCTTAATCCAAGCGGCGACACCACCTGGAGCACTGGCATAGCCACCCATACCAAGTACCACATCCGGTTGTACTTGATTTATCACATCTAGTGACTGCCACACAGATTGTAAAACTTTAAACGGCATGGTCAGCTTTGACTTCCACCCTTTACCGCGCAAACCGGAGATATTAATAAATGAAATATCAATATTGTGCGCTGGCACAACTTGCGCTTCCATTCGGTCAGACGTTCCAAGCCAATGCACGTGCCAGCCTTGTTGCTGTAAATATTCAGCCACAGCTAAACCCGGGAAAATATGCCCGCCGGTACCGCCTGCCATAATCAAGATTGTTGGACGTTTCGACACTACTTACGCCCTCCTTTCGAGGTTGCTTGAATCGCCTGCAACCTTAACTCATGATCAATGCGAATTAATACGACTATCGCCAGTGTCATGACTATCATTGAACTACCACCATAACTGATCAACGGCATAGTTAGGCCTTTGGTTGGGAATATCCCAGCGCTAGCACCAACATTTACTGCCGTTTGAAAACTCATCCAAATACCTATTGAATAGGCGAAAAAGCCTTCAAAATACTTTTCTTTTTCCAGTGCTTGTCGTCCTAGATACAGTGCTTTGACAACGAGAACCAAAACAACTGCCAGCAACGCCAACACACCAACAAAACCAAATTCTTCGCCAACCACTGCCATAACAAAGTCGGTATGGGCTTCAGGCAAGTAATCTAGCTTTTGAATGCTATTTCCTAACCCCAAACCAAAAAATTCGCCACGGCCATAAGCCATAAGCGATTGGGTTAATTGATAGCCGATACCAAACTCATCTGCCCACGGGTCTAAAAACCCGGTAATACGAGCCAAACGATAAGGCTCGTTATAAATCATTAGCGAAAATGCACTGAGTACCGCCACGACGATAGCGGCAAATTGCCACAACCTAGCTCCTGCTAAAAACAGTAAACCTAAGGCAGTACACCCCATTACAATCACAGTTCCCAAGTCAGGTTGCAACAGTAACAGTACGGCGAGGATGAATAATACCAACAATGGCTTAAAAAAGCCTTTAAAATTATCCATTACTTCGTCACGACGACGCACTAAATAGGCCGATAGATAACAAAAGAAAAATAACTTGGCAGGTTCCGCCACTTGGACGTTGATTAACCCTAAGCGAATCCATCGAGTTGAGCCGTTTACTTTATGACCAACCACCAATACCGCAGCCAATAAAAGGATGGCGAACAGCAATAAAACCCAACTGGATTTATGCCACTGTTCCATCTCTACTTTTAACGCTATAAACGCCACTACCAAGCTCAACAATACGTAGATACCATGGCGGATAACAAAGTGAAATGGGTTATTATATAAACGCTCACCAACCGGAATCGACGCGCTGGCAACCATCATTAAGCCCAAAAAATACAGGGTGAAGGCTAAGATAATAAAGGTACGGTCAAAGGTCGCAGGGGCTGTATCATCGCTGCCCTGACTAAACCACATAGGTAATTTCAACTGCCCTGCAAATGCCAACATCAGTGTATCTCCCTTACTGCCTGAATAAACATATCGCCACGCTGCATGTAGTTGTTAAACATATCGATGCTGGCGCATGCCGGAGATAACAGCACTAAATCGCCTGGTGTCGCTAACTGGCGAGCCGTTTTAACCGCTTGCTTAAGGGTGTCGACTTTAATTGTTCCAGCTTTTAAGTTTGCGATTTCATCGCCATCTTTGCCAAGGGTGATTAAGTGATCGACTTTGCTCAAACCTGGTAGCAACTCATTAAAATCAGCGCCTTTACCATCACCACCAGCGATAAGGATCATTTTTTGACGCGCTCTGGCTAAACCATCTATCGCCGCCAATGTGGCACCGATATTGGTTGCTTTCGAATCGTTTATCCAAACGATGCCATCATAGGTATCGATTTGCTTACAGCGATGATCGAGGCCTTCAAAAGACACCAAACCTTGTGCCAATTTATCTACCTGCCAATCGGTACAGACACCCAATGCCAATGCCGCCAAACAATTGAGTTGGTTATGCTTACCTGCCAGTGGTAAGTGGGCGCAATCAAGTAGTTTGGTGTCGCCGTAGGCTAAAAATTCTTTATCACCATCAACAACAACACCAAAGTGACCTGGTTGCGGTGCATCAAGACCAAAACTGATATCAGTGTCTTTTATGGTCTCAGGGCGAGTGCTAAGTTGTTCGCGATTAAATACCCGACGACGGCTTTGTTGGTATATGCGATGTTTAATCGCACTGTAGTTTTCCAACGTGTGATGACGATCCAAATGGTCATCACAAATATTCAGTACGGTACCAGCCACAGCATCTAAAGAGACCATGGTTTCAAGCTGAAAGCTTGATAACTCAAGAATGACCAGTTCGGATTCTTGCTCAGCAACCTCTAAGACCGGCAAACCGATATTACCGGCAAGTACCGCCTCGACGCCCATGTATTTCGCCAAGTGCGCTAATAAGCTCACCACGGTTGATTTACCGTTGGAGCCGGTCACGGCAAGTTTCGGCGAGCTATTGATGCGACAATACAGCTCAACATCACCAATCAATTCGGCATCAGCGCGGACGTTGTCACGGATCTCGGCAATATTAATGTCAACACCAGGGCTGGCAATGATAATATCGGCTGCGGCAATAGTTGTTGCATGCCAACCACCGGCGATGAGTTTTGCCTGCTTATTCAACTGCGCTAGACGTTTTTGCCCTGGCGGTTGCTGACGCGAGTCGTTGACAGCAAAGTCTACCCCAGTGGCCGTTAAATAGCGGGCACTGGCAAGTCCTGTGGCGCCAAGGCCCAGGACTAAAACATTTTTGCCGTTAAACATACTCATCATAAATGGTTAGTTAGTTTTCTCTGTTCTCTTATTGTCGATTAACGCAACTTCAATGTTGCCAAACCAATCAACACTAACACCACGGATATAATCCAGAATCGAACAATAACGCGTGGCTCTGGCCAACCTTTTAATTCATAGTGATGATGAATCGGTGCCATGCGAAATATACGTTTCGCGCGCAACTTGTAGGAGCCAACCTGCAATATCACCGATACCGTTTCAATCACGAAGATGCCGCCCATAATAAACAGCACCAACTCCTGTTTTACCAATACCGCAATAACACCTAAAATCGCACCTAACGCTAATGAGCCAACATCGCCCATAAACACTTGCGCTGGGTAGGTGTTAAACCACAAGAAACCAAGCCCGGCACCGACAATCGAGGTACATATAATCACCAACTCACTGGTCTCGCGAATATGCGGTAAATTTAGGTATTCAGAGAAGTTGGCATTACCAGTAACATAAGCAAATACCGCAAATGCGCCGGCAACTAAAATCGTTGGTACGATAGCCAAACCATCTAAACCATCGGTCAGGTTAACTGCGTTTGAGGTACCAACAATGACAAAATACACCAAGGCTACATACAACACGCCAAGTTGTGGCATCACGTCTTTTACGAATGGGATCAATAACGTGGTGCCTTCTGGCTGGGCGATAGCATACAAATAAAATGCGGTCGCTAAACCTGCAGCGGTTTGCCAAAAATATTTCCAACGCGCAATTAGGCCGTTCGGGTCCTTGCGTATCACTTTACGATAGTCATCAACAAAGCCAATAAGACCAAAGCTTACGGTGACAAACAACACCACCTGAACATAACGATTACTGAGATCGGCCCACAACAAGACGCTCAATAAAATGGTGCCCAAAATCAAGATACCGCCCATGGTAGGGGTACCGGATTTTGACAAATGGCTTTGCGGGCCGTCATCACGTACGGTTTGGCCGATTTGCATGGTTTGCAAATAGCGAATCAATTTAGGGCCAAAGTACAATGACGCAATTAATGCGGTTAATGTGGCAACAATAGCGCGGAACGTTAGATAGGAGAAAACGTTAAAACCGCTGTAAAATTCTGTCAGATATTGACCTAACCAGACTAACATGAACTCACCTCAGCCTTGTTACGCCATTGTTTAATGTCTTCAACGACAAGTTCCATACGGGCACTGCGTGAGCCCTTAACCAAAATAGTAATTGTTTGTTCCTCGTTAGTAAGCAATTGCGCCAGTTTTTCGATCAGCTTATCTCGCTGCGAAAAATGCGCGCCATCGCCATTAAACACTTGTGATGCGCTTTGACTTAGCACGCCAAGTGTTAATACGTTATCTATGTGATGTGTTAATGCATGCTCACCGATTTCTTGGTGATAGCGACGAGCATCTTCGCCAAGTTCTGCCATGTCGCCTAGTATCAGGATTCGGCGACCTGCATAACTGCCGAGCAATTCGACACCGGCTTTAGTCGACTCAACATTGGCGTTATAAGTATCATCAATCAGGGTCATTTTGTCCGGTAGACTGATCAGATTTAAGCGGCCTTTAACCGGCGCCATATTTCCAAGTCCAGATTTGATCTGCTCTAAGGTTGCACCAAACTCAAGCGCTATGGCTGCGGCAGCGACGGCGTTACATACATTATGGCGACCTGGTACAGGTACGGTAATGTCGATATTGCCTTGATATGTATTCAAGGTGAAACTGCTATACCCAAGGTCATTGAGGCGAACATCACTGCAATAACAATCGGCTTCTTTTACGCAGCTAAATTTGCGTACGGTTTTATCGGTTAAGCGCCATTGCCACTTGTGGGTATATGGTGTGTCTTGGTTATATAGCGCAACCCCGGTTTCATCTAGCCCTTCAAATATCTCGCCTTTGGCGCGGGCAACACCACATAAATCACCAAAGCCTTCTAAATGAGCTGCAGCAATATTATTGATGACGGCGACATCTGGCTTAGTAAGGGTTGTGGTATAGGCGATTTCACCAATGTGATTGGCACCAAGTTCGATCACCGCATATTGATGCTGATGCTCAAGACGCAATAAGGTTAACGGCACGCCAATTTCGTTATTGAAGTTACCATCAGTGGCTAACACGGTGCCAAGTTGTGACAAAATCGCTGCCACCATTTCTTTTACCGTGGTTTTACCGCTACTGCCTGTGATGGCTACAGTTTTTGGATTAACTTGCTGTTTTACATAAGCGGCAAGTTTACCCATAGCTTTGTAGCAATCGGTAACCAACAGTTGCGGGATGTCGACATCTTGCTCAGTCTCTACCAAGGCGACAGAACAGCCGATATCGGACGCTTGCGTGACAAAGCGATGACCATCAAAGTTCGGCCCTTTAAGAGCAATAAACAGATCGCCTGCTTGTAATTGACGCGAATCGGAACTGACACTGGTGATGGCCAAAGTTTCCGGCTCCTCGCAACGTAATATGTTTCCACCGACTACATCGGCGATTTCATTTAACAGTAATGGGATCATTGACCTTCCCTCTGTAAATAAAATTGACGAACAACCTCGCGCTCATGATAGGCGATGGTTTGTTCCCCAATTATTAAATAATCTTCGTGCCCCTTGCCGGCCAGTAGCACCATATCGTCACTACTCGCATTCGCCAAGGTTGATAACACCGCTTGTTGACGGTCTAGTATCGTCGTTGTTTTATCTTGGGCTTTTATGCCTTTAGCTATATCCGCGGCAATTGTTTCAGGCTGTTCGGTTCTTGGGTTATCGTTGGTTAGCACTATGTGATCAGCGTATTGCTCAGCAATCGCGCCCATTAAAGGACGTTTGCCTTTATCTCTGTCGCCACCACAACCAAAAACCGCCCATAGTTTACCCTGACAATGCGCCGTTGCCGAGCGCAACGCTTGCTCTAAGCCATCAGGCGTGTGGGCATAATCTACCACCGCTGTCGGCTCATTCGCCGCGCTGAATACTTCCATACGACCTGCAACTGGCTGTAACTTAGCCACCAAGTCAGGCAAATCGGCAAGCGTGATACCTTGTAATAGCGCCACGGCGATAACCGCCAACAAATTAGCAACATTAAATTGACCGAGCAATGGGCTATCTAACTGACATTGGCCGAAACTCGATTTCAAAGTAAAACGTATGCCGTTGTTGTGACAATCAAGGTCACAAGCGATTAGGTAATTCCAGCCAGCAAATTCGCTTTCATCTGCGTCAATAGCAAACGCCATTTTAGGGTTTGTATCGGGCAGACTATGCAACCACTGTTTACCAATTGCATCATCGGCATTTATCACCCATTTTTGTCTGCCATTAGCGACAAACATTGCCTTTTTCGCATCGGCGTAGCTTTGCATATCGCCGTGATAATCTAGATGATCACGACTTAAATTTGTGAATACCGCAATATCTAGCATCTCGCTGTTTAAACGATGTTGATGCAATGCATGTGAGGATACTTCCATGGCCACGGTGCTCACCTGTTGTGCGGTAAACTGAGCTAACAGCTGTTGTAACAAGGTTGGCCCTGGGGTGGTGTTATTAATATCCACCAAATTATCCAAGGTACCCGCACCAAGGGTGCCGATTATAGCGCTTTTGTTGCTCTTGGTAGAGAGCAATTGTGCTAAAAGTTGGCAACAACTGGTTTTACCATTAGTACCGGTTACCCCGACCAAAGCCATAGTATCAGCGGGGTTGTTATAATAATTTGCCGCCAATTGATGCAATTGCGTCGCCAACTGATAAAACGCCACACTTGGCACTTGACCACTGGCGCCTTCAAGCATCGTCACTTGCCCATGTTGTTGCGGTTGTTGGCATTGATAAATGACTAACGCTGCACCATTTTGTACAGCGGTATCGATAAATTGTTTGGCATCTTTTTGCGTACCAATTACGGCGGCAAAGATATCGTTTGCGTTTACCTGTCGAGAATCGTTAACCAAGTTGCGGCAATGGTTATCAACAAAGCCTGTTGCCGCTAAATCAATGCCTAGTCCGAGCAGTGTTTGGTTAATCGAGAAGTGACTTTGATTAGGCATCATTGTCTCCCTCTTTAACCGTCAATTGACTGATACGGGATGTATCGTCTGGGGCAATGTTCAAGGTGGTTAACGCGCCTTTCATAATACGCGAGAATACCGGTGCGGCGACTTCACCACCGTGGTAATCATCACCACCAGGTTCGTTAATCACCACAACAATCGCAATCTTAGGGTCAGACACCGGCGCAACACCGGCAAAAATGCCCATATATTCATTACCATAACCGCCAGCAGTGGCCTTACGTACGGTGCCGGTTTTGCCTGCGACACGGTAGCCATCTACTTTAGCTTTTGGCGCACCTTGCAATACCACCTGCTCCATCATATGCAAAACGGTGCGAGCATTTTCGGCATCGACCACTTGCTCACCTTCGTTAAACTTAGGATTTTTTTCAATAGACAGCGGAACTTTTTTACCACCATTACCAAACGTGGCGTAAAAGCGCGCCAACTGCAGTGGCGTAATTGCTAAGCCATAACCCCATGATAAGGTTGCCAATTCAAATTTTGACCAACGGTTACGATCCGATAAGCGGCCTGAACTTTCACCAATCAAGCCTGTGCCGGTATCTTCAGAAAAGCCCATTTCAAAAAACTTCGATAGCAAAAATTCCTTTGGAATCTCCATTGCTAATCGCGTAGTCCCCATATTGGATGACTTAATCAATACCTCGGTAAGGCTTAACTTACCGTAGTTTCTTGGGTCAGAAACACGGCGTCCACCAATACGCATCGAACCTGGTGAGGTGTTAATAATGTCGTCTTTTTTAACTGAACCCAATTCTAGCGCACTTAATATCGTTAACGGCTTCATGGTTGAACCCGGTTCAAACGTATCGGTAATGGCGCGATTACGAAATCTGTGTGTTGCCGTTCCCTTGCGATTATTTGGGTTGTATGACGGACCATTGACCATCGCCAATATTTCACCGCTGTGAATATCTAAGACAACCACTGAGCCGGATACCGCCTGAAACGACTTAACCGCGGCTTTTAATTCGCGATAAGCCAGGGCTTGAATGCGCTGATCTATCGATAATTCAATATGTTCAGGCACTTGTTTGTCGACTTTTTCCAATATTTCAATGCGGTTACCATGGGCATCTTTGATGTATTTGTCTTTACCATTGACACCGGTTAAGCGCTCGTCAAACAGACGTTCAATGCCTTCAATGCCATCTTCATCAACATTGGTAAAACCAACCAAATGCGCACTGATTTCGCCGGTTGGATAAAAACGTTTGGTTTCGACTAACACCTCTATACCAGGGATGTTCAGACTTACTTCAATGTAATCTGCCATTTGCTTCGACACGTGTCGCGACAAATAGGTAAAACGTTTCTTCGGGTTGGTTCCTACTTTGTCGATAATGGTCGACACATTCATGTCCAATACTTGGGCGAGGACATCGAGTCGTTTTTGCCAATCTTTACGGGCACGCTCATCTTTAAGAGCGTTTTTACCTTTAATAAAGCGTTGCGGGTCGGCATAAACCGTTTTAACAGGCACAGAGATGGCTAACTCTTCGCCGTTGCGATCGAGGATATCGCCTCGATAAGAATATACATGGGCGTTGCGGATGGTGCGGTTTTTGCCTTTTTGTTGGAGGGATTCAGGTTCGACGACCTGAATATAGGCGGAGCGGGCTACCAAACTGGTGAATACAAGGCAAATCAAGCCTACAACCACGTAAAATCGCCAAGCGATGGTGGTTGGTTTTAGGTTTGCTTTATTACGTTTAGCCTTAGTACCCATTATGGAGTTTTTATTATTATTTCACTGTTAATTTCAGGCCGATGCATATGCAGCGCTTTATCAGCCTTGGTTTCAATTTCACTGTGCTCTGCCAGTGAGTTTTGTTCTAATTGCAAATTGCGCCATTCAACATGGAGGCTGTCACGATCACCGTATAACTTTTCCAAATCACTGGTTGCCTGCCGGTTGATATGTGTCATATAGATCACCGCAAACGCCGAAAGCAGTACCAACATAGCCATGATATAGGTACCGCTATAACGCTTAATGTCTTGCCATATTTCCTGGGTTAAAACCAGTTTAGCCATGGTTAATCCTTTTAACCGATGACACTATTGCCCAATAGTTGTTATCGATTAATCTTTTGCCAAGCGGCGAGCAACTCGAAGAACTGAACTGCGCGAGCGTACGTTGTCAGAAACTTCAGATTTACTTGGTTTGGTGCGACCCACCAACGCCAGCTTTTTACCTTTTTGTAATTCTTCTTCTGTAATTGGCATACCACGTGGCACTTTCTTGCCTTGGCTATGCTTTTTCATAAACTGTTTGACCAGTCTATCTTCCAATGAATGGAAGCTAATGACCACCAAACGGCCATCTTCTTTTAATACATCCAATGATGCCGCTAATGCGCTTTCGATTTGATCCAGTTCCGAGTTGATGTACATGCGAATCGCTTGAAAACTTCTTGTCGCTGGATGTTTTTTAATTTCTTTTTGTGGTGCCGCTTGCTTGATAATTTTCGCCAACTCACCGGTGGTGGTAATATCTTGCTCTTCTCGGGCATCAACAATAGCGTTGGCAATACGCCACGCCATTTTTTCTTCACCAAAAGTTCTTAACACCCAGGTGATGTCTTCAACATCGGCAACTTTTATCCATTCTGCCGCTGTTTGGCCTTTGCTGGTATCCATACGCATATCCAACGGGCCATCATTCATAAAGCTAAAACCTCGACTGGCATCATCCAGTTGCGGCGAGGAGACGCCTAAGTCCAACAAGATTCCGTCGACCCGACTAATTACATCCAGATCGACGGCAATATCTTGCAGGTTAGCGAAGCCACTGTGCACTATGCTAAATCGAGGATCGTCAGCAAATCTTTGCGCAGACTCTATTGCTTGTAGATCACGATCAATGGCTATCAAACGTCCGTTTTCACCCAGGCTTTTTAGTATCAGTCCAGAATGTCCACCACGACCAAAAGTACAGTCGATATAGGTGCCATCTGGCTTTATATCCAGGCCATCTACGGCTTCTTGTAGTAATACTGAAATGTGTGCAAATTCTGTTGCCATAACTATTCCAAGCCTTAACCTAAGGCTAAAGCGATAAATCCGATAAACGTTCGGTTAATTCCAGCTTGCCTTGCTGATTGTCTTCAATTCCTTGATGCATTTGTGTCTGCCAGTCGTCTTCATTCCAGATTTCAAACTTATTAAACAAACCAACCAAGATAACGTTTTTTTCGAGATTGGCGTGTTGGCGCAGAACACTGCTTAATAGCAGGCGACCACTTTTATCTATTTCACATTCAGTAGCGTTACCCAGGAGAATACGTTTTATGGTACGCTCACTCGGGTTCATATCGGATAGGCGGCTCAACTTAAGTTCTAGCTCTTCCCATTCCGACAGTGGATACAACAATAAACAACGACTTTCAGTATGTAGAGTGCACACCATTTTACCCTCGAAATCGGCAAACAAAGACTCACGGTACCGTGTCGGTATCGTGATCCGATTTTTGCTATCTAAGGTGATGTTGCTTGCGCCTCTAAACATAATTTTTGTTGTTTTTCTATCGCTGTTGTTATTGTTCACTTTTTAAACAATAGCCTAAAGATCCACATTTCTCCACTTTTTCCCACTTCTGTACAGTTTAGTGACTATAGTCAACCCTTGTCAAGGGTAATTAGGCAACAAAAATATTTGCTGAAGGGCTTGTAATAAAAGGCTTGCTAGCGAATCGGCGCTAAGTTGTTATATATGTGGAATTTTGTGCAACGTCGTGGCGATTTTAACCCAAAAATTAATTTAAAAATCAGGCTTTTTGCTGATCAATTGTGCGGTGATGGTGATCAATGACAACTTTAGGGGGATCATTGTGGGATTTTAGCAGAAAGCCGATCAAAAAAGAGGAGTCTTAACTTGCCACTTTGGTTTCAACCCTGACAGTCCTATGCCTGCATTTGCTAAAACTCTATACCATTGGTTTCATAAGACAGTTAAGTAATAAAGATAAACGCGCAAACCATGTAGAAGCCGTAAGTGGTCATCTTTTAAAAAAACTGCCTAGACACCGTCTATACTCTACTTGGGTATCGAGAGGATATTCCCTCTTCCTCTTGTTACCACCCTATTTCCGCAATCTGGCTATTGCCTGACAGTTAAAAGGTAAATTCATATGGCAACCCGCAAACAACTTGCAAATGCAATTCGTGTACTGGCTATGGATGCCGTACAAAAAGCTAAATCAGGCCACCCTGGCGCCCCTATGGGTATGGCTGATATCGCTGAAGTTCTATTCAATGATCATCTAAAGCATAACCCGAGTAATCCAGACTGGCCCGACCGTGATCGTTTCGTGCTATCTAATGGCCATGGTTCTATGCTGATTTATTCTTTGTTGCATTTAAGTGGTTACGACCTTGGCATGGAAGATTTAAAACAATTTAGACAATTGCATTCTCGTACCCCGGGTCACCCTGAATATGGCTACACCCCTGGTGTCGAAACCACCACAGGGCCTTTAGGCGCCGGTATTGCTAATGCGGTAGGTATGGCCATTGCGGAAAAAGCACTGGCGAGTCACTTTAACCGTCCTAACTTTGATATTGTTGACCACTATACCTATAGCTTTTTAGGCGATGGCTGCCTGATGGAAGGTATCTCGCATGAAGTGTGTTCGCTAGCGGGCACCCTCGGGCTTGGTAAATTGATCGCTTTTTACGATGACAATGGTATTTCCATTGATGGTCATGTTGAGGGTTGGTTTACCGACAACAGCGCACAGCGCTTTAATGCCTATGGTTGGCATGTCATTGATAACGTCGATGGACATGACAGCAACGCCATCGATCAGGCAATAAAAGAAGCCAAAGCGGTTGCTGACAAACCAACATTAATTGTCTGTAAAACCGTTATCGGCTTCGGCTCTCCAAACAAAAGTGGTAGCCACGATTGTCATGGTGCGCCATTAGGAGATGATGAAATTAGCGCGAGTCGTGAGTTTCTCGGCTGGACGTATCCACCTTTTGAAATCCCTGATGACATTTACCAAGGCTGGGATAACAAAGCCAACGGCCAAGCCAACGAGTCTAGCTGGCAACAATTATTCAGCGCCTATCAAGCTGCTTTCCCCGAGCTTGCCACTGAATATCAACGCCGGGTTATCGATAAAACCTTGCCGCAAAACTTTGATCAGATGAGCAATGAGTACATCGCCCAATGTCAGCATCAAATGGCCAATATAGCCTCACGTAAAGCTTCACAAAATGCCATTGAAGCTTATGCCCCGCACTTACCAGAACTGCTTGGTGGTAGTGCCGACTTAGCGGGGTCAAACCTGACGTTATGGTCTGGCTCGAAAGGGATAAGCAAAGACGATGGCGATGGTAATTACCTCTATTACGGTGTACGTGAATTTGGTATGAGCGCGATTATGAACGGATTGTCGTTACATGGCGGTTTTATTAACTATGGTGCGACCTTTTTAATGTTCATGGAATACGCCCGCAATGCGGTACGCATGTCGGCACTGATGGGCATTCAAAATATTTTTGTTTATACCCATGACTCCATTGGCCAAGGTGAAGACGGACCAACCCATCAACCGGTTGAACAGTTAACCAATTTACGTACCACCCCTAAGCTAACAACATGGCGCCCTTGCGATGCAACCGAATCTGCTGTGGCTTGGAAGCATGCGATTAAAAATCAAAGTGGACCTTCGGCCTTGGTGTTCTCACGTCAAAACCTAGCGCATCAACCAAGAACCACAGAGCAAATTGCAGCTATCGAGCAAGGTGGTTACGTGTTACATGATAGTGATGGCGCGCCACAGGTTATCTTAATTGCGACGGGCTCAGAAGTAGAGCCGACTATGGACGCAGCTAATGCCCTGCAGGCTAATGGAGTACAGGTACGCGTCGTATCGATGCCGAGTACATCGCTATTTGACCAACAGTCTGATGCCTATAAAAACTCGGTATTACCGAGTGATTGCCAACATATTGTCGCCGTCGAAGCAGCGCACCCTGATTTTTGGCACAAATATGTCGGCCGACACGGTACCGTCATTGGTTTGGATCGATTTGGCGAATCGGCTCCCGGAGGCGCATTAATGGAGCATTTTGGTTTCAGCTCTGCTAATATCGTCGAACAAGTAGAACAACTCATTAAATAGTAAGGGAAAATTCTCCATGACTCGCTCGTCGTTACCCGCTTGGCAGGCATTACAGACCCATGCCAAGGACATGCAAACACAATCAATCAAAGCCATGTTTGATGCCGATAATCAACGCTTTGATAACTTTTCATTGCGACTACCAGGGCTTTTGTTTGATTACTCTAAGCAAAACATTAATCAGCAAACCATGTCTTTGTTTGAGCAATTAGCACAGCAATGTGACTTTGATACTTGGCGCGACAAAATGTTTGCCGGTGAGCGAATCAATATAACTGAAGATCGCAGCGTGCTGCATGTAGCGTTACGACGCGATACCAGCAAACCGCTTGACGTTGACGGCGAAAATGTATCTGCACAAGTTGCTGAGCAACTCGCTAAAATGAAAGCCTTTTGTGACAAAGTACAATCTGGCCAATGGCTAGGATTTACCGGTAAGCCAATGCGCCATATTGTTAGCATTGGTGTCGGTGGCTCTAACTTAGGCCCTGAGATGGCGACTAATGCCTTGAAGCATTACAAGCAAACTAACTTATCTGTGCATTACGCCTCAAACGTTGATGGCAACCAGATTGCCGATGTACTCGATGCGGTCGATCTTGAAGCCACCTTGTTTGTGGTCTCAAGTAAAACCTTTACCACCTCTGAAACCATGACCAATGCCAATACGGCAATGCAGTATCTGGTTGATGCGCTTGGTGATAAAGCCGCTATCGGCAAACATTTTGTTGCGGTTTCAACCAATACTGAAAAGGTAACCGAATTTGGTATTGATGCCGATAACATTTTTGATATGTGGGATTGGGTAGGCGGTCGTTTCAGTTTATGGTCAACAATTGGTTTACCCATTGCGTTGTATCTAGGCTTTGAACACTTTGAGCAATTATTACTGGGTGCGCGCAACGTTGATGAGCATTTCGAATCTGCACCGCTCGGGCAAAATGTCCCATTCATTATGGCCTGTTTAAGTATTTGGAACTGCAGTTTCTTAAATGCCCGTTCGCAAGTTATCCTGCCATATGATCAAGTGTTAAACCGCTTAACCGCATACTTGCAACAAGCAGAAATGGAAAGTAACGGTAAGCACGTCAATTTTTCCGGTGACACCGTTGATTACAACACTGTACCAACCATTTGGGGAGAAATTGGTATTAATGGCCAACATGCCTTCTATCAATATCTACACCAAGGCAATAATATCGTACCAGCAGATTTTATTGGCTCGATAACACCTATTCGCCATATGGCGCATCACCATGACATTCTGATTGCCAATATGCTTGCGCAAGCTGAAGCGTTTATGGCCGGCGTCAGTGAAAGTGAAGTGCGTGACAGCTTGGCAAAAGCTGGCAAGTCACAACAAGTCATCGATGAGCTTGCCTCACATAAAGTGCATCAAGGTAACCGCCCAAGCTCAATGTTTTTATTTGATAAGATCACACCATTCAGTCTTGGCCAATTAATTGCCATGTATGAGCACAAGATTTTTAGCCAAGGTATTTTGCTTGAAGTCTGCTCTTTTGACCAATGGGGCGTTGAGTTAGGTAAAGGCTTAGCCAATAATATTCATGCAGAAATTCTAGCCGATGGCGATGTTGATGGTCATGACAGCTCAACTCGCGCATTGATTAATTATTATAAGGCCAACAAAAGTTAACCTTATTTAGATACGCAAAAGCGAGAACGTTGTGTCTCGCTTTTTTTATGCCTGAAGAAAAAATAGGGAAAAGCTAGCGATATTATTCCTGTTTCTATAACAATGCGCTAAGGTACTGCTATGCTTAACTAAATTGTCTAATCTAGCTTAGATTTTGAAGTGCCATGTATAACGAATCCATTTTGGCCGCGGTCGTTCTGTTAATTGCTCTATTGATCTTTGTGGTGCGTAAAATTCGCCAACAAACACAACAGGAGTTAACCCGATTTCTTGGTAATGCCCAGTCGCGACAACTGATCGCTGGCGCCTTGATGATCTTTTTGATCATTATCTCGGTGATTATCAATTACGGTCTGCACACCATGCGTGAACAAATGCAGTCGCAGTCCACATCGTCATTAACAACCGTTGCTGATACCACAGAGTCTTCGTTATTAACCTGGTACCATAATCAAATCGCCTCATTGAAAGTCATTTCTGATGATGCTGAAAACATACAATTGGTGCAGCAATTACTCAAAGCGGATGTAAACACCCTCGCCACAAATCCATATTTACAACGGCTGCGGATTCATTACAATGAATTGCCTTTAGAGTATCGTCATGTGGGCTTTTTCATTATTTCTAAAGACAACATTAATTACGGCTCATTGCGTGATGAAAATTTGGGGCAAAAGAACCTTATTGCCGAACGTTTTCCCGAACATTTGGCCAGAGTATTTAATGGTGAAACCGTCATCATTGGTCCGATGCGCAGTGACGTATCATTGCATCAAGTGCAAAAAGGGTTAGGCGCCCACAACACCACCATGTTTATCGCCGGGCCAATCCGCAATGAGAAAGGCGACGTTGTCGCCGTGATGACATTGCGCATCGACCCATTTCGCGAACTGTTTAAAGTTGCCACCAGTGCCCGAGTCGGTAAAAGTGGTGAAACCTACTTAGTCAATAAGCAAGGCATTCTGGTCTCGCCCAGCCGCTTTGAAAAACAACTTACCGAGATTGGTCTTATCTTAGGAGGCCAATCAAGCATTCTCAGTATCGAGTTAAAAGATCCCGGTCGTGAGCTGACCGCCAAGGCTCCATATGACAAGCAAGAAGATAGCGGCAGTTGGCCGCTGATCGCCAGTGTGGAAAACGTTTTACAAGGCGAAAATGGTGAAAACAGCGAAGGATATAATGACTATCGCGGGGTGAAAGTACTCGGCTCTTGGCGCTATGTCGAAGAGTTAGAACTTGGCATTATTACCGAAATCGATCTGCAAGAGGTTCAAGAAGGTTATGTGCAATTGCGCTATACCATCATCGCCGTTTTGCTGAGTATTATTGTATTAACTGCCTTGCTCGCCAATACCGCACTTAATATTGTCACGCGCATGAATAATCGTTTAGCGCAATCAAATAATGAATTAGAGAGTCGCGTTGAAAAGCGCACCAAAGAGCTATCCGACCGAGAAGCACGGCTATGGGATTTATATCAAAACTCCCCCGTTGCACACGCCACCTTGCAACATAATGGCGCCATCAGTAAGCATAATAAAGTGTTTGCCCAGTTAGTCGGCTACGATACCGACCACATTAGTATCATTAAATGGCAACAATTACTCCCCGATGACGACACCAGTCATAGCGGCGAGAAAATGTTTGAGTCGGCGAAAAACGGTGTCTCCCTAAAAGACGTAAATATTGAACTGTTAAACGCCACCGGCGATATTCTCAAAATTGCCGCATCAGCAGTACCGTCAGAAGACAATAAAGAAATTCGCCTGTCACTGGTCGATATTACCGAGCGCGAGAAAGCACTGACTTTGTTGACTCAAAATGAACAACAATTCCGCTCTATGGTGACCAATATTCCTGGCACCGTATTTCGCTTTCGTTTTACCGAAGACTTTAATACCGATTCAAAGCTCATATTTGTCAGTAAAAAGATTGAAGAAATTACCGGTCACAGCGCCGATAAATTTGTCGGTAAAGGCGCAACATTAGATTTGGGCAACTTTGTTCACCCGGATGACCAAAAATTATTGGATGCGCTCACCGAACGCTCACTAAGAGATGGCAAGACATTCGCTACCACTATGCGCTTGACGAATAAAGATGGGAAGTACCGCACAGTGCAACTCAAGGCTGGGGCATTAAACGATCCGATCACCGACAGCAAATATTTTGATGGTGTGATGATTGACATCTCTGAGCAAGAGTCGCTGAAGAACGAACTACAAAATAGTGAAAGTCGCTACCGTACCATATTAGACAGTGTCGCTGATGGTGTCGTGGTTATTGATAAAAAAGGCATAGTGCAAGAATTTTCAACCGCTGCACAACGCATATTTGGATATAGCAGCGACGAAATCATTGGTAAAAATATTTCGGTTATTCAACCGAAACAAATTGCCGATCAGCATGATGAACTGCTTGATAACTATAAATCCGGTAAAAGTTCGACGGTTGTCGATAATGTCCGTGAAGTTCAAGGCCAACGCAAAAATGGCGACATTTTCCCCATGGACTTATCGGTCAAAGAAAGCGTGCTTGATGATCAAACCGTCTTTATCGGCATTATGCGCGACATTACTGAACGTCATCAGCAAGAGCTCAAAGTTAAGCAAAGTGAAGAACGGCTTGATGCGGCAACCTTTGGTGCACGTATCGGTTTATGGGAATTCTTCCCTGATAAAGAAATCATCCGAGTTAACCGCGTTAGCGCTAATATGCTCGGTCTCAGCCATGACAGCGACTTTGTCGAAGAAGAAAAAGACTGGTTTACCCTGCACGATAGTTTGAATACTTGGGGCAAATATATCCACCCTGAAGACAAAGACATGGCCGAGCAACGCATGATTGAATATTTGCGTGGTCAACGTACCGAGTTTAAAGAAGAGTTGCGCATGGGTGCAAACGCCAGTAAGTGGATACTTGATGTCGGTCGCATTACTGAAACCGATGCTGATGGTCGTGCGACACGGGTGTCGGGTGTGCATATTGACATTACCGAGCGCAAACAGCTGGAATTGGACTACATAAAAGCACAACAAGTGGCAGAAGAAGCGAATCAGGCGAAATCAGACTTCTTGGCCAATATGTCACATGAGATACGCACGCCAATGAATGCCATTATCGGCATGTCACATTTGGCGTTAGAAACCGACTTAGATAAGCAGCAACGTAATTATATTGATAAAGTGCATCGCAGTGCAGAAAGTCTATTAGGGATCATCAATGACATCCTCGACTTCTCAAAAATTGAAGCCGGTAAACTCGATGTTGAAGAAATTGACTTTAACCTTGGCGATATCCTCGAGAATTTAACCAACTTCGTAAGCATCAAGGCCGAAGAGAAACACCTAGAATTATTGTTCGATATCGAATCTGAACTACCGATGAATTATAAAGGTGACCCACTCAGACTGACCCAAGTTTTAATTAATCTGGCGAACAATGCGGTTAAGTTTACCAGCGAAGGGGAAGTGGTTATTCGCATCACCCGTAAATTTGCTAATGATGAAATTGCAGAGCTTGAGTTCTCGGTTATTGATTCTGGCATCGGCATGAGTGACGAGCAACAAGCCAAGCTATTTCAACCCTTCACCCAAGCCGATGCATCGACCACCCGCAAACATGGTGGTACCGGATTAGGTTTGGCCATATCGCAAAAGCTGGTCAAACTTATGGGCGGCGAAATAAAACTGGAAAGCGAAGCGAATAAAGGCAGCACCTTCTCTTTTGCCATCACCTTTAAACGTCAAACACCGCGACAAAGAAAGCCGATTGTGCCGCATCAAAAAATTGAACGCGTTCTTGTGGTCGACGATAACCTGCATGCGCGTATTATCTTTGAAAAAATCATCGCCAGCTTTGGTTATCAGGTGGATGTTGCAGAAAGCGCAGCAAGAGGCTTAGAGCTGCTGCAAGACGCGGATAAAACAAAACCTTATCAATTGGTATTAATGGATTGGCAGATGCCAACCATGGACGGCATTGAAGCAATTAAAATCATTCAATCCAAGCTTACCTTAAAGCATAAGCCAATCATATTTATGGTCACAGCCTATGGCCGTGAAGAATTAAACATACGCCTAGAAAATCTGCAGATTGAAACCATATTGACCAAGCCGGTGACCGCATCAAGCCTTAATGACGCTATCAATGATGCGATGGGCGACAAACGCTTAGGTGGCAATGGACATTCTCGTCGAGACGTTTCGGATGACGCAATTGAGGCACTACAAGGTGCCAATATACTGGCGGTTGAGGACAATGAAGTTAACCAAGAATTAATCATCGGCTTATTAGGCAATAACGGTATTCAATGTACCATCGCTAATAACGGCGAAGAAGCCATTGATATACTTAACAAGCAAAGCTTCGACGGCGTATTAATGGACTGCCAAATGCCGGTGATGGACGGCTATACCGCGACGAAACTGTTACGCCAGCAAGACAAGTTTAAAGACTTGCCTATTTTAGCGATGACCGCTAACGCCATGGCGGGCGACAGAGAAAAAGCCATACAAGCTGGGATGAATGATCATATCCCTAAACCGATAAACGTCAGTGCCATGTTTAAAACCATGGCGAAATGGATAACCCCGGCGGCTAGCAGCCAAGTCAGTGGCAAGCAATCACCTGAACAAGCAATAGAACTCCCTGAAAATTGGCAATACATTGATATCAGCGATGGTCTAAAACGCACCATGGGCGATAAAAAACTCTACCTTAAGCTATTAAGGAAATTTGCCAGCAATCAACGAGACTTTGTCCGTAATTTCAATAAGGCGTTGACCGATAACGACGAAGACAGTGCCACTCGACTCAGCCATTCGCTAAAAGGGTTGGCTGGCAATATTGGCGCAATGCAATTACTTCATGCTGCGGAATTACTCGAAGCGCAATGTAAATCCGGCAATATTAGTAGTTGGAGTTTACAAGAAGTCGATACCGCGCTTCAGGACGTGTTAGCGGAACTTGAAACCTTGACGCCTGAAGACGTACAAATATCAGCAAGTACCGAGATAAGCGAGCAACAACTGCATGATATTCTCTCTCAACTGAAAGCCATGCTGGTTGATTATGACACGCAAACCGGCGAGTTTTTACAGCAAAACCAGCAAGCCTTAATGACTAAAGACAGCAATGGTTGGTTACTTAAACTTAGCCAAGCCGTTGAAAGTTATGACTATGATAAAGCCATCACCTTGGTCGATGAAAAATTGAGCTAACAATTTAGCCAAAAAGCGAGCCCAAAAGATAGTCCAAAACAGAGCCTAGTCTAACCTTTTCACACACAGCAAAAACACAAAATCCAGCGAGGGTTACCCTTGCTGGATTTCTTATCAAAGTTCATGCGCTTACGAAAACGTAAGACTAAAGCAGCTCAGCTTCAAGCAATCAACACAACCGAAATTTAGAAAGAATAAGTCACACTGACAATCGTTTCTGTGTCAGTGTCTTCACTTCCTTCTGGAACTTCAGATTGATATTTTACGTTGTAGCTCAGTTTCATTGCTAAGGCGCCAATCACTTGCACCTTTAACTCACTACGGGAATAAGCGATATCGCTTTCATCACCTTTTTCATAACTAAGGTATTGTTTAAATGATGCGGTTTCTGAAAACTGCCAATCAACCAAAGTCGACAAGGTCACAATTGGCTCATCTTCATCTTCACCTGTAGTAGGGTCTTCAACTTTCGAAGAACGATAACCGGCACCAGCCTCAAGATCCCAATCTAATGTTTCTAAGTCGTATAAGTTCCAACCCACACCCGCGGTTAGCGTAGATTGATAATCATAACCACTGAACTTGTCGGTTTCGTAGGTTGCACGACCAAACACATAGTTTTTCTCGGTAAAGTTATAAGCCAACCGTGTAAAAGCCAGGTATTTCTCCGCGGTACGGTCATCCTCAGTTTCAGAGAATAATGACTCAGCAATAACATCCCACTTCCATGGTTTGTTTTCGCGAGTAACCGAAACTTTACCAGCCATAGTTGATTCTTCGGTGTTACCGGTAAGATTGGTATAACCAAAATCGACATCACCAGACCAAAGCTTTACTACTTCATCTTCAGCATAAACGTTGGCTGATGCCACAGAAAGGGCAAGCGCAAGATATTTAATCGTCATGATATTCCCTGAAATATTATTTATATTTGAGCAGCTTATAGCTGCGATTACTTTTTATACGAATATTGTAACCGCAATAGTTTAATAACACTACCGTTACAAACAGCGTTTTTATCGCTAAAAAAGCCGTTCTAAAGACTTAACGAATATGACTTAGTCGATAAATGTTTAAAGGTACCCTTAATAAACCTATTGCCACGCCATTGCTCATTAGACTAGGAACAGTATCAAACGCAAAGCGATGATTAGAAGCATTTATAGACAAACAACACCGCCCTATGAATCTATAACTTTCATGCACTTACGCGCTAATCGAGCTGTTTTTTGTGATAAAGGCAGTACCTCAATCCGGACATTATAAGGCTTTTCACTTTTGGCTAATTCAACATTCAAAGGTTGTCCCAGGGTAAGGTGATGAAATGCCAGCAAGCCTTTGTCCGTCGTTGGATCAAATAACACGGTATTATTTTTGATCACTAGCTTTTGCCAGCTTGTTTCATTAACGGATAGGTCAGCGACTTTAAATTGAACGCTGTCTATTGGCTTGATGTAATAATTACTGTTCTCATCGATATACAGAGCTTTGATGGTGAATGACGGGATTAATATATCGCCCTCTTTTTGCAACGCAATATCAACAGGGTAACTAAAGAAGTAATCATCATCAGCAGAAACAGCTAAATAACACGCCGATGCAGAGGTTATTTCCGATGCCGAACTAATATACTCTCCGAGCATCAGACTTCCTGATGAATCGATCATAGTAAACTTGAACGACCCCTTTATGCTGAGGTTTTCAGGCGTATCACTTGCGGCAACCTCAACCGACATAATAATGAAACACAATAGCCATAATCTAATCATTATTACTTCCTTAAAACGTTATCCTACTAGGATGTATATTATCGGCATTGATGACGCCCTTTAAACGCTCAAACATGATCCATTGTGCTTTAAGTTTGCTGTTGCTAAGCATTCGAGTCATTTACCACGCTAACTCAAATACCAAATCGCACCTATGGTGCAAATGGCAGGAACCACCATGGTCATTTTCGCCAGAGCCATATACGCCGACTGGTGTGTTTCACCACAAATAGCCCGCACTAATGTCACCACATAGCCATTATGAGGCAGGCTATCTAACACCCCTGACGATAAAGAAATGGTGCGATGTAAATGCTCTGGATTAGCACCAGCGTCAAGATATATCGGTCCCAAAATAGGCAATGCGATGGTTTGCCCTCCAGACGCGGAGCCGGTGATACCCGCAATAACCGTGACCGCAATCGCAGCGGACACCAACGGAGATCCCGGTATTGCCGTGACGGCGTCAACAGCAAAAGCAAATGCTGGAGTCACTTTAACAACCGTGCCAAACCCAACGACCGCAGAGGTATTCGCCCCAGCCACCAAGGCGCCTAAGGTACCTTCTGAGGTAACACTTTTTAGTTTACTGCTTAACTGGGGCCAGTATCCAATCAGCAACACCAAGCATCCCGCCAGCAAGGCGATAACCAAGGCATTGTTTTTATATTCTTGATGGAACAAAAATGCGGTAATAAACACCGCAAATAGCGAAACAAAGGCGATAATCGGGCTAACCTGTTGTGTTTGCTGTTGACCTTCGTTTGCCGACATAATCGATGCTTGGGGCAAGACAAAGCGCTCACCATTGGCATAGGCTTGGTTAATCATTCTGTTTAACCAGAAAATACCCGCAGCGGCCATAACAACAGCAGTCACTAAGCTAACCGGCCAAGCAGCATAAGGGGTGGTACCTAAATATGGCGCCGGTAACCAGTTTTGGATTTCCATAGAGCCAGCACTGGTCATGGTAAATGTGACAGAACCTAACGCTAAGGCGGCAGGAATAAAACGATGCGGTAAATCAGCTTGCTTAAATAGACTTGCCGCTAACGGGTACACCGCAAACGCGGCAATAAACGCGCTAACGCCACCATAGGTAAGAATGCCAGTTGCTAAGACAACCGCGGTAACAGCACGCTTCATACCGACATGATTAATAATCCAATAGGCAATGCTTTTCGCGCCACCAGAATACTCCATCAATTTGCCATACAAAGCACCGGTTAAGAAAACTAAAAACCAAACACTTAAAAATTTACCGAAGCCCCCTAAGTAGGCATCAGAATAATTTGCTACATCTGGGGCACTGGCGCTGGCGAAAATGGCAAGGCCATTAGTAAGCGCAACCACGAGCGCACAAATTGGCGCCGCAATTAATAGGTCCATGCCTTTTAAAGCAAGTATGGTGAGTAAAATTAATGAGGCGATTAAGCCAAGAAGACCGATATCCATAACAGGGCAATTAATTTTTATTATTTGCGTTTGTTATATCACAGGCTGAGAAAAAGCGAAAATCGAAGAGTAAAGAGTCGATAAAAAAGCAACACCCCAGAACAGACTATGTTCTGGGGTGTTAGTATTTGGTTATCTTAGGATTAGCAATTAATTGGATGATTATTCGGCTTTGACAATAACTTCACTGTTATTAACAACGTAAACTGGCGACTCTTTGTTTACACTGCTGCACTTAACATCAGGCTTATCACACCAGGTATCAACAACAGCCAGCTCACCAGCGACTTCAACAACATAACGCCAGCCATAAACCGTCTGCTTTTTCTTATTCATTGCTCGTTTAGCACCAATTAAACCGCCAGCAACTTTTGCCGCATCATTACCACTGCCAGAACCTATGGTTGAGCCTATGGCAACACCCACACCTGCCGCTAAAACCGGTCTACCGTCTCGGCCCACCTCACCGGTGATCACCTCGCTGCTTTTAACAACGCCTTCTTGTACTGTGCTCGCCGCATTAGCGGTTGCACATAAACACGAAGAGACCAGTAAACAAGTGAATAGCTTTTTCATGAAGATACCTCAACAGTAGTGCCTTAATGGCAAAATAATAGTTCGAGAGTATAGAGATAAGTCTTACGCGGCGATAACAATAAATAGTCATGAGCGTTATGACTGATACGCATATCTATGTCGCTACCGCAATTCGGTCAAGCCAAGGCTGAACAGGTGCGGGTTTACATTGCAAATAAGAAAAAAACCAGTACGGTGAATCGCACTGGGTTTTATTTTGTTTAGTGAGTTGGCCGTATAAGCCGGGTTCTGTTATGTCTAAGACACGACAATCATTCGTCTAGGCTATGAGTCGCCCCATAGCTCAAGCAAGCTCCTGCGGTATTAGCCGGTTCCAACGCGAGCGTTGCTTAACAGTAGATAAGAAAAAACCCAGTACGGTGATTCGCACTGGGTTTTATTTTATTTAGTGAGTTGGCCGTATAAGCCGGGTTCTGTTATGTCTAAGACACGACAATCATTCGTCTAGGCTATGAGTCGCCCCATAGCTCAAGCAACCTACCCGGTTCCAACGCGAGCCACGCCGTCAGGAACCCTATTTGGTCTTGCTCCGGGTGGAGTTTACCCTGCTGCCAACTGTTACCAGTGGCCCGGTGCGCTCTTACCGCACCCTTTCACCCTTACCGGTACTTGCGTACTTAGGCGGTCTTCTCTCTGCTGCACTTGTCGTCGGCTTTCGCCGCCCAGACGTTATCTGGCACCCTGCTCTTTGGAGCCCGGACTTTCCTCCCCTTACTCCGTCTACCCCGAAAGGTACAACGAGTAAGCAGCGATTGTCTGGCCAACTCGCGAGCATTTTAATCGAATGCATGCTCTGGGTAAACGAATTTAGTGGATTAAATGACAAACAGGCGGATAAAACCTAGGCAGTGTTTGCATCGTACAACCTATATGAGGGGTATTATGACAAACCATCTGTTTCTATTTACCAACGATTTACGCTTAGACGACAATTGGGCATTGCAAGCCGCAGCCGCTCAGTCTCAGAGGCTAGCACTGGCTTACCTGTTTGATGACAATGAATGCGTTGCTGATTTTAGCGACTGTCGGTTTACTGGCAACATGCGTTTAAATTTTATTCGGCAAGCCTTGCGACAATTGCAAACACAACTTAAAAAGTTTGATCAGCACCTGCATATTGTTTCCAGTCATGGCGTGTCAGCGCTGATAGAATTTATTGAGCGGCATCAGATAACGACCTTATTTTGCTCGACGCCAGCGGCAAGCAATGAACAACGTAAGCTGGCGTTTATCGTCAAACGCACCGGCGTCACATTGCATAGCGTCGACCAGACAACACTGCAGGCGGCAACTGATTTACCCTTCTCAATAGCAGAATTACCGCAAACCTTTAGCGCCTTTCGCCGTAAGGTTGAAAAACAGGACCTCAATATACAAGCCTGCATTAAGCTTATCAGCCTACCGCCGCCGGTTGCGCCGAAAGGCGATGATGATATGCGTACAGCCAACACCTTATCGTCTGTTGAGTATGCGACTAATGGGGCGGCGGTATTAAACGACTACTTCAAAACCAAACGAGCGTTAACCTACAAACAAACCCGCAACGCCTTAGACGATGAAGCGGCATCGACGCGTTTTAGCCCACTATTGGCGAATGGTTTAGTATCCGCGAGGCAAATTTGGTGGGCATTAAAAACGTTTGAACAAAACCAGCAAGCCAATGAATCGACCTACTGGATAGGTTTTGAATTACTCTGGCGCGATTACTTTTACTGGTTATTGGCAAAACATAAAGATCGTTTTTTTAAATTCACCGGCATTACTGGAAAGCGCCCACTAACCAGTTTTCATCCACAGCGTTTTAAAGCGTTTTGTAGCGGGCAAACACCTTCTGCGCTTGTCAATGCGGCAGTAAACCAACTCAATGCTACTGGTTATTTATCGAATCGCGCCAGACAAATAGTCGCCAGTTATTTCGTCAATGAATTACAGCTTGATTGGCGTTTTGGTGCCAAGTTTTTTCAAATGCAATTGATCGATTACGATGTCGCTGCAAATTGGGGCAACTGGCAATACATCGCTGGTGTTGGCTGCGACCCAAGACAGGGACGCCATTTTAATATAGCTAAACAGCAACAACTCTATGACCCAGATGGGCATTATATTAAGCGTTGGCGAGGTCAGTCCTATAGACAGACGTTAGACTCAGACATGGTTGACTGGCCGCAGTTGCAAGCGAGATAAACTGATGCCTGTCGCCGATAAACGTGCCATAAAAGTGTGTCCGGTGTGCATGAGACCATTTAATTGGCGCAAAAAATGGCGCAATAACTGGCCAAGCATCGTCTATTGCTCGGCGCGTTGCCGTTCTCAACGCCGTGCATTAGCGCGTCAATGAACAATTTTTCTGCTAAGTTATAGAGCAACTTAATAGCGTATAAAATTGCTATTGTGATAGATAATACAGCGCAATAAATTGCGTAACGCAATAGAGGGAGAAAGATGGAAAACCTAATTGATAACAAGCTGGCATTGACTGCATTTGAACGCATCACCCGGTTGGGCGAAAAAACGGATACGGGTTATCAGTTTCAAGGGGTGAGTGCTTGGCAAGACTATGACGGTTATACCTGCTTTTTAGGATATAACGATGTCACCATGACATTAATGTTTCACGGTAAATATGACATCGAATACAGCACCAGCGATTCACTTAAGCAATTTATGAAAAAAATAAACCTTATTTGCGCCGACTAACAACGAACTGTTCTATATTAATATTTAGATAATATATTGATTTGGCGAAATTTATGAGTATAGAACTTTGGCATTGCCACAACTCTCGCTCTTTACGAGTGCTTTGGGCATTGGAAGAGATGCAAATCCCCTTCACCTTACACAACCTGGCTTTCCCACCGCGCTTTCGTCATCCGGAATTTATTGAAATTAACAACCTAGGCACTGTCCCTTACCTTCGCGACGATACCATCAATATGACCGAGTCTTGTGCAATTTTGGTCTATTTGGCCAATAAATATGGCCAAGAACATTTAACCATCAGTTGCCAACACGCCGATTATGGTGATTATCTCAATTGGCTATTTCAAAGCGATGCCACCTTAACCTTTCCACTGACTCTGTTACTGCGGTATGGTCAATTTGAAAGCCAAGAACGTCAACAACCGCAAGTCGTCGAAGATTATACCGTTTGGTTTTTAGCAAGGTTAAAGCGCCTGAATGAGCACCTGGTCGATAAAACCTACTTAGTTGATGAACGTTTTACCATCGCCGATATAGCCGTTGGTTACAGTTTGTATTTAGGGCAACTGCTTGGCTTAGACCAACACTATAAGCCACAAACTAAATCTTATTGGCAACGTTTACAGCAAAGACCGGCGTTTATGGACAGTGTCAATGTCGGCGCCAGCGAAGCCGATTACTTCATATCTAAAGCAAACTGATACAAGGCATTCTTTTTAACGCCGTGAATTTCTGCGGCGATTGCGCAGGCCTTCTTTGGTTTCATTTCCGCCACCAGTAACTTTAAAGTTGCAATGGCTTCAGGTGGTATGGCATCCGGATCACGTGGCTTACCCTCGATGATTAATACCATCTCACCTTTTAATTGGTTGGCATCTTGTTGCAACCAAGCTAGCATATTTTCAGCGCTGTCTGCATGAACGGTTTCAAAGGTTTTCGTCAATTCTCGGGCGATGACAATTTGACGAGCGCCACCGAGCTGGCTGACGATATCCGCTACCGTATCTATCGCTCGACGAGGCGCATCATAAAACACCATGGTACGCGACTCTTCGGCAAGTTTTGCTAGCACACTCTGTCGCGCCGTCGATTTAGACGGTAAAAACCCTTCGAAAGAAAATCTATCGGTCGCTAACCCAGACACTGATAATGCCGCTATGGCAGCACAAGCACCTGGTACGGGAACTACCGCAAGGTTTTCCCTTCTAAGATGACGAACAATATGAAAACCTGGATCAGAAATGAGCGGTGTGCCGGCATCAGACACTAAAGCAATACTTTGCCCTTGCTGTAACATGTTGGCGATTTGTTCTTGTCTTTGACGTTCGTTATGATCGTGCAGCGACATGGTTTTATTTTTAATATTAAACGCGGTCAGTAATTTATTGGTATGACGGGTATCTTCACAGGCGATAACATCAACTTGAGAAAGCACGTCAATCGCGCGTTGAGTGATATCAAACAGGTTACCTATTGGCGTTGAAACCACATATAATGTACCTGAATTAACCGTAAACTGATTCATAGATAAATTTCCAGAGAAGACAAATGGTTGCTCGCAAAGCAGTGAGCGGTTTATTATATACCAATATACTCCCATAACCAGAAAGATAGTCTTATAGTTGCATATACTATTGATAGGATTGGCTAGCCAGTGACAATAAAAATAACTGCAAAACATCGTAACAACCTACTTCTTGCTGCTGTGTCCAGTGCCTTGCTATTTGCTTGTGCCAGTCCGCAACAAGAAAAACCACCCGTTAAAGTCAACGAACCTATAACAGAGGTTAAAATTGAGCAACCGAAAAGCGAATTAAGCGCCGACGATTTGCTTAGTAAAGCTGAGACTGCTGAAATCGACAAAGCCATCGTTTATTTATTACAGGCTGCCGATAAATACATCGACCAACAACAGCTTGGTAAAAGCTTGCACCTGTCAAATCAGTTAAGCCGCCTTTCGCTAACCCAGTCGCAACAAAACTACAACTTGCTTAATAGTGCAGAAGCGCTGTTTGAGTTGGGCGAGCTCGATCTCGCCAAACAACAATTAGCTGAAATCGATAGCGCAGCGCCAACTGAGAGACAACTGTACCTTAATGCACAAGTACACCAGCAATTAGGGTTAAGCGTTGAAGCGATCAGCGCCTATTTGACCTTTTATCAAAATTACCCAAGCTCAGAGATAAATGACATTGAAGGCTTGTACGAATTAATTGCCTCTTTACAGCCTTGGCAAAAATCTGCGTTAAAAAAACAACCCGTCGAAGGATTAAACGGTTGGTTGGCATTCGATACAGCACTGGCGCAAAATGGTGACAACGCCGTACAACTTAATAAAGCATTAAGCCAATGGCAAAGTCGTTACAGTGAACACCCAGCCAACCAGCTGCTAACCAAGTTTTCAGGCCTTGCCAATGAATTGGATAAACAACCTAAAGTAACCAGCATTGCGGTGTTATTGCCATTGTCGGGGCGAGAAAAATCGGTTGGAAGTACAATTCAAGCGGGTATTATTGCCGCCTACGATGGACAGCGAGAGCTAAATTTCATTGATACTAACTCGGCACCAATGGCGACGTTAATTTTGCAACTGCAACAGCAATCGCCTGATGTGGTTATTGGACCGCTATTAAAACGCCATGTCGATAGTTACTTGCAGATAGGTAATGAGAAACCGCAACCAAGTTTCAGTTCAATAAGCAGCGAAGCGAGCCTGAACCCAAGCCCGATGTCGCCAGAACCAAGTGCTGATGTTACTGAAAACACCTTAAAAACAGGGTTAAGTTACCCTTGGCAAACCTTGTTATTAAATTTACCAGACCAACAGCAATTGCAAGACAATCAATTTGCCCTGTCTATGTTACCCGAAGATGAAGCAGAGCAAGCGGCGTTCACCTTAAGTAAGAAAGGCTTTAATAATGCCATGGTGTTAAGCCAAAACAATGCGATTGGCAAACGCATTGCGCAAAGCTTTGCCAATCAATGGTTCCAGCAAACAGGTACCGAAATTACCGTGGTTTATTACCCGCCAGGCAAACAAATGCAAAACGCGGTTAAATCCAGTATGGATGTGGGTCTGTCAGACGAGCGAATTTATCTGATGCGAAATCGCATCAAGGAAAATGTAAAATCTGAGGCCAGAAGTCGCCGTGATGTCGATATGATTTATCTTATTGCCAGTACCGATCAGGCACGCTTAGTGAAGCCTTACATTGACGTTAATATCAGCCCGTTTGCCGAAGCGATACCGGTGTTTGCCAGTTCTCGCAGTCATGACAAACGCGCCAACCGCAATACGCGTCGTGACTTAAGTGGTTTGGTGTTTACGGATTCGCCATGGTTACTACCTGGCATGCCAGAAAATGATGCATTATACAGCGAGGCCCAGCAACTATGGCCAAACCGTTCTAGTCAGATGGAACGTTTTTATGCCATGGGTATCGACAGCATTCAGCTACTCGACAAATTATCAGCAATGGAATTAATCCCGTCTATTGTCCACAATGGAGAGACAGGTGATCTAAAAATGAATCAAAGCCGAGTAATAAGTCGTTCTTTATCTTGGGCTAAATTCCGTTCATCAAGGGTATCTCCCCTTGCTATGGAATAAGCTAAGTAAACGTCAGCAAGGCCAGCAATATGAGCAATTGGCGTGTCAGTACTTGCAACAACATGGATTGCAATTAGTCAGCAAGAACTTTACTTGCAAGCTCGGCGAGATTGATTTGGTCATGAACGATGCGGATTGCTTGGTATTTGTTGAAGTAAAATATAGAAAAAATAGTAAGTTTGGCAGTGCTGCTGAGATGGTTAATCACACTAAGCAACAAAAAATTATTAAAACTGCACAACTTTTTCTGCAAAAACGCGGTCTTAGTGAATATAATACAGCATGCCGATTTGATGTTGTCAGCATCACAGGCTCTGAGCGGACACCCGAATATTGCTGGCACAAAAATGCCTTCTATGGAGAATAAAACATGTTAGAAAGGGTTAAACATAACTTTCGCGAAAGTATCGAAACCAAAATTGCAGCCAGTGAAGAATTACCTGTCGCTATTGAAAAAGGCGGGATGACTATGGTTGAGTGCCTACTTGGCGGCCATAAAATTCTTAGCTGTGGTAATGGTGGTAGTGCGGGTGATGCACAACACTTTTCCTCTGAGCTATTAAACCGCTATGAAACTGAGCGCCCAAGTTTACCCGCGATAGCCCTGACCACCGACAGTTCCACCCTGACCTCAATCGCTAACGATTATAGCTATGAAGAAGTGTTCTCAAAGCAGGTTAGAGCGTTAGGTAACGCTGGCGATATTCTATTGGCTATTTCAACCAGTGGTAATTCGCAAAACGTCATCAAGGCGATTGAAGCGGCCGTTGCTCGAGATATGAAAATCATTGCACTAACAGGTAGAGATGGTGGTGAAATAGCCGGATTACTTGGTGAAAACGATGTCGAAATTCGCGTACCATCAGCTCGTACCGCAAGAATTCAAGAAGTTCACTTGCTTGCGATACACTGTTTGTGCGAAATTATTGATACGACCCTGTTCCCACAAGCGGACAGTTAAACAATAACAACCTAAAGCAAGATAATAAAAATGAAAAAGTTAACCATTGCGCTATTATCACTAACCATGTTGCAGGGCTGTGCTGCTGCCATTATTGCTGGCGTAGGTGCCGGTGCCGCGTCTGTAAATGACCGCCGTACTATCGGCGCTCAGGTTGATGATCAAACGATTGAAGTAAAAGCTTATACGCTAATTGCTGATAACAGTGAATTAGATGATGTTACCCGAGTACAAATCACCAGCTTAAACGGTACTGTACTTGTTGTTGGTCAAGCACCAAACCAGAATATCCGCAATAAGGTGATTGCCACCATTAAAGATATTCAGGGTATTCGCAAATTGCATAATCAAATTCGTATTGGCAATACAACGACCATAGGTACTCGCACCAATGACACTTGGCTTACGACTAAGGTGAAAACCGAATTACTTGCCTCGGATAAACTAGACGGGACAGCAATTAAAGTTATCACCGAAGATTCAGAAGTGTTTTTGATGGGTATGGTCAATGCCAATGAAGCCAACATTGCTGTCGAAATTGTTCGCAACATTAATGGGGTCGCAAGAGTCTATAAAGCTTTTGAAAACATCTAATCTGCGTTTAGGTATAACATTAGATGCAATAAAGGCGCTTTAAGCGCCTTTATTATTGCGCCTTAATATCAAATGTAACGTTAAAGTCGCGCCACATTCGCCAGCTTAACCCATAAAAGCAGATCATTAGTAAGCCCAAATTCCATTCGACAATATTTTCCCGCTCAAAGCTACTGTATCCTGTATATTGCATCACAACAGAGCCAACACCGACCAATAACATGGTTACCAACAACGCCAGTTTAATCCGTAAACAGCGTTTAAATATGGCGCTGAAATTGACCTTGTCTTGCAACTTAAATAAGGCGTTTATCATCAGTAATTGCGCTAACGGTGACAGGCCAAAGTAGAGAATAATGCCGTACCGGCGCATATAACGATAGACACGGCCGTCAGTGCCTAAAAAGTCGGCATACACCGCCAAGCTTATTGCGCCTATGATGCCACACACTAGCATCCACCGCAGCGAACGCTTGTACTGACAGCCGAGTTTTTGCAGCCATACATAGGCTAGATACCAATACAATATCAGCAGTACCGCATGCGCGATTTCAAAGGCGCGAAAAATAAATAGGCTATAACCTCGTCTGCCTGCGCGGCTGATTGACGTGCAGCCATCAAAGTAAGGAATACATTGTGGCACCCACTCATTGCTCGCACTGATCACATACACCAGATTCGGGGTGATAAAGCCAACGATAAAAACAATAAGTGCCAGATGTTTGGGTTGCATAATGCCCTAGTCTAGACGCTAGAGAGACTTTGCTCCATTACCAAGATCAGTGCTGATTAAAAATGTCGCCTTGCTAACAGGCGAATTTCTAGCCCTTTGACGTCATAGTTATCACTTAACGCGTAGGCAAGGTCAACATGAATCACTTTGTTTTCTCCTGCCGCATGAGGGCTGTATAAACGTAGGCCAAGTCCGACGGAGTCGAGCCAGCCATCTTCATCGTTAACCAATATCGAGTCGCCTGTGGCTTTGCCGCGGTCGTAAAATGCGACACCAGCGACATTGAATAGTCGCCACCAATTTAGGTTTGGATAATAACGCCCTTCTAAGGTAAATAAATGACTGTTTTCACCATGCTGATATTGCACTGGGTAGCCGCGTAATCCGGTATCCCCACCAAGGGTGACAATGCGATCTAAGTATTCGTTGTCGCTATATTGATTGGCGCTCTTAAGGTAAAGGGTCCAACGATCGGCCAACGTCCAAAATAACTCACCAGTGACCAATGCTCGTGTTCTATCTTGTTGCTGGTTTTGGTCATAATCAATGGCCGAGTTAAATGCCAAGTACCATTGTGCACCAAGGGTAAAAAACTTACTTGCGCTGAGTTGCCAGCTGCTGTCTCTGGTATTGTCACCCTGACCATCTGATATCGCCAGCCGACTTTGTATATGCCAACCAAAATTTATGTCTTCAATTTTTCCGACTTGATAGATATTGCTCAGCTTTTGATGTTGTTTTTGTTGGAACTCGAGGCCGACAAATGGCGCAGAAAATTCACGATCGGCAGGTAAAAAAGGTGCCGTGTTATCGTCTTCTATGGCAAATCGATGACGGTCGAGCCCATAGCCAAACTGCATCCGCCAAAATCGCTGTTGATTATCACTCAACAAATGTTGGTAAGAGGTGAAATAATTAAGAATATCATGACCGTATTCATACTCGTCGTTATCATTATGAAACAAGGTATCGACACGTTCGTTGTCGTTATAGAACAGTTTATAGGCGTGGCTATCTGCACTGCTGGCAAACTTTTTAGCCAGTGAAATGGCCTGTTGTTGGCCGTCATCATTATCGGCAAAACGTAACCCCAACTCACTGTTGGCAAACAACACATGAGGCACAGTGGCATTAACGATAAAGCCTGAACGGCGACTGTTTTCAAATGTCTTCAGGTCGAGCTCAATACCACGGCCGAGAAAATTGCGCTCTTTAACCCCTAACGCGTAGCGATTTTTGCCACCTTTACGAGAAAAATCTAAGGTTGGTAACAAGGACCAATTATCTCGTGTGGTAACGGTTACCTTCGCGGCTTTATCATCTACCTTGATATCCGCTTCCTCAATATAACTGAGCTTGCGTAATTTTCGTTCCCACTCTGCTAATTGCTTAGCCGTCAATTGACATTGCGATACAAACCAATATGATTCTTGGCGCAGTGTTGATTCGGTGGTATTGATGTGTAATTTGTTGGCCCAATCATGGAAGAAATAGTGTTGTTCTATATCATCACTAAAGATCGGTTGATTGATAAACTCGACGGTCATTGGTTGGCAGGTGCTTGCGGTCGTCTCAACGTCACTGGCATAGCTAGAATATGTTGCAAGTGTGCAACATGCCAAGACCAAAAGACTGTGCCAAGAGGTTGAATTCAAATCAATTTCCAACGTCGTTATTTTTTCTAAGTCTACAACAAAAAAACCAGCAATATGCTGGTTTTTATAAATTTACTGATGCCGTGTTATCGACTTATTTGACGATAGATAAGCTTGGCTTACCTTTTTTCTCAGGTCGTTTTGGCTCTTCTTCAGGCTCGCTTTCCCCTAGTTCAGGGTAATCGACGACAAAAGAACTACCAACACCGTTTTCTCGTGCATATATCGCGGCAACCGCTTCATGAGGGACGTAAAGGTGTTCAACCTTACCACCAAACCTGGCAGTAAACTCAATCACCTCTTCACTCATACTGATTGAACCAACTGAAGCGGGCGTAATATTCAGCACAATTTGACCATTGTCGATATGATTTTCTGGCACAACAACGTTAGGATAATTAGTATCAACCACAATATATGGCGTCAGTTCATTATCCAAAATCCAGTCATAGAATGCCCGGATCAAGTACGGTTTATTCGATGTCATGTCTACGGTCATTGTACTTCCTCAGCGATGCTTAGGCTGGACGACCAAAGCGAAGTTCGCGTTCGATTTCAGTTAACGAGGCTTGGAATGATTCGCGATCAAATAAGCGCAACATATACGCTTTCAATTCGCGACTGCCTTGGCCTGATAACTCGATACCTAATACCGGTAAACGCCATAGTAATGGTGCCAAGTAGCAATCAACCAAACTAAACTCTTCACTCATAAAGTACGGTGCTTCGTTTAGGATTGGGGCAACACTTAGCAGGCTCTCACGTAGCTCCTGACGCGCTTTTTCAGCGGCATCAGCGTCTCCTGACATTACGACTCTGGCAAGCGTATACCAATCATTTTCAATGCGGTGCATCATCAAACGACTACGTCCACGAGATACCGGGTAAACAGGCATCAAAGGTGGATGTGGGAAACGCTCATCCAGATATTCCATAATGATTTTCGCTTCGTACAATGCCAACTCACGATCAATAAGAGTTGGAACTGTGCCATATGGATTTAAATCAATTAAATCTTCAGGCAAATTATCTGGGTCTACCAAATGAATATCTACACCGACGCCTTTCTCAGCAAGCACGATACGAGCTTGATGTGAATACATATCATCGGCCAGAGAAAACAAGGTCATTACAGAACGTTTGTTGGCGGCTACAGCCATATATCCTCCAAATGTGTCATTTCCAATATTGCCAAAATATCCTTGGCAATCAAGGTACTGTATAAGTACGCGAAAGGGGCTAACCAAAATTATCGTTTCGATAACCAGTATAGCCCCAATAAGTTAGCTTAAGAAAGTAATATTAGTGAACGTCGCGCCAATATTCTTTCTTCAGCAAGTATGATAGTACGAACAAGATGAACAAGAAGCCAATTACCCAGTAACCTAGGCGCTTACGTTCAACCTTTACTGGCTCACCTGTATATTCCAGGAAGTTAGCCAAGTCGCGAACCAAAGTATCGTACTCTTGTGGTGTTAATTGACCAGGTTGAGTTAATACTAGATCCGCAGAGGTCAACGGGCGTTGTTCAGTCGATGGCAATTGCAACATTGCTTTTGCGTCATCGCTTAGCTCTTGTACGCCTTGCAGTTGTTGGAATACGTGTGGCATACCAACATCTTTAAATACGGCGTTGTTAACACCGAACGGACGATTTTCGTCAGCATAGAACGAGCGCAAGTAGGTGTATAACCAATCCGCACCGCCTTTCTTGTAACGAGTTACCAAGGTTAAATCCGGTGGCGCAGCACCAAACCACGCAGCCGCTTCTTTTGCTGGCATCGTGTTGACGATATGGTCACCGACTTTTTCGCCAGTGAACATAAGCGTCTCGATACCTTCTTTCTCATCGATTTCTAAATCAGCGAAGGTACGGTTATAACGTTGATACTGCAATGAGTGACAACCAAGACAGTAATTCATAAAGGTTTCAGCACCGTTACGTAATGACTGTTTGTCTGTAAGATCGTTGTTAGCTTTATCTAACGGAATGTTAGGACCTGCTGCAAATGCTAGAACAGGTACTAGAGCCAATAATGCAATAAGTGTTTTTTTCATTATTTTGTCACTCTCTCTGGAACTGGCTTAGTGTTCTCACCTTTTGAGTAGAACCAAAGGGCAATGAAGAAACCGAAGTAACCAATGGTAGTAATTGTACCAATCAAGTTATTGATAAAGTTCGACGGTTGAGTACCTAGGTAACCTAATAGGACGAAACACACAGCGAATTGAACAAGATTAAACAAATGTAACTTACTGCGGAATCGGAACGAGCGCACAACGCCACGATCAAACCATGGTAAAGCGAATAGCATACCAATAGCAGCAAACATCAGGATCATACCACCTAACTTGTCAGGAACGACACGTAAGATAGTGTAGAACGGACCGAAGTACCATACCGGAGCAATGTGCTCTGGCGTCTTCAAGCCATTAGCTGGTTCAAAGTTTGGCGCCTCAAGGAAGTAACCACCACCTTCAGGGAAGAAGAACATAACCCAGCAGAACAAGATAAGGAAACCAACAACACCCATGATGTCTTTTACAGAGTAATAAGGGTGGAACGGAATCGCATCCACGATATCGTATTTTTTGGTGTAATGTTCATGGAATTTGAACTTACTTTGCTCTTCGTCTGGTACTGAGCCTTTTGGCTTCTTAATGTCGGTACCGTCTGGGTTGTTCGAACCAACTTCGTGCAAGGCTAGGATGTGCAAGAATACCAACACACAAAGCACAAGTGGCAATGCAATAACATGCAAAGCGAAGAAACGGTTCAAGGTAGCGCCAGAGATGACGTAGTCACCACGAATCCAGGTAGTCAGGTCATCACCGATAACCGGAATCGCACCAAACAAGGATATAATTACCTGTGCACCCCAGTAACTCATGTTACCCCAAGGCAATAAGTAACCCATGAATGCTTCAGCCATTAGCACCAAGTAAATCAACATACCGAAGATCCACAGTAATTCGCGAGGCTTTTGGTAAGAACCATAAATTAAGCCACGGAACATGTGCAAGTAAACAACAACGAAGAACGCTGACGCACCGGTAGAGTGCATGTAACGTAGCAACCAACCGTAGTCGACATCACGCATGATGTATTCTACAGAAGCGAATGCACCATCGCCTGATGGTTCGTAGTTCATGGTTAACCAAATACCAGTAACGATTTGGTTAACAAGTACTAGCATGGCTAGAGAGCCAAAAAAGTACCAAAAGTTAAAGTTTTTAGGTGCCGGGTACTGACCTACGTGCTTATTCCAAGCATCCGTAACTGGCAAACGCTTGTCAATCCAAGCCATAAAGTTAGCAAGCATTATGCGTCTCCTTTACCAATACCGATAACAAGCGTGTTGTCATCTGGGAATGAATGCTCTGGAACAACTAGGTTCAATGGAGCAGGAACACCAGCAAATACACGACCAGCCATATCAAACTTAGAACCATGACATGGGCAGAAGAAACCGTAATCTACGCCTTCAACATGCTCAGCAAAATCGCCTTTTTTGTATGTTGGAGCACAACCTAAGTGAGTACAAACACCTTCAGCTACCAAATACTCAGGATTAATTGAGCGGTATTGATTTTGTGCGTATGCAGGTTGCTGTTCTTCTTGCGAATTAGGATCTCGTAACTGATCTTCATGACCGCCTAATGCATCGATGATCGTCGCTGGACGACGAACAACATAGATAGGCTTACCACGATACTCTGCACGTACCAGCTGACCAGCTTGAATTTTACTAATATTTACTTCGACTGGGGCACCGGCAGCTTTAGCTTTGGCACTTGGGTTCCAGGAAGCGATGAATGGCACAGCTGCACCAGCAACGCCTACACCACCAACGACAGATGTCGTGATTGTTAGGAAGCGTCGACGGCCGTTGTCCACGGGCGCATTGCTCATTTCATTTCTCCAATACTATTTATTAGACACAGAAAAAATTGTCTCGCCAGAGCTATATTAAACGTATCGCTCTGCCGATAGGATTTTTCTTACAACGATTTCTCGTGAATTTTCAGGAAAATTGTTGTTTTTATTGAATTTTGCTTCATTTTAACGAAAACAGAAAAAAGGTAGCAAAATTACGATTAAAAAATTTTGCTTATAATAAAGAATTGTACATTTTTTTACAAGATAAAACCTTGTCGGAAGTGCGCTTATTTAGGCCTTTTTCTGCAATAGCCTAAACTGTGTAAATTTTGGGTAAACAATTATTTAAGAAAAAAAAACCGGCCAGAAGGCCGGTTTTTTGCATCGAATAGTAAAATTAACGTTTCGAGAATTGTGGACGCTTACGCGCTTTGTGTAGACCCACTTTCTTACGTTCAACTTTACGAGCATCACGAGTAACGTAACCTGCTTTACGAAGCTCTGAACGTAGAGTTTCGTCAAACTGCATTAGCGCACGAGTGATACCGTGACGGATCGCACCAGCTTGACCAGAGATACCACCACCAACTACGGTGATGTTAAGGTCAAACTTCTCAACCATTTCAACAAGCTCAAGTGGTTGACGAACAACCATACGTGCTGTTGGACGGCCGAAATAAGTTTCGATGTCACGATTGTTAATGGTAATAGTACCTTTACCAGCTTTCATGAATACACGAGCTACAGAGCTCTTGCGGCGACCAGTGCCGTAATATTGATTATCAGCCATGATTACAACTCCAATACTTTAGGTTGTTGTGCCGCATGCTTGTGCTCAGCGCCAGCATACACTTTAAGTTTACGGTACATGTCACGGCCTAGAGGACCTTTTGGCAACATACCTTTAACTGCGAATTCAATTACACGCTCTGGTGCTTTTTCGATTAGCTTTTCAAAGCTAATTTGCTTAAGACCACCAGGGAATTCAGTGTGCGAGTAGTAAATTTTACCTTTCGCTTTGTTACCAGTTACACGTACTTTCTCAGCGTTAACAACAACGATATAATCACCGGTGTCACAGTGAGGAGTGTATTCTGGCTTGTGCTTACCGCGTAGGCGACGAGCAATTTCAGTAGCGATACGACCTAAAGTTTTACCTTCGGCGTCCACTACAAACCATTCGCGAGTTACGCTTTCTGGTTTAGCTACAAAAGTTTTCATTGATAAAAACCCATAATAAATAAGTTACATAAAAAGTTATTGCTACCAATAACCGATTAAATAGACTACGTTTTTACCCCTTCGAGTATCGAGTCTGTTGCTTTTTCAAGCGTTGTAACGTTGGGAGCCGCGAATTATAGAGAATATTTTTGTAAAAATGAAGTTTAATTTTCAATCAAATAGCGTTTTTTACAAAATATTGCAATTTAATGGATAAATTCAGGGCATAACTTTGCCAATAATGACTAAGGCAAGTGTTCAGAGCCCAAATATTCCATAGATTGCATTTCTTGTAATCGAGATAGACAACGTTTGAATTCAAAATTTAAACCGCCGTCGCTGTACAATTGCTCCATGTCTACCTCGGCGGAGATAATCAGTTTCACATTTCGTTCGTAAAACTCATCGACCAGAGCGATAAAACGGCGAGCGCTATCGTCGGTTTCACGGCCCATTTGTTTCACATTGGCGAGCAACACCGTATGGTAAATACGACTTAGCTCCATATAGTCTGATTGACTGCGAGCGGATTCACACAGCTCACTAAAGTCAAACTGCACTACGCCATCACTTTCTCGTAGCGTGGTCAAAGGGCGATTATTAATTTCTAAGACCTTGCCTTGCTGACCCGGCTCAACCGTTAATTGGCTAAAATAAAGCGCCATATTTTCATCGGCTTTGGCATCAAGTGGCGAATGAAAAATTTCCGCTTGTTCAAGGGTGCGCAAGCGATAATCAATACCACTATCGACATTAACCACATCACAGTTTTCGTTAATCAACTTAATCGCCGGCAAAAAGCGAGCCCGCTGTAGACCATTTCTATACAGTTCATCCGGAATAATGTTTGACGTCGCGACTAAGGTGACATTGTGCGCAAATAACTCTTCAAATAAGGTGCCAAGCAACATGGCATCAGTAATGTCAGAGACAAAGAATTCATCAAAACAAATAATACGGGTTTCTTCGGCAAACTTTTTAGCAATGATTTTTAACGGGTCTTGCTGACCTTTAAGCAGTTTAAGCTCGTCATGCACACGATGCATAAAGCGATGAAAGTGAACCCGCATTTTTTGCTCAAACGGCAGACAATCATAGAAAGTGTCGACTAAATAAGTTTTACCTCGACCAACACCACCCCAAAAATAAATGCCTTTGACTTTATTTGCCTTTGGTTTGGCCATGGTTTTTACCCAGCCTTTGAGCACTTTCTTAAAGCCAGTAACCGCTATCGGCTTAGTCTGCAAATCATCATACAAGCGCTGCAGTTGCTTAACCGCGTTTTCTTGTGCTGAATCGTGACTGAAACCGTTAGTTTGAAGATCTTGTTGGTATTTTTGCCAAGGTGTTAGCTTAATCATGGTATCGCTTTCGATAACTTATAAATAAGAGTATGGATGATTCACCTCTGATCATTATCAATTTCATGCTATGACGTTGAAAAATTACAAATAATCACCAGATCGGAGGTGTGAAAGTATTAAATTAACGCTATTATAAGAGAAGGCAACCAAGACTGCTATGCCAACTTGGTTGAAAACTCCATTAGGGCTGTCATTCTAATCTAATAAAACCCTAAAAAGAGTCATAAAATAACAAAATCCCTGGTTATACTCTAATCCTCTATAGCTTACTATACGTATCAAAACAGGAAACCAGGTTATTGTGTCGAAACAGTAAGGAATAAATATGGAATTCATCTACCTTCTCATCGGTGTCATCATCGGCGCTGCCGGCGGTTTTTTCGCGCGCAAACAAATGTCGGCTTCAGAACAAGAGTTTAAACACCTGCAACAAGAAGTGACTGAGAGTAAGACTTCACTTGAGCAGTATCAAAATGAAGTGGCCACACATCTACAAAACTCAACTAATTTATTGGCGAAAATGAATGACGCGTGCAAAACAGCGATGATTCAAATGGAACAAAGTACGCAACTTTTGGACCGAGCCAATCAACGTAGCAATGAAATGCCTTTCTTCTCAGCCGAAACTGAAGCGCACATTCGCTCTAATCCGTCACCGAAAAAAGCTAAACGCGGTGTACGCAATGAAGCGTTAACTGAGCCACCTCGTGATTATTCAGATGATCCGAGCGGCATATTCAGTGACGCGCAACAAGTTGTTACAAACAAGGCGAGCTAATACACAGCTCGTTTTGAACTTTGCTTATTCAAGTGAGTCACTAGTTAACAGTTACGACGAATTTTTATTCGTGATACGCAATCAAGCCCGGCTTAACTCTGGGCTTTGTTTTTTCAGTATAAAAATATTAAGAATTAACTAAAATTGGAGTCTTATATATGAAAAAGAAGTTTGCACTGACCCCTGTCGCGCTTTTAATTGGTTCTTTAACATTATTCCCCGCTAGTTCATATGCTGCCTTGCCAACGCAAGTAGACGGTCAAAGTTTACCGTCATTAGCCCCGATGTTAGAACAAACCACCCCCGCTGTGGTAAGCATTAGTGTGGAAGGTACGCAAGAAGTACAACAATCCGACCCTTTCCGATTTTTCTTTGGCCAACGCCGTGGTCAAGAACCGCAAGAGCGCCCTTTTAGAGGCTTAGGCTCAGGTGTTATTATCGACGCCGATAAAGGTTATATCGTTACTAATAACCATGTTATTGATGAAGCCGACACCATACTGGTCAATCTCACTGATGGTCGTCAGTTTAAAGCCAAGAAAATAGGCACCGATGCACAAAGTGATATCGCGTTGCTGCAAATAGACGGTGAAGACCTGACTGAAATTAAAATCGCTAATTCAGATGATCTGCGCGTCGGTGACTTTGCTGTCGCCATTGGTAGTCCATTTGGACTTGGCCAGACCGTCACCTCTGGTATTGTCAGCGCGTTGGGCCGTAGTGGCCTTAACATTGAACAGCTGGAAGACTTTATTCAAACCGATGCGGCAATTAATAGCGGCAATTCCGGTGGCGCGCTAGTCAACTTAAGAGGCGAGCTTATCGGTATCAATACCGCAATTCTAGGCCCTAATGGTGGCAACGTAGGTATCGGTTTTGCGATACCATCAACGATGATGCAGAATCTCGTCAATCAAATCATCGAATACGGTGAAGTACGCCGCGGCGTGCTAGGTGTCACCGGTAACTCAATTAATCCTGAATTGGCAAAAGCCATGGATTTAGAAACCAATCAAGGTGGCTTTGTCTCACAAGTTGCTCCAGACTCAGCGGCGGAACAAGCAGGCTTAAAAGCAGGCGACATTATCATTGAAGTCAATGGTCGCAAAATTCGCAACTTCAATGAATTGCGTGGCAAGATAGGTTCTATTGGTGCCGGTAACGACGTTGAGTTGACGATTTTACGAGACGGTAAACGCAAAACCTTTGATGTTACTCTAAAAGGCACAACCGAAGCCAACATCGCTGCCGCTAGCATGCACCCTATGCTACAAGGCGCTCAATTAAGCAGTAGTGAAGATGGCGAGGGCGTACTGGTTAGAAACGTTATCGAAAACTCCCCTGCTGCAGCCGTCGGCCTGCAAGATGGTGATGTTATCGCCGGTGTGAATCGCAAACCAGTAAGTAACTTAGCTGAGTTTCGCGATCTACTTGAAGAAATTGAAGGTGTTGTCGCACTCAATATCGTGCGTGGTAACACCAAACTCTACTTAATGATGCGCTAAGCTATGAGCGTTTTTCAAAGGGAAGCTATGCTTCCCTTTTTTGTTAGCAATTTGCCATCACAAGAATCTAGCCTGCGCATAAAACCGATGAGTTAACTCTTTGTCGACGGTGAGAAAAGTGCTAGTATTTTAAATATTGCCCTTTAACAACAATAAGCTGCGGATGAAAATTTTACCGGCACTTTCCTATATTCTTAGAGCGATCAGTTATGGCCTATTAACTGCCGTTGTATTATTGATATTGGTGCCAGAATTACGTGACGGCAACAGTGTATCCTTTAATATATTCAAGCCAGATACGCAAAAATCTGACCCGATGTCCTTTGCGACGGCCGTCGCCAAAGCCGCACCTGCAGTGGTTAACATCTATTCCGAGACCATTGAACGCGGCAACTATTATCAAAACACACCACGTAAACAAGTGAAGCTTGGCTCTGGGGTGATTATGGATCCTAGAGGTTATATCCTCACCAATTATCATGTGGTAATGAATGCGGATATGATTCGTGTGGTTCTGCAAGATAACACACGGCTCACCGCCGAACTGATTGGTAGTGACCAAATTACCGACCTAGCGGTGTTAAAAGTTGCCGCTGATAACTTACCCGTCATTCCTCGCGACGACAGCCTCACCCCGTTGGTTGGTGACGTTGTATTGGCGATAGGTAATCCATTGAATATTGGTCAAACCGTCACTCAAGGTATTATCAGTGCCACAGGTCGTAATGGTTTAAGTAGCACCAACTATCGTGAATTTTTACAAATGGATGCGGCAATCAATGACGGTAACTCAGGTGGCGCATTGGTCAATTCTAATGGTGACTTAGTCGGTATTACCTCTGCGCAATTTAAACGATTAAGTCCGCAAGTTAATATTCAAGGGATATTCTTTGCCGTGCCCTATAAACTGGCGGCCAAGGTTATGCGTGAGTTGATTGAAAACGGCCAAGTCATACGCGGTTGGTTAGGGGTAAGCTCTGACAGTTACAATCATCACCTTAAAGGCTTTGTTGTTAATCAAATTACGCCAGGTGGTCCTGCAGAAGCGGCAGGATTAGCGATTAACGATGTAGTTCATAAGATTGGTGGTCAGGAAATTAACAGCATCAACCACGCCTTGGATATTATTGCGGAAACCAATCCTGGCGCTCAGCTTGAATTCACCATTTATCGCGAGAATAAGCTGATCACTATACCTGTTATTATCGGCGAATTTAAACGCTAACCGCTGCCAATAAATGCCGCGATTAGGCGATCAAAAAAGGCAACCTTAGGTTGCCTTTTTTATTGCTCTATAAAGAATTAAATCTAGTTGATTTTAAAACGAGTGATATTCGCACCCAGTTTTTGCAACTTATCTTCAATCTTTTGATAACCACGATCAATGTGGTAGATACGATCTACGATGGTCTCACCATCAGCAACTAGGCCGGCGATAACCAAACTTGCAGAGGCGCGCAAGTCCGTTGCCATTACTTGAGCGGACGTTAATCCCTCAACACCAACAGATACTGCGGTATTACCTTCAAGTTTGATGTCTGCACCCATACGTTGTAATTCTGGTACGTGCATAAATCGATTTTCGAAAATCGTCTCAACTGTCGTCGCGGTACCTTGAGCAATAGCATTAAGGGTAACAAATTGCGCCTGCATATCGGTTGGAAATGCCGGGTGCGGTGCGGTACGAATATTCACCGCTTTCGGGCGTTCATTCATTTCCAGTTCGATCCAGTCATCGCCGAAGGTAACGGCAGCGCCGGCTTCTTGCAATTTACTGATAACCGCTTCCAACGCGTGCGGGTCGGTATTCAGGCAACGTATTTTGCCACCAGTAACCGCAGCAGCAACCAAGAATGTCCCGGTTTCAATGCGATCAGGCATAACCTTGTGCTCTGCACCTTGCAATGACTCGACACCTTCAATGGTCAATGTGTCAGTGCCAGCACCAGATACGTTGCCGCCCATGGCGTTAATGAAATTGGCTAAATCAACAATTTCAGGTTCACGTGCGGCATTTTCAATAATGGTGGTACCTTCAGCTAGTGCTGCGGCCATCATTAAGTTTTCCGTACCGGTTACGCTAACGGCATCCATAAAGATGGTTGCGCCTTGCAAACGGCCTTGTTTCTTAGCGATGATATAACCATTTTCGACATTAATTTCTGCCCCCATCATTTTCAGGCCAGAAATATGCAAATCGACCGGTCTTGCACCGATAGCACAGCCACCAGGCAGTGATACTTCCGCGTGGCCAAAACGAGCCAACAAAGGACCAAGCACCAAAATTGACGCTCGCATGGTCTTTACCATCTCATACGGGGCTAAACAGTTATTGATTTGAGAAGCGTCAATATGCACGGCATCTTCACCCTGCCAAGACACTTGCGCACCTAACTCACCCAATAATTTGCAGGTGGTATTAATGTCATTCAATTGAGGTACATTACTTACTGTCAACGGAGTTTCAGCAAGAATGGTTGCAAATAAAATCGGTAATGCGGAGTTTTTGGCACCGCTGATGACGACATCGCCATTCAGTTGGTTACCACTACTTATACGAAACGCGTCCAAAATAGCCCTTCTTAGTGTTATTTAATATGTTATTTATGACGGCATATTAAACATTTTTTCACGCTGCCACTGAGCAGAGTTAAATGTTTTAATGGTTACCGCGTGGATTTTGCCTTCGGCAATAGCGCCTGCCAATGGCGCATATACCGTTTGCTGTTTTTTTACACGAGACATATCATCAAACATATCGGCAACGGCAATCACTTTACATTGTGAGCCATCAAAAGTGACATGTAATTCATCCAGCGTCAGACTGTCGTGCAGCAAACGTTCAATATCACTAACATCCATAGTGACTTCTCCAATTTTGTATTTAAGTTGCCAGAAATGGCGTTTATAGATTGACGCTTAATTCAGCGCCAACAGCTCATTAACTCGGCTTAAAGTAGCGAGTTTAACCAATTCTAAGGGTGGTTGGGAATAGTTAATTTTGATTTGTTTTTGTGCAGCGAACTCGAACAGCGCTATCAGCCAGGCCAGGCCTGCGGTATCAACCTTATTAAGCTTCGATAAATCAATATCTTGGCTATCTTGACTAACAATATCGGCAAAAACCTTTTGTTGCTTACCGATTATGCTTTTTCTTGTTAGTTCACCAACGACGGCCAATTGACCGTCATCATTGGTATCTATAGTAAAGTCGTTACTCAAGGATTACTGCTCCGTCGCCGGTTCACTTTGGGCTTCAATCTTAGCCCGAACTTCATCAGCGTTATCTTTAAATACGATCTTACGCTGACTTTTTTCCTTTAGCATTTCGGTTACTTTGGGTACCCCGTTTTGCGCTAAAATACTGCGTAATTCTTTTTGCTTGGCGTCTAATAGACTAATGCCTTCAGCAACAAGATCGAATGCTTGCCATTCATTGGTTTTACTGTTTTTACGGACTTTAAATTGAATGTTAATTGGTGGGCGTTGCTCATCGATAATATCAACACCTACCATAACAATTTTCTTCTTAGAAAAATCTTGTTCCGGCTTGAATACGATGCGTTGATTATCATACAAAGTGAAAACCTGTGCATATGAGGTAATCAAATACTCACGAAATGCTGCAACAAACTCACGTCGCTCATCTTTGCTGGCTTTCTTGGCATAGTTGCCAAGCACTTTTAACCCCGCATATTGGTAAAATATATGTGGCATCAACTCTTCACGAACGATGTCTTTAAGGATTTCTGGGTTTTCACGGATGTTTGCTTCTTCACTTGCAAAACGATCAAACGTAACTTGTGCAACTTCTTCAATCATTGCATAAGGGTTTGATTTGTCGACATCAGCGCTCGCCAATGTAGAAAAACTGACAATCGTAAAAACAAAACTAATTAATTTAATAAATAAAGATTTCATAAATGCTAATTCCGACAAATAAATTAGTCTTCACCCTGACTAAACAAAAACTGACCAATCAACTCTTCTAATACCAGAGCTGGCTTAGTATCTTCAATAAAATCACCTGGCTGCAATGTGCCTACACCAAGCTCTTCATCAACAAATCCTGGCTCTAAGCCAAGATATTGTTCACCTAATAGACCTGCAGTCAGTATAGAGACCGAGGTAGACTCAGAAAAATTGCTGTACTTACTGTAAATATCGAGAGTTACTACCGGCATATAATCTTCTGTATCCAGCTGAATCGACTGAACCCGACCAACGGTTACACCACCAACTTTGATTGGCGAGCGCTCTTTTAAGCCACCGATATTGTCAAATTTGGCATACAGCTTGTAGGTTTCACCATTACCTTTGATGCCAGCATCAGCAACTTTCAACGCTAATGCCAATAGGGCAGCTATGCCCAATGCAACAAAAATTCCTACCATTAATTCTATTTTCTTCGACACCATGTCACTACACCTACTATGCTAATTCGCAAACATCAGGGCGGTCAGAATAAAATCCAGACCTAAAACTATTAACGACGACTGCACCACTGTGGAAGTAGTCGCCCGACTTATGCCTTCTGACGTCGGCACACAATCATAACCTTTATATACAGCAACCCAAGTAACGACAAAGGCAAAGACAACCGCCTTTATCATGCCGTTCATGACGTCAGCACTCCAATCCACCTGAGCTTGCATCACTGACCAATACGTACCAGAGTCAACACCTAGCCAATCAACACCGACTAAATGCCCACCAAAAATTCCCACTGCAGAAAAAATCGCAACCAACAATGGCATAGAGATAAAACCTGCCCAAAAACGTGGTGCAATGACGCGTCGCAATGGATCAACGGCCATCATTTCCATACTACTAAGTTGCTCAGTCGCTTTCATTAAGCCTATTTCAGCGGTTAATGCTGAACCGGCTCGACCGGCAAATAATAGCGCGGTAACAACTGGCCCTAACTCACGCAGTATAGACAACGCAACCATAGGACCAAGGCTTGCTTCAGCGCCGTAACCTACCAGTATAGTGTATCCTTGCAGCGCTATAACCATACCGATAAAGGTACCGGACACGATAATTATCAACAGTGATAATACGCCAACAGAATATAATTGCTTAGCCAGCAATGGCCAGCCTTTGCGCACATTAGGCCAATGTAACAACGCTGATAACAACATCAACAACGCTCTACCTAGCCCTGCCACCATAGCGATTGTGGAACGCCCTAAATTTACTATTTGTTCAATCATTAACCGGCATCTCCAAGCAACTGCTTTTTATATGAGCTTGCAGGGTAATGAAATGGCACCGGTCCATCGGCTTCGCCTTTTATAAATTGTTTCACCAATTGTGATTGTTGCTGCTCAATTTCTTGCGGCGTACCTTCACCAATGATGCGTTGATCAGCGATGATGTATATGTAATCAGCGATACTCATCACCTCAGGTACATCATGGGAAACGACAACCGAGGTTAATCCTAAGGCGTCGTTAAGGTCGCGAATAAGGCGAACAACAACCCCCATTGAAATTGGATCCTGACCAGCAAAGGGTTCATCGAATAAAATCAACTCAGGATCAAGGGCAATGGCTCTGGCCAACGCCGCACGTCGAGCCATGCCACCGGATAATTCGCTTGGATGCAATTCCATAGCGCCACGCAATCCAACTGCTTCTAACTTCATCATCACCATTTTGGCAATCAGATCTTCTGGAAGTTGACTGTGCTCTCTAATAGGAAACGCCACATTGTCAAATACCGACATATCAGTAAATAAGGCACCAGATTGAAATAACATACTGATTTTTTTACGGAGACGATAAAGGTCCTTGCGAGACAATGCAGGAATGTTTTCGCCGGCAAACAGGATTTCACCTTGCTGGGGTTTTAATTGCCCACCAATAAGACGCAACAACGTGGTTTTACCAATACCACTTGGTCCCATGATTGCGGTGACTTTGCCTTTCGGAATGTTGAGGCTGATATTATCGTAAATACAACGCTCTTCCCTGAAAAAGCTTAAGTTTTTGATCTCTACAAGATTTTCCATCTTCACTTACTGATAATTATTATCGTTTCGATTTTACCCGAGCTGTATTGGTTTCGCATTATAAATTAGTAAGTAATTGTTAATATATTATAATTTTTAGCCAATCACGTCCGTTTTTTCAGAACGAAGCGTCACAAAACAGGTTTTTTATCTTCAAATTATAGCTTACGACCCTAGTTCAAGGATTAAGTTCGTTAGGTATTTGCAATATAAATTAAAAAATAACAAATAAGCAGCGTTATTTCAGCCATTAAAAAAGGCGCCAAAGCGCCTTTTTTCGTTAAATATTACATTTTTTATCAATAGGTTGCGTTATTAGAAGTTGTATTTCGCAGTGACGATTGCCGCATCTTGATATGCTGAGGTACCAAGCTTGTGGTCAGCGTAACGGTATTGCAAGCCAAGTGTCAGTTTCTTATTGGTGTGCCACCAAAGAGATACCGCACCATTGTGACCAACTGAGTTTATGATGTATTGCGTACCATTGTTACGGAATTGATCATCTCGGCCAAATTCAGTTTCATGCCATTGCGTCACGGCAAATTTTTCTTCGCCAATCATAAAATCATAACCTAATACATAACCGGCCATGAAACCGTTCATACCTGAGCCAGCAAACGTTTGATTTTCAACGTGCACACCGATGAATGGCTTGATCCACAATCCTGATTCAGTAAACAAGTCGTAACTTACACCCAACACGACGTTTTGATCGTAAAAGCCACCAGATGCTTCTGTGAATGAGTAAATGTGACCATAGTAGTTCCAATTTGACTCACCGATATTGACCGCAACAGACCCTTTCGCTGCGATACGGAAACCATCGGTGTCTCCTTTATCGTCTTCATCGGTGCGTGAGTTCTGTGGATTCTCAAAATCGATAAAACCGTATACATCACCCCAATCAAAGCCTGCGCCACCTTCAACTTCGATATAAAAGAAATCTTCTTTAGGGCCACCAAAGCCGCCGATATCAGGATCCGTTCTGTCTTCCGTCTTGTCGCTCCAGTCAAGATAGTTTATCGAAACATTTGCAAAACCATAATACTGTTCTGCCAACGCTGGGGTAGCTGCCATAGTTGCTGAAGCCGCCAATACAATCGCCAATTTACGCATCTTAATATCTCACATCTAATACATCACGCAGGCTATTGCTGAAAAAGCACCTGCTGCCTAAAAACTGGCGGGCATTGTATCGATTATTTTCTGTGCAACCATCTTTGTTTGGTTATCAAATGTAATCAATTAGAGACAAAAATTAGAGGGAGAAAGGGAAATGACTAAAATACAACACATTGAATGAGCATTTGGGTTACAAAAGATCACAATAAACATGGAACTTTCCAGTCTATGTGACTTTGTAACCGCCAAGTGCTGTTAAAATTACGTTAAATAACAAAGGTGTAAACTTGATCTCGATCAAACTGTAAACGACAAGTAAACCCAGTTAACATACTAAAAATTGTATTTAAGGGTGTAAATTATGGCGTCGTGATAGGCAGCTGTGCCTAATTTATGATCAGCATAACGATATTGAACGCCGGTGGTCATTTTACTGCTGAAGTGCCACCAAAGTGCTACCGCGCCGTTCCAACCCGTCGAGTTCAATGTGTATTGGGTACCATTGCCTCTAAATTGGTCTTTACGCGCAAACTCAGTTTCATGCCATTGGCTGATACCAAATTTTTGTTCGCCAATTTGGAAATCATAGCCCAACACCCAACCTGCCATATAACCATTAGTACCTGAACCGTTAAATGTTTGGTTTTCGATATGCACACCAAGAAATGGCTTCATCCAAAAACCGGATTCGGTAAAAATGTCATAACTAAAGCCTAACACCCAGTTTTGATCATAAAAGCCGTTCGATGCTTCAGAAAAGCTATAAAAGTGCGAGTAGTAATTCCAATTTGAGTCGCCAACATTAACCGCGATCGAGCCTTTCATTGCATAACGAAAACCATCGGTTTCGCCAGCATCCTCTGAAAACTGACCGTAGTTGCGACTATTACCAGGGTTTTCAACATCAAAGAAACCATAGATATCGCCCCAATCAAACCCGGCTCCACCTTCTACTTCGATGTAGAAGAAGTCTTCTTTTTCCCCACCAAAGCCACCAATATCGGGATTAGAACGATCTTCGGCTTTATCAGTCCAATCTAGAAAGTTGATGTTTACATCAGCAAAACCATAAAATTGTTCCGCCTGTGCGTTGGAGGTCACGAATGCAAATGACAAAAGTGGAAGTAGTAACTTATTTTTCATGGTGATTCCCTATATTGCTTAACAGGTTGTCTGGCTTTATTTGCTACTTGCAGCAAATGGCTCTGTTATTGCTATGAATAAAAGCTTATTTTGTTTTTCAATATTTGCCATTTTTCACGGCGATTTTGTCTAAAACTAAGGGGAATTTTGCTTAAATCTGTGATTTCTCCACAAATTTTTTGTTTATTTGTACTTTATCTCTTTTAATTTGTGTCATTTACAGCGAAAATTTAAAGGCTATTTTATGGAGCAATAGATGTTCATTGAAGTCTTAATACTAATAATTTCTCTTATCGCGCTAATCTACAGCGCCGATAAATTTGTCTTTGGCGCAGCAGCGATTGCGCGTAATTATGGCATTGCGCCGATGATTATCGGTCTTACTATCGTCGCGATGGGCTCATCCGCGCCGGAAATGGTGGTGGCAGCAACCGCTTCTTTACAAGGCGCACCGGATACCGCAATAGGTAATGCTATCGGTTCAAATATCACTAACATCGCTTTAGTGTTGGGCCTTACTGCGTTATGCAAACCGTTAGCCGTTTCATCACTCACCTTAAAACGTGAGTTACCGATTCTATTAATCGTCACCTTTATTGCCAGCTATATGATGTTTGATCTGAATTTCAGCTTTATTGAGGGCTTGTTATTAATGGTCGGCTTCTTGGTGTTCATCATTAGTTTACTTATGGTGAGTATAAAACAAGTAAAGCACCATAAAATTGAAGATCCGATGATTGCTGAAGCGCAATCTGAAATCCCAGAAAACGTCAATAACTTAGTCGCCCTAGCTTGGTTGGTGTTTGGACTCGTGCTACTGCCATTAAGTGCTAATTACCTCGTTGAATCAGCCACGGTTATTGCCAAAGCGTTAGGCATGAGCGATTTGGTGATTGGTTTAACGATTATTGCAATTGGTACCAGCTTGCCGGAATTGGCAGCGAGTGTGGTCAGCATCATCAAAAAAGAAGATGATTTGGCTTTGGGCAATATCATCGGCTCCAATATCTTTAATATTCTTGCTGTTTTAGCGTTACCTGGTCTTATCGCGCCCGGTGTCGTTGACAGTGAAGTCGCGAGTCGTGATGTGCCATATATGATGGCGTTGACTATTCTCCTTTTTGCCTTATGTTTTAGCCGCTCTGGACATTTTAGAATCACCCGTGTTAAAGGTGGGGTTATCTTCATTGGCTTTATCGTCTATCAATACCTAATCTTTACCTAGGATTCTTTAGTTTATGCCTAATGCAAAACAATTTAAGCAACTTGCCGCAAACGTAATCGATATTGAAAAACAAGCAATCGAAAATTTGCATAATTATATCGACGACGAATTTGCCAAAGCCTGTCAATTGATGTTTGATTGCTCAGGTCGAGTTATTGTTATCGGTATGGGTAAGTCCGGACATGTCGGCGGAAAAATTGCAGCGACATTGGCCAGCACAGGAACACCAGCTTTTTTCGTTCACCCTGGAGAAGCCAGTCATGGTGACTTGGGGATGGTGACTAGCTCAGATGTGGTCTTGGCGATATCGAATTCCGGTGAAACCGCTGAAGTATTGGCGATTATGCCGGTTATTAAGCGCATCGGTTCAACCTTGATTGGTATGTCAGGCAATACCAATTCAACATTAGCCAAATTGAGCGACGTACATATTTGCATCGCCGTGCCTCAAGAAGCATGCCCGTTAGGTCTTGCACCTACGTCGAGTACAACAGCGACCTTGGTGATGGGAGATGCGATGGCGGTGGCATTATTGAACGCTCGCGGCTTTACTGCTGATGACTTTGCATTGTCACACCCAGGTGGCAGCCTAGGTAAACGTCTGTTGTTGCGACTTGAAGATGTTATGCACAGTGGTGATAGACTGCCTAAAATTCATTATCGGGCACTTATTAAAGATGCACTTGTCGAAATGACACAGAAGGGTTTGGGTATGACCGCCATTACCGATGATGATGGTCGATTATTGGGCTTATTCACCGATGGTGATTTACGCCGAATCCTTGATGAGCAGGTAAATCTGCATCATGATTATATAGAGTCGGTGATGACCAAACATCCTGTGGTTGCTAAACGACAAATGTTGGCAGCCGAAGCATTAAAGCTAATGGAAGATAAAAGCATCAATGGTTTAATCATCGTTAATGATGACAATGAGCCTGTCGGCGCAATGAATATGCACGATATACTTAAAGCAGGAGTATTGTAATTGAGTACTGGCAAAACCATGACCACTACCTTGTACGGGCAGGTCGACAGCGCCATTATAGAGAAAGCCAAACAGATCAAATTATTGGTCTGCGATATCGATGGTGTTTTTTCTGACGGTCGTATCTACCTCGGTAACGATGGTGAAGAGTTGAAAGCATTTAACACAAAAGATGGTTTTGGTATTAAAGCCGTCGGTCAAAATGGTGTCGATGTTGCAGTCATTACCGGGCGCAAGTCCAACATAGTACAAAATCGCATGCGCGCTCTGAACGTAAAATTCATTGTTCAGGGACAAGAAGATAAAATGCCTGCGCTTATCGATATCGCCAATCAATTGTCTATCGACCTAGAACAAATAGCCTATATCGGCGATGACGTACCAGACTTACCCTGTATCGAGCAGGTTGGTTTTGGTGTCGCCGTTAACGACGCTCACCCTTTGGTTAAAAATGGTGCTGACTACATTACCTTTTTAGCTGGTGGATGCGGCGCGGTACGGGAATTATGTGATCTTATTATGCAATCCCAAAACACCTTGCATCTGGCAACAGGAGCAAGTGTATGAGTCGATTGCATCTGATTTCCATTCTGTTGTTTATTTTGGCACTGGCGTCTTATGGATACCTTCATTATCAACAATCACAGCAAGCTGACGTTGAGGTTATTAAACCTTTAGATGAGCCTGCTTTTGTTGCTAATGCACTAAGCTCAAAGAAATTCGACAGTGATGGCCATCTGGTGCACACCATTTACGCAGAGCAAATGACCCACTTTGATCAACTGGGCGAAACCAAATTACTTAAGCCTGCCTACACTTTATACCCCGATGACGGCTCTGAGCCTTGGCGACTAACCGCAGAAAGTGGTTTTCTCGGCAAAGACAATATCTTAATTCTAAAAGATAGAGTAAGATTAATCTGTGAAGATAAAAATGCCTTCATCTCAGAAGTTCAGGGGGAAGAGTTGGCATTGGATCTGGATACTAAAATAATAACCTCAGACCAAAATATCCTATTGAAAGGTAAAGACTTTACCATGAGCGGTGTAGGTTTGAAGGTTGATATAAATACTACCGAAATGACATTGAGTGAACATGTACAAACAACCTTTAAAAAACATGACTCATAAACTATTAGTCAGTGCTGCCTTATTGCTTCCCAGCTTTTGGCTGAGTGCTGAGCAATCAGACTTTGAAAAAGAAATTAAAATTGTTGCGCAAAAACAGTCAACCGATTTAAAAAATCGCATTGCCAGTTATATCGACGACGTCAAAATAACCCAGGGCACTTTGACTATCGAAGCCGATTTAGTTCAAGTCAGCAATGAAAACGATTCACAGGCAAAAAAATATTTGGCTAAGGGAACACCGGCCAGATTTAGCCAAACGCTCGATAATGGTGATCAAATTGAATTGCAAGCCAATGAAATTAGCTACTCACCATTAACCAATATCATCGTTATTCGTGGTAATGCCAAAGTAAGTCAGCAAGGCAGCATGGTGCAAGGTGATGTGATTACCTATAACCTTGAAACCGAGCAGCTTACTGCCGATGGTGATGGCAGCGGCATTGTGACCACAATTATCGAACCTGAAGTGAAAGACAAGATCAACAAAAAAGACAATAACGAAACCACTGAACAAGAACAGTAATCATGACTGCAACGCTCGAAGCCAAAAATCTCGCTAAGGCCTATAAAGGTCGTAAAGTTGTTAAAGATGTCAGTATGACGGTTAAAGCCGGTCAAGTAGTTGGCTTGCTGGGTCCTAATGGCGCAGGTAAAACCACATCGTTTTATATGATTGTCGGCCTAGTCGCTAGCGACGAAGGTACCGTGACACTGAACAATGTTGATCTTACCTTATCGCCTATGCATGAGAGAGCGCGTCACGGCATCGGATACTTGCCTCAAGAAGCATCGATTTTTCGCAAGCTTTCTGTCTACGATAACATCATGTCTATACTGCAAACCCGCAAGGAAATGACGGCAAATGAGCGTCAAGAAAAGCTTGAGTCGTTGGTTGAAGAGTTCAATATCGGTCATATCGTAGAAAATACTGGGCAAAGCCTATCCGGTGGTGAACGTCGCCGCGTCGAAATTGCCAGAGCATTGGCGGCGGATCCGCAATTTATCTTGCTCGATGAACCGTTTGCCGGTGTTGACCCTATTTCAGTGGGTGACATTAAAAAAATTATCTTACATTTAAAAGAACGTGGTATCGGTGTCCTTATCACCGATCACAATGTTCGTGAAACTTTGGATGTATGTGAGCATGCCTATATCGTTAGCCATGGTGAGTTGATAGCCCAAGGCAATGCTGAACAAGTTTTATCAAATCAACATGTACGAGACGTCTACCTAGGCGAGAAATTCACGCTATAGTTATAACTAGTGCAAGGAAAAAACGCCGCAATGATACAGGCTTAATTGCTTGGTTATGCATTGCCACTTGTATTCTGTTTTATGGAAAGCAATTAACTAATGAGACCAAGTCTTCAGCTGCGCATTGGCCAGCACCTAACGATGACTCCACAATTGCAACAAGCGATAAAATTGTTGCAACTATCGACCTTGGATCTACAACAGGAAATTCAGGAAGCGCTTGAAAGCAATCCATTGCTGGAAGCCGATGACAATCAGCAACAAAGTAATGAGGCAAGCACCACCGAAAGCAACGGTTTAGATGGCAGCGAAGATGCAACGCCAACACAAGATGAAATCACCACCAGTGAAGCCTTAACCCAAAATGAAATCCCAGAAGAGCTGTCTGTCGACTCAACATGGGAAGAAAGCTTTAGTGCCGGAGTCTCCAATACTGGAATGGCATCCGGTAATGACGATACCGTCTATCAAGGTGAAACCACGGAAAACATCCATGATCACCTTACCTGGCAGATGGAACTAACACCATTTACTGAAACCGATAAAACCATCGCGGTGGCGATTATTGACGCCATCGACGACGCCGGTTACCTAACGGTCAGCACAGAAGACATCCAAGAAAGCTTAGGCGATGATGAGATTGAATTAGACGAAGTTGAGGCGGTATTAAAGCGCATCCATATGTTTGATCCAATTGGCTCCGGCGCGTGTTCTATTCAGCATTGCTTGCTGATTCAACTTGACCAATTTGACGCTGGCACGCCGTTTCTCAAAGAAGCAAAACTGGTTATCAATAATCATATTGACTTACTCGCCAATCGCGATTTTCGCACCATAATGCGTAAAACCAGACTTAAAGAGCCACAACTTCAAGAAGTGATGCGCTTGATTCACAGTCTTAACCCACGTCCAGGCGATGCCATCGTGCAAAACGAGGAACAATACATCATTCCTGATGTCAGTGTGTTCAAGAAAAACGGCCGATGGGTGGTTGAGCTAAATCCAGAAACTGCACCTAAACTAAATATCAATAATCACTATGCTTCGCTGGCAAAAACCAGCTCGGCGGAAGATAGCCAATTTATACGTTCGCATTTGCAGGAAGCAAAATGGTTTATTAAATCATTGGAAAGCCGCAATGAAACTCTGATGAAAGTGTCCAATTGCATTGTACAACAACAACAGGGCTTTTTTGAACATGGACCGGAAGCTATGCGTCCTATGGTACTGAACGACGTTGCCGAAGCGGTTGAGATGCACGAATCGACAATTTCTAGGGTTACCACACAAAAGTACATGCATACGCCGCGAGGAATATTTGAATTAAAATACTTCTTTTCAAGCCATGTGAGTACCGAAAACGGCGGGGAGTGTTCGTCTACTGCAATTCGAGCTTTAATTAAAAAACTGGTCGACGCTGAAAATCCGAAAAAACCATTGAGCGATAGTAAAATGGCGGAGCTTTTGGCAGATCAGGGGATTAACGTTGCACGCAGAACGATAGCCAAATACCGAGAGTCTTTGGGCATTCCTCCTTCAAACCAAAGAAAAAGCTTAATTTAAGCCAAACCATAAGGAAACAGCTTATGCAAATCAATCTTTCTGGTCATCATGTTGAAGTTACTGCCTCTATGAGAGCGTATGTTGAACAAAAATTTGAAAAACTTGAACGTCATTTCGACCACATAAACAATGTTTATGTTGTATTGAAAGTAGAAAAGCTGCAGCAAATCGCCGAAGCCACACTGCACGTCAATCAGGGAGAGATTTTTGGCTCCGCTGAAAATGAAGACATGTATGCCTCCATTGATGCACTTGTGGAAAAACTAGATCGCCAAGTGCTAAAACACAAGGCCAAACTGTCTAAACATTAACTATATGAAACTCGCTAATTTGTTATCTCCGGACTGCACCATATGTGCAGCTCCGGGCAACAGTAAAAAAAATATTCTAGAGCAAATCAGTGTACTTGCCGCTAATAAAATCTCTACTTCGTCAGCCAAAGAGCTGCTAAACGACCTTATCGACAGAGAAAAACTCAGCAGTACCGGTATAGGCAAAGGCATCGCCATCCCGCATAGTAAAATCGATAACACTGAACAACCTGTGGCGGTGTTAATCACCACAGATAAGGCGGTCGACTTTGATGCGATTGATAATAAGCCTGTCGATATATTTTTCGCTTTATTCGTTCCTGAAGATAGCTGCCAACAACACCTAGAAACTCTGGCAAGTGTTGCGAAATACTTTTCAGACAAAGATAATAGTAAAAACGTGCGCCGCTGTACCAGCGCCGATCAACTCTATAGACTGGTCGCTAATGGCTAACAGGAGCAAGCAATGAAGTTAATGATCGTCAGTGGCCGATCCGGTTCTGGTAAAACCGTCGCCCTTCGAGTACTCGAAGATCTCGGTTATTATTGCGTTGATAATATCCCGGTAAACCTTTTACCCGCGTTGACCCATACCGTCATTAACGACTACGAAAATGTTGCTGTGTCATTGGATGTGCGTAACTTACCGCATAACCCGGAAGATGCTCGCGAGATAATTGATTATTTACCCAGTACGGTTGAGTTAAGCATTCTCTATCTTGACGCTGATGATCAAGAATTGGTGCGACGTTACAGCGAAACTCGCCGATTGCACCCTTTGATTCGTCAAAACATGGCGTTAGATCAAGCGATATCATTAGAGAAAAAGCTACTCGACCCGGTGGCCAGTCGCGCCAATCTTTATATTAATACCACCAGTTTGACGCCACATCAGTTAGCGGATTTAGTGCGTGAACGAGTGATGGGCTCAAAAACCGGTTCTTTGGTTATAGTGTTTGAATCATTTGGTTTTAAATATGGTGTGCCAACCGACGCCGATTATGTCTTCGATGCCCGCTTTTTGCCAAACCCATTTTGGGAACAAGGGCTAAAGCCATACAATGGCCTCGATCAACCGGTTCAAGACTTTCTTGCTAGCCAACCGATTGTCACTAAGTTTATTTGGCAGATAAACTCTTTTATGATGACTTGGTTGCCACATTTAGAACGTAATAACCGCACCTATTTAACCATAGCGGTTGGATGCACAGGCGGGCAGCATCGCAGTGTTTATATTGCTGAAGCTCTCGCCAAACAATTTCGCAAAGAAGAACGAGATGTGCAAATTCGTCATCGCGAACTTACTAAATAGCGACGCTAAGACTCGCGACCAAGTTATCCAGGAAAGCAACGGCCATGTACACTTGTGAATCACGCTTCGTAAAAATAGAAAATAAACTCGGCTTACATGCAAGAGCTGCAACTAAACTGGCTAAATTAAGCCAAAACTATCGTGCCACCATCACCATTAAACTGGATGACAAGTCCGCCGACGCCGACTCCATTATGGGCTTAATGCTGCTCACTGGCAGTCAAGGAAAAACCGTTGAAGTGATCAGCGAAGGCGATGATGCCGAACAAGCACTGAGCGCGGTTTGCCAATTATTCGGTGATAAGTTTGATGAAGCTGAATAGCCGACAAACCCGCCACTAGATTTTTAACACCTCGTTAAGCAACTGATTTAGCAGCTAACTTTTGACAAAAATACAGAACTCGCGGAAATATTAGCTGATAATTTCCGCTAATTACGTTACACTTCAACCAGATAACTCATATTAATGGGACGCAATCTAATCCTATAGGTTTGCTATTCGCGCTGCAATTGTAGCTCAACCCATCAATATCAAAATTAAACAATAACAGCACCCTTGAGCATGAGGTGGAACGTGCCAGAGTTGTCAGAACAGGAAATCAGCCAACAAAGACTACTGGAAATAAATACCGCTCTCGACAGTGGTATGTTCGTGTACGTGCGAAAAATGTTCCAGAGCATGCCTGCCTATGACATCGCCTTATTACTTGAATCATCACCAGCCAAAGGCCGTACTGTGCTATGGCAGCTGGTCGACCCTGATCTGCACGGCGAAATCCTCGAAGAATTATCAGAAGAAGTTCGTAAAGGCATATTGAAAAACATGCAGCCTGAGAAGGTTGCTGCCGCCGCAGAAGGCATGGACATCGATGATTTGGCAGAAGTGTTACGTACCCTGCCAGATTCTGCCTACAACGACGTACTTGATTCAATGGATGCCCAGGATAGAACCCGGGTAGAACAAGCGCTTTCATACGATCCGGAAACCGCCGGTGGTATCATGAATACCGATGCCATCACATTGCGTCCGGATGTGACCATCGATGTGGTATTGCGCTATTTACGCTTAAAAGCTGAATTGCCGGAAGCGACCGACTCATTTTATGTGGTTAATCGCGATGACAAGCTCATCGGTAGCGTTTCTCTTGCTTCATTGGTTACCGCAAGACCAGAGCAAACCATTGCGGAAATCACCGATACCGAAACCATCCCGGTTAATGTCGCTATGGAAGATACCGAAGTGGCAATTATGTTTGAGCGCCATGATTGGTTCTCAGCACCGGTGGTCGATGATAGCAATCGCTTATTAGGTCGTATTACCATTGACGATGTGGTCGATATCATTCGTGAAGACGCGGAACACTCCATGATGAGTTTAGCCGGTCTAGATGATGAAGCAGATACCTTCGCGCCGGTTATCAAAAGTACTCAACAGCGCTCCGTTTGGCTCGGTGTAAACCTTATTACCGCGTTACTTGCCGTCGCGGTATCGAGCATGTTCGAACCCATTCTTGCGGAAATGGCCATTTTAGCGGTACTCAATACCCTGGTGCCAAGCATGGGCGGTGTCGCAGGAAGTCAAACCTTAACCCTGGTTATTCGTGGTATGGCACTTGGTCACATTGGTGATAATAACGCCCGCACCATCTTAACCAAAGAGCTAGCGGTTGGCTTTTTAAATGGTCTCATTTGGTCACTGCTCATTGCCTCTATTGTCTCCTTATGGAAACAAGATCTAATGCTTGGGGGCATCATTGCGTTTGCAATGTTGGCTAACCTCACAGTTGCCGGTCTTGCTGGCGTTATCACCCCATTGGCGATGAAACGTATCAATATTGACCCTGCCCTTGCTGGCGGTGTTATCCTGACAACCATCACAGACGTGGTTGGTATCTTTGCATTTTTAGGCACTGCCACCCTGCTACTAAGCTAATTCAAACTAAGCTAATTTAAACTAAGCTAATTTAAACTAAGCTAATTCAAACTAAGCTAATTAAGGCTAATTCAAATAAGCTACGACTAGCGAATATTATTAAGTGTTTAGTAAAACATTGATTGTAGCGTTAAGAACGTGCGATATGACTCGCACCTTGATATGGATATGGGATTTGCGTTGAAACAGGACTGGCTTGAACTAGTTTGCATTAGAACTCATTTGGACTAGAGCTCATTTGGATTAGAGCTAAACGGCAATTAACGTCGCTGACAACCTGCACTACTTGGATTCAATACACTGAATCTTGGCACATGCAGGCGTCAAAGACATATGCAATCTGGGTTATTGACCTGATATTTGCATCTGTTCAATCAATAAACTGCCGGTTTTGATACTGCCACGCAAATCAAAATCATTGCCGCTTAACACCAGACTTTTGAAAATATCTTTAAGGTTTCCTGCGATGGTAATCTCTGACACAGGGTACGCTATTTCGCCATTTTCGACCCAAAATCCAGCGGCACCACGAGAATAATCACCAGTAACAACGTTCACCCCTTGGCCCATTAATTCAGTCACCAGCAAACCGGTACCGAGCTGTTTCAGCATAGCGTCAAAATCACCACCGTTGGCGGATACCTGCCAATTGTGAATACCACCCGCATTACCTGTGGTTTGTAACCCCAGTTTACGAGCCGAGTAACTGGTTAATAAATACGACTGCAAATGACCATCTTTAATGATATCGCGCTCAATTGTCGCAACACCTTCCGAGTCAAAAGCAGAACTTGCCAAGCCGCGCTTTATAAATGGCATTTCTCGTATTTGCAGATGCTCGTTGAAAACTTGTTCACCGATAGAGTCTATCAAGAAGGACGAGTCACGATATAAATTACCACCACTGATCGCAGAGATAAAATGACCAAACAGACTGTTGGCAACATCAGCACGAAACATCACTGGGCACTTTTGTGTCGCGAGCTTACGACCATTTAAGCGAGCCAGAGCCGCATCTGCAGCTTGTTCACCTAAGATCTTTGGCTCTTGTAAATTGGCAAATTCGCGACTGACACTGTAATTGTAATCACGTTGCATATCGTCCGCGTCGCCAGCGATCATCATACAGGTCAGGCTATGACGTGTACTTGGGTAGGCGACTAATTGACTATGGCTATTGCCATAGACTTTAAAACCTTCGTAACTGGCAAAATTGGCGCCGTCAGAATTGATGATGCGTTGATCACGCTCTAACGCGGCGACCTCCGTCTCACGCGCCAATTCAATTGCTTGGTCTGGCGTTATCGGTTGCGGGTGATAAAGATCCAAATCCTCTGGTTCAAATGCTAAGGATTGTTTATCTGCCAATCCTGCACATGGGTCGACAGAGGTATAGTCGGCAATATTTATTGCTGCTTGCACCGATTGCTGCAAGGCGCTGTCGGATAAATCCGCTGTCGAAGCAGAGCCTTTACGACCATCTTTATATAAAGAGATGCCTAACGCACCATCGTTATTAAATTCTACCGTGTCAACCTCGCCCATACGCGTTGAGACACTCAGTCCCTGCATTTTAGAAATCGACACCTCGGCACTGTTAGCACCAAGTTTTTTTGCCATTTCCAGTACTTTGCTGACACTGTCTTTGACTTGTTCTATTGAGTGATCAATTGATTGCTTTTGTTCCATGATTTGGCAGATATAGGAATAGACTTAGGGCAAGGATATCACAGCCAGTAATTTTCCCAACGCCAATTCGATAATTTATACAGATAATTTCCAACAAGGCCGCAAATGCGCAGTAAAAACAGTTATAATAAGAAAAACTTAACTTGTTAAAATTTCAGGATATGGCTAGAGAAATTGGCGAATACGATGAAGAGAACGACATTCTTTACGTAAGCAAAACCGAACTTAAACAGGACATGAAAAATCTGGCAAAGCTTGCAGAAGACATTTGCCATATGGGTGCAAAGCAACGCAGTCAATTAGCACTGAATGGTGAAATTGAAGCGGCTTTGGTTGTTGCCGATAAAATCAAAGGTAAACACGATGCCTTTAATCGCAACGTACAATTTATTGCTAAGCAGCTAAACAGTCTTGACGTTGAAGCACTGCAATTACAAATCGATATCATGCAAAACAAGCATGGTATTGCCGAAGTACAGCACCGCTATTATGAAGAATTGCGTGATGAGATTATTGGCGCGGACAACAGCCGTATTGAAGCGCTTATTAGCGACAATGCAGGCTTTGATCGCCAACGCCTAAGACAGCTTATTCGCCTAGCAGGCAAAGAAGTAAAGCAGCAAAAACCGGGTAAAAACTACAAAGAGTTGTTTAAGTACCTTAAAGAACACGTGCCGTTTAAAAAATAACGGCTCTGCTTTTGCTACAGATATAAAAAAGGCCCGCTTCCCCAAAAAGGTAGCGGGCCTTTTTTATTCGCTATTACGCGGTTACTGAGTGCCGCCTATGGTCATTTCATCGACTTTCAAGGTCGGCTGACCAACGCCAACAGGCACTGACTGGCCGTCTTTGCCGCAGACGCCGACACCACTATCTAACGCCAGATCGTTACCAACCATACTGACATTTTGCATCGCTTCCGGGCCGCTACCGATTAAGGTCGCGCCTTTTACTGGTGAAGTGATTTCACCATCTTCAATTAAATACGCCTCAGCGGTGGTAAAGACAAACTTACCTGAAGTGATATCTACTTGTCCGCCAGCGAAGTTGGGTGCATAAATGCCTTTCTTCACCGATTTAATAATATCTTGTGGCTGGTGTTCACCGGCAAGCATATAGGTGTTGGTCATGCGCGGCATAGGCAAATGTGCATAAGATTCACGACGCCCATTACCTGTTGGTTTAACACCCATTAAATGGGCATTATGTTTGTCTTGCATGTAACCACGTAAAATACCATTTTCGATTAAGGTATTGTATTGCCCTGGTGTGCCTTCATCATCAATAGATATAGAACCTCGGCGCCCTTGTATGGTGCCGTCATCGACAATGGTACAATGTTCTGAAGCAACACGTTGGCCAATTTTGCCAGAGAATGCTGAAGAACCTTTACGGTTAAAATCGCCCTCTAAGCCGTGCCCAACCGCTTCATGTAATAACACGCCAGGCCAACCTGCCCCTAACACAACCGGTAGCATACCTGCTGGAGCATCAATGGCATTGAGGTTAACCAATGCTTGACGAACCGCTTCTTCGGCATAGCCTTTATATCTTGGCTTATTGCCATCTAATTCAAAAAAGTAACTGTAATCAGTACGCGCACCGCCACCAGAGTTACCGCGTTCACGGCGGCCATTGTCTTCCACCAACACCGAACAATTCAGGCGTACTAATGGGCGGATATCGTTGGCAAAGGTACCGTCGCTCGCTGCAACTAATACTCGCTCATAGACACCAGACATACTAACAATGACCTGTTTAACACGGCTATCTTGAGCTCTTGCGTGCGCTTCAACTTCATGCAGTAGATTGATTTTCTTTTCTTGTGCCAAACTTTGCAATGGATCGCTATGTTGATATAACGGCGTTGCATCTGTTGGACTAAACACTTTCACCGTACCAGACTTTTCTTCACTAACAATACTTCTCGCCGCTGTAGAAGCTTTCATTAATGCATCAAGGTTGATGTCATCAGAATAAGCGAAACCCGTTTTTTCACCCGCAATTGCACGCACACCAACACCTCGCTCGATATTGTGTGAGCCTTCCTTTACGATGCCATCTTCAAGCATCCAATGTTCATTACTGGATGCTTGAAAATACAAATCAGCAAAATCAATTTTGCGCGAAAACATATGGTCTAGGCTGCGTTGTAATTCTTCACGGCCTAAATCACTGGCGTGCAGTAATTCTTGTTCAACATGGTTCATTAACGGATCCATCAAGTCAGGGCTCATTGCTGTTCAATGAGCAATTAAAGCGATTATGTTTTGCAACTGGAATACTTTCTCTGACCCGCTTAAGCAGGTCTAAATCCAGCGGCGCGGTTATACTGGTCAGCTCGTCGGTTAAACAACAAACTACCTCACCCCAAGGGTCGATTATCATCGAATGGCCATAGGTTTGTCGACCATTTTTATGCTCGCCAGATTGGCCTGCGGCAACGATATAACATTGATTCTCTATCGCTCTTGCTTGCAGCAGGGGTTGCCAATGGGCTTTGCCGGTAACTTGGGTAAAGGCTGCAGGTACAGCAATAACATTGGCACCTAACGCCGCTAATTGCTGAAATAGTGCAGGAAAGCGCAAGTCATAACAAATACTCAGACCCAATTGAATATCTTGCAATGGCTGTTGTACCACCTTGAGACCAGCGTCAGTATATGCAGACTCACGATAGCTTTTTTCACTATCTTCGACATCAACATCAAATAGGTGCAGTTTTTGGTAGTTGGCCAGCAAGCTACCGTCTGGTGCAAACAACATACTTGTCGCTTGAAATTTTTCGCTGACGCTTTGTGTTGGTATGCTGCCTGCCAATAAATATATGGCATATTTGCGCGAAAGCTGTTGCAAACCTTGCTGCATTTTACCTGTGCCTATCGGCTCAGCAATATCCAACTGCTGTTTATCGCGTCCACCAAAAAACAAACAACATTCAGGTAACACAACAAGGTGTTCTGCGGCAATGGATAGAGTCGATAACTGCTGGTCGATAAATGCTAGATTTGCATCAATATCAGGCACCGACTGCATTTGTATCGCCGTCAATTTCGCCATATCAAATATCCGTCGCAGCGTCGCTATTAACGTCAGCGGCGACTTTCTCGTCTAACACCTCTGTCTCTGGCACTTTAGCATCCGACACCTTGTCAGCCACACGTTTGTTTTCAATGGCCTTATCTTTTCGCTCAGGCTCTCGAACAGCGTTAGTATGTGAAGCGGTTTGCACGCCACCATGTTGGTCTTGTTGCTGCTGTAAGTCACTCAAGTCAGGCTTTGACTTACCCACATTGACGTTACGACTTTTGCGATCAACTTCTTTGAAATTTGGCTCGGCAACGGTGCCAGTTAACTCAAAGGTGATCACCGAGATAACTTCGGCCTTCTCAATAGCTTCATTAACCACTAACGCCGCGGCACCGGCAAGCGGATTAAAGAGCCAAGCTGCGATAACCGGCAAACTGGAGGTAACTTTCGGTGCAAATGACATTCTATAATCAAGCTGATGATTCACCAGGCTGGTATTACCTTGGATGGTTAGGTTACCTGCAGCGCCATTCATTTTCAGGTTATCGGTGTAAACAACACCGTTTACGACGGTAAAATCACCTTTGAAATCACTGTAAAACATGCCTTTGGCAAACACATCGCGAAAATCCAGGGTCAATTTACGAATCAAGGATTGCAAACTCAACACACTAAACAAACGAGCGCCTTGGTCACTGACCTCAGCAAGGTATCCATCATCAAGTCTAGCCTTAGCCTTACCACTCAATGACTCGACATTAAACTGATGCGGTCCACCTTTCCATTTCAATTCATAGCTGCTCTTAAAGCCACTGTCTTTGATACCAGATTGGATATCAAATATAGCCAGTTCTTTTTCGACGTCCGCCGTATTTAAGGTGCCCGATAATTCAGTGATATCAACAATGCTGTCTTTTCGCCATGAACCACTTAACTTAAGCTCTGTTTTTTTGCGCGTTGCGGTAAAGTCACGCAATAACACCATGCTGCCATCGCTCTTTTCCAGTTCAAGCGTTACCTTGCCAAAATCGAATAACTGATATTTACAGCTGTCACAGGTAAGCTTTAAATTAGGAAAATCTGCTGGGCTTATATTTGCTTGCTCCGCATCATTTTTTTCGGGAGCAGGCGGAAATACTTCAACTTGCTCTGGTGGCTCGGTCTGTTGCGCTAATAACTCAGGGTCCTGAAAGTGAATAAAATCAGCATCAACTTCTAGCCCACGCTGTTCAAATTCGTGGAAGAATTTTATGCGCCCACGGATCTCATCACTGTTAAGCTGCAATAGCCACCAGTCCTGCTGAAACAATAAATTGAAATCGACATGATGAATAGGCACACCATACAGATCAACAGTGTCAACGTTACCACGAATCCTTTCTGGCGCTTCAAGAAAAGCATAGCTTTCCTCATTGGAAGCGATCTCTTTGTCATCAGGTAATGAATCAATAATGGCAAAAATAAACTTATGCCAAGGATCGTATTCAATACGTTTTAAGCTGGTGGTGATGTGGAAACCATCCATTGGCAACACCATCTTTTGTGTGCCCAGCACCAGTTGCGCGCGTTTAAAGGAAACCTTTTGATGATCAAGCTCGCCGGAGAAGCTCAAGTTGTCACCTAAACTTGCCTCTATAGACGACTTATTAGCATCACCCCTTACCTTTACAGAAAGTGAGCGCTTACTTTTAGCTTTTTTCAAATACGGCTTTGGTAAATTTAACTGCGCTTTTTCGAGGTTCGAGTCCAAGTCCAATCGATAGGAGATATCTCCCTCACTTGGAATAAATAACGTTAGTTTGCCTTGCCAATCGGCTTGCCCTTGTACATAGGTTTGCAGTGGTTTGGGGATTTGCGCATTGTAGTGCTCTGGCTGCCAAGCGGCATCTAAGTCAATATCAACACGATAAAAGTCATCCTTAGTCTGGCCTTTAACATTCAACTTCATTGGCATACCACGCCAGTAAACATTTATATCTTTGGTGGTAATGTAATCATTCACAAAGGTAAGTTGACCATTGACGCGATCAAAGTCCATTTCCGGTGCGGCTAAGTTGATCTTGTTATCAGCGAAATTTATCACACCTTTGGCAACGGCGTTGTCGGTGTCAGACAAAGGCAAATCCAGGCTAAACGTGCCGCTAATAAACCCTTCCGGGCCAATATGCTGCAATGTACTACCAACGCTTTCTGCTAATGGGCTGTTATTCATAACATGAGCCACATCTTTGGCTTTGCCTTCGACTGGCGTTCTTACGGTCAATATTGAATCGCCACTCAGGGTCGCAATACCAACCTCAACGCCCTTCGTTTCTATCCCTGCTAACGTGCCGTCGTAAGCCGTAATAAACATAGCATCATTGGTAAAATTTAAGTTGAGCTCTGCATCCGTGATGGCAGGCCAAGATGACTCAAATGTATACTTGGCTTTGTGCAAATCCGCATCAACGATAAACGCGCCAGAGCGGTCTAAATAGGGAAAGGTATTAACCGGTCCATTAACCAGCACACCAGCTTGCGTTATTTCACCATAGCCAATCGCTTCGGTTAGATACTCAACGAGTCCTGGGTCCATAATAGGTAACGGCAGATAATATTGTGCTTTAGATGCATCACCTTCGGTAACGTATGCATATAAACTTAACCAACCCGGATTATCTGCTTGTTGCTGATATTGCACATCAGCCTCAACGGTTAACTCATCTGAACTGACCTTGATGTCTTCTACCTGCAGACGCCATGCGTCTTGCTGCCAGCTTACATTGGCTTTGGCGTGCAATTCATTAAATGGTATTGGTCTTGAGAAACCGTCAGCAAAGTCTAGTGCACTATCACGGGCAGTGACATTGAGTTGTACTTGCGAGTTGGTCAGTAGTAATTGACCATCTAGGTTAGCGATTCCAGGAATGCCGTTAGCGTGATCAACACCAAATTCATTAATATCGGTTGTTAAGCGAAATTTTGTGCCTTTGCTATGCAGTGAAATATCGGTCAACTCGCCGCGCAAATTCAAACCGGCAAAGGCCTTGGCTTGCTCACTTTCTTGCTCTACCACAGAAAAAACTTGCCACAGGTTTTGCAAATCAATATCAGACACATGCAATAATAACTCTGTGCCATCAACATAGCCGTTAAAACTTAGCGGTTGCCACGCTTGTTGGTCAAAAAACAACGGCAATTCAGAGCTAAATAATGTGTATGCATGGCCTGGATTATCCATTTCTCGATATAAGCTAATATGACCTTTTGGCAAGCTTAACGTGTGTTGCTCGTCAAAACTAAACCAAGAGACTTCATTTTCGCCCAAGGTTAAGTGTGCCTGGGTGAGCTTGCCCTTTTCAATATGCAGCCATGTCTCTAGATTGATGCGACTACTGAATCTATCGGCTCTTTCACCAAACTGCTCGGTAAGCCAGTCAGTGGCATCTATATCGGTACCGGAGAGATATATGTTGCCTTTAACCTTGTCGCGAGTATTACCTTCAAGGTTAATTAACAGTTTTGCGCTTTTTGCGGAGATCCCTTCGATTTCCAGCTTACCTATGCCGTGGTGTTTTTTGCCATCGTTATGCCAAGCCAATTTGCTCAGTAATAGGGTTTGTGTGCGCTGACGGTTGGTATGGTGTATTTTCGAATTAATAACCGAGAAACGGCTGACTTGTTTAAATAGCAGCTCAAAAATGGCATCGATATCGGTTTCAGCTTGGGCTCGATCAGCGCTAATTTGAGTTTGATCGAGATTGATCTGTGCACCGTCTAAGGTAAAGTTGTGAACTTTTAGTTTTTGTTGGGTTAAGGTGTACCAAAAATCAAGACGCACATCGATTTCATTGACACGAACCGACAAGGCCGCAGAGTTAAGTAAGTCGACGTCACGCAAGATCAGCGTTGGGCCAAACTTTTCCCAACCCGCTGAAAGTTCGCCAATGCTTACCTCACCGTCGTAACGGGAGTTGATAACATCTTCAAGCTCTTCTTTAAAGGCGGGTGCATGGGGTAATAATATTCGGGCAGAGGTGATCAAAACCGCAAGCAATACCAACAGTACTGCCAGAGTTTTGTATAACCTGTTTAACCAGGTATTTAAATATGCCCAAAAAGCGTCCACTACATCATCACCACGTCAAACTGCTCCTGGTTATACAAGGACTCGGTTTGTACTCTAATCTGCTTACCGATAAACATCTCTAATTCAGCTAAGTGATGCAATTCATCTTCATTAAGCGCTTCGGAAACTTTCGGTGCGGCGTAAACAATAAACTTGTCGGCATCATAGGCGCGATTAACTCGCACGATTTCACGTAATATTTCAAAACACACGGTTTCGACTGTTTTTAACTGGCCTCGACCATCACAGGTCGGACACTCGTCGCACAATACATGCTCTAAGGATTCACGGGTGCGTTTACGGGTCATTTCAACCAGACCTAATTGAGAAAAGTTACTGATACTGTATTTAACATTATCTTTAGCCATTGCCAATTCTAGGCTGTGTAATACCCTTTTCTTGTGTTCATTATCAATCATATCGATAAAATCGATAATAATAATACCACCTAAATTTCTCAGTCGCAGTTGTCGAGCAATTGCTTGAGTGGCTTCAATATTGGTATTAAAGATGGTCTCTTCGAGATTGCGATGTCCAACAAAGGCACCGGTATTAATATCTATGGTGGTCATTGCTTCAGTTTGATCAATGATCAAATAGCCACCGGATTTCAATTCAACTTTACGTTGCAAGGCACGCTGAATTTCGGTTTCGACGGAAAACAAATCGAATATTGGTTTTTCACCTGGGTAATAGGCGACAATATCTTTAAGCTCTGGCACAAACTCTTCGGTAAATTCGCTGATTTGTTCAAAGGTTAATTTTGAGTCAACTCGAATACGCTCAAGTCCGCTGCCAACAAAGTCGCGAATGATGCGACAGGCCAAATGCAAATCCTGATACAAAGCTAAGTCGGTTTGCTTACGCTGCTTACGTTCACGAACTTTGCTCCACACACGACGCAAAAATTCAGCATCATGGACCATTTCGTCTTCACCGGCACCTTCGGCGGCGGTGCGCACAATAAAGCCACCATCGTCATCGCAAAAAGGCAACACGATATTACGTAATCGATTGCGTTCTTCTTCGTCTTCAATTCGCTGGGATACACCGGCATGAGAGGAATTAGGCATCATAACCAAATAGCGCGATGCTATGGTTAAGTCGGTGGTCAGGCGCGCCCCTTTGGTGCCCAAAGGATCTTTAACCACTTGCACCATTAGATACTGACCTTCATGCACTAAGGTGCGAATATCAGCCACTTCATTATCATTGCTGTTTGATTCGCCATTGGTGATCAATCGCGTACGAATATCCGAGGCATGCAAAAATGCCGCTTTATCTAGACCGATATCAACAAACGCGGCTTGCATGCCAGGCAATACTCGAATGACTTTGCCTAAATAGATATTACCGACAATACCACGCTTAGCATTACGCTCAATATGAACTTCTTGTAATGTTCCATTTTCAATTAATGCCACTCGCGTTTCGCTTGGTGTCACATTAATCAGTAATTCACCGCTCATTATCCACCTGTTGCCCGTTGTGCTTCATTTAGCAATTCTTGAGTTTCGCATAGAGGTAGGCCAACGACTGCGGAATAGCTCCCCTCAATTCGTTTGACAAATTTCCCACCAATCCCTTGGATCCCATAACTACCCGCTTTATCTTGAGGTTCGTTGCTTTGCCAATAGGCTGTTATTTCTTGTTCTGATATTTTTCTAAATTGTACTTTGGTGATAACACAATCGATAAGTTCTTGCTCACCGTTAAAAAGGCAAACGGCGGTCATCACCTGATGTGTATTTGCAGACAGCATGCTCAGTGTCTTTTGACAATCGGCGAAATCTTTGGGTTTGCCTAAAATATGCTGTTCAAATACAACTATAGTATCTGAACCCAGTGACCAACAATGTCTATCTGCATCTTTAATATTACCCCAACCTCGAGCCGCTTTTTCTCGCGCCATGCGACAAACATATTGTTCAGCGCTTTCATCAGGTATAACCGCTTCATCAATCTCTGCCTCTACTAGGCTAAAGGATGGCTGCAACTGTGCTAACAGCTCTTTACGTCTCGGTGACTTTGAAGCGAGATATAAGCTCATTAGTGCACTCGAAAATGGCGTCGTACTTTGCGTAGCAGTAAAAACACCACAAACCACAAGGCAGATGAGGTCAATACCGGTTTTAAATAACTGATGGCGAAATCAACATCAAATAAAAATCGTTGAATCCAAAACACAATCAAGTGATACAACGCAACAAACAAGCCTATAATTAACGACTGTTGCCACAGCGAAAAGTTGCGAATCTTTTGATAATTATTGGCACTAACATAGACCACTAACGCACTGGCAAAGGCGTTCACACCAAGTACCGATCCCAATAATACGTCAATGATAAAACCAACAAACCAGCCATATAGCACGTTCACTCGGTTTGGTAACGCTAATGACCAATAAACCAAAACCATTAACGTCCAGTTTGGACGAAATGAATCTGCGCCTAACGGCATAGGGATGATGGTCAATATTAATGAGACCACCAAGGTTATGACAATAACAATATTATTGTTCTTGGCCTTCATTAACCGCTCCTGGTTCCATTGCTTGTTCCGTGTCTACCATTTGTATCGCCTGACTTTGTTGTGGCGTTAATAACAATAGATATCTTAATTTGTCCATCTCAACCAAGGGGCTGACACGGATTTTGGCAAATTCTTTATTGGGATCTTCAGACACGTAATTGACCGTAGCGACAGGATAGCCTTCTGGGAATTTACCGCCCAAGCCAGAAGTGACTAGCGTATCGCCAACGCGAATATCACTGGAATTTGGCACATGGGTGACATCCATTTGTTTGATACTACCGGTGCCACGGGCAATCACTCTAAGTCCATTGCGATGCACACGCAAAGGTATGGCATGACTGATATCGGTAATCAGCAGTACTCGGGAGTTATTCAGACCTACATGGCGGATTTGGCCAACCACGCCGGTATCATTAACAACCGGCTGACCTTCATAAAGACCGTCGTTTTGGCCTCTGTCGATGACGACTTGATGTGAATAGGGATCACTGTCTACCGATTGAATTTCGGCGACCATTTTGTCGATTTTATCGCGAACAGGAGATGACAATAAACTTCTTAGGCGATCATTCTCTTGCTTAAGAATATCCAACTCCAACAAACGCTCACGCAATAGTAGCTCGTTCATTTGCAGACGTTGGTTGTCCATTTTTAATTGCTGGCGAGTAACCAGGTTTTCGGAAGCGTAATCCATTACTTGCCTTGGGGTACTGGCGATGTACTGTAATGGGCTGACCATAGATTGGAAAACGCCGCGAACAACGTCAAAGCTAGCAAGTTTATGATCCAATAAAATCAACAGCATAGATAAAATCAATGCTGTAAACATACGTCTGTGACTGGAGTAGCCTTCAATAAATATTGGCGTCATAAATATCGCAAAGGCAGCTTAAGCTGCCTGTGTATTACAATTTAATCCGGTACGGTTTACTCGTAAGCAAACAGATCACCACCGTGCATATCAATCATTTCCAGTGCCTTACCGCCACCTCGTGCAACACACGTTAGTGGATCGTCAGCAACAATAACCGGAATGCCCGTTTCTTCGGCAAGTAATCGATCTAAGTCTTTCAACAAAGCACCACCGGTCAACACCATACCGCGTTCAGAAATATCTGACGCTAGTTCTGGTGGACATTGTTCAAGTGCCACCATAACCGCACTGACAATACCGGTAAGAGGTTCTTGCAAGGCTTCAAGAATTTCATTGCTGTTCAGCGTGAAACTTCTTGGCACACCTTCAGCAAGGTTACGACCACGAACTTCGATTTCCATCATCTCTTCGCCTGGGTAGGCACTGCCGATTTCTTGTTTGATGCGCTCTGCGGTTGCTTCACCAATCAAACTACCAAAGTTACGACGTACGTAGTTAATAATGGCGTCATCAAATTTGTCGCCACCAATTCGCACTGAAGATGAGTAAACTAGGCCATTAAGTGAGATGATACCAACTTCAGTCGTACCACCACCAATATCAACAACCATAGAACCTTCTGCTGCAGATACAGGTAAGTCAGCACCGATTGCCGCCGCCATAGGCTCATCAATTAGGTAAACATCACGTGCACCAGCACCAAGTGCTGATTCTTTAATCGCACGTCGTTCAACCTGTGTAGAACCACAAGGAACACAAACCAAAACTCTCGGGCTTGGACGCAAGAAGTTATTTGAATGAACTTGTTTGATGAAGTGCTGCAACATCTTTTCAGTAACAAAAAAGTTGGCGATAACACCATCTTTCATTGGACGAATAGCCTCAATATTACCCGGCGTACGACCCAACATTTGTTTTGCTGCAGTACCAACAGCGGCAACACTTTTATTGCCACCAGCTTTGTCTTGACGAATCGCAACTACTGACGGCTCGTCAAGAACAATCCCCTGATCTTTAACATAAATTAAAGTATTGGCTGTCCCCAAATCAATAGACAGGTCATTTGAGAACATTCCACGTAAAACTTTCAACATGTGGAGGTAATTCCTTTAGCTTGTTTGCTGGGTATAATGATGGTTTCGAAAACCAACATCGTAGCCAAGCTTTATTATCATTAGAGCGTGTTGTTTTTTGCGATGTTTAAACCAACCAAAGTTTAAGCATTACAAGGCAACACATCCTAGGTAAATTTTTCTTAAATAATACGCTTATCATAACCGACTCAGCCCTAAAAGACAGGGGTAAACATGAAAAAACAGCAAAAAAATTCACCTATGCAAAACTAAGCGTTAATTTTCAATATTTAGCCATTCGTCAATTATTAACAATCGTAGGAAAAATACGGCGAATATCGCATAATGATGACTTCAATCAGTGGTGCCAATATACAACTTCAAGCTTTACAATGATTCATTTTTGCCAAGCTGATATGATAAAATTCGGTAACTCAAAACAGTACAATGCAAGTAACCATTATTTCATTGTAAATAAGGAAGATAAAAGCGTTACAGATGAGTCCGTTACAGCCAATTTTAATTGATGAATTTAAACGCGCAGGCATCGACGTAATGATCAAGCGTGACGACTTATTGCACCCGATTATCTCCGGCAATAAATGGCGTAAACTAAAGTACAACCTGCATGAGGCGAAAAACCAAGGTATCAAAAAGGTTATTAGTTTCGGTGGTGCCTATTCAAATCACATTCACGCCCTAGCGTATGCCTGCAAATTACAGCAGTTAGATTGCCTCGGCATTATTCGTGGTGAGCCGGAATACCAAAATAACTTTACCTTAAGCTGGGCTAGGCACTGGGGAATGAATTTACAATTTGTCGATAGGCAGACCTATCGATTACGCCATCAACAAGCATTTTTGCAGCAACTAGCCAGTCAACATGAGCGCAGTATGATCATCCCGGAAGGCGGTTCAAACCATTTAGCCTTAGCCGGTGTTGCCGAGATCATTGATGAGCTTGAGCTGCAAACAAAGTATGACTACCTCGTTACCCCCGTCGGCAGTGGCGGCACCTTAGCGGGCTTGATACAGGCTGATAAAAGTCGCCATCAATTACTGGGCATATCGGTTTTAAAACAAGACGGCTATCTCGAGCAAGAAGTCGCTAATTTACTGCCACAATCGGCTCAAGCTTATCCTAACTGGCGTATTATTAATGACCATCATTGCGGCGGCTATGGGAAGTTCAAAGCAGAGCATGTCGCACAAATAGCCGATCTTATACAGCGCACTAATATTCCATTTGAACCGGTCTATTCGGGTAAGATGATGCTGGCTTTAATGGCTATGGCCAAGTCAGGTTATTTCGCACCAGGCAGTCGCGTTGTGTTGTTACATACCGGAGGATTGCAGGGCTTAGGTGGGTTGGCGCAGCGCCAGCGTATAAATCCTAGCGACTTTATTATGCCAATTTCGGCGCCTGATTCGGCGCCTGATTCTGCACAGTCAACTAAATAATATATCAGGCCAGTAAATACCGGCCCAATATAAACGGCTTAACTGGTTTTTTTAAAGCATACCAGATAGCGACGTAATCAAACCTTGGCGCAATGCCGGCTCTGCCTCTTCAAATTTAAGGTTGGCTTTATTGGCCAGTGAGACAATGCGAGTTTGATACTTTTTACGATCGACAACTTCCGACGACGTTTGTGTTTTCGAACCCGATTCACCTTGTTTTAGTACGGCTTTCTCGGATTGATTTACGCGTACACCGTCTTTGGCTTTTTCAGAAATCTGAATATCGGTGATCATGGTAAATAAATTGTCATCGACCATGGCATCAAAAATAACCCCTAGGCCTGCACCGGCAACGCCTGCGGCTATTTGCCCTGTACCATCACCAAATTGTGCGCCGGCGGCGGCACCAGCGACAGCAGAACCGAATGTACCGAACGAATCACCTGAGCGTAAATCGGTACGACCCACTTGTAATACGTTAACTTGCAACCAATAGTGTGCGGCTTCTGGATCATCAATAACTTGGTATCCTTTGGCTGCAATGGCATTTCTCACTTCATTTTCATAGGTCAAGCCAGGCTTGTCGGATGTATTGCGCAGTTGCAAAAACACCGTGCGTTTATCCGCTGATACCGGGTCTAACCAGACGGTTGAAGACATTTTCGTTTGCACATCCAAATTGCGCTTTTTAACCGATGTGTGCAAGGCACCGCAACCGGCTAGCGACAGCGTGAAGATGGCAAGTAATAGTGTGGCAAAATACTGCTTGTACTGTTTCATTATCGTTCCTCGTTACAAAATGCCAGACATTGACTGTATCAATCCCTGTAATAATTGTTGTTCAGCTTCTTCAAAGGTCAAATTAACCTGATTAGCTGTTGATGTTATGCGTGTCTGATACTTTTTGCGGCCTACTATCTCAACACTGTCTTGTTGGACGTTGCCTGATTCACCTTGTTTTAAGGTCGCCTCATTGGTTTCGGTTACCCTGACACCATCTTTGGCTTTCTCTGAAATCTGTAAATCAGTGATCATGACATAGACGATATCGCTAACCAAAGCATCAGTAAGCACACCAATTAAACCGCCGACGACGGTCGCCGCAACCTGGCCATCACCATCGCCAAACATTGAGCCTATCTGTGCGCCTTGAATCGCAGCGCCATAACCTTTGTCGCGACCATTGACGCTACGTAAATCGGAGCGACCTACTTGCAAGACATTAGCTTGAATCCAATAATGTGCCTGATCAGGATCATCAACAATGGTGTAACCTTTGGCGGCAATCGCATTGGCTACCGGTGTAGCATAATCTATTTGTTGTTTATCAGAGGTATTTCTTAATTGCAGATAAACGGTGCGTTTTTCTGCTGGGACAGGTTCAAGCATTATCGTCGCAGACATTTGAGTCTCGACCTGTAAATCCTTTTTATCGACCGCAGTATGCAAAGCCCCGCAGCCAACCATACCCCAGGACAAAATAAAAAATATTATAAGTTTCATACCTTTAAAAGGCATACATCTACATCCTGTATAAGCTTATAGTTGATATCATCATACTCCATAAGACCTCAGAAAGTCGAAAATTGCTCAATTTTTTTGTAACTGAATTTGAAACTTAGCATGTTTCACTGAATGCAAAGACAAAAAAGCCCGACTAATTAATATTAGTCGGGCTTTTTTTAAATCGAAAAATTATTTCGATTAAGCTTCCGCGATAACAACAACTTTAACAGTTGTGTCTACGTCCGCGTGTAGGTGGATAGTGATTTCATATTCACCAGTTTCACGGATAGTACCTAGAGGAAGACGAACTTCAGCTTTAGCAACTTCAACACCAGCTTCAGTTAAAGCTTCAGCGATGTCGTTAGTGCCGATTGAACCGAATAGTTTACCTTCGTCACCTGCTTTAGAAGCAATAGTTACTTCAGCAAGTTCAGTAAGCTTAACAGCGCGAGCTTCAGCAGCTGCTAATTCGTCAGCTAGTTTAGCTTCAAGTTCAGCACGACGAGCTTCAAAGTGCTCAACGTTCGCTTTAGAAGCGATTACCGCTTTACCTTGTGGAAGTAGGAAGTTACGAGCGTAACCAGATTTCACTTCTACCTGATCACCCAGGCCGCCTAACTTGGCAATTTTATCAAGAAGAATTACTTGCATGTTAATAGCCCCTTTAGGTTACTTGTGTAGATCTGTATATGGTAGCAAAGATAAGTAACGAGCACGCTTGATCGCACGACCAAGTTGACGTTGATACTTAGCTGACGTACCAGTGATACGGCTAGGAACGATTTTACCACTTTCAGTGATGTAGTTTTTTAATGTAGCGATATCTTTGTAATCGATTTCTGCTACACCGTCTGCGCTAAAGCGACAGAACTTGCGACGTCTAAATAAACGAGACATGGATTTCTCCTAATTAATCATTTCTACGTTTTGGGCATGCAGTACCAAAATCGGATTTCCGTTTCTGGATTCATGACGGTTAATAAAACCTGTCACTTTTACTTGTGTACCCAATACTAATTCACGAGATAAATTTTGTGACCAACTACCTGTTGCCACCACCTGCATTCTGACGAATGACTGGCGATTCAAGCCTGCTTCGGTTTGCATTGACTTATGGTCAATTGAAAACTTGCAGTGGGCTATGCCAGCTGGTGTTATCGACAATTGCGGGGCTCTAATAACCTCGCCTGTCAAAACAAGACAATTTTCAGTCACTAATTACTATTCTTCGCTTGCAGCTTCTTCAGCTTTTGCTTCAGCAGCTGGCGCTTCTTTAGCAACTTCTTTTTTCTCGCGACGGTCTTGACGTTCTTCTTTGGCAGCAGCCATTGGAGACGCTTCAGTTACCGCACCTTTAGTACGCATGATCATGTTACGGATAACTACATCGTTGTAACGGAAAGAAGTTTCTAATTCATCAACTACTGACTGTGGCGCTTCAACGTTCATAAGAACGTAGTGTGCTTTGTGCAGCTTGTTGATTGGGTAAGCTAGTTGACGACGACCCCAGTCTTCTAGACGGGTGATCTTGCCTTCAGCAGCTTCGATCATATCGGTATAACGTTGGATCATACCGTTAACTTGTTCACTCTGATCAGGGTGAACCATAAATACGATTTCGTAATGACGCATTACGAGCTCCTTACGGTTGTAGCCTCTTTCTGGCTCAGCCACACCAGCATAAAGGCAAGGAACGAATAAAGTGGCTGAATTAAGCTGGCGTATTGTAGGGAAAATGAACAGTAAAGGCAAGTAATTGTTTGCAACCAAATTACCGGGCCGCTTAGATTTATAAGCAACTCAGCAAAATAGTTGTAATTATTTGAATATGAAAGGGTTATCTAAACGGGTTAGCTGTGAAGACGTTGTCGAACAATTTCAAATAAACAGATGCCTGAGGCAACCGATACATTCAAACTGGAGACTGAACCTGCCATTGGCAACTTTACCAACTCATCACAGGTTTCTCGCGTCAGACGACGCATGCCCTTGCCTTCTGCGCCCATAACCAATGCCATTGGCCCGAGCAACTTACACTCATATACGCTATGTTCAGCTTCTCCAGCGGTGCCGACCACCCAAACACCAAGCTGTTGCAATTGTTTTAATGCTCTGGATAAATTAGTCACTTGCACTAATGGTACGGTTTCAGTCGCACCTACCGCCACCTTACGCACAGTTGAGGTGATGCGTGCCGCGTTATCTTTTGGCACGATGATAGCTTGCACGCCAGCGGCGTCGGCGTTACGTAAACAGGCACCAAGATTGTGCGGATCAGTTACCCCATCCAACACCAAAAAGAAAGGTACCTGACCACGCGCTGTTGCATCATTCAATATCGTATCAAGGTCTTGTTCGCTATAAACCTTACCAGGCTTAACTCTGGCAATAACGCCTTGATGTTGCTCACCGCCGCTTTTGTCATCCATCGCCTTACGATGGGTAAATTGTACGGCAACACCGTATTTACGAGCCAAATTAATGATCGGCATCATGCGCTCATCTTCCCGGCCTTTGAGACACCAAATTTCAATAAAGCGCTCAGGGGCCCGTTTGATTAGGGAATTAACGGCGTGGATACCAAATACTAATTCATCTTGCTTAGCCATGTGTCGATTGTTCTCTTTTACTGTGTTACTTGGTGAATTCTAAGATTTTGTGCGTTTGCGCGCATTCTTTCCAGGCCTTGGTTTTGCCTTGTTGCGACGGCTCGCTTTAGACTTGCTTTTGCTCTTTTTCGCTGGTTTATCATCTTGGTTTGTTTTAGCCGAACCTCGCGACCATACATCAGGGCCTTGTTCAGCCTTTTTAGCGGCCTTCTTGTTGGCATTCTTTGTCTTCTTGCGAAGGTTTTTACCGGCACGCTCTAATACCGCATTATCGCCGGCCAAAATAAGATCAATTTTCTTCTCTTCAAGATTTACCGCTGCCACTTGCACACTGACGATATCGCCAACATGGTAGGTTTGTTTGGTTTTTTCACCAACCAAGCACATCCGTACTTCATCATGTGAATAAAAGTCTTTGCCCAAAGAGCTGATGTGTACCAAGCCTTCGATATGAAAGTCTTGCAAGCGGGTGAAGAAACCAAAGTTAGTGACCGTGGCAATAACCCCGGTGAAGGTATCACCGACATGGTCTCGCATAAACTCACACTTAAGCCAGTCAGCCACTTCACGTGTTGCTTCATCTGCACGACGTTCGGTCATTGAGCAGTGCTCGCCTAATTCGGTGACTTGTTGCTCATCATAGGTGTGATAGCCGGCGTTGACGCTGTCAGTTTGCTGCTGTTCAAGTACGGCTTTAATGACCCTGTGTACCACCAAGTCCGGATAACGACGAATTGGCGAGGTAAAGTGCGCGTATTGCGGCAGGGCCAATCCAAAGTGACCGATATTCTCAGCCTGATATACTGCTTGTTTCATCGAGCGCAGCATCATTGTTTGAATCAACTCTTTATCTGGTCGCTCGGCAATACGCCCAGCTATTTCACCAAAATCCTGTGGCTCAGGCTCTTCTTTCTTGGCTAATTCAATACCAAGTTCAGCTAAATAGCTGACAAGGTTGTTGTATTTTTCTGAATTTGGCTTGTCATGAACACGAAATAAGCCCGGCTTTTGATGCTTCTCGATAAATTTAGCGGTAGATACGTTTGCCAGAATCATACATTCTTCAATGATTTTGTGTGCATCGTTGCGCACCACAGGTTCCACTGAGTCAATTTTACGATTAGCATTATAAATAAAGCGTACTTCTTCGGTTTCAAATTCTATTGCACCGCGATTGCGACGTGCATGCACTAGGGCATGATACATAGCGTGCAATTGCTCAAGATCGCTAACTTGCTCGGCATATTGTTGGCGCAGTTCTTTATCACCGTCTAATATGGCAGCGACTTTGGTGTAGGTAAAACGTGCATGCGAGCGCATTAATGCCGGATAAAACTTAGAGCCGGTTAATTTACCATTGGCACTAACCGTCATCTCACACACCATACATAGGCGGTCAACGTCAGGGTTTAATGAACACAAACCATTAGAGAGTACTTCCGGTAGCATAGGGACAACTTGATTTGGGAAGTATACTGAATTACCGCGCTTAATCGCCTCTTCATCTAATGCGGTACCAGGTCGAACGTAATAACTGACATCGGCGATAGCGACCCACAAACGCCAACCACCGGAAGGCTTACTCTGACAATAAACGGCGTCATCGAAATCGCGCGCGTCTTCACCATCTATGGTTACTAAGGGTAAATCACGCAGATCGACGCGCCCCTGCTTAGCGGCTTCATCGACTTCACTATCAAGATTGTCGATTTCTTCAAGCAAAGCCTGCGGCCAGCTATGCGGAATGTCGTGACTGTGTATTGCCACCTGCACTTCCATGCCCGGTGCCATATGCTCACCGAGCACTTCCACCACTTTACCCAAGGCGGTACTGCGCTTTGACGGGCGCTGAACCAATTCAATGATAACCATGTTGCCATGACGGGCGCCAAGGCGTTTGTCGCTAGGGATGATGATCTCATGGCATATACGCGCGTCTTCAGGCACAACCGTGATCACCGAATTCTCGACAAATATGCGGCCAATGATTTTTTCTTTACGAGGCACCAGCACATCAAGCACTTTAATTTCTTGGCGACCTTTGGCATCGTCACTTGCCGTAACGCGCGCTTCAACTACATCACCATGGATCAAGTTACGCATTTCATAGAATGGGATAAACAAATCTTTATCGCCAGTATCTGGTTTTAAGAAACCAAAGCCGTCTCGATGACCGATAACTTGACCGGTAATAATTTGTTTTTCTGTGGCAATGGCGTATTGCTTAAATTTGGTAAAAACCAATTGACCAGAATTTTCCATCGCTCTTAAACGACGTTTAATGGCAATTTTTTGCTCTTCCTCGCGATACCCCAAGGCTTTGATGATTTGCGCCAGGCTCATTGGAAAACCCTTTTGTTCGAGAAGATTTAGAATATATTCTCGACTGGCAATTGGTTTGTCATATTTGGCAGCTTCGCGCTGAAAATTGGGATCTTTAGATTTCACGATTTGATCTGTCTGGTTTTTTAGTTAGTATACCACCTTAAATTTAAATGTGGCTTGAATTTAATTTGCTAGGTGTCGGCGGGTAACGCTGCCGATAAAAGTAAAATCGAATAAAGTTAACTAAAGGAAGTATAAAATGATTAAAAAAGTATTACTCGGCGCCCTGATCAGCCTTTCAACCATGTCGACTGCATTTGCAGCTCACCCTATGTGTGGCGAAACAGAGCTTGCACGCATCATGTCTGACATGAAGAACAACATGAAGGCGATTAAAAATTCATTTAAACGTGGTGAACAAGAATTACTAGACGACGCCGCAAAAGCGTTATTGTCGAACATTCGTGAAAGCGATACTTTAGTGCCATTGTCTATTTCAGATAAAAAAGAACTAAGCGAAGAGCAAAAGAAACAGTTCAACGATTACCAAAAAGGCATGGCTGCACTTGAAGAAGCGACCATGGAACTAATCGCTGCCAAAGATGATGCTGAACGCAAAGCGGCAATCGGTAAAATTGGTAAAACCGCAAAGAAAGGTCATAAAGCCTTTAAAATGGATTGCGACGAGTAAGTTCGCCCGCGGTAACCATTATGCAGTCAATACGTGTTTGGGATAACTTTACTCGCTTATATCATATCAGCCAGCTGATACTTCTCGGTTTGCTTTGGTATAGCGGTGATAATGCTGACTTTGAATTGCACTTTCAGTGCGGATTCGCCTTGGCCGGCCTATGGATTACTCGCATTATTTGGGGGTTTTGTGGCAGCGACACATCAAGATTTGGCCACTTTATCAAATCCCCTTGGCGAGTGTTAAAAGCTTGGCGGAGTAACCTGATAGTCCAGCCGCATCAAGGTCATAACCCGGTTGGCGGTTACATGGTGTTGGCATTGTTAGGCACCTTATTTCTGCAAATCATAACCGGCCTGTTTGCCACCGATGATGTGTTGGCAGAAGGCCCGCTTTACGCATTTGTCAGCGAAAGTACGGTTGAATTCATGGACAGTCTGCATGCTAGTAATTTCGATATTTTACTGATTTTGGTAGCCATTCATGCCCTAGCCGGTATTTTGCATTTAATACGTGGTGATAATGTCATCAAAGCAATTATTACCGGTAAAAAGAATGTGCCGGTTAAACATGCGGTCACTGAGCACAATTTTAAATCGGCGTTATTGCCGACCATTATATGGTTGTTCGTTGCCGCCATGCTCTATTATTTAGGTATGTCTTACGCCAGCTATTAATTGCGTCAGTAAAATATATTGAAAACAAAAGGCTCAACGTTATCGCTAACCGTTGAGCCTTTTTAATAATGACAAGCGATTAATTTATAATTGCTTTACGGTATAACCTTTATCTTTTAAGGTTTTTAATACACCGTCACTACCGACTAAATGCAGGGCACCGACTAGAACGAATTCCACTTCATCGGTTTTGAAATAGCTTTCGATATCATCAATCCAATTATTGTTGCGAGTCACAATCAATGAATTGTATGATTTTGGAAATTTGTCTTTCCAATCTTTCGCCGCTAAATCAAACAGAGCTTGGCTGTCACCGTCGCGCCATGCAGCTTTCATTTCTGCCATCATATCCGCTAGGCGACCCATATCATCTAAGGTGTAATTGATGTATTCATCTTCATAACCTTGACCCATATTGGCCAAAAACTCTATTTGCTCTTCTGGCAGCTCTAAAAACTTAAAGGATTTATCATCATTATTGCCGCGCATGGTGTAGAACATATCAACACCGGTACCGCCAATACCAAGACGTTGCAGTTCAATCATGGTCAAGGTAATCGACAACATCGATGGCTTTAACGGTTTTAACTGAGCAATGGGCAACTGACGCTCGGTCATATAGGTATTAAGGCGTTTCACGGTTTCAGGTTTTAAAACATCTTCATAGGTTCGACCATCCTGATAGGTCATCTTCTTCATCATTTGTTGCTGAAATGCCGGCGTTTGCGTGGCACTCATGTCCATTTCAAGAACCAGTATCTGTGATTTACTATACGCGTGCTCAAACGCTTCAGGTAATGGGTAATCACTTTGCGCCAGTACATGCACGGTACCACCAAGATAAACCGTCTGACCGTCTTTACTGACTTGCCAAACTGGTGATTTCGCACTGGCGATTGTGGTAAACAAACATAGTGTCGCCGCTGCGGTGAACTTCCATAGTCGATTCATATTTTTTCCTTTTTATTGGGTTTTCACAAACTCATTTTAGGCCAAATAACAAAAAGGCCAATATCTGATATTGGCCTTTTCTTTTTCATTTGTAAATTATTTGTTACTTGCTAGCAGACTCGCTTGAACGAAACTCGGTGTCTGCTTGAGCGGCAAAATAAGCGAAAATGGTATATACCGCAGTGTTTTGCTGCAAATCTTCTGGATTAACTTTATCCAAGGTATCGTTCTCGGTATGGTGAATATCGAAATAACGAGTGCCATCTGGGGTAAAGTTCATCGCAGGAACGCCTTTGTCGGTCACCAAGCCCATATCAGACTGGCCACGACCTTGGTTGGCAGTATTGTATGCCACACCCAATGGTTTTAGATACGACGCCAGCTCATCAATAGCTGGTACCGCTGCATCGGCAACATTAGACTGCATCGCGTAAATCTTACCAAGACCAAAGTCCCACTCTGCAGCGATAACATGGTTCGCTAAGGTGTCTTTTTGATTGATGACATACTGTTTAGCACCTAATAGGCCAACTTCTTCACCGGCAAATAAAATAACACGAATAGTACGCTTTGGACGCTCGGCTAATTTACCAATATGAGCCGTAGCCGCCATAACCATAGCAACACCTAAACCATCATCAATGGCACCAGTGCCTACGTCCCAACTATCAAGGTGAGCACCAAGGGCAACGATTTGCTCTGGCAATTCTGAACCGGTGATTTCACCAATAACGTTGGCGCCTTTTACCGTAACCACTTCGTTACGCATCGCCGTCACTTTTAAAGAAAATTGCACGGGCTTATTACGTTTAAATTGATTTACCAACAGGTCCGCATCAGGGTTTGATAACGCAACCGCTGGGATACGTTTTACGCCATTTTCATAACGGGTAATACCTGTGTGTGGGGTACGATTATCGTCGGTACCGACAGAACGCATAATAAAACCAACGGCACCTTTTTGTGCAGCAACGCTGGCACCACGTACTCGCGCACCTACCGCTTTGCCATAACCTTTACCGGTCTTAAAGCGTTCCATACGGTAAGATACAAAGGCAATCTTGCCTGTTAGGCTATCTGCTTCAGCAGCTTCTAGATCAGCCAATGTATTAAAATGAATAACCTCAGCTTCAATGGCTTTATCACCGGTACCAACGCTTTCACCTAAGGCAATGGCCTTTACAGGTTGTGGGAATGGCGCCAATACTTTTGCTTCAACGTCGCCACGAATCCACTGGAAATGAGCAACCTCTTCAGTCCAGACTTTATCAAAGCCAAGACTTTGCATCTTTTCTACAGCCCACTTTATGGCACGTTTGTCACCTTCGGTACCAATCATACGCGCACCAACTTCAGTGGTTAATGACTCTTCAATTTCATAGGCTAAATCTGAGCTCAAGGCGGTCTGGCCCAATTGTGTCAATTGCGCTCGTTGTTCTTCGCTAAGAACCGAGGCTTGTTTTGCTGATACCGAACCGGTAACCAAAAGTGCTAACGAAACCGTTAGCGACAAAACTTTATTCATCATAAATGTATCCCAACATGCATGCCTGACCATACGGATTGTCAGTCAGGCTTATTAAACTTCTTCAAAGGCTGGAGCCGGTTGCCATTGTACATGCTTTTTCGGCTGATGTTTATAGTCACGTATGGCTAATAAACAAGGGGTTAAGATCAACGTCAGCAAGGTAGCAAATGCTAAGCCGCCAGCCACGGCTGTGGCCAATTGTGCCCACCACTGAGTTGACGGTGCGCCAAAGCTGATATCACGGCCAACAAAATCGATATTCATTTGTAATACCATGGGCATTAGACCCAATATGGTGGTAATTGTGGTCAATAACACCGGTCGTAAACGTTGCGCGCCGGTGCGTAAAATGGCATCTTTTGCCGCCAAGCCTTGGGCCCGTAACACATTATAAGTATCGATCAGAACGATATTGTTATTAACCACAATACCGGCCAATGAAATCACCCCCAGCCCTGACATGACAATGCCAAATGGTTTACCGGCAATGAGCAGCGCTAAGAACACACCTACGGTTGAAAATAACACCGCCGATAGAATCAAAAACGATTGATAAAAGCTATTAAATTGGGTCACCAAGATAATCGCCATAACAAACAAGGCAACGCCAAAGGCATTAAGCAAAAAGTCTTGTGACTCCTGCTGATCTTCATTTTCGCCAGTGAACTTAACGGCAACGCTATACCAATCAACATCCAGTTGCTTTAAATCTTGTTGTAATTTTGGCAATTCTTGAGATAACAAAACCCCTGGTGCCATATCCGCTTGAATGGTAATCACTCGACGTGAATCAATTCGACGAATCACATCAACTTTTTGTGCCGCCTTTTTCTCGACAAAATTAGTCACCGGCACTAAACCATCATTGGTTTTTAAACGCAGTTCATCCAAACGAGTAATGCTGCGTTTCTCAGGTGGAAAACGCACACGAATATCTAATTCATCGTCCACATCATCTGGGCGGTATTCACCGAGCTTCAAACCATTGGTAACCATTTGTACTGAGGTACCGACCAAGGTCGCATCAGCACTGAAGGTGGCCGCTAACGCACGATCGACTTTTAATTGCCACTCGATGCCAGGCTTTGAACCGCCATCTTCGACATTAATAAATTTGTCGCTGGCCATCATCGCTTGAGAAATCTTGCGCACCGCATCTTGTAACTTATCTGGATAACGAGATGATAATTCTAATGCGATATCCTTGCCCTGCTGCGGCCCCATTTTATCTTTGCGCACTTCCACTTGCACACCGGCGTAGTTGTCGACTCGACGATGAATATCCTGCACCACATCCTCGGCCGACTCACGGAACTGCCAATTCATTAAGTTAACCCGCAAACGACCGACGATATCTTCGCCGCCGACGCGCGTATAAAGCGATTTGATCGCCTCAATATCAAGTACGCGACGTTCAATTTCGCGCATGATTTCATCTTTTTCATCAATTGACAGATCGCCAAACGAACGCACAATAACGTTAATGCCGTCAGGTTCAACATCCGGGAAAAATTCACTACCTAGACCTGAGCTCCAATAATTGGTGAACACCGTCACGGCTAGCAATAAGGTAAAAGCGAGTACTTTTGCTGGATGGCGTATCGCCAGCGTTAACAGGCGCAGATACTTGCCCATAAAACCGCTTATTTTGCTTAAATCACCGCTTTCTGCCAACAGTAATTGTTGTTTTTGCTTGGCGCTTATTGGCCGTGGTTTACCCCATAGGGCGCCCATGGTTGGCACGAAAATTAACGCCATAAGCAGTGATGCCGTTAATACCGCAATGAGGGTTATTGGCATGAACTTCATGAATTCACCCATCATCCCTGGCCAGAACAATAACGGAGCAAAGGCTGCTAATGTGGTCGCGGTTGAGGCAATGATTGGCCATGCCATTCGTTTTGCTGCCAAGGCATAAGCTTGCTCTTTATTCATGCCTTCACCCATTTGCCGGTCGGCAAACTCGGTGACTACAATAGCGCCGTCAACAAGCATGCCGACCGCCATGATTAAGGCAAATAGAACCACAATATTAACGGTCAAGCCAAATACCGCCAGCACCAAAATACCGGTTAAAAATGATCCCGGTATAGACAAACCGACCAGACTGGCGGTTCGTGCGCCAAGCGCTGCGACAATGACAATAACCACCAATACGACGGCTGAGATCACGTTATTTTGCAAATCACTCAACATGCTTTTCACAAAGCGAGATTGGTCACCGGTATAGTTGACTTGAATGTGTTGCGGCCAAGCTTGGCGCTCCGTTTCAATTAACGCTTTGACATTATCGACGGTTTCAATAATGTTTTGCCCAGGGCGTTTTTTCACTTCAATAGACACCGCACGCTCGCCATTGATACGGGCGTATTCAGTAGGATCTTTATAGGAGCGGCGGACAATAGCCAAATCAGCAAAGGTGATGACTCTATCACCGTCGACTTTAATCGGCAGTTCCATTAAATCTTTTACTGTTTCAAACACCGACGGCACTTTAATGGCAAAACGGCCACGTCCGGTGTCCATGGTACCAGCAGGCACCAAACGGTTGTTGCGGGTAACCAAGTTAAAAATATCGTTTTGATCAAGCCCATAACTTTCCATAAGCAATGGGTCGACGATGATCTCCAACATATCTTCGCGATCACCACCAATATCGACTTCTAATACCTGTGGCATGCTGGCAATTTTATCTTCTAAGCTCCTTGCTAAGGTAATCAAGCCTCGCTCGGTAACCGGACCGGATAAAAACACTGTTACCGCCGGTTGTTGGTTGGCCATGGTGACTTCTCGAACCACTGGTTCTTCAGTTTCATCAGGCAATTTGGCTTTCGCTAAGGTGACTTTGTCTCGCACATCAGCAAGCGCCTCTTTGGCATCGAAACCGGGCACAAACTCAAGGGTAATACTGGCATAGCTTTCGCTGGCAACCGCGCGCATTTCTTTAATGCCTTCAATGGATTTAAGCTCATTTTCCATCGGCCTAACCAGCATGCGCTCAGCGTCTTCAGGAGAAATGCCATCATGGACCATCGACACATAGATTTGCGGTATGGTGATATCTGGGTTTGATTCCTTGGGAATGTCGATATAGGTAAGTGCGCCGCTGATCAACAGCAACGCAAATATCAATAAGATGGATCGGGTGCGGACAATCGCCGCATCTATCATCGCCAACATCTAGTCGTTTGCCTCGACCGCCTCAACTTTATCGCCTGGGCGCACAAATCCTTGTCCCAGAGTAATAATACGTTGCTGCTCTCCTAAGCCCGTTAACCAGATACCGTCTTCTTCGCTTTTAACAATTTGGATTTGGGTAAATACAACATGATCATCGACCACCGATTTAACCCCAATATTGCCGACTTCATCAAGCGCTAATAACGCTGGTGTCAGTTTGATTGCTGGCACCATAGCCATTGGCATGTCGACTTCAGAACTGATGCCTGCAAGGTATTTCAAATCAGGGTTGTCGATGGCTATTTCTGCTTTAAAGGTATTGGTGCTTTCATTGGCGACACTGGCAATGTAACGCACCTTGCCTGTTAGACGCTGTTTATTGAGCAGAGTGATATCAGCGGTTTGCCCTTCGCGAATATGCGGTATTTGGTTTTCCGTGATATGAGCACGAATTACCAATGGGTCAAGATCCGCGACCATGGCAATGTCCTCACCAATGGCAACATAATCACCGACTTCGACATAACGTTCATTTAAGATGCCATCAAACGGGGCGACGATGGTGGTATTGGCCATATCCAGTTCGATACGGGCTAAATCGGCTTTGGCTTCAGTAACATCAGCTAAGCGTTGCGCCAGCGCGGATTCGTTTTGGTAACCACCTTTAAACAGCTCTTTGGCACCATAATAATCAACGCGTCGTTGCTTTAATAAAGTGCGGAAATGTTCTAATTGTGCCGGTAAATCATTGAGGGCTATTTTGGCAATGACGTCGCCTTTGTTCACAAAACTACCACGGCTCGCCAGCACCTCGGTGATTTCACCTTTTACTTGCGCTTGCAACGTCACATGACGATCGGGTTCGGTGCGACCATACAAGGTAACACTGTTCTCGACTTGTTCGGCGTAAAACGTTTCGACTTTAACTTTGGCTGGCGGTATGTTTTTACTGATGCTGGTATCGGGGTTTTGTTTAACATTAAAAATGCCACTGACTAACCAGACGATTAACAATAGACAAATAAGAATGGCAAGAAGATAGGGACGCTCCAGCAATGAAGAGGAAGAGTTAGAACGATTATTTTGGCCATGTGCCGCCATGAGAAATCCCAAAGTCTTTATTATTGTTAGCTGCCGTTAAATTTGGTTGTTCTAGAAGAGCAGCGTGTCATTATTATTGTCGCTAGTTCTAGTATAAAACGAAATTGCTCGATTAAGCAGCAATTAAATGCAAAAAAGCAGCAATTAATTGCTGCTTTTCAACGAGATAGACTTTAAATTTATTGGCTATTGCCATTCACGGTCTAAATAGAGAACGACGCACCACAACCACATGTGGTTTCAGCATTTGGATTATTCACCAAAAAGCGCGCGCCTTCTAAGCCTTCAACATAATCGACAATACCACCGACTAAGTATTGTAAGCTCATTGGATCAACGACCATGGTGACACCATTTTTCTCAATGGTCATATCGCCATCATTAACTTTCTCGTCGAAAGTAAAGCCGTACTGAAAACCAGAACAACCACCCCCGGTAACATACACGCGCAGTTTAAGTTCAGCGTTTTCTTCTTCACTGATCAAAAACTTAACTTTGTTGGCAGCGGCATCGCTGAACTGGATTGGAATCTGGTTATCTGACATAACGACTTCTTAACACTCAAAAATGAATTCAACACATTCAAACAAGGCCTTTGATGCAACTGTAGACAGCAAAATCCAGCCACCTTGTTTGTTTCTAAGGCGAATTATCTTAAACCTGAGCGTTTAGATCAAGTATTACTTGGCCAAGCGTAGCTTTCATCGAGTCGATGGTACTTTTGCCACTTGCCAGAAGGCAGTACCGCGGAGACATCAATTTTCTCCGGAATGAAGTTTTCTGGCAGAGTAAATTCGCCTTCAATCACCTGAAAGTATTGGAAGCTGAATGACAGCGCTTTTTTATCCAAAGCTGAGACATTACTTATGTTGATGCTTGCCGGTCGGCTTTGCAGACTGCCATCAAAGCTTACTTCAATATGTCCTTTGGCGTAGCGTTTGCTTTGTTGTTGTTGCACTAGAACGACGCGAAAACGGTAATGATTGGCACTTGCAGTTGGTATTACCTCAACTTCATCTATGATTACACCATTAGCGGTTTTTTCTGGCGCCATGATTTTTTCATAGAAAGCCAACTCTTTCTTTAACGAGAAATGGTCATCTTCAACACTGCGTAAGGTTTGTTGAGCTTTGTGATTGGCAAGGCGCTCAATTTCCAACTCAACTTGCAGAGTATTAATTTGCGTACGAGCCAACTCATTCATCTCGTAGAGTTTATCAAGACGTTGTTTTTGCTCTGTGATGATGCGGTCCTGATGGTTTTTATAAGCGTGCCCAACTTTATAAGAGAGTACGGCAACCAGCAAAATGCTCGCGGCAATTATGATAAGTAGACGAAATGCACCAAACTTTTGATGAAGGTCGGAAAATGTTATTGATTTTAACCAGTTCATTTTTAACGTATTATATATTTATTCTGTAACTGTAACCGAAAACAAAAACGCTAAAAGGTTATTTATGTCGCTGGTGTCATTAAGAAAGAAATTGGCAAAACCCGAACCATCCTGGCAATTATGTTTGCTGGGTGTTTTGGGTGCAACCTTAGCGTCTGTTTTTATTATTTTGTTTCGCTATTGCGTTGAGTCTATCCAATTATTGTATTTACAAAGTGTGGATGACTACACCACTTTACCAGAATTTTACCGATTTATAACCCCATTAATTGCAGTATCTTTTATTCTTTTGATTGCCATCATCAGTCGATTTAAGTATGCACGTATGGGTATTCCCTTTGTTTTATACCGGTTGAAAAGCGCTTATGGCTATATTCCGTTTAAAAATACCTTAACCCAATTTTTTGGCGGTATCGCTGCCCTAGCCGGTGGCTTTTCCGTTGGTAGAGAAGGCCCAGCGGTACATATCGGTGCGGCCGCCAGTTCATTTTTAGGTAATAAACTGGCGTTACCATTAAATTCTGTGCGCATTTTATGCGCTTGCGGCATTGCTGCCGGTATTTCCGCCAGCTTCAACACCCCTTTAGCCGCGGTTATTTTCGTTATGGAGGTGATATTAAGGGAATATAAGTTACATATATTCATCCCCGTTATTCTTGCCTCCATTATCGGTTCATTAATGACCCACGCATTTTTTGGTCCCTATCATGAGTTTGAATTTTTCGCTTATATTGCCATCGATTTTTGGCATTATCCGATATTGATCATCTTCGGCATGATTTTAGGCACCTTGGCAAAAGCTTTTAACAGCTCGCTTATTTTTGTCTTGAGACGCACCAGCCACATCCATATGGCGCAGCGCCTATTAATCGCTGCTTTTCTAATGGGCATCATAGGCCTGCTGGTACCACATAGTATGGGCGCAAGTTTAAGTGCAATTGGTGCGTTACTCGATGATCGAACCCATGTATGGCTCATTGTCGCGGTATTTGTCGCCAAATTTGTCGCCACCATCGTCGTGCTTGGTTTTGGTATTCCTGGCGGCATCATCGGCCCAACATTAGCCATCGGAGCTGTCGCCGGTGCGCTCATGGCATTTTTCATTGGCTTTATCTTTACCGGCGCTAATTATGCCGGAGATTATGCATTGCTTGGCATGGCCGGTATGTTAGCGGCTTCATTAAGTGCGCCTTTGGCAGCGTTATTAACCATTGTTGAATTGTCGAACCAATTGCAATTGATATTACCGGCGATGGTAGTGATCACCAGCGCTTACCTTACATCGAGTCAGTTTTGGAAAAATCGCTCGATATTTTTGCAACAACTTGAGTTTCAGCAATTACCCTATCAAGTCAGCCCAGTTGAAGGCATACTGCAAAAACACGGTGTACTCTCACATATGGATGAAGGCTTTAAAGTGATAGATACTAATGACCCTGCCACGGTCAAGGCGGAATTAACCGCCATGGATTCTGGTCGTTTGATTATACGTAATGATCAGGATGACACCGATTTCAGCTTGGTGCATATCGATCTAAACCTGCATCCACTAGAAGAAGAAAGCAGCGCCGTTAAAACCACACCAATGCCTGCCATCGATTCACAAGCAACCTTGTCTGAAGCTTATTATGCCTTATACGAAAAACGTGAAGGCGCGGTATACATTTATCATAAATCAAAAGATAATATTGTCGGTGTGTTAGCATTTGAAAAAATTCGTGCGATATTAACTAAGGGAGCGATTTAGATGTCAATTTTGTGGGTAAAGGCGTTGCATATAGCCTTTATGGTGGCCTGGTTTGCTGGCATTTTTTATTTACCGCGACTGTTTGTTTATCACGCGGAATCGAATCAAAAATTGGTTCATGAACAATTGAAAACCATGGAACGTCGATTATTGTTTTTTGTCACACCATTCGCCATTCTCACTTGGGTTTTTGGTTTATGGATGATGCATTATTACGGCACCACTTGGATCTTAGTAAGCAGTTGGCTGCATATTAAATTGTTACTGGTCATTTTGCTCACTGGCTACCACATATATTGTTTTAAATTACTTGCTGATTTTAAGCATGATCGCAATACTCGCAGCGGTCGTTTTTATCGCATTTTTAATGAAATCCCAGTGTTTGTATTGTTTGCCGCTATTATCCTTGCCGTAGTTAAACCGGTGTTATACTAGCGCATCCTTTATTAACAAAACCGTGGTTTTATGCTATTGTTGCGCGCAAAATTTAGCCACATTTATGCAAGTTTCAGCAAGCAACTTACATATGGCTCTAATACAGCAATAAAAAACATTATTAATCAGGTAGTTAATCAATGATGAAGTTTCAGGGCAGCCACATATTATCGGTATCCCAATTTGACCGCGAATCTGTCGCCAGAATTCTTGAAGTCGCTAAACGCATGATTCCATACGCCAGCCGTCAAAAGCGCTGTAACGTATTGGAAGGAGCGATTTTAAACAATCTATTTTTTGAACCAAGCACTCGAACCCGCGTTTCCTTTGGTACCGCTTTTCAATTGCTTGGTGGCTTTGTTCATGAAACCGTCGGTCAAGAAAGTTCATCGCTGACCAAAGGTGAGTCGTTATTTGATACCGCGCGAGTAATCAGTGGTTACGCTGACATCGTCGCTATGCGCCACCCAGCGATGCACTCGGTGGCTGAATTTGCCGAAGGCAGCACGGTACCCGTCATTAATGGCGGCGACGGCGCGAATGAACACCCTACCCAAGCATTACTTGATTTGTTCACCATTGAAGCGGAAATGAACCGCTTTAATAAGAACATTGACGACTTGAATATCGTCTTAATGGGCGACCTTAAACATGGTCGCACCGTGCATTCACTGTCAAAACTATTGAGTTTGTATAACAACATCCACCTAACATTGGTATCACCAAAAGAGCTGCAAATGCCGGACCACGTGGTTAGTGCACTTGATAATGCTGGGCACAAGGTGACCATTACTGACTCTATAGTCGGTAATTTACAAAGCGATGTATTGTATCAAACTCGAATTCAAGAAGAGCGTTTTGCCAGCAAAGGCGAAGCCGACATGTATCGCGGTCACTTTAGTCTCAATAAGTCTGTTTACGAGCAGCACTGTAAAGACAACACCGTCATTATGCACCCATTGCCACGAGACTCGCGCCCAGAGGCGAACGAACTCGATGTCGACTTGAATGACAATAACAATTTAGCCATCTTCCGCCAGGCACAAAATGGCGTACTTGTACGCATGGCCCTGTTTGCACTTGCGTTAGGCGTTGAAGATAAGCTAAGCCAATATGAACGCGAAGTGACTTGGTTTAGCAGTAAAGGTAATTAATACAGGACCCCATATGTCTCACTCAGAACAATTATTTAATAAAGCCCAACAAACCATCCCAGGTGGTGTTAATTCACCTGTTCGAGCCTTTAAAGGTGTTGGTGGTAGCCCTCGTTTTATTGAAAAAGCCGATGGTGCCTACACCTTCGACGCTGATGGCAACAAATACATTGATTACGTTGGTTCTTGGGGTCCGATGATCCTTGGCCATAATCACCCGAAAATTTTACAAGCGGTCGTTGAAACGGCGCAAAATGGCCTGAGCTTTGGTGCACCAACCGAGCTTGAAATTGACATGGCTGAAAAAGTACGTGAACTTGTGCCAAGTATGCAAAAGCTGCGCATGGTCAGTTCAGGTACCGAAGCGACCATGAGTGCGATTCGTTTAGCACGCGGCTTTACCGGACGTGACAAGATTCTTAAGTTTGAAGGTTGCTACCATGGCCACGCCGACTCATTGTTGGTTAAAGCTGGCTCAGGCGCACTTACCTTAGGTGTACCAAATTCGCCAGGAATTCCTGCAGATTTGGCGCAACACACGCTAACGGTAAACTTCAATGACCTCGAGTCAGTGGAGCAAGCGTTCGCCAGTTATGGTGACGATATCGCCTGTATCATTGTCGAGCCAGTGGCCGGTAACATGAATTGTATTCCACCGGTTGCAGGGTTTCTTGAAGGCCTGCGCCGTATTTGTGATCAACATAAATCGGTATTGATTTTTGATGAAGTGATGACCGGTTTTCGAGTGGCCTTAGGTGGTGCACAAGCGCATTACGATATCGAACCTGATTTGACCACATTAGGTAAAGTCATTGGTGGTGGTATGCCAGTAGGTGCTTTTGGCGGTAAAGCTGAAATCATGGACTATATCGCGCCAGTCGGCCCGGTTTATCAAGCAGGTACCTTGTCAGGTAACCCAATCGCCATGGCAGCTGGTCTTGCGGCATTATCTGAATTAAGCAGTAAAGATTATCATGCTGATTTAACGGCAATGACCAAACAACTGGCAGAAGGTTTTAAAGCCGCAGCCGATAAGCATGGCGTCGCACTTAGCATTAATTATGTCGGTGCTATGTTTGGTATTTTCTTCACTGACCAGCCACAGGTCGATACCTTTGCTCAAGTAATGAAATGCGATAATGACAAGTTCAATAAGTTTTTCCACTTGATGCTAGACGAAGGCGTGTATTTAGCACCTTCTGCATTTGAAGCTGGCTTTTTATCTGCCGCTCATACTGTACAAGATATTGCCGATACCATAGCTGCTGCAGAGCGCTGTTTCGCCAAACTATAACAACGGCACAACAAGCAATAAAAAACGCCCGCTTTATGCGGGCGTTTTTATATCACAATAATGACTCATTTTAATCCGAGTCACGACCAAATAGACGCTCTAACCAGCTTGGCGGTTGCTTGCGTTTTTCCAGACATTTTGAGGTGTATTGCACACCATCACTGATGGCAGGATAATCGGCGACATTGGCACAATCTCCCAGCACAGCATTACCAGTTGCCAATTCAAATGTGGCCATCTCCACACCATCTGGCATAAAGTCATAACGATCGGAAATACCCTGACGCTTCATGTAACTCGCAAACAAAGGTAGTGCACCGGAACTGCCGGTTAATTTTGTTTGTGCATTGTCATCACGGCCAACCCAAGTGGTCACCACCGACTGTTGATCATAGCCGACAAACCAGGCATCACGACCATCATTACTGGTACCGGTTTTACCCGCCAGTTGCTGATGTGGTAAACGCCAAGATAGCGATCTAGCGGTACCTTCTTGGGTAACCCTATTGAGTGCAAAATCAAGTAAATACGCAGCTTGCTGCGGTATTCTTACATCGATAGTATCAAACCGACTCCACAGCTCTTCTCCGTCACCAGAGAGCACTTGGTTTATGGCTGAAGACTGATTATAAAGACCACCATTGGCAATGGTGTTATACCACTGGTTTACTTCTAACGGCGACATATCTATCGCCCCTAAGAATAAACTTGGCACTTGCTCTATATCGCCTTGATAGCCTAATGCCCATAGCGTGTGCGAGACATTATCTACCCCTAATTGCTGACCTAGATTGACCGTAGGTACATTAAGAGAGCTGACCAAGGCGTCAATTAACGCGACTTTACCGCGAAATTTACCGTCATAATTCTTCGGCTGCCATGATTTACCACGACCGCCTTTCATGGTGATCGGTTGATCATCAAGTGGTGTGGCAAAATTGTACTGCTCAAACCGTTGTAAGGCGGTTAAATAAACCGCCGGCTTAATCAAAGAACCAATAGGACGTTTTGCATCTAAGGCGCGATTAAAGCCCGAAAATTTGACATCTTTACCGGCAACAACCGCTTCGACGGCACCGGTTCGAACATCACTGATGACCATAGCCGCTTCTAAGTTTTTATCTTTTTGCTGGCTAGTGAGCGTGTTGAGATGAGCAATTAACGCCTGCTCAGCATTTAGTTGCTTAACCAAATCAAAGCCGGTAAATACCCGTATGCCGGATTGCATGGCACTGGCGGCGCCCATGTCTTTGATTTCGCGACGTACCAATTGCATATAGCCAGGGAAGGATTGTTTGGCCATGCGTCGTTCAGCTCGAATCTCCAGTGGCGCCATCAACAATTGCTCGTAGGTCTGACTATCAAAAAAGTGATGCTTGAACATCAAGTCCAACACCAAATCACGTCGTTCAAGTGCACGTTCGGGGCGACGCCATGGGTCAAAATAAGACGGGCCTTTTACCAAACCGACCAGCAATGCCAATTGGGCTTGGTCAAGGTTTTGAATATCTTTACCAAAGTAAAACTCTGAGGCTAAGCCAAAACCATGCACGCCGTTGGCAAAATGCTGACCGAGATACACTTCATTAATGTATGCTTCGAGCAACTGATCTTTGGAGTATCTTAACTCAAGGATAACCGACATTATCGCTTCGTTAACTTTACGCCATAGCGTTTTATCTCGGCTTAAGTACATGTTTTTCGCGAGTTGCTGAGTGAGCGTACTGCCCCCTTGAACCGTCTCGCCAGCCAATAGGTTTTTCCAAAACGCACGCATAATGCCGGTTGGCGAGATACCGTGATGCTGATAAAAGTCTCTATCTTCGACCAAAAGCAAGACATCAATTAACGCTTCAGGGATTTGCTCCATGCTAAGCACCACACGATCTTCACCATCTGAAGAGGTAATGCGATCAATCAACACGGGTTCTAGCTTGACTTGATGCACTTGTTCATTATCGATAAACAAGCGAAATACTGAACCTTCGCGGGTTTGGATGCGAATGCGACTGGGGTTTTCAATACCGTAACCAAAATCAAACGGGCGACGATATATGGTGATGCTGTTTTTGCTGAGATTATATTGGCCTGGTTCACGAACCATAGCGACCGACTTATAACCGATGTAATCCAATTCTGTTTTTAACTGACTTAGATTGAGCAGGCTATCTTTGTTTAAGTGCAAGACTCGACCATATACTTGCGCCGGCAATTGCCAACGCTGACCTTCAAAAGTCTGCCTTACCTTGCCATCAAGATAAATACTGTATAGCGAGAATGCAGCAATAAAAATAAGGGATAATTTGAATGCGGTAGATAATAAATACTGACTGATGTATTTATCACCACTGTCACCGGTTTTCACCTTTCCTTTGGTAAATCCCGGGCGTTCTTTCTTTTTTATTTTTCTACTTGCCATTGCCTATGTGTTTCTTGGTTTTGTTTGTTGGCTTTGCATTGGCCGGATCATCTGGCCAATAGTGTTTGGGGTAATTGGCTTTCATGTCTTTTTGAACTTGGCCATAACTGCCTTGCCAAAATCTGCCTAAATCTTTGGTAATCTGTATCGGTCTGCCGGCGGGTGATAATAATTCAAGCACCACATTTACCCGCCCATTGGCCACCTTAGGTGAACTATCTAAACCATACACTTGCTGCATTGGCAAGGCAACCTTAGGCTCTAAAAACTCACCATATTGATAGGCAAATTTTCGCCCTAACGGACTAATATAATATTTCGGTACCCATAACGATAACGCCTGTTGTTGCGGATAATCTAGAGTATTTAATAAAATATCATGAAAATTAAGACCTTGGAGCGCTTTAACTGAGGTTATGTTATCAATGTAAGGTGCTAACCATTGGTTCAATTGCGCTAATAATGCCGCTTCTGATACATCAGGATAACCAGAGTCCGGAAAGTGCGTATGCAGCCAGCGCAGGCGAGTCAGTAAACTTTGGCATTTGTCATCAAAACGCAGTACCGACAAGCCATTGCGACCAATATGGTCGAGCCAAACCTCGGCGTAATCAACAGCCGTGGCTTTGTCGTTAAGCTGGGTACTCGACAACAGTATTTGACCCAACCTATGCTGTGATTCACTGACGATGCGTTGCTTTTTCTGATCATAATACGTGGTCTGTTGTTTTTGCTGTAGGTGCGGAAAATAGCGCATGATATCATCTAGCTGCAAAGGAGCCGCCAATTCAACCTGTAAGCGTTGCTGACGATTAAACACCCGAGCAACCAGTAAAAATGGCTGACCTGTTAAGCTATCTACTGGGTCAAGTTCAAGCCCTTTGCCATTTGCGGTTAAATATTTTGTGTCTTGATTACGCGCTTTACTGATCCTTTCTGGATAAGCAAACGCTAACAACAGGCCGGTTTTATCAATCGGCAATTGAGCTTCTTGTAAACACATTTTATCTGGTATTAGATGCTCACCGAGGATGCGTCTTAGTGCTTGATACAGTCGTTGTGCCGATTGCAAGATACGTTTATTGATAGCGGATTTATGACGTTGTTCGGCAGACAACAACATATATAGGCGATTGCGAATATCACTGTTGGCGGCATTTCTAGAGACAATATCACGCTCTTCCAATAGCGACGCTAATATACACGCTAATGACAGCAATTGGCCATCGTTACCGTCTATTGTTGGTGCCGATAACAACATATGGCCATACCTTGGATGGGTGGCCAGTTTTGCCACATTTTGACCATGAGATGTTAAGCGTCGTTGTTGGTCGACGATTTGCAACTCCTGCAGTAATTGCCAACATTGCTTTTCGCTACTTTCTGGCGGTAACTCGACAAACTGTAGCTGCTTAAACTCATGAACGCCCCATCGGGCGACATCCAGTGTAAGCGGCAGTAAATCACTCTGGCTGATTTGACTGGCGCTGTGCTCCATACGTCGTTCAAAGTTTTCTTTAGAATAAACGCGAATACAACGTCCAGGCGCAACTCGACCAGCGCGACCACTGCGTTGAACCGCAGACGCTTTACTAATTTGTTGTAAGTTCAGTCGATTCGATAAGGTTTGCACATCATAGCTGGCGACCTTTTCCAATCCGGCATCGATTACTAGGGTTACGCCGTCAATTGTTATAGAAGTCTCGGCAATATTGGTTGCCAACACCACTTTGTGCATCCCTGCCGGACTTGGTGCGATAGCTTGGCGCTGCTCTGCTAACGATAGGTCGCCAAACAGACAATGCAGTTGATATTGTGTCGGCAGTCTGTCGGTGAGCAATTCGGCTAAGGTGTTAATCTCACCACTGCCTGGCAAAAATACTAGGCTGGAACCGGCATTTGTCTGGCATTGTTCGACAATGACTTTAGCCAGATGATCGAGTAATCGTTTGTTGCCAACAACCGGCTGATAGTGCATTTCAACGGGATAGCTTTTGCCAGCACTGGTTAAATACTTGGCATCGGGTAAGCATTGCTGCAGGTAGACATTATCGATAGTCGCCGACATCAATAACAATGTCAGGTCATCTCGCAAGCCAAGCTGCACATCACGCGCCAACGCTAAGCCAAGATCGGCGTGAATCGAGCGTTCATGAAATTCATCAAAAATTATCAGGCCAACATCGGCAAGCTCATTATCATCGAGGATCATGCGTGTCAAAATACCTTCGGTAACAACCAAAAGGCGCGTTTCTTTGCTGACTTTGCTGTCACCACGCATCTGATAGCCAACGGTTTTACCCAGAGGCTCATTAAGCATCTGCGCCAAACGCTGTGCCACCGAACGTGTTGCCAGACGTCGAGGCTGCAGCATAATGATTTTTTTGTCGGCAAATTGCGGCAATGGCAGTAACCATAACGGCAACACCGTGGATTTACCGGCACCTGGTGGTGCAGATAAGATGATGGTATTGGTCGATGTTAAGGTATTGAGCAGCTCTGTTTTAATATTGGTGACAGGATAACTGTCCAAGGCTTTTGTGCACATCAGGCAATAATTGACTAAGGTAGTTACATAATCACTGTTATAACACATATTAACAGCGCTATCTTACTGTTAAAGGCATCAACCACGAATAACACAAACTATGCGATTATTTTTTGCACTATCTCCAAGCCAAGATAAAAAACAGCAAATTGAGCAATGGCGACAACAACACATCACCAGTCTTGGCCGACCGGTGCCGTCTGCCAATTACCATGTGACGCTGGCGTTTATTGGTCAGGTTACCCCATCGCAATTGCCAAGCCTGATAGCGCTGGCGAATAACATTGATAACCCGCCAATACATATGACGCTAAACACTTTGCAATGCTGGCCAAAACCTAAGGTGTTATTTCTTGGCTGTCAGCACAGTGATACACCAATTTACCAACTTGCCGAACAGTTACAACAGGGCTGTCGTCAGCTTGGTTTTGATATCATCGAGCGCCAATATGTACCGCACCTGACCTTATGTCGAAACACCGCACATTTGCCTGATGTCGATGATACGATCATCAAGACGCTTAACCTGTCGCTGTCATTCTTCGACTTTTGTTTATACCAGTCGGTTTCCAGCAACCAGGGAGTAAGATATGATGTGCTGCATCGCTGGCCACTCACCGCGCAGCAAACACAATAACGTCGGCAATCAAGAGCATTTATGAGTATCTATTTAAAATTTATCAGCGGCGCCTTTCAGCCTCGTAGCCTATTTATTCCTATGGCCAGTATTATTCTAGGTACCGGTTTATCGGCCTTACAATGGCCCGTTGATGGCAGCTTATTCGCCAGCTGTATTGTGTTAGTCATCATTGCTCAAACCGCGCTCAATCTAGCCGGTAATTATCAAGCGGCGTATGTTAACCATGCCAATGCGACGCAGCAACAAGGCGACCGTGTTGCCTTATTACGGCTTAGCTACGCAATGGCGATGTTATTTGCGATTGGATTTATTCTGCTACTCAGCGTTAGTGTCGGTTTTGCCATGCCGTCAATATTGTTGTCATTGTCTTTGCTGATCCCGTTTGCTATTACCGTGCGCATGAAGACACTGTTTAGCAAGGCGCAACTTTACCAATACAAAAAGGTTCACATGAGCTTTTGGGCATTGGCAAACGGCTTTCTTCCCTGCGTCATTGCGTTTTATTTACATACCGCGCACATCAGCGACTACAGTGTTGCCGCTGGCGCATGTGCTGCGCTATTGGCACTGCTTATTTCGTTAAGTAAACAGGCTTTATTTATTATTGAACAACACCAATTGATTGATGCAGAGCAATTACCACAATCGTTAGCAACTAACCTTAAGTGGCAAAAGCTGGTGGTCATCACCACGTCATTGGCAACGGCAGCGACAATCTATTGGTTAAATATTCCTTATTTGGCGGGTATCTGTATTCTTGCCTTACCATCTATCGTCGCCACTATCGCCACCGTTGAGCATTTGCCAGAGGCAGACATCGCCAGCGCGCAAACCACCAAAGTGCAAATTGCCTACTTTGCCTATTGGGTGTTGTTTATTGTTGGTGTCATGTTATAGAGCTTGTGCTGATATTACTTGATGTTTTTCAAGGCAAGGTGTTGTTCAGGAAGAGCAAGTTCAACACCTAAACGGTCAATCAATTCAAGAATTTTGAAGTTAAGGTCTTCCTCATATTGCTTATAGACCACACGATTTGACGTGGTGACATAGGCATTAACCACAATGACAAAGGCATCAACATCAACATGTTCAAAACGAACATAAGTTTCCAAATCAACCACATTAGGATGGTTGACCACTAAATCGCGCATTTGCTCAACCAATGTCTGTAAGGTTTGTCTAGGCGTATTTAACCTAACGCGAAAGCGCTTATTGTAATATCGATGATCGATTTCACCGATGTTTTCTAAGTCCATTGAGGCAATCACCGAGTTCGGCACGTGCACCACCGCGCGATTAAGTTTGCGCATTTTCGTCGATCGCAAGCCGATTTCCTCAACCCGCCCCTGCGTATTGCCAAACTTACACATATCACCGGGTTTGACAGGTCGAGCAATATACAAGGTAAACGCGCCAAAGATATTTTCTAGTGATTTTTGTGCCGCAAGGGCAACGGCTAAACTGCCTATGCCGAGGCCGGTAATGATGGTGGTAATATTGAATCCGGCATCGTCAAACCAGTTCAATAAGTACACCATCACCACGAATATTTTCAGCGTAGTGACCATAGGTTTAATGATGGCAATAGCATTTTGATCGTCGTTTTCTGCGCGAGAACTGTAGAGCGCGAAACAAAACTCGATGATACCCATGCTTAAAAAAATCGCCGCGAGATAGTTCAAGGTGCCGGTATCAATCCATACCCGGGCATTTATCGACAACCCTAAATGACCACTAAGCCATTGAATCAATATAAAAAATAAGAACAGTCGTAATGGAATACTAATAAAGCGTCGCATAGTGCGGCGATAGGTATCTGAGAACTCCACCAACTTAAGTAAAATCTGCCGTATCAATGCGGTAAAGTACCACGAGAACACCAAAATAATCACAAAACTGACAAACTGCCAATTCTCCATATCGAGCAGTTGGAATTCAGGCAATATGTGAGAGATAGACTCGGCCCAAGGATGGTAACCAAACTCTTGCCATAGAGCTGGAATATTAGCGACACTGCTGCCTGATATTTTCCACATTAAGCGGCCGTCGTCAGTGGTAATTCGCTGCAAATAAATCGGCACGTCATCTTTGCTGGTTTTAATAACCCCGAGTAAATCGCGATTGGCCGGCAGTCCATCTTCAACATGCCCTTGTTCATCATCACTGAGTAAAGAGATATCCAAGGAATGATGTTGTGACCAGACAATGGTTAAGCGATGAATCAATTCAGCCTTTCTCTCATCGGACAATTGCTTATCAAGGTAACGAAAATCAAAGTACTTGGCGGCGTTTTTATAATCCCCTGATTGCAACGCTTCGCCAATACTGAGCAGACTGGATAATGGGGTTTTGCCGCGTAATGGACTATCTATCGGCAAAGATTGAGCATTGCGTATGGCTTGATTTGCCTGCTCTTGACGCTCTTTAACTTCTTTCAGGGTTAAATCCTCTTCGGCTTTAACCACAGAAGAGTTAATTAACAGCAGCACGACAATGCCTAGCAATACTCGCAATAATGAGGCAAACATATTGATGTAAATAAGAAATTCATATCAGTTTATTGTTGTTTATTGAGTATAGATGAGCAGGCTTTATTTTGCTGAAAATGGCCTTTCAATAGATTGCGGCCATAAAAAAACGAACACAGCAGTGTTCGCTTTTATTTGCTTTTGAAACCTTGTTACTGCATTAACAAGGCGGTAATTGTGGCAATACCTGAGCCTGTCGCACCGGCAGCCCATAAGCCACTGGCATGTTCGTTATAACACGCAGATAAGTCCAAATGCAGCCAACCTTTACCTTGGTTAGGAACAAAGCGGGCTAAAAAGCCAGCGGCATTGCTGGCACCACCAGCACCGCCACCTTTTTGTGTGGTGCTATTTGCCGTATCCGCGAATGATGATGGACACTTGTTTTGATGGAACGGCGCTAATGGCAACTGCCAAGCCGGATCATTATGCTCGGCAGCAACCGCTAATGTCTTATTGGCAATTTCTTGATCAAGCGCGAATACGGCGTTGTATTCGCCACCGGTAGCCATCATTGCCGCGCCAGTTAGCGTCGCAGCATCAATGATCATGTCCGATTCAAATTCACTGGCTTTAATTAAACCATCGGCCAACACCAAACGCCCTTCCGCATCTGTATTAGCAATTTCGACCGACATGCCATTTTTATAGTTAAGAATATCGCCGAGCTTATAGGCATAACCACTGATCATATTCTCTGCACAACAAAGGATAAGTTTGATGCGCTTTTTCAGGCCAGATTTGATCGCCAAGGCCATCGCAGCGGTAACCGTTGCCGCACCACCCATGTCACATTTCATCGAAAACATACCGGCGCTCGGTTTGATTGAATAGCCACCAGAATCAAATGTAATGCCTTTACCGACCAGTGTTGCGTGTACCGGTTCAGCTTCATTTTTGCTTGGGTTGTAATCGATAATAAGCATGCCAGGGTCATTGATGCTGCCCTTACCAACATTATAGATGCCGACCCAACCGTCCAGTTCAAGGTTATCACCACTGATAATCTCAGCGCTGACATCATCCGGTGCTAACTCTTTAATGTACATCAACGCACTTTGGCATAATGTTTCTGGCACCAAGTTGGACGGAGTTTGATTGATTAAATCTCTGGCCCAAGCGTAACTGGCTTGCTTGTCATTTAAACGTTTAAGTTGCGATTCATCACCGCTAAACTCAACGGCTTCGAGCTTACCGACTTTACTGAACCCTTGAGCAAATGCCCATTGGCTGCTTTCGCACCAATGTTCGCCGTCAAGCTTGGCGTTAGCAACACCTAAGGTTTCTATTTTACGACCCGCTTGTTGAATAGCGCGCAGGTCTTTATCTATCACATCAGTGATATGAATATGAATTTCATCATTATGGAAACTAATAGAGCTGGAAGCTTGCCAGTTATCTGGCGTTGCAGTGGAAAGTTTAATTATGGCTGTTTTGGTCATGAAGATTCCTATTCAATCGACATTAAGACAATGATATGTGTCACTTTTTAAAAAAGTGCGACGTTCAAGCCTTAAAATAATTGGATTATCAATTTGGCAATAGCTTGCCGAATTGGCTGCTATATAGCATAGTACACGAAAAAATGCGTAACAGCTGTCGTTACAATTTAAACAAACATTTTATCATTAAAATCAATAACAAAGTACCTGGCTATTACTATGAAATTTGACCCGCCATTGCAATCTGCGACCTTAATCAAACGCTATAAACGTTTTTTAACAGACATTAAGCTCGCAGATGATAGCATCACCACGATTCATTGCCCGAATACCGGGGCGATGACCGGCTGTGCAGAACCCGGGTATACCGTTTGGTATTCATTATCAGATAACCCAAAGCGAAAATACCCAGGGACATTCGAGCTGGCGCAAAGCTTTGATAACCATTTCATCGGCATCAATACTGGCAATGCCAATAAATTGGTGATTGAAGCGATCAACAATGGTGTGATCAAAGAGCTAAGCAATTATCAAACGGTTCGTAGCGAAGTAAAATACGGTGATGAAAACTCTCGTATTGATGTTATGCTGGAATCTGATGGGCAGCCAACCTGCTTTGTGGAAGTGAAATCAACGACCTTATTACAACAAGGTAGCGGTTACTTTCCCGATGCGGTGACCAGCCGTGGACAAAAACACATACGCGAATTAATTAGAATGCGCCAGCAAGGCCATCGAAGTGTATTGTTGTTTTGTGCGCAACATACAGGTATAAACAAGGTTAGAGTCGCAGACTTTATTGATATGGAATATGCCAAGCTAATTGGCGAAGCGATAGCTGAAGGGGTCGAAATACTCGCCTATGGTTGTGAGATAGACAGTTTTGCAATACAAATTAGCAAAAAATTGCAATTTATCGCACCTTAACGCTTGATATTGAAATTTTAACCCTTATATTCCCTGTCTAACCTATAACAAGGGGCGTTGTAACAGATAAGCAATAAATTTTTCATAAATTCTTTGCCAGTGTTGATACATTCTGTTATAGATATCCAATTAAATGAATGCTAAAGAGTTAAGTAGTACTTAGGAGATTCGGCATGCCAACAAATAAAACACAAGCTATCGGCATCCTGGCATTAGCTGGCGTTGAGCCGTATAAAGAGAAGGCAGGCGAAGAGTATATGAACCCTGCCCAGGAAGAGCACTTCAAAAAGATTCTGGAAGCATGGCGCGCGCAATTACGCGAGGAAGTTGATCGCACCGTGACTCATATGAAAGACGAAGCAGCTAACTTCCCTGATCCAGTTGATCGTGCCGCGCAAGAAGAAGAGTTCAGTTTAGAGCTTCGTACCCGTGACCGTGAACGTAAACTGATCAAAAAAATTGAGAAAACATTACAGTTTATCGAAGAAAGTGATTTCGGTTTCTGTAACTCGTGTGGTATCGAAATTGGTATCAAACGACTTGAAGCACGCCCAACAGCGGATCTGTGCATCGAATGTAAAACTCTTGCAGAAATCAAAGAGCGTCAATTAGCAGGTTAATCTTGTTTAACCCTGACCTCATTGCATCTGATATCAATCGGCCACGACAGCAATATCGTGGCCGTTTTGCTCCCTCCCCCTCAGGTTTACTGCACTTTGGCTCGTTAATCGCCGCATTAGGCAGTTATCTACAAGCTAAAAGTCAACACGGTCAATGGCTGCTTCGTATCGAAGATATTGACAAACCACGCGAAATGCCTGGTGCAGATACACAAATTCTCAACACACTTGAAGCCTACGGTCTACATTGGGACGAAGATGTGTTGTATCAAAGTAAGCAAGCGCCCTTATACGATGCGGTAATGGATGAATTGCTTGCTAATCATATGAGTTACTACTGTCGCTGTAGTCGCGCCGAAATTAAGGCATTGGGCGGGATTTACCAAGGCCACTGTAAGCACCGTAATTACGATAAGCAACAAAGCGCGCTTAGACTCATCAATCAACATCCGGTCGATGACTTTGTTGATGGTGTGCAAGGTCTGGTCAAGGTCGATAGCGGATTAAGCCACGAAGACTTTATTATTCATCGCCGTGATGGCTTATACGCCTACCAATTAGCGGTAGTTGTCGATGATATTTACCAAGGCATAACCGAGGTTGTCAGGGGCTGCGATTTGTTGGAGCCAACGGCTCGACAAATCACCTTGTATAAGACCTTTGGCAAACCGTTACCAAGTTATGTGCACTTGCCTTTAGCGGTCACTGAACAAGGCTATAAACTAAGTAAGCAAAACGCCGCGCCCGCTATCGATAATAACCGGCCACAACCAGCCTTGATTGCCGCCTTAGAATTTTTAGGGCAACAACCGGATGCACACCTTATAGATGCCACGGTAGAGCAAGTTATTGACTGGGCTTTGCAGCATTGGCAACTCAATAAAGTCCCCAAACTCAAAGAAATATCACTATAATTTACGGGTATTGCCCTATTTGTATGAAATTTATCGATAAATCATAGGCTTTTCGTTCTCTTTTTGAGCAAAAAAGAGTATGATCGCGCCTTATTTTTCGACTCTGGCAACTTAAACAATTATTTGCGATGAAGATGTTTAACGCATTCATCAGGCTAATCAAATCGATGACAAAAAACGCTGACAGTAAGCAAACACAAAATCAACAATTTCCGATCGTGTTCGGACGCGATGAACATAATGTTTCACGCAATGAACTGAGTGAAAATGCGCTGAAAGTGTTATACCGACTTAACCGAGGTGGTTATGATGCCTACCTTGTAGGTGGTGGTGTGCGCGACATCTTATTGGGTCAACACCCAAAAGATTTTGATATTGTTACCAACGCAACGCCAGAACAGATAAAGAAACTATTTAGAAATTGCCGTCTTATCGGCCGCCGGTTTCGCCTTGCTCATATTGTATTTGGTCGTGACATTATCGAAGTGGCAACCTTTCGAGGTCATCACAAAGAAGATCATTGTGATAAACAAAAGCTGTCGAAACAATCTGAACAAGGCATGCTGCTCAGAGATAATATCTATGGCAGCATAGACGAAGACGCTGAGCGCCGTGACTTCACCATCAATGCCTTGTACTACAGCATTAAAGATTTCAAAGTTTATGATTTTGCCAATGGTGTCGCCGATATCGAAAGTCGCACGATTCGTTTGATTGGCGATCCGGAAACACGATACCGAGAAGATCCAGTGCGTATGCTGCGGGCAATCCGCTTTGCGACCAAATTGGATATGGATATTGATCCTAAAACTCGTGAACCAATAAAGTCATTAGCACCACTTATGGCCAATATCCCACCGGCTCGTATGTTCGAAGAATATATGAAGTTATTTCTTGGTGGCAAAGCTCTAGAAAACTTTGACATGTTGGCGGAATATGAGCTGTTGCAGTACTTCTTCCCGCATATTAGTGAAGATATTAAGCATAATAGCGATGGCAATGCGGTGAAATTTGTACGCACCGTACTGCGCAATACCGATGCCCGCATCAATCAAGGTAAGCGGGTAACACCAGCATTTTTATTAGCGGCAGTTATCTGGCACCGGATCGAATCGCAAATACAAGTCTTTACAGCACAACATAACATGCCGTATCAAGATGCGTTCTTTAGCGCTATGCATGAAGTGATGTCAGAGCAACAACGTTGTATTGCGATTCCTAAACGCTTTCAATTACCGATGAAAGACATCTGGTTCTTACAACAAAAATTGGAACAACGCGAACCGAAGAAGGTTTTCAAAACCATAGAACACCCGCGCTTTCGTGCTGGTTATGACTTCTTGTTGATCCGTAGCGAAATTGAGCAAGGTGACTTGGTTGAGTTGGCTAATTGGTGGACCCACTTTCAAGAAGCCACGCCTGATACACAGCAACAAATGCTAAAAAGTTTTCGACCGACTCGCCAGCGTCGTCGCCGTAATCCGCGCAAACGCAAGAAGGCAGCTGAGTAATGTCAACTGAGGTATACATCGGTCTGGGCAGTAATCTTGATAATCCTGATTTACAAATACAGCACGCTGTCGATGCATTGGCTAAGATTAAGCACTGTAATGTCGTTGATGTATCTTCGCTCTATTCCAGTAAACCGATGGGACCTCAGGACCAACCGGATTATATGAACGCGGTTGCATTATTGCACACAACACTTGAACCAGAAGACTTGCTCGATCAATTGCAAACTATTGAAGCCGGTTTTGGCCGCGTCCGTAAAGATCAACGCTGGGGTGCGCGAGTGCTGGATTTAGATATCTTGTTATTCGGCGATCACGTGATTAATAGCGAACGATTAACGGTACCACATTACGGTATGAAGGTAAGGGAATTTGTCATTTACCCGTTGGCTGAAATAAACCAAGATATTGCTCTACCGGATGGAACAAGTGTAAAAAGTTTACAGGCTAAACTGGACAAAAACGGCTTGTTTGTTGTCCGTAGATTGCACATTTAATATGAATATGCCACTGTTAGGCAATTTTTTAATGCCGGCTTAGGCGCACATCAATAGCAAATTATTATGAGTAGAATAACTGTTAGTACCCTGCAAAAAATGAAGCAGGATGGTGAAAAAATTTCCACGATTACGGCCTACGATGCCAGCTTCAGTCATTTATTTGATGAAGCAGGAATACACGCCATGCTCATTGGCGACTCGCTTGGCATGGTATTGCAGGGCAAATCAGATACCCTACCTGTGACCATTGAAGAGATCAGCTATCATACCGAATGCGTTCGTGCCGGTGCGACCAAAGCGCTGATTCTTGCCGATTTACCTTTTATGACCTACGCCACGCCAGAGCAAACCTATGAGAATGCGGCTAAATTGATGCGTGCCGGTGCCAACATGGTTAAATTAGAAGGCGGCGCATGGTTGGTTGAGACCATAAAAGGCCTAGTAGAGCGCAGCGTCCCTGTCTGTGGCCACCTTGGTTTGACACCACAGTCTGTTAACGTCTTTGGCGGTTTCAAAGTGCAAGGTCGTGACAATGAAAAAGCCATGCAAATGATTGAGGATGCTAAGCAACTCGAAGCGGCTGGCATTCAATTGTTGGTACTCGAATGCATCCCTGTAGAATTAGCAAAAGCCATTACTGATGCATTAACAATCCCTGTTATTGGTATTGGCGCCGGCAATGTTACCGATGGTCAAATATTGGTAATGCATGACGCGTTTGGCATCTCTGTTGGCAAAATACCAAAGTTTTCCCGTAACTTCTTAGCGGACGCTGGTGATATACGCGCCGCGGTCGCTTTATATAAATCAGAAGTCGAAAGCGGCAACTTCCCTGGCCCAGAACACTGTTTTAATTAGGAGTTGTGATGCAGACCGTTTGTAACATAGAACAGCTGCGAACAGTTGTTAATGACTGGCGTCAACAAGGCTTGCGCGTTGGCTTTGTGCCAACCATGGGTAACCTTCATGCGGGTCATATCTCCTTGATTGAAGAAGCGCATAAGCACGCCGATAAAATCGTCGCCAGCATTTTTGTCAATCCAATGCAGTTCGGAGCCAATGAAGATATTGGTAACTACCCAAGAACTCTTAGCGATGACCAAGAAAAGTTAGCTGCTGCTAATTGTGACTTACTGTTCACGCCAACACCGGAAATCATTTACCCAAAAGGATTGGAAAATCAGACCTTTGTTGAGGTTCCAGATGTCTCTGTTGGCTACTGTGGAGAGTCTCGTCCAGGTCATTTTCGCGGTGTTGCTACCGTGGTCTGCAAGTTATTTAATCTGGTGCAGCCAGACATTGCATGTTTTGGTTTAAAGGATTACCAGCAGATTCAAGTTATTAAAACCATGGTTGAAGACTTATCCATGCCTATTGATGTCATTGCTGTCGAGACCAAGCGCGAAGCATCAGGTCTGGCGATGAGTTCGCGTAATAACTATTTGAATGACGCAGAAAAAGCCACTGCGGTAAATCTGTCGCAAACTATGCGATGGTTAGCATCGCAGCTTGCCAGTCATAACGATTATGACAAATTACTGCAACAAGCTCGCGCTAAAATTGACGCCAGCGGTATGAAAACCGATTACATACATATTGCTCACGCCCGCACCTTAGAGCCGGCAACGCAGAACGATAAATCGTTAGTAATTTTGGCGGCGGCACATTGCGGCAAGGCTCGACTTATCGATAACCTGCAAGTCGAGTTAGATTAGTGCTAAGTGCTAAGTGCTAAGTGCTATAAAAGTATAAAGAAAATAAAAAAAGGAGGTCAATTGACCTCCTTTTTTGTATCCATAGCAAACACTTAATTGGCTCGAATGGTGTCAATGATTTGAGGCAAGTATTGCAAGCTGCTGGCAGCAATTTGTTTCTGCTCTCCAAGCACATCTTTTAATATTTGTTCGGTCGTTAATGGGTTGGCCAATACCACGCGAAATACTAAGGTTTTGCGGCCATTATATTTGGCAACTTCAATACGCGTACGTGACACAAACGACTTACCGTCTTCGCGTTGACGCTTTTGAATAAACTTAGTGAGCTTATCTAACAGCGAATTAATATCCAAAGATTGCTGTGCATTGGCAGTTTGTAAGAATGATTGCACCGCCTGCGGTGCATATCGATAGGTAAGTAAACAAAGCTCCGGCTCAGAAATAAGCTCAAAATCACTGTCTTGATCAATTAACTGGGCAAAGTATTTGGCTTTTTCAATACTCTGATTGATCAATAACTCATAGCCAGGACGAGAGATTATATGCAAACTTGCGTATACCATCATCGCCATACCAGGACGCGAACCTTCCAAGGTGTGTGAGCCTAAATCCTTTGAGCCTTTACGCAGTATGTATTCTGCATGGTGCTCAATCGACGCCACAGCCGCGGGGTTTTTAAAGACCACTAGACCTGCGCCCATTGGCACATACATTTGCTTATGAGCATCTATGGTGACTGAGTCCGCCAGTTCAATACCTTTCAATACATCGCGATACTTATTCGAGAGAAGTGTCGCGCCCCCCCATGCGGCATCGACATGAAAATGGCAATTGTATTGCTCGGCAATGGCTGCCATTTCAGTCAGGGGATCAACGTTACCGGTTTCAGTTGTGCCAGCAACACCAACCAAACACATCACTTTGATTTTTTGGCTTTCCAATTCTGCACAGGTTCGTTGCAGCTGTTCAATATCAATTCTATTGTGCTCATCAGTCGCTACCGAAATAACCGACTCACGACCAATACCAAGAATATCCGCGGCTTTCTTTAATGAGTAATGGCCACGCTCGGATACCAATATTGCCACACCTTGGTAACCATAATGTTGCAACGCCTTATGCAAACCTTGTTGTGCTACACCTTTAAACTCGCCATCAGCCTTAAGTAAGTTATTACGAGCAACCCATAAAGCGGTGATATTGGCGACGGTTCCACCAGAGCAAAATGCCCCAAGAGAATGCCCTGCACTGTGCATAAATTCTTGATAGAAATCATCTTGCTCGTTATAAACCAGTCGATGCAACATACCAAGCACTTGACGCTCTAATGGCGTAAACGCTTTCGACGTTTCAATTTTTACTAGGTTTTGATTTAAACCTGTCATCAACTTAGTTAACGGCAGCAAAAAGTACGGTAGCGCTGAGGTCATATGACCAATAAAGCTTGGTGATGAGGTATGCACTGATTGTGATATCAGTTTATCCAATAGATGATGGGTATGGTCCGAAACATACTGCGGCTGCTCGGGTATCTGAGATTGGGCGAAATCTTTTTCAATTTCCGTTAATGGCTTATCAGTGGCAACAATAGATTTAGCCAAAAAGCCATTAAGGTTTTGCGAAATCTCCGCTTCGATTCGACCTAACGTAGAATCGGGAGCCTCCGGTATTGTAAATATTTGATGCAGTGATTCAGGGGTTGCCTGAGCCGCCCGTTTGTTTCTAGTCATAACCCAGTTCAGCAATATATTTTATGCTGTTTATTAAATTGGCAGTTTTGTTACGCGGACTTTAATAAAAATTTCGCCAAATGTCTTGTAACTTTTATCGAGAATGTTGCTTTTTGCCCAAAAAAACAAACGAAACAGGACTTTTTGTCGGTCATTCTTCCTTGTTTGAAACCGCATCGCCGTCTGAAGACACTTCCTCGTCCTTAGGTTTGTCATCAACCCAGTGTAATACATCCTTGATTATTGACCAGCGCGGTTTCTTAGGTACGGCGTTCTCACCCAATATCCAATAAGAGTATAGTTTCTCAACATAGCCAGAAGAGTCTTGAATGGCTAACCAACTATTCAAAAAGGTTAATAATGGCAAGTTTTCAAGTGCAACCGCATATGCTGCTGGGAATGACTTTATGTTGTCATGATTATATACAGTGGTGTAATTAGGATAAATCATAGTCCAGGTTTTACCTGCTTCAAGGCTGATGATTAAACCATCCCAGGTTTTACCATTATCGCGGAAAAACTGACGATCACTGTCGATGATTTCGATGCTTACATTCGGGTATTGGGTTTCTAACATGGGAATAATAGAATACTCACCGACGGCAGCAAGACGCAGTTTACCTGCTTTTCGAACCTTATCTGGCGTATCAAACTCATCGGCACGATGGTCTTTTACCACCACAGAATAGTGCAAGGTCAATACTTTGTTGGTGTAATTAGCTCGGCCGATTCGGTTGGTTGTCATTTGTAAGCCGGATACCGCGATATCAAATTGACCGCGATTCATCGCCCTAATAGCATTGATGTCATTATAGGGAATCAATACTAAGGTGACTTCCAACTCAGAAGCCAACTTTTCCATCATCTCAATGTCAAAACCGACTAACTGACCTTGGCTGTTATAGAATGAAAATGGCATTTGTTTAGGGTTATAGCCAACCCGTAATTCACCACTTCTCTTAATGTCTTCGATACCGCGTAACGGTTGAGGCTCAGCTAAATCATCAATCTCAGTTTTGGCCGCAATGTCTTCAGGTAATTCTTCAGCCTGCTTCATTTGCTTGACCACATCATCCATCACATATTCGGTATTGATAAAACTTTTCAGCAAAATGCCTGAGCCAAACAGCAATCCGGCAAACACGACTGGCGTTAACGCGCTATAAATTACCAATCGTTTGACGCTTAACTTAGCCAAACCAGCCAGCATCGCGGTACCACCTACAGCCAAAATGAATATGTTCATGGCGGCTAACAAGGATGTAAAGCGACTGGTAAATAAACTTGAAACCATATAAAGCTGGAATAAATCTGATGGCAACTCCATAGAATCAAGCAGCATAGGAACCGTTAGATAAACGCTACCAAACAAACTGATCAAGCCATTAATTGCCATCGGTATGTAGGTGATAAAATCGATGTCGCCGCCAGCAAACCAAGCGGCAAATAAAACAAAGACTATGGTTAATAGTTTACCGAGATTCGGGAAGCTGAAGACCACAGGAATAATGATATTGGCGTAATCATCGGTACTCTCATCGCCAATATTGTATTTATGGAATAATTCTTTGGTGCGCTCTATTAACAACGGCAAGACAATAAAAATGTTACCCGCGGCGAACGCAGTAATCATTGCGTCTTTGGCAATACCCGATATATCTCGATAAGAAAAAGGGGTAAAGCTCGCCACTAATGCCGGTAAGATCCAGTAGGTTAATATTAGGGTGAGAATAACATGGGCGACAAAATAGACCTGTAGCTTTTGGAATTCTTCCAAATCCATCGTTCCTGCCGTGGCGGCGGTCATCGCAAAAATACCCAGAGGCATCAACTTGACGATGTACTGCGTTACCTTATTAAACGCTTCGCCAAGCAACTGCAATGGCGCAAGCAGTGGCTCTTTATTATCAATCGATATCAACGCGATACCGGTTGCCACACAAAATAATACGATAGCAGGTATATAACTGTTCGATAGAGAGAAAAACGGATTTGCCGGAATATACAAATCAAGTAAGTCGACCTCTTCTGGATCGCTTAACACAGCAAGGCTAAAAAAGTCACCGGCTTGCCACTCTGGGAATGTCCATTTAATGGTGTAAATGGTTAGGATACCTAAGCCCCAAATAATCAACATCAGCTTACCGACGTTGATACCAAGGGACCTAGCCTGATGATATGACAGTTTACCAAGGCTGGAGATGAGTGAAACGATGATGTAAGGGATGATTGTCATCTGCAGTAGTTTGATAAACGCATCACCAATGATCGCCATCCACGCGATCATTTCACCAAAAAACAAACCAAATACGATTCCAATCGCAAATGACAGCAATACTACGGTCGACATACTCATTTTTTTGTTATTATTTTGGGTTTCGCTCATAGAGATTTTTTATCCTTCTCTAGGGTCAATATAGACTTTCTGTGCTCGAGCAATGCTGCCTGATAGCAACTTAAATATTGCTCGACTTTGGCATCCCAACTGAATTTTTGCATGGCACGAGCACGCCCATTTTGGCCCATACGATGTTGTAGTTTATCGTTACTCATGATGTCGATGACAAAGCCTGCCATTGAGACGACATCATCAGGGTCCGCCAAATAACCTGTCTCGCCATGTATCGCGACTTCCGGTATACCGTCAACATTACTGGAAACGGTCGGTACAGCGCTTGCCATGGCCTCTAATACGACCATAGAGAACGATTCATGATAGCTGGGTTGAATCACACAATCAGCGTTGGGCAATAAGCTCTCCACATGGGTAATGTTGCCCATAAAATTGATCTTATCGATAATCCCCAAATCTGAAGCCATCTCCTTCATTGCGTCAATATCTGGGCCACTGCCAAGCAGTACCAAGCGACTTTTGATTTTACTTTGCACCAAGTGAAAGGCGGCAATAACCGCTTTGGTATTTTTCACCTCGCGGAAATTGGAAATATGCATGAGGATTTTTTCGTCTGGTTCAGCCAATGTTTGGCGCACTGCCGAACTTTTTTTATGCGGTGTGAAAACATCCATATCGATAAAGTTATTTATGACATCAATGTGATTGGTAATATTAAAATTCGCATGGATATAATCGCGTTGAAATTTGGATACGGTGGTGACCTTAGTGCTCTTGTTAATGCTAAATTCATTTAACGGATACAGAGGACGGTCTTGACCAACAACAGTGACATCGGTGCCGTGAATCGTGGTGATGGTAGCAAATTTATATTGCGAGATTTCTTCAGCTAAGAAACAACATAATGAATGGGGAATAGAGTAATGTGCGTGCACTACATCGAGATGATGCTTTTGTGCGACTTCAACAATTTTTGCCGTCAAAGCAAAGGTATACAAAGGGTGCTCGAACAGGGGATAGTTGATTTCTTCAACCAAGTGCAGATGAATGTTAGGCTCGAGCTTATCGAGCTTAAACGGTCGTTCACGACATATAAAATGTATGTCATGACCTTTTCGTGCCAAACCAATACCCAACTGAGTTGCGATCAACCCAGAGCCACCAATACTGGGATGGCAAACTATTCCAATTCGCATAATAACCCATCACCCTTTTTTATTTATATATAGAGCGGCGACGATCGTCGACTACTCATTTAAAAAAGTATAATTGGTTATTTCAATTTAGCCTGTTTTCTTCAATATTTTCTTAGGCTTGCAGCGTTATATCAAGTTTGTAACAGGTTTGCTCACTGGCTTTATATTTGGCTTCAAAAGGGGTTAGAGGTTGCTCATCATTGACAGTAGAGAGTGCACCGCTATAGCCCGCGATGGCTGCAGCCTGTTGAAACTCCTCCAAATAGAGGCGCCAATTACTGCGTAAATGCAACGTTTTACCGACTTTAATGATATAAGGAAACACCGCACTGCCGTGCCATCGTCTTTGCAAATGCTTGGCTTTAGGCCATGGATTAGGGTACAAAATATAATGCTTGTCTACAGGCCACTTAGCCTCTACCAATAAGCGATAAAAGTCGTTTAAGTCGGCTCGAACTAGGATATAGTTTTCCGCTTGCCATATATCTTCAACATTACGATTAATACGATTGTCTGACTTATCAACGCCTATGACTAATGCTGTCGGGTTTTGTTTGGCCAGAATACGCGTGCTTTGACCAACACCACAGCAGGCATCAAGAATGACTGGACCGCCATGGTTTTGCACTTTTTCATCGACCAGAGCAAACGCCGCTCGGGTATGATCAGCAATAGGTTTTTTAAACTCGTGCCTGAGGTGCTTTTCGACAACCTCAGTAAGGCTTTCATGAATACCCGGTTGATTGGTAATGATTTGTTTCGAATCGCCAAAAGACATTAGCTGCGTAAACCTATTCCTTTACTGATTAAATACATGGCCACAGAGTATAGCACGAGCAAAAATGCGCCGATGACTGAAAACGCCACGGTTAGGCTGACATCACTGATACCAAGAAAGCCATATCGAAAAGCATTGACCATATAAACGATTGGGTTGATTTGTGACACACCTTGCCAAAAATCAGGCAGCAAGGAAATCGAATAAAATACCCCGCCCAAATAGGTTAATGGCGTTAAGATAAAGGTTGGAATAATAGAGATATCATCAAAACTACCGGCAAATATCGCATTGATTAAGCCACCTAGAGCAAATACCGCAGACGTTAGCATCACGGTGATAATTACCACGGCTATGTTATGAATCTGGATATCAGTAAACAACATGGCAATACAGGTAACAATCAAGCCAACCAGAATGCCGCGACACATACCGCCACCAACATAACCGGCAACAATAACCCAATTTGGAACTGGTGCGACGAGCATTTCTTCAACGTTTCGTTGCCATTTAGCACTAAAAAACGACGAGGCGACATTGGAATAAGAGTTGGTGATTACCGACATCATGATCAAGCCAGGCACAATAAATGCCATGTAGTCAAAGCCATCCATTTGGCCAATACGTGAGCCAATTAGTGAGCCAAAGATAACAAAATATAAACTGATGGTAATCGCTGGCGGCACCAAGGTTTGTACCCAAATACGGGTAAAGCGGTGCACTTCCTTATGTAAAATACTGCTTAATGCAACTCGATTTTGATACCGTATCATGATTCTTCCTCCGCCTGATTAGCGACCAGAGTGACAAACAACTCTTCTAAACGGTTTGCTTTATTGCGCATACTCTTCACCTCTATACCTTGCTCGGATAGCTGGCTAAAGACTGGGTTAATGGCCTTGGACTTATCGACATCGACTTCCAATGTATGTTCATCGATTTGTCGAAACTCATAGCCTTGCAAACTTGGCGGCGTGGTCATATCTGATGTATCGAGAACAAAGGTTTCTACATGCAATTTTGATAGTAGGCTTTTCATCGATGTGTTTTCAACGATACGACCTTTATCGATAATGGCGATATTACGACAAAGCATTTCAGCTTCTTCTAAATAATGGGTGGTCAGAATTATGGTGATACCTTGGCCATTCAGTTCACGCAGATAAGTCCACATATGACGACGTAATTCGATATCAACACCCGCTGTTGGCTCATCGAGAATCAACATTTTAGGCTCATGCATCAGTGCTCTAGCAATCATCAAACGACGTTTCATACCACCAGATAAATTGCGTGATGGCTGATCTTTTTTATCCCAAAGGTCTAATTGCTTAAGATACTTTTCAGCTCTAAGCGTTGCTTCTTTTCGAGCAACACCATAATAACCGGCTTGATTAACCAATATCTTCATTGGCGCTTCAAACTGATTAAAATTAAATTCTTGTGGCACTAAGCCGAGAAAGCTTTTCGCCAAATCCAACTGCTGATCAATATTATGACCAAATACTTCAATATCGCCTTCAGTTTTGTTTACCAAAGACGTCACCACACCTATGGTGGTCGACTTACCAGCACCATTTGGCCCTAGCAATGCAAAGAAGTCACCTTGTTGAACTTGCAAATCAAGCCCTTTTACCGCTTCAAAGCCGCCTTTGTAGACTTTCCTTAAACCAGTAATTTTTAATGCAGGGGTCATAATACGTTCCTATGTCCTAGTTGCCTCATAGATATGGGCGATATCCTATTATTCAAGCTAGGCTAACAGTTTATTGACATTTACCGATGATATTTCTTTATAATTGTCGGTAATGAATATTGATAAACAACATCTAAAAAATAAAATCATCAGCCAGCTTGAGGTGGAATTGCAAAATGCGATGGCCTCTGCCGATAGCGCCAGAAAAGAAGCAACCGATGATCAAAGTGTCGCTGAGACCCAATATGATACCTTAGGTCTAGAAGCATCCTATTTGGCGCATGGTCAAAGTGAACGCGCTGCGCAACTGATAGAGCAAATACAAGCATATAAAGCGTTGGAGTTTCGACAATTCGATGAAGACGACGCCATAGCCATCAGCGCGGTCATTCAATTGCAATCATTAGATGCAATGGCTACACAACATTATTTTATTGGCCCATTTGCTGGTGGTATGCAAATTAACGTTCGCGATATCACAATCACTGTCATCACCCCAAATGCACCACTTGCTCGTGAACTAATTGGATTATACCAAGACGATGAATTTACCTGGCCAAGCGATAGCGGTCATAAACGGGTGATCAGTGGCTTAATTTAGCACCGTCTTTAACTGTTCCATATCGATGACTTTGTCATCCACTTTAACGTATGCGACAGAGTCGGTAAAAACAATGCTTGATTCGATAACACCGGGCATGTTCGCCAGACGATTAGCCAGTTGTTGGGCATGACTTTCATCGGTTAAGTTGATATTAAAACTTAAGCTTTTAGATTTGACGATGGGCTTCATTCCTAATGCTAACAAGAACCACACAATCATCAGCAATGCCGATACCAGAAACACTTGCGAATTGCCCCATAGCTGGGTAATTACGCCACCTAAAGCACCACCGCAAAACGCACCAAAGAATTGACTGCTTGAAAAAATGCCCATTGCTGAGCCTTTTTGACCGGCGGGAGCGATTCGCGATAAGTTCGCTGGCATGGTTGCCTCAAGATAGTTAAAGGCAACAAAAAACAATACCACTAAGATGACAATAAGAGTGAAATCAGTACTTGCTTGCCACAAGGTAAGCAAGGTTGCGGTCATCAATAAAATAGCGCCACAAAAAGCCAGCTTCTCTTTATTCTTCTTTATCGCAATAATCATTACCGGCACCATTAACGCGAATGACACCAGCAATGCAGGTAAGTACAAGCGCCAGTGATCTGAGATGGCAAAACCTACTTCGGTCAATTGCACCGGTAATACAACGAACATTGCCGTTAACGCCATATGCAAAATAAATACACCGAGATTAAGGCGCATTAACTGCGAATCTTTAAGCATGCTTAGCAGCGCTGTAGGTGCCGCGACTAAATCGCCTTTAGGTGCTGTGGTGACCGCATTTGGCACCACGAACAAAACCAGTGCCATGCCAAACACAGCAAAAATCGCGGTTAGATAAAATAGTCCGGCAAGACCGTAGTCTTTCGCGACCACTGGCCCCAACACCATTGCAATGGCGAAGGATAAGCCAATAAACATACCAATGGTTGCCATCACTTTAGGGCGTTGCTCTTCACGAGACAGGTCGGCTGCCAGTGCTAATGTTGCGCTGGCAATTGCGCCCATACCCTGTAACGCACGACCAAATACGACACCATAAACCGACTCAGATTGAGCCGCAACGATGCTGCCGATACAAAACAACACCAAGCCGCCCAAAATGACTGGCTTGCGTCCAAACTTGTCGGACAATATTCCCATCGGAATCTGTAACAGAGCTTGGGTAAATCCATAAGCACCAATGGCAAGACCAAGCCATAAAGGGCTATAGCCTTCAAGTTCGACACCGTATATCGCAAATACTGGCAAGATCATAAAGAGACCGATCATGCGCATGCCAAATACTGCAGCTAACGAAAGCGATGCTTTTTTTTCAATGCTGTTTAAAGCGCTTGTACTCATGAATTTATTGATTATGAATTAAGATTATTAGGCCGCGAATTTTAACACGAAGTTACTGGCAAGATAAATGCAAATGCCATTATTAGCTAAGTGTCGTCAAATGTTGCTGCAATTTCTCGCGAATATCATCAGCAATAGGTTCGGATGTTTGGCTTTGGTAGTTAAAGTTAACCATGATTGCTCGTCCATCGGCGCACTTTTTTTGATTTTGATAAAGCTCGTGATAGACAGTAAATGACGCATTACCTATTTTCTCTATGGACGTTCTTACTTCAATGTCCTGTCCATAATAAATCTGAGCGAGAAAGTTCACTTCGATCTTAGCTAGGATTAGCGGCCATTTTGTAATGTCTAAACTTGGGGTAAATAACTTAAATATCGGTGTTCTGGCGTTTTCAAACCAGACCGGTAGCTTAGCATTATTAATGTGGCCAAGCGCATCAGTATCGCTAAAACCAGGTGCAACCGAGTAATGAAACATAGAAAGACTACCAATTTTTATTAAAACAACTTAATCTATCCACAATTTATTCCTTTGCGCAGCGATAAGCAATATAACTGATGACAGATTTTATCGAAGTTTACGACAACGCCCTGCCAAAACAGTTTTGTCAGGATTTTATTAAACAATTCAATAGTAGCCCGCATAAGGTCTCCGGCCGCACGGGTGGTGGTGTCGATAGCAGTAAAAAAATTAGCGAAGACATTTACTTAAACGAGCACCCAGAATTCCAAGCCTCGTTAAATACCATATTGCAAGCAACCACCCAGTCGATTGCTGACTATGTTAGTAAATACTACTTCAGCTTGATCAGTGGTATCAGCATTACCTTAAAACACCCGGTAAGCGGTGAGCCGACAAAATTGACTCATGAAAACTTTGATGAGGTTGGCCGCCCTAACGCAATGAACTTGCTGCGCTACTTATACCGCTTAGCCCCAGTTAATGCCCAGAAGTATCAAAAAGGCCTAGGCAATTACAGTTACTGGCACTCAGAAATCTACCCTCAGCCTAACGGCAATGAACCATTGCACCGAGTACTACTGTTTCTTATCTATTTAAACGATATCGATGAAGGTGGTGAGACGGACTTTTTCTATCAAGACAAAAGCATTAAACCCAAAGCAGGTAGTATTGTTATAGCGCCTTGTGGTTTTACTCACACCCACCGAGGCAATGTACCTGTCTCAGATGATAAATACGTTTTAACATCGTGGGTTATGTTTAATCGCGCCGAACAAATTTATACCGGCTAATAATACCTTAATACGAAAAAAGCCAACAAATGTTGGCTTTTTTTAGCGCTGAAATTTACAGAAAGCGTTTAAGTACGCGATCAAACTGCGTCAATTTAATACGCCGCATTAGCTCTCTTGGTTTGTCAGGATAATCGTTAATAGATTCAATATCTTCCATTGAATTAACTCTTTTCGTGTTAGCCATGATCATATCGCGCTCACGATGCCATTGAGATTGCAATTGCTGGCTCTGATCACTGACCAACAAACCATTTTCGAGGTCTAAGCTCCATGCTCGAGGGTTTAAGTTGCTGCCGGTAATAAGGTGATAAGTATCGTCGGCAACAATACCTTTAAGATGATAGCTATTATCACCGTCTTTCCATAAATGAATATTTAATTGGCCACTATCGACAAAGCTTTGATAGCGTTTGATAAAGTTTCGCAACAAAGTCTCATAGATATAAGGCACGATACAGATAGTTGAAAACTGTTCTTGATCTGCAATATAAAAATCGTTTGCGGTTTTATCACCGACGACGATGGTCACTTTGACGCCTTTTTTCAGCGCTTTACGAAGATCAGCGGTTAATGGCTTAGGGAAATTAAAATACGGTGTGAAAATAACAAGCTCGCGCTTTGCAATGCGAAATACTTTACGAGCAGTTGTATTAAGCTTATTTGCTCTAGGACCTAACCCTAACAATGGCATCACACTTAAATCTGTGGCTGCTGTCGTTGCCGAGGTTACTTGATACCCACTACCGCGTAATAACGCTTTTAAACGCTTTACGATGCCTTTGACCGCCTTTTTACCAGGCACTTTGTCGGCATTTAACTTAGGCGCTAAGTCACTGTTAACGAAACTGATGTTTAAGAAGCGAACAAAACTGTCGGCTAGATTAGCGTTATAAAATAAGTGGTATCTGTCACAACGATATTTATCACCTTGGTGTAAATAAATATTATTGATGCTTGCGCCAGTAAACAACAAGGTATCATCAATAACAAACCCTTTTAAATGCAGTACGCCTAAGAATTCGCGCTGCTTAACTGGCACACCATATATATTAATCTTATGCTCATATTGCGCAGACATGTCCAAATATAATTGGCGATTACCTAACGATTCGGCTTCACCTATTAAGCCTCGCTGAGCACGATGAAAGTCAACAAAGATATTTACATCTAATTGCGGATTGGCTTGCTTGGCATCAAAGATAGCGGTAAGAACTTCACGACCAGCTTCATCATCTTGCAGGTAAAGAGCCGTAATATAAATACGCGATTTAGCCGCAGCTATCAGCTCTAAAAGTCGCTGATGGTACTCACGGGCAGAGTATAAAAACTCTACCTGTTCTGATGCTAAAGGTATGGTGTCTTGAACCGACAGCCCTTGATTACGGGAAAATATCATTGATTAAGGAATTATATAATTTTTACCTGATTATAAACGGATTTTTGCAACGAACAATAAAAAAGCCCGCTTTTGCGGGCTTTTTTCAAAATTAAAAGATTTGTTATAGCAAACATGCTTCACATCTGATGATGATGTCGAATTAGAGCTTAGCAATAAGGTACGGATAGTGATGGCACCTCGAGACGAATCGAGGTTGCGTGCAAAAACATCACGCAATGACGTGCAGGGACGCACTAATGCCGGCAGGTTCAGGATGAACGTTTTATGCCGGTGACGTTGATCTGTTTTAGAAAATGTGCGCCGTCATTCCGGAATCGCCACCGGCGATGTCCGGAACCTCCTTAAGGTTCGAAGTGGTTCGCAGATATAATGACAACGGATGAACGCGGGATTAGGTATGCACGCTTCTTCTAAAATGGAAAAGGGTATCCACTACACTCTTAAATAGGCACTTTTCTTCAGTAAATTACAGACAACAAAAAAGGGTACCCTTACGGATACCCTTTTTCATTTTCAATTACTAGCACATGGATGTGTGTAGTTAGAGCAATGCAGGAGCAATTGCCGAGGAGCGAAGCTGAAAAGTAAAAAAGCCCCTAGCGTTAGCTAGGGGCTTTCTTGAATTGGAAGCCTGGCGATGACCTACTCTCACATGGGAACTCCCACACTACCATCGGCGCTACTTCGTTTCACTTCTGAGTTCGGCATGGGATCAGGTGGTTCCAAAGCGCTATTGTCGCCAGACAAAAAACGTTAAACAATTTGAAAGTGATATTAAATTCTTACTCAATTCTTATGATGCGTGAATTACATCAAACACATACAAAACCGTTTGGGTGTTGTATGGTTAAGCCTCACGGGCAATTAGTATCAGTTAGCTCAAGGCCTCACAACCCTTACACACCTGACCTATCAACGTTGTAGTCTCCAACGACCCTTTAGGGGACTTAAAGTCCCAGTGAGAACTCATCTCAAAGCCTGCTTCCCGCTTAGATGCTTTCAGCGGTTATCAGTTCCGAACATAGCTACCGGGCAATGCCATTGGCATGACAACCCGAACACCAGAGGTTCGTCCACTCCGGTCCTCTCGTACTAGGAGCAGCCCTCTTCAATTCTCAAACGCCCACGGCAGATAGGGACCGAACTGTCTCACGACGTTCTAAACCCAGCTCGCGTACCACTTTAAATGGCGAACAGCCATACCCTTGGGACCGACTTCAGCCCCAGGATGTGATGAGCCGACATCGAGGTGCCAAACACCGCCGTCGATATGAACTCTTGGGCGGTATCAGCCTGTTATCCCCGGAGTACCTTTTATCCGTTGAGCGATGGCCCTTCCATTCAGAACCACCGGATCACTATGACCTACTTTCGTACCTGCTCGACGTGTCTGTCTCGCAGTTAAGCTGGCTTATGCCATTGCACTAACCGTATGATGTCCGACCATACTTAGCCAACCTTCGTGCTCCTCCGTTACTCTTTGGGAGGAGACCGCCCCAGTCAAACTACCCACCAGACAGTGTCCCCAAGCCCGATCAGGGCCCCAGGTTAGAACATCACGCATACAAGGGTGGTATTTCAAGATTGGCTCCACTCAAACTGGCGTCCAAGTTTCAAAGCCTCCCACCTATCCTACACATGTAGGAGCAATGTTCACTGTCAAGCTATAGTAAAGGTTCACGGGGTCTTTCCGTCTAGCCGCGGGTATACGGCATCTTAACCGCAATTTCAATTTCACTGAGTCTCGGGTGGAGACAGTGTGGCCATGATTACGCCATTCGTGCAGGTCGGAACTTACCCGACAAGGAATTTCGCTACCTTAGGACCGTTATAGTTACGGCCGCCGTTTACCGGGGCTTCGATCATGAGCTTCGCTTACGCTAACCCAATCAATTAACCTTCCGGCACCGGGCAGGCGTCACACCGTATACGTCATCTTACGATTTAGCACAGTGCTGTGTTTTTAATAAACAGTTCCAGCCACCTGGTTACTTCGACCGACCGAGGCTTAGAGAGCAAGTCTCATCACCCTAGCCGGCGTACCTTCTCCCGAAGTTACGGTACTATTTTGCCTAGTTCCTTCACCCGAGTTCTCTCAAGCGCCTTAGTATTCTCTACCTAACCACCTGTGTCGGTTTGGGGTACGGTTCCTATATATCTGATGCTTAGAAGCTTTTCCTGGAAGTATGGCATCAACAACTTCAACTCCGTAGAGTCTCGTCTCGTATCTCAGCCTTAAGGAAATCCGGATTTACCTAAATTTCCAGCCTACATACTTTCACATGGACTACCAACGCCATGCTTGCTTAGCCTGCTCCGTCCCTCCTTCGCAATATATAGAAGTACAGAAATATTAATCTGTTTCCCATCGACTACACCTTTCGGTCTCGCCTTAGGGGCCGACTTACCCTGCCCTGATTAACATGGGACAGGAAACCTTGGTCTTTCGGCGGGGGAGTTTTTCACTCCCCTTATCGTTACTCATGTCAGCATTCGCACTTCTGATACCTCCAGCATGCTTTACAACACACCTTCAACGGCTTACAGAACGCTCCCCTACCACTTGAACTTACGTTCAAATCCGCAGCTTCGGTGCTATGTTTAGCCCCGTTACATCTTCCGCGCAGACCGACTCGACTAGTGAGCTATTACGCTTTCTTTAAAGGGTGGCTGCTTCTAAGCCAACCTCCTAGCTGTCTGGGCCTTTCCACATCGTTTCCCACTTAACATAGACTTTGGGACCTTAGCTGGCGGTCTGGGTTGTTTCCCTTTCCACTTAGGACGTTAGCACCCTAAGTGTGTCTCCCGGATAGCACTCATTGGTATTCGGAGTTTGCAAAGGGTTGGTAAGTCGGGATGACCCCCTAGCCTTAACAGTGCTCTACCCCCAATGGTGTTCGTCCGAGGCTCTACCTAAATAGATTTCGGGGAGAACCAGCTATCTCCCGGCTTGATTAGCCTTTCACTCCGACCCACAGGTCATCACCGCATTTTTCAACATACGTGTGTTCGGTCCTCCAGTTGATGTTACTCAACCTTCAACCTGCCCATGGGTAGATCGCCGGGTTTCGGGTCTATGCCCTGCAACTAAACGCGCAGTTAACACTCGCTTTCGCTACGGCTCCCCTAATCGGTTAACCTTGCTACAGAACATAAGTCGCTGACCCATTATACAAAAGGTACGCAGTCACCCCGAAGGGCTTCCACTGCTTGTACGTATGCGGTTTCAGGTTCTATTTCACTCCCCTCACAGGGGTTCTTTTCGCCTTTCCCTCACGGTACTGGTTCACTATCGGTCAGTTAGGAGTATTTAGCCTTGGAGGATGGTCCCCCCATATTCAGACAGAATTTCACGTGTTCCGTCCTACTCGATTTCACGGTAAGTTTATTTTCATGTACGGGGCTATCACCCTGTATCGCTGCCCTTTCCAGAGCATTCCACTAACTTACAAACCGCTTAAGGGCTAATTCCCGTTCGCTCGCCGCTACTAAGGAAATCTCGGTTGATTTCTTTTCCTCGGGGTACTTAGATGTTTCAGTTCTCCCGGTTCGCCTCGTTAAGCTATGTATTCACTTAACGATACCCGCCTTACGACGGGTGGGTTTCCCCATTCGGACATCCCAGCCTATAACGCCTTTTATCGGCTTAACTGGGCTTTTCGCAGATTAACACGTCCTTCATCGCCTCTAACTGCCAAGGCATCCACCACATACGCTTAGTCACTTAACCATACAACCCCAAAAAGTTTCGAGTGCCTTGGTGACAAAACCAAGACCAAATGTATGTCTGACATTTTCACGCATTCAATAAGAATGTTGATAACTTACGTTATCAAACTCAAATGTTGCCATTTGAGCCTTGAGTAAGAACAACTAACACAACGAATAGTGTTAGTTATAATTTGAAACGCTTTAACACGTTTCGATTGATAAACAACAAGTTGTTTATCGTGGTAACTTATTCAGCGCTTACGATTGGAGGTCGCAAGCATAAGTTACCGGGTTTAATATCAGCTTTCCAAATTGTTAAAGAACAGTGAGTTAAAAACTCTAAGATAAACAGCGTTTATCTTAGAATTCTCATTCTATTCAATTGTTATCATGTAATTTGTGTGAACACTCAACAAGTAAGCGTTTTACTTAAGGTAAGGAGGTGATCCAACCCCAGGTTCCCCTAGGGTTACCTTGTTACGACTTCACCCCAGTCATGAATCACAAAGTGGTAACCGCTCTCCCGAAGGTTAAGCTAGCTACTTCTTTTGCAACCCACTCCCATGGTGTGACGGGCGGTGTGTACAAGGCCCGGGAACGTATTCACCGTGGCATTCTGATCCACGATTACTAGCGATTCCGACTTCACGGAGTCGAGTTGCAGACTCCGATCCGGACTACGACAAACTTTGTGGGATTCGCTCCACCTCGCGGTCTTGCTGCCCTCTGTATCTGCCATTGTAGCACGTGTGTAGCCCATCCCGTAAGGGCCATGATGACTTGACGTCGTCCCCACCTTCCTCCGGTTTATCACCGGCAGTCTCCTTAGAGTTCCCGCCCGAAGCGCTGGCAAATAAGGATAGGGGTTGCGCTCGTTGCGGGACTTAACCCAACATTTCACAACACGAGCTGACGACAGCCATGCAGCACCTGTCTCAGAGTTCCCGAAGGCACCAAACTATCTCTAGTAAGTTCTCTGGATGTCAAGGGATGGTAAGGTTCTTCGCGTTGCATCGAATTAAACCACATGCTCCACCGCTTGTGCGGGCCCCCGTCAATTCATTTGAGTTTTAACCTTGCGGCCGTACTCCCCAGGCGGTCAACTTAGCGCGTTAGCTACGCTACCCACAGATCAAGTCTACAGACAGCTAGTTGACATCGTTTACGGCGTGGACTACCAGGGTATCTAATCCTGTTTGCTCCCCACGCTTTCGTGCCTCAGCGTCAGTATTTGTCCAGGTGGCCGCCTTCGCCACTGATGTTCCTTCCAATCTCTACGCATTTCACCGCTACACTGGAAATTCCACCACCCTCTACAATACTCTAGCCTGCCAGTTCGAAATGCAGTTCCAAGGTTGAGCCCTGGGCTTTCACATCTCGCTTAACAAACCGCCTACGCACGCTTTACGCCCAGTAATTCCGATTAACGCTCGCACCCTCCGTATTACCGCGGCTGCTGGCACGGAGTTAGCCGGTGCTTCTTCTGTCGCTAACGTCACAGTAAGCAGTTATTAACTACTTACCTTTCCTCACGACTGAAAGTGCTTTACAACCCGAAGGCCTTCTTCACACACGCGGCATGGCTGCATCAGGGTTTCCCCCATTGTGCAATATTCCCCACTGCTGCCTCCCGTAGGAGTCTGGGCCGTGTCTCAGTCCCAGTGTGGCTGATCATCCTCTCAAACCAGCTAGAGATCGTCGTCTTGGTAGGCCATTACCCCACCAACTAACTAATCTCACTTGGGCTAATCTAAAGGCGAAAGGTCCGAAGATCCCCTCCTTTGGTCCGTAGACATTATGCGGTATTAGCAGTCGTTTCCAACTGTTGTCCCCCACCTCAAGGCATATTCCCAAGCATTACTCACCCGTCCGCCGCTCGACGCCAGAGTAGCAAGCTACTCTTCGTTTCCGCTCGACTTGCATGTGTTAAGCCTGCCGCCAGCGTTCAATCTGAGCCATGATCAAACTCTTCAATTAAAAAGTTGTTTGAAACAAATGTTTCGACTCAATGAATTCTGTTGCTGTTTCTCTTTCGAAAAACATTTTTGACATAAATTGTCGTTTGCATGAGAACTCATCAAGTAAAGTCTTAAAAAAGACTTAATGGTAAAACCATCTTATCTTGTGAGTGCTCACACAAATTGCATGATAACTAATTGTTAAAGAACTAAGCAGTAGTCGCATTCGCTAGTGCTTGTTGCTTCAGGTCTTGCCCGAAACGAGATGCGCATTCTACGCAACTCAGTTTTGATGTCAACATTTTTTTGAATTTATTTTCAAAAGTTTTGTTGGCCGTTTAGAGAAACAATCGCTTAACTAAACGTATCAAAACACCCCGTTGGCCTTTGCCGTTGAAGTGGATGCGCATTTTAGGGATTTTTCAGATAAGGTCAACAGTTTTTTTGAAATAATTTGAATTTAGTGTTTTTTCGCTCAGTTCTTGTACAAAACCCTATAAATAAGGCTCTACACAGAGTTGCATTGGTTAAATACTAGCTAATTTAAAGAGGTTACAGTGCAACAGTTGTTTGCCAAAGAAACTCAGTCACTTGCCTTAAGAACTGATTAAATTGCTAACTAAACTCTATTAATTAGCAACATAATTTAACATTAAGACTCACTGATAAGAAATATACAAAATCACGCCTTTTCAGTAAGTTAATAAAGACGTGTATTTATATGTTTTTAATTCGTTTTTTCAGGCTCAGGCACAGTATCACCTTTAACCTTTTCCCTAAACCGTTGAATAACAACATATAAAGGGGGAATTAATAAAATGCCGACAGTTGAAGCGGCAATCATACCACCAAAAACCGCCGTGCCTACACCATTGCGACTTAGCATACCTGCACCAGAAGCAACCACTAGCGGTAATAAACCTGCAATAAAGGCAAAGCTGGTCATCATAACCGCACGAAAACGTAACCGAGCACCTTCGACAGCAGCATCAACTATAGGGACTCCTTTTTCTCGCTGCTCCTTGGCGAACTCTACTATGAGTATGCCATTCTTAGCGGAAAGTGCTATAAGCACGACGATGCCGATTTGCGCATAAAGGTTAAGCTCAAGACCAGTGATTAGTAAAGTAAACATCGCACCTAGTAATCCAACAGAGACGGATAGGATTACACCGACTGGAATGCTCCAGCTTTCATAAAGAGCTACTAAGAATAAATAAACGAATAACAAAGCTGCCGCCAAGATTGGCGCCGTTTGTCCTGCTGCTTGTTTTTCCTGTAATGCTGTTGATGTCCATTCAAAACCATAGCCAGGCGGTAGCGTTTGTTCGGAAACTTCCTCCATTGCATCTAGCGCATCACCCGATGCATAACCTGGGGCTGGTCCTCCCATCATGGTTAAACTGCGGTTGTTGTTGTAGCGCATCACGTATTGAGGACGCAATATCATTTCAGGTTCAGCTACCGAGCGCACTGGCACCATTTCACCGCTACGGTTTTTGACGTGCAATCTAAATATGTCTTCAATTTCGTTTCGATCTTCCATTTGGCCTTGTAGGTTTACCTGCCAAGTGCGGCCAAACAAATTAAAGTCATTAACATAGTAACTACCAAGCATAGCTTGCAGGGTTAAGAATACGTCACTAATTTCTACCCCCAAGGTTTGCGCTTTGCTTCTATCTATATCTAAATATATTTGCGGTGTATTGGCAGAGAATGTCGTGAACACACCTTGTAGCTGTTCATTTTGATTGGCATTAATCATCATGCTGCGACCAAGCGCAGCTAAATCAGCAGGACTCTTACCTTGCAAATCTTGCAGCTGATATTCAAAACCCGAACCGGTACCTAGGCCCATAATAGGCGGTAAGTTAAAAGGAAATACATTGGCGTTTTGTATCGTCGCAAATTGCCCACCCAATTTAGCGATCAATTGGTGAGCATCCAATGACTCATCTTCACGTTGATCAAATGGGTCTAACACCACCACTAAAAAACCAGCGTTGGATTTAACTATGTTATCTATCAAACTAAAACCAACGACTTCAGTTACTTCTTTGACACCTTCAGTTTCCATCGCCACTTGGCCGGCTTGGCGTACAACGCTATCTGTGCGATTGACCGAAGAGCCCTCAGGTAACTGGATTTCAACCATAAATGCGCCTTGATCTTCATCAGGTAAAAAGCCACTCGGTACATTATTGGTTATTGTGGTTAAGCCAAAGAAGATAGCAATGATGGCTGGGATACTAAATATCGACACACGTACTAATCGCTTAACAACCGATACATATCCATCTCGCGCTTTATCTATTCCAGAAAATACATATTTTATCAAACCCTTTGATGGGCCATGCGATGGTTTTAGGAATAACGCACATAATGCGGGACTTAATGTCAGAGCGTTAATAGCCGAGATAACCATAGAGCCAGACACGGCAACGGCAAATTGCTGAAACATCAATCCAGAAATGCCAGGTATAAAGGCAACCGGTACAAATACCGCGAGTAATACAGCGGTGATCGCAATGATTGGCCCAGTAATTTCTTTCATGGCAATTTTTGCCGCCTCAGCTGGACTTAAACTTGGATCTTTTTCCATTACTGCTTCTACGTTTTCAACAACAATAATGGCATCATCAACAACAATACCAATGGCAACCACTAAGGCGAGTAAAGACACTGTATTAGCAGTAAACCCGAAGGCCAGCATAACGACAAACGCGCCTAAAATTGATACCGGCACCGCAATGATGGGAATAATCGTCGCTCTTAAATTACCAAGAAACAGATAGACAACGATAACGACTAAACCTAATGCTTCAACCAGTGTGTGCTGAACAGATTCAATACTCTCCTCGACAAAACGAGTTGTATCGTAAGTGATGGTGTAATCCATTCCTTGCGGGAAACTTTCAGCAGCTTGCTCCATAACTTGTTTTACCGCTTCTGAAGCCGCGATTGCATTAGCTCCCGGTGCTTGATAAATGCCTAAAACAGCGGTTGCCCCACCTTGAAAGCGACCATAAGCATCTAAAGATTTACCACCTAATTCGGCATGGCCTATATCTTTTATGCGCACAAACGAGCCATCGTTGTTTGCTCTTACAACGACATTATCAAATTGTTCTGCATCGGTTAGTCGGCCTGTGGTTTGAATATTTAACTGGAAATCCTGATCATCTGTCATAGGTTGGGCACCTATACGACCGACGGCAGCTTGTAAGTTTTGCGACTGTAAAGAAGCAACAACTTCGGCAATGGTAAGCTTGTAGCTGGTTAATTTATCTGAATCTAACCAAATCCTCATGCTGTAATCTATACCATATAGGTAAACATCACCGACACCAGGCACGCGTTTTAGGTTATCAAGTAGGTTTATATTGGCATAGTTACTTAGAAATAACGTATCAAAGCTTTCGTCAGGAGAGTTTATAGCCACCATTTGCATCAATGCTGATGACTTTTTCTTTACGTTTACACCGTTACGCTGCACTTCAGATGGCAATTGTGCCTCGGCCAGATCGACTTTGTTTTTGGTATTTACTGTGTTTATGTCAGCGTCGGTACCAACAGCGAATGATCCCAACATTGTATAGCTACCATCACTACTGCTCGTCGACTTCATATACAACATGTTGGATACGCCAACCACTTTTGATTCAATGGTTTGCGCTACGGTTTCTTCGACGACTTCAGCACTAGCCCCGGGGTAAAACGCAGTTACCTCAACTTGAGGTGGAACAATATCGGGAAATTGAGCAACAGGTAGCGCTTGTAAAGAAATGACACCTGCGATTGAAATCACCAAGGAAATAACAATAGCGAATCGCGGTCGATCAATAAAAATGTCAGAAATCATCTTTCTACTCCGCTGAAGCTATATTAGGATTTACAACGACTCCCGGTCTTACTTTTTGCACACCTAAGGTTATTACTTTTTGCCCTTCTTGAAGACCATTTTTAATAACCACTTTACCTTGTATCGTGGCTCCCGCTTCAATGCGCTGCACGACGACTTTATTTTCATCATCAACTAACAGCACATAACGACCTTGTTGATCAAATTGCACCGCGGACTGCGGTACGGTAATTTCGGTTCTCGGGTTTTGTTCTTGCAACTCAACATTTACCAGTTGTTGATGCACTAAGACACCATCGGGATTATCAAACTTTGCACGCACTAATAACGTATCTGTTGTTGGATCCGCAACGACGTCAATAAAGTCTAACTTACCAATTCGTTGATAATAACTTCCGTCTGCCATTTTTACTCGTACCTCGATTTGCTCAGGCGTGATACCAGTTTTGGCACTTGAATGGGTCATTAATTCTCTTTGTGTAATTGGAAACGTAACGTAAGAAGGATCTTGACTGACAACCGTGGACAGTGCTTTTGAAGATGGACCAACAAAATCACCTACAGAGTATGGGGATAAACCTATTTTGCCACTAATAGGCGCTTTAACATCGGTATAACTAAGATTTAATTCAGCGGTGCGTAATGCTGCTTTTTGTGAAGTGATCTCACCGTTAACTTCTATAAGGTTTGCTTCAGCAATATCAAGTTGCTCTTGAGAAATGGCTTTAGTTTTTACCAGTTTTGCTCTTCTGTCTCGTTCGATTTGTGCTAGTCGACGCGCACCTCGAAGTTTTTCAAGCGCGCCTTTAACTCGTTCTACCTCTGCGATATAACTGTCTTTTTCGATAACAAACAGCAATTCACCGGCTTCAACTTGGGCACCCTCACTTTTCAGCCTCTCCAATAAAAACCCTTGAACCCTTGCGGTAAGCTCTACCGCATCAACCGCTTCAACTCGACCGTTGTAGGTCACCGATCGCTTAACATTCGATTTGCCAACCTCAATAACAGTTACCGAAGGTGGTGGCGTAGTCCCTGGTCCTTGTTGAGAGTCCTTGCAACCAAAAGAAAAGAGCAACCATAAGATCAATAAAGACTTAATGGCGACAGATACTGAACTAAACATAGTCCAATCTCCTAGTTAGTGAATAGATGCAATCGAGCTTCGATTTGATTGAATACATTACGTCGACATGATGAAAGCCCAATTAACTTGATAGTGCTGATGATTATTAACACTTATTAAAGGATAGGAAATGTAAGTAAATTCACAAATTTTTATCTAAAAAGAAGCGTGTTAAGTCTTTGTAAATGCGCAATAGAATGATTTTTAGATTATAAAAGCGCAAAAGCCCACTGTAATAGCGGGCTGTCTTAAACGTGCTGGAGGGAGACAAATTCTTAAAAGCCTAAAACCAAAAAAGCCCGCTGCAATAGCGGGCTGTCTTAAACGTGCTGGAGGGAGACAAATTATTAAAAGCCTAAAACCACAAAAGCCCGCTGTAATAGCGGGCTTTCTTAAACGTGGTGGAGGGATACAAATTATTAAGAGCCTAAAACCACAAAAGCCCGCTGTAATAGCGGGCTTTCTTAATCGTGGTGGAGGGAGGTGGATTACTAAATGCCTCCATGCATTTAAACCTCAAGGTTGTACTTCGTACGTGCCAAATTGCTCCAGACAATTTGGTTGAACCTATGGTTCTCATCCACATGCTCTAAAACCACAAAAGCCCGCTGCAATAGCGGGCTTTCTTAAACGTGGTGGAGGGAGGTGGATTACTAAATGCCTCCATGCATTTAAACCTTAAGGTTGTACTTCGTACGTGCCAAATTGCTCCAGACAATTTGGTTGAACCTATGGTTCTCATCCACATGCTCTAAAACCACAAAAGCCCGCTATAATAGCGAGCTTTCTTAAACGTGGTGGAGGGAGGTGGATTCGAACCACCGAAGGCGGAGCCGTCAGATTTACAGTCTGATCCCTTTGGCCACTCGGGAACCCCTCCAAAAATTGGAAGCCTGGCGATGACCTACTCTCACATGGGAACTCCCACACTACCATCGGCGCTACTTCGTTTCACTTCTGAGTTCGGCATGGGATCAGGTGGTTCCAAAGCGCTATTGTCGCCAGACAAAAAACGTTAAACAATTTGAAAGTGATATTAAATTCTTACTCAATTCTTACGATGCGTGACGTGCACGGATGCACTAGTGTCAAACACATACAAAACCGTTTGGGTGTTGTATGGTTAAGCCTCACGGGCAATTAGTATCAGTTAGCTCAAGGCCTCACAACCCTTACACACCTGACCTATCAACGTCGTAGTCTCCGACGACCCTTTAGGGGACTTAAAATCCCAGTGAGAACTCATCTCAAAGCCTGCTTCCCGCTTAGATGCTTTCAGCGGTTATCAGTTCCGAACATAGCTACCGGGCAATGCCATTGGCATGACAACCCGAACACCAGAGGTTCGTCCACTCCGGTCCTCTCGTACTAGGAGCAGCCCTCTTCAATTCTCAAACGCCCACGGCAGATAGGGACCGAACTGTCTCACGACGTTCTAAACCCAGCTCGCGTACCACTTTAAATGGCGAACAGCCATACCCTTGGGACCGACTTCAGCCCCAGGATGTGATGAGCCGACATCGAGGTGCCAAACACCGCCGTCGATATGAACTCTTGGGCGGTATCAGCCTGTTATCCCCGGAGTACCTTTTATCCGTTGAGCGATGGCCCTTCCATTCAGAACCACCGGATCACTATGACCTACTTTCGTACCTGCTCGACGTGTCTGTCTCGCAGTTAAGCTGGCTTATGCCATTGCACTAACCGTATGATGTCCGACCATACTTAGCCAACCTTCGTGCTCCTCCGTTACTCTTTGGGAGGAGACCGCCCCAGTCAAACTACCCACCAGACAGTGTCCCCAAGCCCGATCAGGGCCCCAGGTTAGAACATCACGCATACAAGGGTGGTATTTCAAGATTGGCTCCACTCAAACTGGCGTCCAAGTTTCAAAGCCTCCCACCTATCCTACACATGTAGGAGCAATGTTCACTGTCAAGCTATAGTAAAGGTTCACGGGGTCTTTCCGTCTAGCCGCGGGTATACGGCATCTTAACCGCAATTTCAATTTCACTGAGTCTCGGGTGGAGACAGTGTGGCCATGATTACGCCATTCGTGCAGGTCGGAACTTACCCGACAAGGAATTTCGCTACCTTAGGACCGTTATAGTTACGGCCGCCGTTTACCGGGGCTTCGATCATGAGCTTCGCTTACGCTAACCCAATCAATTAACCTTCCGGCACCGGGCAGGCGTCACACCGTATACGTCATCTTACGATTTAGCACAGTGCTGTGTTTTTAATAAACAGTTCCAGCCACCTGGTTACTTCGACCGACCGAGGCTTAGAGAGCAAGTCTCATCACCCTAGCCGGCGTACCTTCTCCCGAAGTTACGGTACTATTTTGCCTAGTTCCTTCACCCGAGTTCTCTCAAGCGCCTTAGTATTCTCTACCTAACCACCTGTGTCGGTTTGGGGTACGGTTCCTATATATCTGATGCTTAGAAGCTTTTCCTGGAAGTATGGCATCAACAACTTCAACTCCGTAGAGTCTCGTCTCGTATCTCAGCCTTAAGGAAATCCGGATTTACCTAAATTTCCAGCCTACATACTTTCACATGGACTACCAACGCCATGCTTGCTTAGCCTGCTCCGTCCCTCCTTCGCAATATATAGAAGTACAGAAATATTAATCTGTTTCCCATCGACTACACCTTTCGGTCTCGCCTTAGGGGCCGACTTACCCTGCCCTGATTAACATGGGACAGGAAACCTTGGTCTTTCGGCGGGGGAGTTTTTCACTCCCCTTATCGTTACTCATGTCAGCATTCGCACTTCTGATACCTCCAGCATGCTTTACAACACACCTTCAACGGCTTACAGAACGCTCCCCTACCACTTGAACTTACGTTCAAATCCGCAGCTTCGGTGCTATGTTTAGCCCCGTTACATCTTCCGCGCAGACCGACTCGACTAGTGAGCTATTACGCTTTCTTTAAAGGGTGGCTGCTTCTAAGCCAACCTCCTAGCTGTCTGGGCCTTTCCACATCGTTTCCCACTTAACATAGACTTTGGGACCTTAGCTGGCGGTCTGGGTTGTTTCCCTTTCCACTTAGGACGTTAGCACCCTAAGTGTGTCTCCCGGATAGCACTCATTGGTATTCGGAGTTTGCAAAGGGTTGGTAAGTCGGGATGACCCCCTAGCCTTAACAGTGCTCTACCCCCAATGGTGTTCGTCCGAGGCTCTACCTAAATAGATTTCGGGGAGAACCAGCTATCTCCCGGCTTGATTAGCCTTTCACTCCGACCCACAGGTCATCACCGCATTTTTCAACATACGTGTGTTCGGTCCTCCAGTTGATGTTACTCAACCTTCAACCTGCCCATGGGTAGATCGCCGGGTTTCGGGTCTATGCCCTGCAACTAAACGCGCAGTTAACACTCGCTTTCGCTACGGCTCCCCTAATCGGTTAACCTTGCTACAGAACATAAGTCGCTGACCCATTATACAAAAGGTACGCAGTCACCCCGAAGGGCTTCCACTGCTTGTACGTATGCGGTTTCAGGTTCTATTTCACTCCCCTCACAGGGGTTCTTTTCGCCTTTCCCTCACGGTACTGGTTCACTATCGGTCAGTTAGGAGTATTTAGCCTTGGAGGATGGTCCCCCCATATTCAGACAGAATTTCACGTGTTCCGTCCTACTCGATTTCACGGTAAGTTCGTTTTCATGTACGGGGCTATCACCCTGTATCGCTGCCCTTTCCAGAGCATTCCACTAACTTACAAACCGCTTAAGGGCTAATTCCCGTTCGCTCGCCGCTACTAAGGAAATCTCGGTTGATTTCTTTTCCTCGGGGTACTTAGATGTTTCAGTTCTCCCGGTTCGCCTCGTTAAGCTATGTATTCACTTAACGATACCCAACTTACGTTGGGTGGGTTTCCCCATTCGGACATCCCAGCCTATAACGCCTTTTATCGGCTTAACTGGGCTTTTCGCAGATTAACACGTCCTTCATCGCCTCTAACTGCCAAGGCATCCACCACATACGCTTAGTCACTTAACCATACAACCCCAAAAAGTTTCGAGTGCCTTGGTGACAAAACCAAGACCAAATGTATGTCTGACATTTTCACGCATTCAATAAGAATGTTGATAACTTACGTTATCAAACTCAAATGTTGCCATTTGAGCCTTGAGTAAGAACAACTAACACAACGAATAGTGTTAGTTATAATTTGAAACGCTTTAACACGTTTCGGTTGATAAACAACAAGTTGTTTATCGTGGTAACTTATTCAGCGCTTACGATTGGAGGTCGCAAGCATAAGTTACCGGGTTTAATATCAGCTTTCCAAATTGTTAAAGAACAGAGAGTTAAAAAACTCAAACATAAACGTTACCGCTTATGTTTGAGTTTTCAGAGAAGTGCAAAATTGGTAGGTCTGAGTAGACTTGAACTACCGACCTCACCCTTATCAGGGGTGCGCTCTAACCAGCTGAGCTACAGACCTACTGTTTTGGTTCAGTAAATGGTGGAGCTAAGCAGGATCGAACTGCTGACCTCCTGCGTGCAAGGCAGGCGCTCTCCCAGCTGAGCTATAGCCCCACTACTGAGATACTTCTCTTCTAATTCGTTATCGATGCAATTTGTGTGAACACTCGACAAGTAAGTGTTTTACTTAAGGTAAGGAGGTGATCCAACCCCAGGTTCCCCTAGGGTTACCTTGTTACGACTTCACCCCAGTCATGAATCACAAAGTGGTAACCGCTCTCCCGAAGGTTAAGCTAGCTACTTCTTTTGCAACCCACTCCCATGGTGTGACGGGCGGTGTGTACAAGGCCCGGGAACGTATTCACCGTGGCATTCTGATCCACGATTACTAGCGATTCCGACTTCACGGAGTCGAGTTGCAGACTCCGATCCGGACTACGACAAACTTTGTGGGATTCGCTCCACCTCGCGGTCTTGCTGCCCTCTGTATCTGCCATTGTAGCACGTGTGTAGCCCATCCCGTAAGGGCCATGATGACTTGACGTCGTCCCCACCTTCCTCCGGTTTATCACCGGCAGTCTCCTTAGAGTTCCCGCCCGAAGCGCTGGCAAATAAGGATAGGGGTTGCGCTCGTTGCGGGACTTAACCCAACATTTCACAACACGAGCTGACGACAGCCATGCAGCACCTGTCTCAGAGTTCCCGAAGGCACCAAACTATCTCTAGTAAGTTCTCTGGATGTCAAGGGATGGTAAGGTTCTTCGCGTTGCATCGAATTAAACCACATGCTCCACCGCTTGTGCGGGCCCCCGTCAATTCATTTGAGTTTTAACCTTGCGGCCGTACTCCCCAGGCGGTCAACTTAGCGCGTTAGCTGCGCTACCCACAGATCAAGTCTACAGACAGCTAGTTGACATCGTTTACGGCGTGGACTACCAGGGTATCTAATCCTGTTTGCTCCCCACGCTTTCGTGCCTCAGCGTCAGTATTTGTCCAGGTGGCCGCCTTCGCCACTGATGTTCCTTCCAATCTCTACGCATTTCACCGCTACACTGGAAATTCCACCACCCTCTACAATACTCTAGCCTGCCAGTTCGAAATGCAGTTCCAAGGTTGAGCCCTGGGCTTTCACATCTCGCTTAACAAACCGCCTACGCACGCTTTACGCCCAGTAATTCCGATTAACGCTCGCACCCTCCGTATTACCGCGGCTGCTGGCACGGAGTTAGCCGGTGCTTCTTCTGTCGCTAACGTCACAGTAAGCAGTTATTAACTACTTACCTTTCCTCACGACTGAAAGTGCTTTACAACCCGAAGGCCTTCTTCACACACGCGGCATGGCTGCATCAGGGTTTCCCCCATTGTGCAATATTCCCCACTGCTGCCTCCCGTAGGAGTCTGGGCCGTGTCTCAGTCCCAGTGTGGCTGATCATCCTCTCAAACCAGCTAGAGATCGTCGTCTTGGTAGGCCATTACCCCACCAACTAACTAATCTCACTTGGGCTAATCTAAAGGCGAAAGGTCCGAAGATCCCCTCCTTTGGTCCGTAGACATTATGCGGTATTAGCAGTCGTTTCCAACTGTTGTCCCCCACCTCAAGGCATATTCCCAAGCATTACTCACCCGTCCGCCGCTCGACGCCAGAGTAGCAAGCTACTCTTCGTTTCCGCTCGACTTGCATGTGTTAAGCCTGCCGCCAGCGTTCAATCTGAGCCATGATCAAACTCTTCAATTAAAAAGTTGTTTGAAACAAATGTTTCGACTCAATGAATTCTGTTGCTGTTCCTCTTTCGAAAAACATTTTTGACATAAATTGTCGTTTGCATGAGAACTCATCAAGTAAAGTCTTAAAAAGACTTAATGGTAAAACCATCTTATCTTGTGAGTGCTCACACAAATTGCATGATAACTAATTGTTAAAGAATTAAGCATTAGACGCATTCGCTAGTGCTTGTTGCTTCTGGGCTTGCCCGAAGCAGGATGTGCATTTTACCCATCCCAGATTTGAAGTCAACCGATTAATTTAAAAAATTTCAAAATAATTTGTTGTCGTTTGTAATTGCCGCGTTTGCGCATTCACAAGGTCAAATCTAACTTCTACTGGATGCTCGCCGTTTGGCGCATTCCCCTGTGGAAGTGGAGGCGCATTTTAGGGATTTTTGAGCTGCCGTCAACAGCTAAAATGAAAAAAGATGAATAAAATCGACTGTTCGCTCATTTAATCAGCACATTTGCTTTAATAAGACGATTTAATAACAAAAAACGATAGAATTTAGGCGTAACACTAGGTTGAAGCCGGTTAATTGACGTGCCTTTAGCTTAAATTGCTCTACAACGGGAGTTAGCGAGCTGTTTTTAAACACTTTTTAATCAATATGCATTGAAGTTTGTTAAAATCTGGTTAACATAGGAATTGATTAGATAAAATAATAAAATAACAATCAGGTAAGTACCATGAAATCTCCTCTAGCATTAACTTCTGCGTTCGTCGCAACCGCTATCACCGTTATAGGCTATTTCGCCGCCTCTGTTTCATCTGCTGTTGATCAGAGCTCTGTCGCTATCGGCTTATTTATCGGTGCCATTTTGGCGCCGCTAATTATTAAAGCGATGGCTGGTGAAAAAGCTGAAGTAAAAGACATAAAGACACTGTATGTTGGCAACCTTCCATATCGCGCTAATGAAGCGACAGTAAGAAGCTTGTTTTCTGAATACGGTCTCGTTCATTCTGTGCGTTTAATGAAAGATAAACAAACCGGCAAAAGACGTGGTTTTGGTTTTGTTGAAATTTCAGCAGCAGACGCAGGTAAGGCAATTAGCTCATTAAACGATACTGAGTTTCAACAACGTACATTAAAAGTAAGGGAAGCAAAAGAGCGACCTGAGCCAAGCCCACAACGTGGCTAAGGCTAATATAGAAAACAAAAAAGCGGCTTATTAGCCGCTTTTTTTTATTGATGATGAAAAACGTTATTGTTCTCGGGCAATCGCTCGATAGGCAATATCTGTTCTAAATTCAACACCATCCCAACTGATTTGGTTAAGTAACTCATAGGCCGCCTTTTGCGCCGTAGTCACACTTTCACCTAATGCAGTTGCACATAACACTCGACCGCCAGCGGTAACCACATTACCGTCTTTGTCAGCCGTACCGGCATGAAACGTTTTACGATCAGTTAAGGTATTAACATCAAGACCAGAAATCACATCACCCTTGTTATAACTACCTGGGTAACCACCCGCAGCTAGAACAACGCCTACCGCAGCTCGCGGATCAAAAGCGATTTCTTTACCAGCAAGCTCACCATTAGCAGCAGCGATACATAGCTCAACCAAATCCGACTGCATACGCATCATAATAGGCTGAGTTTCTGGATCACCAAAGCGACAGTTATATTCAATAACTTTTGGCGTACCATCGGCGCTGATCATTAAGCCAGCGTATAGGAAACCAGAATAAGGTGCATCTTCCTTAGCCATACCTTCAACAGTCGGCATGATAACCTCATTCATAATACGGTCATGAATTTCTTTAGTCACCACGGGTGCAGGAGAATACGCTCCCATTCCACCGGTGTTTGGACCTTCATCATTGTTGTATGCACGTTTGTGATCTTGGCTAGTCGCAAACGGTAATACGTTTTTGCCATCGACCATAACAATAAAGCTGGCTTCTTCACCTTCAAGAAACTCTTCGATAACGACACGATGACCGGCATCACCAAAGGCGTTGCCTGCCAACATGTCTTTAATCGCATCTTCAGCTTCGGCTAATGTCATTGCGACGATAACGCCTTTACCAGCGGCTAAGCCGTCAGCTTTAACAACAATAGGCGCACCTTGCTCACGAACATAAGCAATTGCAGGATCAATTTCAGTAAAGTTCTGGTAAGCAGCGGTTGGAATATTATGACGGGCTAAGAAATCTTTAGTAAACGATTTCGAACCTTCAAGTTGTGCCGCTTTTGCACTTGGACCAAAAATGGTTAAACCATCGGCTTGAAAAGCATCAACAACACCGTCAACCAATGGTTGCTCTGGGCCAACAATAGTCAGCGCTACATCGTTACTTTTAGCAAATTCAACTAGGCCTTGAATATCACCTACTGAAATCGCCACATTGTGTAGTTTGTTTTCCAATGCTGTACCAGCATTACCAGGAGCAACAAATACTTTCTCTACTGAGGATGATTGAGCGGCTTTCCACGCCAAAGCGTGTTCACGGCCACCACCACCAATTACTAATACGTTCATAAACTTTTTATGTTTCCTGAGTCAGCCTGCTATTTTGCAGGCTTTACAAATTTCAAAGTCATACGGTCACTTTCACCAATCGCTAGATACTTTGCTTTGTCCTTTTCACCCAAACGTAATGATGGAGGTAAAGTCCATACGCCTTTTGGATGATCAGCTGTATCTTTAGGGTTGGCGTTGATTTCGCTGCTTTCTGCTAGTTCAAAACCAGCTTCTATGGCTAAATCAATCGTCAACTGCTGTGGGAAATAACCGCTTTTAGAGTTCTTTTCCAAGTCTTGCGACTCTGGCATACGATGTTCAACGACACCGACTACACCACCTGGCTTTAATGCTTTGAAGCTGTCCTTAAATATTTGACGAACACCTTCAACACGCCAGTTGTGCAAATTACGGAAAGTCAGTACTAAATCAGCACTGCCAGCAGGAGCTAACTCGCTCTCTACGCGCGGTGTGAAATCGGTAAGCATCACTTCACTAAAAATCTCATCGGCTTTTAGCTTGGCTTCTAACTTACGGCGAGACTTACTGTAATAGTCATCTTTACCTGTATCAGGGTAATGAGCACCGTATAATTTACCTGTGCCTTTTAACGCTGGGGCAAGGATTTCGGTATACCAGCCACCGCCTGGTGCTATTTCTACTACAGTCATGTCAGAGCGGAAACCAAAAAACTTTAAGGTTTCTGCTGGATGACGATATTGATCGCGAGCTTTATTTTTATCGCTGCGATGCTCACTCGCAATGGCTTTATCTAATGCAGACAACTCTACCGCGTCATCAGCGTGAGCGATGGCAGTGGTTGAAAGAATGACGCTTGCAAGTAATGTTTTTAGTTTCATGGTTTTCTCCAAACTTATTTACTGATTAACCAAAAATTAACAATTAGTTATAACAGATAAACAGACATTAAAGAAACTTTGATTGCAGTGAAATAGTCAGCGACACCGAATATTCAGTGTCGCTGCAATTGGTTGTCTAGTGACGGAAGTGACGCATACCAGTGAAGACCATGGCAATACCATGCTCGTCAGCTGCAGCAATAACTTCTTCATCACGCATTGAGCCACCAGGTTGAATAACCGCAGTGATTCCTGCTTCAGCGGCGGCATCTAAACCGTCACGGAATGGGAAGAATGCGTCTGATGCCATAACCGAACCCGCAACTTGTAGGTTTTCATCAGCGGCCTTGATACCAGCAATTTTTGCTGAATAAACACGGCTCATTTGACCTGCACCAACACCAATAGTCATATCACCTTTGGCGTAAACAATTGCATTTGATTTAACAAATTTAGCAACTTTCCAGCAGAACAATAGGTCGCTCATTTCTTCGTCGGTCGGTTGACGCTTAGTCACCACTTTCAAATCATCTAAACCAACCATGCCTTGGTCACGATCTTGAACTAACAAGCCATCGTTAACACGCTTAAGCTCAAAACCAGTGGTCTTACTCTGCCATTGGCCACATTCTAATAAACGAACATTTGGCTTAGCTGCAACAATTTGCTTAGCGGCTTCAGACACAACCGGGGCAATAATAACTTCAACAAATTGACGAGAAACGATTGCTTCAGCAGTGTCAGCATCTAGCTCTTGGTTAAAAGCGATAATGCCACCAAACGCTGATGTAGGGTCTGTCTTAAAGGCTTTTTCGTAGGCTTCAAGAATGTTATCACCTAACGCCACACCACATGGGTTAGCGTGCTTAACAATAACACAAGCTGGCTTATCGAATTCTTTCACACACTCAAGCGCGGCATCAGTGTCAGCGATATTGTTGTATGAAAGTGCTTTACCTTGTACTTGAGTCGCCGTAGATACAGATGCTTCTTCAGCTTCTTGTTCAACATAAAAGGCCGCTTTCTGGTGAGAGTTTTCACCGTAACGAAGGTCTTGCTTTTTAATAAACTGGCTGTTGAATGTACGAGGGAATTCAGACACTGATTTGTCTTCATCAGCATAGGCTGGCAACATCTTACCGAAGTAATTGGCGATCATGCCATCGTAGCTAGCAGTGTGTTCAAAAGCAGCGATTGCTAAATCAAAACGTGTTTGATGAGTCAGTGAACCACCGTTTTGCGACATTTCAGTCAATACACGATCGTAGTCTGATGCATTAACAACAATGGTCACATCTTTGTGATTTTTAGCTGCTGCACGAACCATAGTTGGACCACCAATATCGATGTTCTCTACAGCATCTTCAAGAGTACAATCTTGGTTAGCAACAGTCTTAGCGAATGGGTATAGGTTAACAACCACAATATCAATAGCTGAAATGTTATTGTCAGCCATTACCGCTTCATCCATTTCACGACGAGCCAAGATGCCGCCATGAACTTTAGGGTGTAGCGTTTTAACACGACCATCCATGATTTCTGGGTGACCAGTGTAGTCAGATACTTCTGTCACTTTGATACCGTTTTCAGCCAAAAGCTTTGCAGTACCACCGGTTGACAAGATGTCTACACCTTGTGCGGCCAGCGCAGTTGCGAACTCTACGATACCTGTTTTGTCAGATACGCTCAGTAAAGCTCTTCTAATTGGACGTGGAGTTTCCATAGTCAATGTTTACCTTTTCAATATGCAATGTAATTAATAAATCTTTAATCAAGCTATGTTGTGAGCGGTTTATTAATTATTGTTCGGCTCGTTGTACCCTTGTAATTTTTTGGATACCTAACACAACAAACTCATCCCTGTAAATTTTGTATACATTCCGTCCTTGGAAATAAAAAAGCACCCGTAGGTGCTTTTTGGCAGGCAAACCTGCCAGTGATTAGTTCATACCGTATTTTTTAAGCTTCTTGCGAAGAGTGCCACGGTTAATGCCAAGTAAGTTTGCAGCACGGGTTTGATTGCCTCGAGTGTACTGCATTACTTCTTCAAGCATTGGCGCTTCGATTTCTGATAATACTAATTCGTACATATCGTCTACATCGTTGCCATTTAATTGTGATAAGTAGTTTTTAATGGCTACTTTAGCTTGGGTACGTAAAGGTGATGCCTTGGTCTGAGTTTGTAGGTCACCGATAACAAATGGAGAAGTAATATTTTGTTCAAACATAAAGTTCAGACTCTTTTTTAATTAGTTAAATTATCAAAAAATACATTCAATGCGGTTAATTGCTGCTCTGGCAGTTCTAATGCATTAAATGTAGAACGAAATTGCTTACCCTGATCATGCGTTTGCAAATACCAGGAGACGTGTTTTCGGGCTATGCGCGTACCCATAAACTCGCCGTAAAAATTGTGTAGCTCTGCTACATGAGACAATAAGATATTTCTTACTTCCTCAATGGCTGCTGCAGGTAAATAATCACCTGTTGCGAGATAATGGTTTATCTCTCTGAAAATCCATGGTCTTCCTTGCGCAGCTCGACCAATCATGACCGCGTCTGCACCAGTATATTCCAATACCTGCTTGGCCTTATCAGGGCCTGTAATGTCACCATTAGCTATCACAGGAATGTCAATGGCCTGTTTGATTGCTTTGATCGTGTCGTATTCCGCTTCCCCTTTATAAAAGTCACAACGGGTACGACCATGAACAGCTAACGCTTGAATACCGTTCAGTTCGGCGATCTTGGCAATCTCAACGCCATTTCGACTGTTTTCACACCAGCCAGTACGAATTTTCAGAGTGACCGGAATGTCGACCGCGTTAACAACGGCTTTAACAATCTGTTCAACCTGTTCAGGTGCTTTTAACAATGCCGAGCCAGCTAGTTTTTTATTCACTTTCTTAGCCGGACAACCCATATTTATATCAATAATTTGGGCGCCATTTTCAGCGTTGTATTTTGCCGCAAAGGCCATATCATTCGGTTCAGAACCGGCGATTTGCACTGAGCGGATACCTGCTTCATCACTGTGCTCCATTCGCTTCATTGACTTGCCTGACTTCCAAACCTGAGGATTAGAAGACAACATTTCACCGACAGCCATGCCAGCACCAAGTCGACAACATAATTGTCGAAACGGTTTATCTGTAATACCTGCCATAGGAGCGAGTATGACATTACTGTCTAACTGATAAGGACCAATGTTCACGTGATGCTTTTTTGAGCTACTGCGTAAAAGGGCGCTAAGTTTACGTCTTTTTTTTAAGAAATAAAAGTAGATAAATTGAACAATTGTGGGTTTTTTCGCAGTTTTTTTTATTGACTTTTTTCAATTGCTTATATCGATAAAAAAATGACGGTAAATTGATTAAATTTACCGCCATTTCGCTACAAATTAACCGCAAAGTTAATGATTGTTAACTAGTTGTTACGAACACCGTTCAATCGTACCCATTCATCTTGAACCGAAATCGGTGCCATCTCACACCATTGGCCATAGACCTGTTTGAGTTCCTCGCCCTGCTCTTCAAGAATACCTGATAATGCTAAAACGCCTCCCGGCATAACGTAGTCAATAATAACAGGAGCTAATTCACGTAATGGTCCCGCTAATATATTGGCGACAACCACATCGGCCTGCAAACTAGGTTGGTCTTTGGGAAGATACAATTCAAGGCGGTCAGCAACATCGTTGCGAATCGCGTTCTCTTTACTTGCTTGCAACGCTTGTGGGTCGATGTCGATGCCGATCACCTTAGCCGCGCCCAATTTTAACGCAGCTAAAGATAAGATGCCGGAGCCACAACCAAAGTCGACGACGGTTTTGCCGGTTAAGTCGAGAGAGTCAAGCCAAGTCAAACAAAGTGCTGTTGTCGGGTGGGTGCCGGTGCCAAACGCTAAGCCAGGGTCAAGCATCACATTAACGGCATCCGGTTCAGGTACGTCACGCCAGCTCGGGCAAATCCACAATCGCTCGCCAAATTTCATCGGATGGAAGTTATCCATCCACTCGCGTTCCCAATCTTTGTCTTCAAGTTGCTCTAACTTGTATTGCAGTTGTTTGCCATCAGGATGGATGCTTTGCAGATACTGAATCACTTTGTCCATATTGTGACTGGCGTCAAATAACCCCATAACCACGGTGTTATGCCAGTAGATCACCTCATCACCAGGTAAAGGTTCATATATAGGTGTATCTTTTGCGTCGATAAAGGTTACCGCCTGAGAACCGCAGGCCATCAACCAGTCAGAATATTTTTCTGCGGTTTCTTCATTCGCCTGCAATCGTAGTTGTATCCAAGGCATAGTTTCTCTCTAATAAAAATAGATATACGCTAATTTTATCATTGCTTGACGGTAAATGGCTAAGTCTTATATCACATTAAAAATAAATATTTTGTTTTTTCAGGCCAACAGCATACATTAGTACTGCACGACATTTGCGTACCACTTACATTAGGAACAACAGTTGAACTACTTTCCGATATTTCTCGACGGCAATAAAATTAACGCCTTAATCATTGGCGGAGGCAATGTTGCTGCCCGCAAATTAGAGCTACTGGTAAAGACACCAGCGACAGTGACAGTGCTGAGTCCGGAGCTAGAGAGCGGCTGCGAACACATCATAAATAAGCACAATGTGACGCACATTAAAAACGTATATCACAGCGACATTTTACAACAGCCGTTTAGCTTAGTTATCGCCGCAACAAATGACAAGCAGGTAAATAAACGCATTGCAGATGATTGCCAACAACGCGGCATCTTATTAAATGTGGTGGATACCCCAGATTTGTGCACCTATATTACGCCAGCCATTATTGACCGAGATCCGATGTTGGTTGCTATATCGAGCAGCGGCAGTGCGCCAATGTTGTTGCAACTATTAAAGCAACAGATAGATCAATTACTGCCGGCTGACTATGGCAAATTAGCGGCCTTTATGGGGGATAAACGCAAACAAGTCCAATCACAAATCTCCGACTTTGCCGCGAGACGATTGCTATGGCAACAAGTGTTGACCTCAGATGTTTGCGAGGCGGTATTTTCAGACAATAGTGAATTAGCTGAGCAGAGGTTTAACGAGTTATTAGATCAACAGCAGCAACTTCAAAAACAAATTAACCTAATTAAAGTGAACAGTGATACACCAGATGATCTAAGCCTCAAAGCTTATCGAGCACTGCAAAGCTCTGATGTGGTCTTTATCGAGTCTCAGTTAACCTCTGCATTTGCTGACTTTTGTCGCAAAGATGCGGAAAAGTTTACCGACTTTGATGCCCAACTAATCGCCCAATACAGCAATAACAACAACGTCAGTTTACTCATTCAAGAGCAGCATACATACCAAGCTTTAAAGCAGCAATTTAATGTAAACCTGATATATGGCGGTCATTAGTGTGAGTTTAATATTGCAGAGCGTAACATAATATTTTGAGACATTATGCTCACTGCTGGTGCAAGCATCTACGAGCGATACACATAATCAATGCGTTAGCGCACAAATCCCGCTACAGGCCTTATGGTTAGAGGTTTTCATCGACACGTTTTGCAACATTTAGCGCCGTGGGTAATGCAACTTTTTTAACTAAAATTTTCTCTTAGTAAAGGACATTACTAAAAGGAGAAAACTATGTTAAACGTAAATGCTCGCTCGTTTATAACAAAAAATCTTTTAACCTCCATAGCCGCTTTAGGCATTATGGTTAGTGGTTCTGCCGCGGCTGAACAAGCCGAATTTGTCGGCACCGATAATAGCCCAGAGACCAAACTCTGTTTGGCTGCAGCAAAGAACGATAAAGCTGCTTTAAGACATCAAATCAGACAAATCAACAACTGGCGTGGTATTCGACCTAGCTATGTTATCGACAACATCGCCTGCAACGACATGGATATGCCGAGTTTCGCGTATCAATACGGTGCTGATAAAACGTTTGATTATCTAAATCGTGTAAGTCGCAAACCTATCGATACCCAAGTTCAAATTGAGGATTTGGCGAAGCTTTCCGGTACTATCTATGTAAGCGCTTCATCTAAGTGATCACTGACATGATGGCAAATAGACGAGCTGTAGACTGTATTTGCAGATACAAAAAAGGCCCTCAACTGAGGGCCTTTTTTAAACATCATAATCGACTATTGTGCATCTGGTGATTCACTGGTGGTTTCAGTCACCACGGCATCCGCTTCTTGAGCAGTCACTGGCTCATTAACAATTTCGCTCTTCCAAGTAAGGTCAGGCAGTTCGTTAAACGCTACTTCAAGGGCACCGATATCAACCGATGGACCAATTTTACGGTTAGCCCAAATAACTTTACCTGTGATGGTATCAACCAAAGCGACATCAATAAATGACCCCTCGGTTGCTTGAACAGGCACCACAGCGCCCATGGTCAATACACCAACAAGAATGCTTGAGGCCACATCTTTAGCTACCATTCCCGATGATTTTTCAAAGCCATTGTAGTACACCAACAACGCCGCATCAGCGCCGGTTCTATCAGCAATGGTGTTTAGCACGCTACCGAGACTGGTTTGAAATTGAGCTTTATCTTTTTCTGGTACTAAGCCCAACTTGTACATGTCTTCTTTTGATTTGGTCCATGCTTCTTTAGCTGTGGTAATGGCATAAGCAAAATCGTCATTGCTTTCTATCTCAGCCGCAAAGTCAAACTCAACAACATTAAGGTTTTCCTGTTGCATACGTGAACTGGCTAGTGAGTTAATCTGATCGCGGATGGTATCGGCTTTGTCATCAAGAATTTCATTATCGCCATCAAAGTTAATCAATTCGATTTGCACATCGGCCGGTATGATCACCACCGAATCCACTGTCTTAGCGACCTGCTCAAAGTCTTGATGATGTCTCACCGATGTTTGTGCACAGCCACTTAGCCATAATACGAATACCACACTTGTTATTATTTTTATTTTGCGCAACATTTTATCCCCTTAGTTTTGCAAGTATTGATTCAACGTAGCGACGATCTTTCACTTTATCTTGTTGCAGATAACGGGTGAAAAAATCTATCGCCGTTTGAGTTTCGCCCTGATGATAAGCAACCATTCCTAGCCCCTTATTAACATCATTCATATCCGGTGCAACCGATTGGGCTTTTAGATAGCCTTGTTTAGCTTTTTGAAAAAACTGTTCTTGTTGATCCGCCAAAGACGCCGTTAACTCATCATCGAACGTCTCATCATGTATCCAAGCATATTCTCTGGCATACGCTTCTGGTTCACTAGCTTTTAAGCGATTAATCTCGCCAGCATAGTAATGCAGTTGGCCATTATTAGGGCCAAGTTCGAGCTCGCTATTAACCAACCGTTCTGCTAATTCAAACTGCTTGTTTCGCAATCTAATCTTAATGGTTTGCAGTAGTATTGGTTTACGGAACTGTAGATATGGCTGATCAACGTCAGACTCTGGTGGAAAGTCACCATACTCGTTGGCAATTGAGTTGTTATAGAATGCGATACGCTTATCAATATCTGGATGAGTGCTCCAGATCGAGGTGCTTTCTTTGGCGAAATCTAACTCTTTGATTTTTTCGAATGCCTGCACCCCACCGCGCAAATCAAAACCGCCGTCTTTTAAATAAGCTAAGCCATCAACATCGGCTTGATGTTCCATATTTCGGCTGAACTTTGAGATATCAGCGATGGTGGCGTAATACACCAAGCCTGTGCCAAACAACATCAAATCAGCAATATGCGAGCCGACGATTTTATTCTTGCGCTGCACTGCCCCTTTTAGGCTGTGCCGTTGAATAACATGAGCCACTTCATGCGCCATTACCGCAGCCAATTGATCGCTGTTATCAAAGCTGGCAATCAAACCGGTATTCAAATAAATGTCACCATTTGGCAAAGCGAAGGCATTGGTTGAGGCGTCTTTTAAGATATGAAAACGAATCTTCACATTAGGGTGATAAGTCGGTGGACTAATTTGACTCGCTAGATCATCAACAAATTGTTGGCTCGATTTATCCTTTAAAATCAACCCTTTGTTTTTAAAGTCTTTATAGAGGCGCTCTGAACGTTTGAAAAGTTTATCTTCTTCTTCAATCGCGGCGTATTGATACCCTTCATCTAGAGGCTGTATTTCTTTGAGCTTTACCGTGGAGGCACAAGACACCAATAGAATAGACAGTGGTATAAGTGAATACTTCATCCCTGAACAACATATTTTTTATTATTATTGGCATTAAATTATCAGCTTTTAGTACTGCTGTACAGGTTATATTTTCAGCAAAAATCCGTGTAAAAAACGAAAATCCATACGTATTCATACGCCTAACAACTTACTTTTATTAACTTTTTGTTAATAATTACTGGCACAATCTCGATCTCATTCTAGTCTCTAGTTAGGACCTTCAATGAACCATATAATAAAAACACTGCTTGTAACCATAATGTTCTTTCTCGCCTTAACAAGCTGTGCAGATAAGCAATCAAAGATGACGACTGATAATAGATACCAACCGACACCTTATGTAAAACTAAAGCACCCCGACTGGGTTAAAAATGCGACGATTTACGAGGTGAACATTCGCCAATATACGCCCGAAGGCACCTTTAATGCTTTCAGTGAACATCTGCCACGACTAAAACAACTCGGTGTGGATATTCTTTGGTTGATGCCAATCCATCCCATTGGTGAAAAGAATCGTAAAGGCAATATCGGTAGTTACTACTCGGTGCAAGATTATAAAGCGGTTAATCCTGAATTTGGCAGTATGGATGACTTTAAAGCCTTGGTCGATAAGGCACACCAATTAGGCATGTATGTAATACTCGACTGGGTCGCAAATCACTCCTCATGGGATAACCCGCTAACGCTAAGCCACCCACATTGGTACAGCAAAGATCATAATGGTAATTTTCAGCCTACGCCTTGGTGGGATTGGTCAGATATCATCGACTTTGATTATCAACAGCCGGGGATCAGAGAATACATGACAGGGGCGTTAAAGTTCTGGGTTAGTGAAACCGATATTGACGGCTATCGTGCCGATGTTGCTGGATTTATCCCGACCGATTTTTGGAATAATGTGCGTCGCGAACTTGAGCAAATTAAACCTGTGTTTATGCTGGCTGAATGGGAGTCACGAGATTTACACGAATATGCCTTTGATATGAGCTACTCATGGAAGTTACACGACGTGATGGAAGACGTAGCCCATGGCAAAAAAGATGCTCGCGCTTTGTATACCTACTTTGCTAAAGAACTTAATTCGTGGCCATCTAATGCCATCAAAATGAACTTTGTCGATAATCATGACAAAAATTCATGGGAAGATACCATGTTTGCGCGATTCGGCGATGCTCTTAAGCCAGCCATTGTATTGACGGTAACAGCAGAAGGCATGCCACTCATCTATAGCGGCCAGGAAGCGGGTATGAATAAAGTGCTCGAGTTTTTCGAAAAAGATGAAATCAACTGGCAACAACATGAAATCGGTGAATTATACCAAGCATTATTTGCCCTAAAACATGACAATACGGCGTTATATAACGGTGACTGGGGCGGCGATATGATCCCGGTACCTAATAACAAAAGCCAATCGATTCTGTCGTTCGTCCGAGAAAAAGGCAACGATAAAGTGTTTGTTATTTTAAACTTTTCGGCACAATCGCAAACAGTTAGTTTTGCTGAGAATATTCAACTCGGTGAGTATCAACAACTGTTTAATGGTGAGCATATTCGTATAGCTCAAGACACGAGCGTAGAGATTGCGCCTTGGGGCTATAAAGTATTAGTTAAATAACAACAGCTATGATGGGTTAATCGATCTAGCAGAGCTAAGGCTAACCGGGAAAACAAGACAAACAAAAAGGATGCTACTTAGCATCCTTTTTTAATCAAGTTAGTCAGCCCAGACTTAACCAGGCATTTGGTATTCGTATGGCGCTTGAATCCCCAACGGGATACCAATACTCCAGTAAACTAATAAGAATATTGTCCACACCACCATCATAACTATGGTGTATGGCATCATCATAGACGCTAACGAACCGATACCCGTGGATTTAACATAACGCTGACAATAAACCACCACTAACGGGAAGTAGACCATCAGAGGTGAAATAATATTTGATACCGAATCACCAACACGATAAGCCGCTTGCGATAGCTCTGGAGAGATGCCAACCACCATCAACATAGGCACCAAAATAGGACCGATTAACGCCCATTTTGCCGATGCTGAGCCGACCAATAGATTGACGAACGCGGTCAATAATATCATGCCAACGATGGTTGCTTCGCCTGGTAGGTTCATCGCTTTCAACCCTTCCGCACCGTAAAGCGCTAACATCGTACCAATATTTGAATTACCAAATGCCGCCAAAAATTGCGCACAGAAGAAAGCCATAACGATATAGGCGCCCATGGTTTCCATGCTTTTGCCCATTGCTTTGACAACATCATTGGAATCTTTAAAAACGCCTGCCATTTTACCGTAAATTAACCCAGGGATAATAAACAAGACAAAAATAAGCGGCACGATCATTTTCATAAGCGGCGCGTTAAAGGCGGTAATTTCGCCATCTGGCGAACGTAATGGTGAGTCGACAGGATAAATTGCTAACGCCAGTAAAGCACAACCTAGAATCATCGCCCATCCAGCCCAACGAAAAGCCTTTGCCTCAACTTCGCTAAACGCCCCTAAGTCTTGTGCTTCTTCTACGTCATCATTTAATTTGACGCTCGCTAAACGCGGCTCAATTAATTTTTCGGTTACCCACCAACCAGCTAGCACGATTGGAATAGAGCTTAAACCGGTAAAAAAGATATTTGCTAATGGGTTTACAATATAAGCGGCATCAAGCACCTGTGCTGATGTTTGGGTGAAACCCGCCAGCAATGGATCGATTCCTGACGGGATAAAGTTTGCCGAAAAACCTCCGGAAACACCGGCAAAGGCTGCAGCTATACCCGCTAATGGATGCCGACCTGCGGCATGAAAAATGATACCACCTAACGGGATTACCAATACATAGCCCGCATCAGCGGCGGTATGGGACACAATGGCCACTAAAATAACCATCGGTGTTAGTAATTTGGCCGGGGTGAAGGCCAACATTTTCTTCAAACCCGTGGTAATAAAACCGGAAGAGTCTGCGACCCCAACACCGAGCACCGCAACTAAAACAATGCCCAGAGGCGCGAATGACGTAAACACAGGTACCATATTGGCCATAAAGCTCGCCAAAGCATCACCGGTTAACTGATTTTGAACAACTAAGGCCTCACCGGTTCTTGGGTTGATCAAATCAAAACTGACGTTAGCCAGTAACGCCGAGAGTACCCAAACCAAAATTAGCGCCCAAAAGAAAAGCACCGTGGGATCGGGGATTTTATTACCAACCACTTCAATTGAATTAAGAAAGCGATTCATGAAACCTGATTTATTATTATTATTTTCTGCCTTATCCAATTGCATAGCAGCTCCTTTCAGACTATCAATAGACACTATATATCAGCGGATTCGACGCGGAATTGCAAGCTCGATATTACTTGGCGCCGATCTTATTCGCTGCTTACATCGTACAAAATAATATCGAGGTATGATAGATGCTTAAGCTAAGCCAATTGTTAAAACTAGACACATGCAAAGACAGCTTTGCCATGGATGGGTTACCGTTACTGACGATGTACGACGATAACTTGTTTATACGCAACGATTACGACATCTTATCTTTAGGCCAACGAAAACACTTACAAACTCACCTAAAAAACATTGGCTTTACACAAGTGACCGGTAAAATAATGCGACGAGAGAGCACTGAAGTCGAGTTCCCCAAACCAAATCATATGTTAAGCCAGTCAGGTTTTAAGCCGCATTTTATTGATACAACGAGTGAAAAAATTAATATCATAACGCCGACCATGTTTGCCGAATGCCTTTGTTATTTAAAGCTGCAAGATGGAACATTGGATTTGCAACAGCAACTGCAGGCGCTTATCGATACATGCCCATTTAACATCGAGTTATTGCAAATACTGGCCATTAATACCGATTTTGAGCAAACGATAAATCGCTTGGCAGGCTCTTTAACGGCATATCAAACGGATGTTATTGAACGAAAATTTAAACGTAAACGCGCCTATTAAGCAATTTTACGACATAAAAAAGGCCGCTGTAGCGGCCTTAATTGATGCCGAGCTTAACTAATAAGCACCTGCCGAATAGGTTAACTCATAACTATGGCTGTAGATCTCAAGAATATTACCAAACGGGTCTTCCATATAAATCATGCGGTATGGCTTCTCACCGGGATAATAGTAACGAGGTTTTTCCATGCGTTTTTTGCCGCCGGCAGCGACAATCTGTTCCGCCAACTCTTCTACGTTTGGATCTTGCACGCAAAAATGAAATATACCGGTTTTCCAATACTCAAAGTTATCTTGCGGATTTTCTTGGTTGTCGAACTGAAAAATCTCAACACCTATACGGTCACCGGTGGATAAATGGGCAATCTTAAAACTCCCCCACCCAGCACCAAAAACATCGGTACACATTTCACCAATTGGACTGTCATCTTCTTCAATATCGGTGGGCTTCATAATTAAATACCAACCCAACACTTCGGTGTAAAACTTAACAGCTTTTTCTACATCTGGAACGGAAATACCAATATGTGAAAAGGTGCGCGGAAAAGCAGACATAATTAATTCTCCTGTATTTAAGATGGACTAATTATAGGCTAGGATTAGAAGTGCAAAAATTTATCATTTTCAACATAAATAAGTAGATATCGTAATGATTAATACACTCTGGCTCAAAACGTTTTGTACCTTAGTAGATGTAGGCCACTTTACTCACACCGCTGATAAATTGTTTATGACTCAATCAGGGGTAAGCCAGCACATCAAAAAACTGGAACAATTGCTTGATACCGACTTGTTATTACGCACCGGAAAATCATTTAGATTAACGCCTGCAGGCTTGAAGCTATACGAAGACGGCAAAGAGATTTTGCTCGCACTGCAAAACGCCGAGCAAGCCATTAAAGAGGATGATCCACATCAGGGCACCATTACCATGATGTCGCCAGGTAGTCTTGGTCTTAAGCTGTACCCTTTTTTGCTTGATAAGCAGCAACAATTTAAGCAGTTGGTGATAAATTATTCATTCGCGTCCAATAAAGGCATCATTACTAGCCTACTTGCCGGCGATAGCGACCTTGGATTGGTTACCAGCCAAGTCGCCAATAACGATTTGATTTTTGCTGAAATCGCCCAAGAACCATTAGTATTAGTGGCGCCAGCCACGCAAAAAGATATTGATTGGCCGCAATTGCTCAAACTGGGGTTCATATCTCATCCCGATGCCGATCATCATGGCAGTATGTTACTGTCGGCAAATTACCCAGAATTTGAGCATATATCGCAACTCAATCAATCTGGGTTTTCCAACCAAATAAGTATGATATTAGAGCCGGTCAGTCGCGGCTTAGGTTTTACCGTGTTGCCCTTGCACGCTGCAATGGCCTTTGCCGCACAATCTATGATATCTATTCACACCTTGCCGAACGCGGTAAATGAACCCATTTATATTTGTCGTAAAAAATACAGCCCACTATTAAAAAGACAACAATTAGTCATCGATTGGATCAGTGAACAACTGGCGTTATAGCGCCAAACTATGAGCGTCGATTTATGCCAATAAATTCTTTCAAGTAACTGGTAAATTGGCAATTTATGACTAAGCTTTTTATCACAAACAGTTATTTGCAAAATGTGATTACCCATGAAAATTGCAGGTTTAACCCGACTATCCTTGCTAACTGTATGCGGTCTGCTGTTTGCTCATCATATGAGCTTGTCTGCCTACGAAAAAGCGTCCACCAGAAGTGATGCTGACCCGACCATAAAGTCTTGGGGTGAGGAATACCCTTTACATGTCGAAATGTATATGGAAATGCAAGATACCAGCAAGCCAACGGAATATGGCGGTAATATGCCTTACAGTAAATTAATACGCTTTCCACAATTAACTGAATTGTGGGGCGGTTATGCGTTTGCTTTAGATTTCAATGAAGAGCGTGGTCACTACTATAGTCAAATAGACCAGTATGAAACCAAACGTAATGACAAGGAGTTTCTCAATGCACACGGCTTGAAAAAGTTTAACGGCCAACCGGGTGCCTGCATGAACTGCCACAGTGGTTGGGTACCAGAATTAGTGCGAGAAATGGGTTGGGAAAATTTCAATCGCACACCCTACTGGGATACGGTAGACAAACTTAAAAAAGATCACGGTGAAGGCATACACGGTTCGGAAATGGGCAGTACTTGTGCCGATTGCCACAACGCTGACGATATGAGCTTACGAGTTACCCGTCCGGCCTACATCAATGCCATGGCTGGTCGTGGTTATGAAACCGATAAAAGATTCGGCCTCAAAGCGACACAAACAGAAATGCGCGATCACGTCTGTAAACAATGCCATGTTGAATATTACTTTTTAGGCAAAGACAAAGTTCTAACATTCCCTTGGGCCAACTGGCCTAAAGACAAGCCTTTAAAAATTGAAATGATTGAAGAGTATTATGACAATGCCTATGAGTCTGGCAGTTTTGTTGCTGACTGGACCCACGCGACGACTAAGGCACCGATGTTAAAGATGCAACATCCTGAAGCAGAAATGACATCAAGCGGCCGTCATACACGTGATGGTGTTAGTTGTGTTGACTGTCATATGCCAGTGATAGAAAAGTCTGGCGAAAAGGTCACCGATCATAATATTCGTTCACCATTACATGATTTAGTCGCCTGTAAGCAGTGCCATGCCCACAGCACGCAATCAGAAGATGAAATCCGCAAAATGGTAGCCGATGTACAACGCCATACTGCACAAGAATTACACCAAGCTGAACTAGCAATATTGGCACTCATTAATGATATTGCCGAAGTGCGTTCAGATCTTCGCATGCACGAACAATTTATGGCGATTAAGTCACCTGAAGAGCAGCAAGCTGCGATTTCAAAAGCTATTGAACCGGCGCTAATGATGCACAGACGGGCAAGTATGCGTTGGGATTTTGTCGGTGCCGAAAACTCTACCGGTATCCACAGCCCAAGAGAAGCATGGCGCATTCTAGATGATGCCGAAGATCAGGCGCGACAAGGTCAATTGTTACTCAATGAGGCGGCAGCGAAATATGGGGTTAAGTTTAGAATGACTTCTAAAGGGCCGATTCCAGCAGCACCTGAAGTTCTGGATCCAGGTAATATTGTTGGCGCTCCACCGCCAGACATCGCGTTAAACGCTGATGACAGATGTGCTGTTCCTTAAACAATGACAATAACGAGCTGATTATCGAGGTAAACTAATGAAAACTTGGATTCCAGTTAAAGAATTTAGTAAAACCAATCGCATCGTCCATCATATATCAGCAGTTATGTTTATCGGTGCTCTATTATTAATGGCCTACGACCAGTACGTAGGCTCATCCGATGCCATGCTATTACATCAATCATTTGGCGTCGTGGTATTTGTGCTGTATTTTGGCCGCATAGTGCTTATGGGTTGGTTTGGTAAACCTGAAGCGCTTGGCACACAAATGGAGCAGTTCCTTGCCCACATGGCACATTTGGCGTTGTACGGTATTTTATTATTGATGCCTCTATCCGGTCTGATGCTTAACATAGCCCGGGCACGAGATACCGTGGTTTTTGGCCTATTTACCATACCTGGTTTTTCTGAGCGCAATATGGATATCTATCTAATGGCCCTGGATGTGCACTCGTTTTTAGAGTGGATTTGTTATCTACTGCTATTCGCCCATGTCGGCGCGTCATTGTTCCACCATTTTGTGCTTAAAGATGACACCTTAAAGCGCATGTGGGGCAAAACCGATTAGCGCTAAACCTGACTCTCTATGATAGAGAGATAGCACTACGGTGAATATAAAGCCTTCATCCTTGTAGCCTTTTGCATTAGCATTGCGGCTTACTGTGAATTATCCCATCCTTTGCTAGGATGGGACCTCCATCAGTTTCCTTGTCGGTATCTATATATCGAGATCTATAGATGCTTTGGTCATGGTAGCGCACAAGTTAGCTGTATTTATTCATTTTCATAATATTCTCAAGCTGTTTTTAAGACACAACTCAGCTGTAACAAACTTAGCTGTAACAAACTTAGCTGTAACAAACTTAGAGAAATTTGCCGCGCGTAAAAGTGGTGGATTAAATGTTAATTGGTAAAGTGCTGAACGAGCTAGTGGGATAACTCGGCTAAGCGTTGCTCAATATTCTCTAGTAGCGGGCCAAATTTTTTCTTAGCAGCGCGTTTATTCAAAAAGTAAACACCAACAACCAATAAGACGACGCACCCATAATAAAAAGATAAGTGGGCGTTGATTTGCACAAAGCCAGATTCATTCACTGTAGCTCCTAAGGTAATCAACAAAATGGCAGTTGTTAATGGTGCGATATACCACCAAACAATTGATTCTAGCAGTTGCTTTTGCTGTTTCACTTTTTGCTTTTCTGTAAGTAAAAAGTCTCTAATACTGCTGCTTTTTTGCGGTGTAATTTGTTTAGCCGATACAAGTTTGTAGGGGATATAGACACACGACAATATCGCAATGCACAGGCCAATGGTTTGCATAGTACTTACCGAGTTAAACAAACCATATATCCACACAGGTATGAGTAACACAGCAATAGATATTTCCAATATATCTCGGCGTTTAACTTCTCTGTCCATTTTTTTCGTTTCTTTCTCTAACATGGTAATAACCTCATCTAAATTGTCAGGAACAGAAGCAGTAATGTTTTTTTGCCAATCTTTTTTTAAATCATCTAGCTTCATCATCACTCTCCTATATATTGATTTTCAAAATCATTTTTTATGCGCTTTATGCGCGATCTAACTGCATTAGCGCTAATACCTGTTACCTCAGCACAATCTTCAGAAGACAAGCCATCGAGGTACATCATCATTACACTAGCGTCTGTGTCGTTTAGGCTATTCATGAAGTTATTAAGAACCTCTGCCTGACAGTTTTCTTGTGAAGGCTGACTATCACTAATCACTTTATGCAAAGCCGATTGTTTGATTTCTTTATGCTTGATAGAACTGCGTACAAAGGTACATGCGGTATTTAGCGCAACTTTATAGACCCAAGTTTCGCGTTTCGCAGTACCAGTAAAAGATTCAAAACTACGCCAAAGCTGCAATAAGATTTCTTGGTACAAGTCATCGAATTCTCCCGCATGACAATAACGAGAAGCGATATAACGAATGCGCCCTTGGTTATTGATGATCACTTGTTCAAATTCTTTATGCATTGTCTCTCTGCGTATCGTTAATGAGTTAGATATATAGTTAGTCGCACTGAAAACATCATTGTGTCATGAGAGGTGAAAAAAAACACAGCTGTTTCGTCTCAATCAAGCTAGCTAAGCAATCTCTATCGGTTGCCTGTACGTATATCCTATATGATTCGCTATGATACGGAGACCAGATGTTAACCATCTTTTATGACGCTAACTGCCCACTTTGCGATGCGGAAATGCAAAGCCTCAAGCGCCATGATACGAAAAACCTAGTGACCCTTGTCGATCTTCACTCACCTTCACTTGCCACATCGTATCCTGATATTAATTTTGAAGCAGCGATGAGAGTACTGCACGGTGAATACCAAGGCAGTATTTTGCTTGGCCTTGAAGTGACACACCGCGCTTGGACTTTAGTCGGGAAAGGTTTTTGGGTGGCACCATTGAACTGGCCGGTTGTAAAAACCATCAGTCATTGGGTTTATTTACTCTTGGCTAAATACAGGCACCCTATTTCTGCGGCACTAGCAAAACTGTTTAATATCAAAACCAGTACGTGTCATGACGGCGTTTGCAGCAACAAGTCAGCGCACCAAAGTAGCAAACCACACAAGTGAACAACCCAGTTCAACACTTCAGCTTCTGACACCTAATAAAATATGTAAATCATTTTTGTTGCTTATGGCACAATCGTGATATCAATGACCAGTTAACCTTCTTTAAAAAAATCGTTCAAAATCTAAATAAAAATCTGAATAAAAATGAACTAACTATTGCCAATGGTTACATAAGGACAAGTTTATCAAAGGGAACAACAGATTGGTCTCAGTATTTAATTGTTCTAGACGTGCCAGAAAGTGCCAGCCAAATGGCTTACGGAATCATGCTATATGATGCTGGTAAAGTATGGTTCGACAATCTGCAACATCTAAAGTGAAAAGGTTAATGCCTACATATGCATTAAAATAGATTTTTGCTCTTTCTTGGTCATTTTGCTGACGACCAAATTAAACGAGTTATCAATTAACCGATGCACCTCACCTTCTGGCACGGAGCCATCAAGGTAGATACTAATCCAATGTTTCTTAAATCAATGCAACTATTAACCTATTGTATTTTAGCACTGTTTAAACCGTTAATTACTTTTCTTTAACGCTGAGGGTGTGAGTACCATAGCTTTCCGTATTCATACCGTATTTACGGGTTGTTTAGACTTCGTTGCGTAGCGACACCAAGCTAAGGCTGAAAGCCTATAGCGTCACCTACATTACTGAGTTGTTATAGATGCAATAAAGCGACCGATAGATGACCGCTATTATACGGTGGCTCTTCAGTTAGATTACTGTTAGTAACAGAGAATTGTAACCGACAGCTTTCCGACAGAACGGATAACCTCGCTCAAAAGTAAGCGCGGTGTTTGACCTACTGATTACCATTAGATGATGGTGGTTGATAGCGTTAGATTAACGTTAGAAAACGTTGCTGATTTAACTGTTCTTTTACTGTAGAAACAGTATAAAGCTTTCCATAAACGTTCCATAAATATGGAAACACTTTGGCGTTTTGAACCTGAACATCTTTGATGTAAAGGGGATAACTTTTCCAGTAGATGTCCTGTAGTTACTGGATAGCTTTACGTTTATTCCCATTAAAACTGTAATAGATGAAAGTATATGTAGTTACTTTTCACACCTATTTTCGGGGTATGTGGCATATGCACACAGAGTTTTTGCGTAAAAGGGGAAGTCAGTTTTAGAGTTTACACATATTAATGTTTTCCAAGAAAGTTAGGAAAAAGCTGCTATTTACCGTTTAGTGTACACTGCAAAATGGCTACAACCCTTATATATCAAGGGATACAGACGATTACATCGAAAACATTCTAAGGTACCATAGCATAGTGTTTTTAATAGCTTAGCAAGTTGCTTTAAAAGGTTCGTCATAATACCTATGATATGACTGCTTAGTGCCAGTTGCAGACTATTTTAATTGCCTAACTACAGGTGCTGTTCATTTTTCGTTTTAATTGCTATCTCCTTTATTGCTTCTTTTTCTTTTAATTCCTGCCAAAAAAATATGGGATAAGCACTACTCATATTTTGGCCTTTCAAGAAAAAGATGAAACTCTTATTTAGCTTTGAGGACTTAAGAGAGTCATACCCAATTATAGAGTTTGGGTCTAATAATACGCTAACTTGTTTTTTCGGCGGGTAAATGGAAGTAATTGTTTCTTCGATAGAAATAGTAATACTAATCATATAACCACTTCCAAGACCTGTTCTAGCGTTTTTAACATCTAATATATTATTTTCATAATCCATTAGAATAACGTCAACGACCTTTCCTTCAATTATTGTATCTGAGATAGAGACAAGTTTATTTAAAGATGGCACATCATAAGATGTTGCAGATACACTCGAAGATAAAAACAAAAAGAAAAGAAGTAGGTATTTCATGATGATTTGAATCTTTAGCCTTATGACTGTTAATCGCTCAAAGCGGAAATTAAGCTCCGCAACTAATCCTAATGTACTGAATTCTACCAACAAGTCAATTCCATCACTGGAAAAGTGTAAATAAAACATCAGCTAAGAACACATTTGAGTCTTAACAGTTTGAGTTCGCTTAGACCTTGGTTCAAGTGGACGACACTGGAATTGTGTTAAATGGTTCGTTAATTAGAGATTGACAACCCTAAACGAACAGTTCACAATACCCCTAGATTTCAAACGAACTATTTGAGCAAACTTATGACAACACTTATCGGATACGCAAGAACATCCACTGTAAAACAAGACAACGGCTTAGCTGCACAGCTAGAACAACTAAGTGCTTACGGTTGCAACAACATACTACAAGAACAAGTTAGCTCTGTTAATGATGAGCGTGAGCAATTAGGTGTTGCTATTGGTTCACTGAATAGAGGCGATAAACTTGTAGTTACTAAGTTAGACCGCTTAGCTCGTAGCATTATGGATCTTCACAACATCTTAGCTGAGTTAAAAGTAATTGGTGCTGATTTGGTTATCTTAGATTTGAATATTGATACCAGTACTTCTACAGGCCGTTTGATGTTGAATCTGCTTGGTAGTGTTGCTGAGTTTGAAAGAGAAGTGATGCTTGAACGCCAGAAAGAGGGAATTCAACGTGCTAAAGAGCAAGGCAAGTACAAAGGGCGTAAACCAACTGATGAAACTGTAAAGGCGAAAGTCGCCGAGCATTTAGGTAAGGGCTTAAAGCAAGCTGATATTTGCAAACTTGTTGGCATTGGCAAGACTACATTCTACAAGGTGAAAGCAGAGCTGAATCTTTAAACCCCAAAAATGGGGAAAATTGATTTTATTTAGGGTTACTTCGGTAGCCCTTTTTTGTGTCTGAAAGTAAGTGGCTGATGCGGTCACAGAAACGCTGATAATTGCAACTATTACTTGTGTGTTCAGGCTCGTTAAATCGTCACAATTATAGGCTATCAAGCTAATATACATTTGTTAGCCAAGCCTTTGTATAACAAAGGTTTCATTCCTTTTTGATGACGCTAATTAATGGGAAAGTATGACACAAAACAACAGGCGTTACGGATATGTAATTGAGGCTCGTTTTTCAGTCACAGATAACAAGCTCTGACAGATATAATTACTGTTCAACTTTTTACACAACAAGGAGTCAATTTTGACAACGATTAAACAACAAATAGAAACGCTGATTAACGACTTAACAGTCGAAGAAAAGCACTTGGTTTTAGCTGATATGAAAACGTCATTACCCAAAAAGAAACGAGGGCGTAAGGCTACTTCAACGGCTCAGATTAGCGCTGTATTGAAACTGGTATCTGATGGGCTGACTGAGAAAGAGATAGGTGCACAGCTTAGCTTAGGGCGTACCACGGTACAAAAGATTAAACGCAATAATAAGGGAGCGTAACGATGGACACAGCAAGACTCAGATTAACGTTGCCAGTTAACGTATTGGAGCAACTGGAAGAACTGAAACAAGGGCGCTCGATTAGCGAGGTAGCACTGGAACTAATTACTAAACAATTATCTGCTAATGGGGCGATGACTAATGACAAAACAAACAAAAGCAAAAACCTGTAACCACTGCGGTAAGCGTAGTCGAAAAGTTAAATACAATAGCTGTGATGAATGCAGGATTGACGGCTTTGTAAGTAGTCCTAATTTCCAATGGCTTTGGTGGCAAGCTGAACGTGGTGGATACAACCAATTACCTGAAACGTTTGAGGAGTTGGTAGCTGTACTGGAAGTCAAAAGACGGGCTAATAGATACAGTGGTTTTAAACTGGTAAATGGCGAGCTGACAAGTGATTACAACTATGAAGTTGGACACCGATATCCTTGCAGTAAAGGCGGTGCGTTAATCGCTGAGAACTTGATTGTGTTGCCCTGGGCTGTGAATAGAGCACTGGGAGATAAACACGGTTATGGACTAGAACATTTAGCTAAACCTACCAAGCCTTTTAAGGACATCAAAGAGTTTAGGCGAGTGTTTTTGAAACGATTTAAAAGCAACTTGGTGGAGCTGAAGAAGTACAGCATTAATCAACAGCTAGATGACTTTGATGTAAGCGGATGGAACGCTGAGATGATGCTAGCTGAGGAGATGGAAAAGCTAAACATTAAAACTGTAAAGGGTACTGAATACTTGGTATCGGACAAACATAGAATAGAAAGTAAGTTCGCTGAATTATGCGGTGGACTTGAAACAATTGAACGCGTCAAAGACTACGCAACACAGGAGTACAACATTATGGAACATTACAAACAACAAGAACAACTGATGGAACAGCACGAAATACGTGAGGCTATGGCTACAATAGAAAGTGGTAACTATGAAATGGAAGAAGTTATTGCCACTGAAAAGGAAAAGAAAACAGAACGGGAACAGGTAGTTGAGATACTTAAACGCTTTCCTGATGACTTCAAACCAAGCACTGATAATGAACACGCATCAAATAGTCATACTTTTACACGCAAGTATTACAGGCTGATTAAACAAAAGTACCCTGACTACTTCTACAAGTGGGTTGCGCAGGCGCAAGGGGCTTTAGGATTAAGCACTCCTAATTGGAGTAATAGACTAGTAATTGGGCATTTGACCTAACCGTGTTTGCGTAGAAAACGTGGCTTTACTACAAAAGCGTACAGTAAGAAATCGATGTAGCCCTTGCCTGTCGGGGGCTGCGGAGGATTTGATTGAAAACATTCTAAGGTACCATAGTGTAAGGAAATTAATAGTATGAAAGAAACAGAATGGTTAGATAGTATTGGCGCACGTAAAGCCAACTATAGATTTGAAAGTGTGGACTGCAAAGGCGTGGTTCATGAAGTTAGACCTGATTTGATGATCGGAACTGATGATGAAACGTGGATAGTGGAATACAAAAATGGTAACTGCTTAACGACAACAGGGATTAGAGGCGGTAAGGTTTCAGCTGAAAATGCAAAGGCGAGGTATGATGATTTAACAGACCAGTTAGTTTGTCCAAATGCCAGAGCCAAAAGGAACAAGAATAGCCGAGCGCATTTAGGTTGGAATCATACACTGGGTAAGATGATAGGAATGGACAACAGCCTAAATGAACATACGTTTGTATGTCCTGATACTAATGAGCAAGTTACTACTGGAAAGGCGCGTGTGATGATTGTAGATCCGCTGATGGCTAAGCATAGAAAGAGTAAAGCAAAAGACAAGGTTAGTATGTTTAAACACGCCAGCAAGACGGGTATTGAGTTCTATAGCACTGATGAGTTTGCGCTGATGTTGGATAGTTTAGAAAGTCCATATCAATGGTAAAAGTTACTACGATGATGATTTTAGGGCAGGTTGTTAATTCAGCTTGCCCTTTTTTGTTTGTGAATTAAAGTTAATTAGTGCCAAAACTGAACCCATGATATTATCAAATGAAATCAATAATTAACCTCAAAAGGGAAGTATAAATATGAGTCTGTTTTCAGGCATTGTTACACTATTAGTATTCATTCTAGGTGGTCTTGTTACGTTCGCATACAAGAAACCAAAAGCTTACAGTGTATTCCTAGAAAAACTACTTAATGGGTTTTTATCTATGCTAACTGGTGCATATGGAGTCTGTGTAGGAATGGATATGTTGATTAGGCATAACGACCTGAGCTATGACATTACAGGTGCTTTTGTTTTGATTCTTCCAGACTTCAAATATATCTGGGCTATACCTCTTTCATTCTTTGTAGTGTGGGTAAGTTTGCATTCTTTAGGTAAATTTATGAATGAATTGAAGCAAGCTGAAGATGGGTAATAGCTTTCAGCCTGTCCATCACTAACAAACACAAGCGATTCTAAGCCCTTGTAACCTGTTGCAATACAATGTGTTAACTGTAAATAGAACGGATCGCTACGGGCTGTTTAGAGACCTTTACGAGGGTGTTTCTACCTCAATCCACTGCTTATCTTTAAATTCGTAGATACTGTCGTTTGTAGTGATGAAAAGGCCGTCTGTATTGTACAGCATTTGGAAGTCTGGAAACGTTTTAGACAGCTGACGATTTAGCTTAACTCGTTCACGGTATACTTCATCTTTGGTTAGCTTTTCTGGTTCAGTTTTAAAGGACTGCATCAACGGGAAAAGGGTTTGCTGTAATGCGTTGGCTACTAGTTGCTTATTAGTTTCAAAGTCAAAGTAAACGTCTGTGCCTGACTCAGATTGTTGTTGTTTCTTTTCCTCGATTTCTTGTTCAAGATTGGCTATTGATTCCGACCTAGTTTGCATCTGCTTTAGGATCACGGAATTGGTAAAGTTGGCTGTTGCTGTCATCAACGACTCAAGGCTTTGCTGTGCTGATTGTAAGCGGCTTTCTAGTATTTCTAGACTATCGCCAGCGGTTACTTGTTTAGTCGATGCAGCTGCGTATTCAGACCACTGTGCTAGGTACTGTGGACTTAGGTATACTTCAATTAGAAACGAGTCCATATGCTTGTAAGGTATTGGTTTGTTTGTACAAAGCTGCTTGATACGATTGCGACAAGTTAAGTATTGCCATCTGGTTTTATCTGTAAAGTGCATTGCTTCACCACACTCTGAACACCTTGCTATTTTAGTAAACAAGTTTGGAAACGAGTCCCCTGTCCTACCGCCAGCTGTGTTAACAAGTTCACCACCAACGGTTCTTAAAGTTCGCTGAGTTCTACGAGATTGGGCTAGGTGATAGTCGTTTTCACTGACGATTGGAATGTAGTAGTTTTGTACTGGCTCACCAATAGGAACACGCTTACCGTCAACGTAATGGTGTGGCTGATATTCACCTAGAACACGCTTTGATTTAAGGATGCTACCAACTGTAGAAATACCCCACTTCTCAGTACGAGGTGGCTTAATGTCTTTGCTTTCTAAATGCTGAATGATGCGATTGATACCGACACCGTCAATTGATAGCTGAAACATTAATCTAACTATTTCTGCTTTTTCTTCGATTACTTCAAACTTAGTGTTATCTGTTGGTGATACCCGCAACCACCAAGGGCAAGTCTTTGATTTGACACTGGTTAAAGGGTTAGCTCTTTTCTTAGCGTGTATTTCACTTAGGCGCTTTGATTTGGTAACTGACTCATTGTTACTGCGTTCCATTATTGCTAGGGAAACTACTAGGTCTGTGAGATCTGGCTTGGTTGTGTAAACCTTATTGTCCATCAAAGTTACAACAGTAATACCTAAGTCATTTACTAGGTACAGGAAGTGCTGAAGTGCTACGGATACTTGCTCACGACTGATGCGGTCAAGCGATTCTACTAACAGCATTGAATTTCTTGGTATTGTTCCTGATTCGCAAGCTTGGATGAATTGAGAAAGGCCAGTGTCCGCTGCTCGGTGGCTACCTGTGAACGCTGAAAGGCCACAATCTTCAAAGTTAAGTTCTGAAAGGGTTAGATTGTTTTTGGTGCAATAATCTACCGCTAGGTCTGTTTGCCTGCGGATACTGTCACCGTGTTGTTGATGTTTAGCTGAAAAGCGTCTGTAACTGAAAACCTGTGTCATGCCTGAATACTACCTTACTACTGTGATTAGTTTGTAATGATTTGGAAACAGGTGGAATGTTACAGTGATAGTTATCCATGTGATAGCCAGAGGTTATCGACTTGAAGATGTCTTGTAGGGCGAGTGACTCATCCGAGTCACACTTTAAGTTAATCATCAGGCAATCATTGCGCCAAGTGAGCAAGGCGAACATTTTATTGTTCACCTTGTACACATGGACATCTTGATTGAATGGAAATGAAAGTGTGGTTTTCGGTTTTGCCAGTAAGTACTGACTTAGCTGCTGCATATCCATAGTTGTTTATGGACTCGAGCATTAACCATAATCGAGACTGTTGGCCGATTGATTTTGGTCATGAATATTAGACATCTCAGTTTCTAACCACTGCAATGCCTGTTCACGACCTAACTGCAAGCCGCAAAACTGTTTCAGGTGCCAGTTATCTTGTCGACGCTGATCTAAAACAGATTGGGTCTGAGCCTGTGCTTCTGAATTATAATGAACAACCGCCATAACTTTTAAAAATTCTAATGAAGCGATATGCAATTTCGCTTCAAAGGTGTACGAGTAGTTGTTTAATTTATTGATCAACAATCCAAATGGACGGTCGAACATATTGAGGAGAAATTCATCATACTCTTCGCACATTTCCAAAGACATTACCACGCCTTCGTCGATAATTACTTCTGCTAGGTGATCACTAAGTAAGTTGATCACACCAAAACTCATTTGAAATTTCATATTCTTACCCAGTTAAACATTTTCACTTTGCTTGAGAATTTCAAGCTCTAACCACTGTCTAGCCTTCATACGGCCTAACTGGTATGCGGAAAATGTCCTCATGGGTAATCGATGGTCTTGGGCAAGTTTGATAAATCGTTTGGCGACGCGCTCATTTTCGCGCCAGTATGTCACAGACGCAATGCCTGCAACGTCTTCATTTTTTACGATAGGAGTAACGACATCGTTATCAAAGTCTGCTTTATTTACCTGATTAATGATAACCCCATAAGGTTTTTCAAAATTTTGATTAATAAATTCACGGTATTCTTTGTAGGTTTCTATGTTAAAGACCGAGTTTTCATCAAGAAAAATTTCAACAATATTATTGGCGACCTTGTGGATCATGCCAAAAGTCATTGTGTATTTCATAAGCGCCCCAAATAAAAAGTGGATATGTTAATACACGCTTCAATTAATTGTACGTTTATACAATAAAACTAATAATAGAATCAAGACAGCCTGCTCTGCTCGTACCACTGCAAAGTAATAGAGAAAAGTCAGGAAATGAATTCTTAGCGCATTTATGTTTTTATATAAATAAAAGTAGGACAGTATGAATAAAAACGCTAATCGATTTGTCAAAAAAGTGTCATATTTTTTAAATCAGGCCAACTTTCAACTTTAACTTACTGTTTTTAAGAACTTTCACCAAGTAAAAGAAAATGGCACAATGAAACAAAATATTTTGGACTTCACATGAGAGCATTCGTCGTATTGTTGTGCTTAAGTCTCAGTCAAATGAGCTATGCCGCTGATAAAGCACAACAAATTTTTCAAGATCTGGCGCCGGCATTATTTCAAATTCGCTTGATAGATAAAGCTACCTCGGAAAAATCGAGTATTGGCTCTGGTTTTCAGTTCAGTGAAAACGGCTATATTGCCACCAATTATCATGTCATTTCAGGCTATGCGCAGCACCCAGAAAAGTATGTTATCGAGTACGAAAACCATTTGGGTGAAAAAGGCGAGCTTTCATTGCAAACAGTCGATGTCATTAATGATCTGGCCATCGTGTTACTGCAAGGGCAAGATACAGACAATTATTTTCAAATATCTCAATCCGTACCAGAGAAAGGCGAAGACCTGTATTCGTTAGGTAACCCCCATGATTTAGGCATGATAGTCGTACCTGGCACCTACAATGGTCTCAAAAAAGAATCGTTCAGTGACCGTATTCATTTCACCGGTTCAGTAAACCCCGGTATGAGCGGTGGTCCGGTGGTTAACCAATATGGCCAAGTTGTTGGCGTGAACGTCGCGTCATCAGGCAATCAAATCGGCTTTTTAATTCCCCATGACAAACTCGTCACCTTAATTAATCGTTTTGAGCAACAAGTCGAGCAAAGCTTTACAGAACAAATAAATGAACAATTACATACCTACCAAGAACAGTTATATTCGCAAATACTCGCTAAAGATTGGCAGACTAAGCCTTTTGCGTCAGCGCTGATCCCTGATACTGGCGTAAACTATATTCGCTGCTGGGGCGACTCTAATGCCGACCGCCCAGATGAGTTAATGTTTAAAGCGGTAACCACCTGTCAAATGGAAGAGTATGTCTATTTGTCCGATAGTTTCTCTACCGGTACCATAGATATGGAATTTCATTATTTTGATGCTGACGAGTTAAGCAGCAGTCGCTTTTATCAAATCTACCAACAATACATAGAAGATGCGCGTGCCGGTAATAATGCCAGTAAAGAAGATGTCACCGAGTTCTCTTGCCAGCACGACATCACCAATAACAACAGTAATACCATACGTAACAAGACCATTTACTGCATTCGCGGCTACCGCAAGTACCAAGGGCTATACGATATCCTGTATCTGTCGGCATCGATAGATAAGCAAAACAAAGCCATTGTTGGCCACTACACTCTGTCGGGTGTTAATAAACAATCGGCTCAAGGATTTAATCGCAAGTTCATGGAGGCTGTGACATGGAATTAATCATTGAAGAGATCAGCCGCAATAAAAAAATTAAAGCACGCCATAAGTTTGCCACCAAAGAGATCAGTATTGGTCGCGGCTTCGATAATGACATTATTTTATCTGACCCGCATATTTGCCCTGAGCATTTGGCGATAAAATGGCAAGATAATCAATGGTATGTTCAAGATTTACAAACCTTAAATGGCACCATGCTTAGTGATCGCCAACATATTGCCGATTGGCACCCAATCAAATCTGGCGACATTATCTTGTTGGGCAAAACGCAACTAAGGCTGTTTTTGCCTAATCATCCTGTGGCGCAAAGTATTGCCTTTACTAAAGTTGAACAGTTTGTTGAAAACTGCGGTCGTTGGACCTTCCTTATCGCCATGGTTGCTTTATTTTGTGCGATATCGTTTGCCTTAACTTACTTACAAGTAAGCCAAGTTGAAGTGCCTTACAGCCAAATTGTTATGTCCGTTGTCTACAGCACCATTGCCTATGCAATGTGGCCGTTACTATGCTCTTTAATGGCGTTTCTAAATAAAAATGAGTCTCGGGTTGGCAGTCAAATGGGCGTCAGCTTTTTGATGCTTAACTTGTTTTGGTTAGTCGATTTTATAGATGCCACTATGGCGTTTAATTTATCCAGTCAAATTAATTGGCAATGGCTGACGACAGTATTATATGTTGCGTTAACGTTCAGTTTATTTTGGTTCAACCTGTATATCGCATTTTCTCAAAGTAAATGGCGTCGAGTGACCATTTCGGCACTACTCACGGTGATTATATTTGGGGGATTGTACTTACAAGATCGCGGCGATTCAGTGGACTTTAATCCGCACCCAGTATTTGATAGCACCATTATGATCCCTGCCTTGTCAGTTAGCCCTGCCAGCAGCGTTGATGAGTACATTGAAGACTCAAACCGGTTATTTGAAGAGGTCGATAAAGCCTCGAAGAAAAAAGCCAATGGCGAAGATGGGGAATAAGCCGCCCGCCTAAATAAGCGCGCGCATACGGACATCAAAACCGACGCAACAAAAAAGGGCCACACGGCCCTTTTTTATGACATCAAATAAAGCATATTACGGCTTGGCAATAAAGCCAACAGCGTCATATACAGACGCTAATACCTTGCCCGCTTGTGCTGAGGCTTTCTCAGCCCCTTCACGCATAACCTGATTTAGAAAGGCCTGATCTTGACGATACTCATGGTACTTTTGCTGGATAGGTTGCAACATCGCTACAACGGCTTCAGCAACATCACCTTTTAGATGACCATACATTTTATCTTCGTATTTCGGCACGAGAGATTCGACACTGTCACCGGTTGCACAAGACAACAAACTCAACAAGTTTGAAACTCCAGGCTTCTCTTCAAGGTTGTAATAAATACGCGCTTGCTCATCAGAGTCTGTTACCGCACGCTTTATTTTCTTGGTAATTTTCTTTGGATCTTCTAATAAGCCAATAAAGTTACCGGGGTTGTCGTCCGACTTAGACATTTTCTTGTGAGGGTCTAACAAGCTCATTACCCGTGCACCGTTTTCTGGGATATAAGGATCCGGCACGTTAAAGGTGTCGCCGTATAAGTTGTTAAAACGGTTCGCGATATCGCGTGCTAATTCCAAATGTTGCTTTTGGTCTTCACCTACCGGCACTCGATTGGCAGAATACAAAAGAATATCCGCCGCCATAAGCACAGGATAAGTAAACAGGCCTGAATTGATATCAGCACCAGCTTTACTCGATTTATCCTTAAACTGAGTCATGCGGTTTAGTTCACCCATTTGCGTGTAACAGTTTAACACCCACGCTAATTGGCTGTGCTCTGGCACTTGTGATTGAACAAATATGGTGCTCTTATTATGATCGACACCACACGCCAAATATAACGCAAGTCCATCAAGAACCGCTTTGCGTAAATCATCAGGGTTTTGTCGTACGGTAATCGCGTGCAGGTCTACCAGTGAGTAGAAACACTGATGATCATCTTGCATGCCCACCCATTGGCGCAAAGCACCGAGGTAGTTACCAATAGTCAGCTCACCTGATGGCTGACAACCACTTAATACGATTGGCTTAGTCATTTTGGTCCTTATAGAGTGCTAACCTAGATCGGCCTGCGCCAGTTCACTGCGCATTTGGTCAATCACGGCTTTATAGTCATTTTCAGCAAAAATCGCCGAGCCAGCGACAAACATGTCCGCACCAGCCTCGGCAATTTCTTTAATATTATTCACTTTGACACCGCCATCGATTTCGAGGCGAATATCATAGCCACTTTGCTGTATTTTCTGTTTTACTTGTTTCAACTTAGTCAAAGTTGACGGAATAAAGCTTTGCCCACCGAAGCCAGGGTTTACCGACATCAGTAGAATAACATCCAGTTTATCCATGACGTAATCGAGTACATGCAATGGTGTTGCCGGATTCAATACCAGTCCCGCTTTACAGCCGTTGTCCTTAATTAACTGTAAGGTACGGTCAACATGATCACTTGCTTCCGGATGAAAGGTAATGATATCTGCACCAGCTTTAGCGAATTGTGGGATCAACGAATCAACGGGTTTGACCATTAAATGCACATCAATTGGTGCCGTAATGCCATAATCACGTAGTGACTTACACACCATAGGGCCAATGGTCAGGTTCGGTACAAAGTGATTATCCATCACATCGAAATGAACGACATCAGCACCAGCTTCCAGTACTTTCGCAACATCATCACCCAAACGCGCAAAGTCAGCGGATAGGATCGATGGTGCAATTAAAAATGACGACATAATAACAGCCTAAGAGTTATTTTTTACAGGTGCGTTACTTTACCAAAAATAAGCGCTAATAGAGAAGTAACAATGCGTAAATAGTGCAAAATATTAGCAAATTTCAACGCGCACAAAAAATGCACAACTCGCACTAAAATAGAGCAGCGACTCTAAATTGGTGTGTCTTTTGATCTCCATGGGATCCTCTAGCGCCCTTTAACTATATGTGTTGTAGCATTTTTTTAACATTTGGCATTGCCTTTGCAACTCCCTTGTCAGTTCGTTAATAACAAATTTAAAAAAATAACTTTATACAGGTAGGAATAAAATGAAAAATATCTTCAAAACATCGTTGCTGATGGCAACATTAGGGGCAAGTTCATTTATGGCCAGCACCAACGTTGCTTTGGCTGAAGTAAGTGGTAACGCAGGTGTTGTTTCTCAATACTTCTTCCGCGGTATTATGCAAACAGATACGGCTTCAGCAAGTGCTGGTCTTGATTACGAGAAAAATGGTTTTTATGTTGGTACTTGGGGTGCTGATGTAACTGACGGTTTAGAAATCGACTTTTACGCTGGATACGGTTTTGAAACAGAATCAGGTTTAGGCTTAAGCATTGGTGCGACTACCTACCAATATACCGGTGATTTTGACTCTGATTATAACGAAGTAAACCTAGGTTTAAGTTATGGTTTTGTGTCTTTGTCATATAACGTTGGTGTTCATGGCGAAGATGATGATTTAGGCATTGAAGAGTCAGATTATGATTTTGCCTCAATTACTGCTGAATACGAAGGTTTTTACGCGACGTTTGGTACTTGGGGCCAAGATTTCGAAGGTGATTACTTTGAACTAGGTTACGGCGCAGAAGTTGCTGGTTTTGATGTTGGTGTTGCCATCATTAGCAACTCAGAAGAATTAGATGTTGAAACCGGTGAAGGTGAAGAGTCAATGGTATTTAGTTTAAGCAAAACTTTCTAAGACCAATCACTTTGTAGAGAAGGCGGCATATCGTAATGATATTGCCGCTTTTTTGTTTGCAATTTGATCACCCTGCTCATATTCTGACACTATGAATGAAGAACCATCAAAACCATCGCTCGGTATAAAACAAGTGATCAGCAGTGTCGCTGCAGCGCTACTCGGCGTGCAAAGTGATGACAATCGAAAGCGGGACTTTAGCGAAGGTAAATTTAGTCACTTCGCCATTGTTGGCGGTATTGCAGTGACGTTATTTGTATTGGCATTAATCGCTATTGTGCAAATAGTGTTGAGTCTAACCTAACTGCTGCGCGATGACTTAACGCTTAGACTTGTATAGCGCCAGTAGTTCACCAACTTTATTACGGCCATTGGCCTTTTGACTGATGGTACGAGCGACCTTAATCGACTTTAACTTATCGGCGTGTTCATAAATTTTACGCGTCCAAATGGTGTCGTGATTAGAAATAAGCACAGTCACTTTTTTATCACGCGTCACTTCTTCTGCTGCGTTAGCTAAATCCGCTTGTTCGTCTAGACCAAAACCATTACCAGCGTAACTGGTAAAACTGGCGGTTTTGCTTAACGGCACATATGGTGGATCGCAATAAATAACATCACCATCTTCAGCACGCGCAAAGGTATCACGATAGTTTTCACAAACAAAATCTGTAATTTGCGCTTTGTTAGCAAACGCCAATAGCTCTTTTTCAGGAAAGTATGGGCGCTTGTACTTACCAAATGGTACGTTGTAGCCACCTTTTGAGTTATAACGACATAAACCGTTATAACCATGGCGATTCATATACAAGAACATCAAGCTGCGTTGATAGGCATCACTGGTGTCATTAAATTGACTGCGCAGCAGATAATACTCTTCAGCGACGTTATATTCTGGGGTAAAAAGTTTGCGCGCATCGGCAATAAACTTCTCAGGATTTTTCTTTAGCGTCAAATATAAGTTTATTAAGTCTTTGTTGATGTCATTCAACAAGTACTGATCATAATTGCTATTAAGAAAAATAGAACCCGCACCAGCAAAAGGCTCGATTAAACGCTTGCCTTTGGGCAGCATCTTACCAATGGTATCGCTAAGGGTGTATTTGCCACCGGCCCACTTAAGGAAGGCTCTTTGCTTTTGCGTCATGTTATTGTTCTTGTACTGCTTATGCCCGGCGGCTGATAGGGATTGCGATGCAGTTAAATAACCTGCTGCAACTGTTCACGGCTTATGTTATCAAAAATCTCGGTTTTGCCAATAGCCGTCGGCACAATTAACCGAATTTTCCCAGCCAGATTTTTCTTATCACGCGCCATATGCTTGAGATAAGAATCGATGTTCATTTCGCTAGGTCCAGCAATGGGTAAATCAAAATAAGCGATTAGGTTTTTAATACGCTCGACATCAGCATCGGTTAAGTGACCTAATAATTTAGCTAAGTTTGACGCTTGCACCATACCAGTGGCAACCGCTTCACCATGTAACCATTTACCATAACCCTGCTCAGCTTCAATCGCATGACCAAATGTATGGCCAAGGTTTAACATGGCTCGTACACCAGACTCTTTTTCATCCGCAGCGACGATATCAGCTTTTGCCTGACAGCATTTAGCAATCATGCTAGCGAGAATGTGTTGGTCACCTTGCTTAATGTTTTGCTTGTTGTCTTCTAACCAGCAAAAGAATGGGTAATCACCGAGAATGCCGTATTTAATTACCTCAGCCATACCCGCGGCAAATTCGCGTGAAGGTAAGGTATTTAGGCTATCAACATCTATAAGCACCGCCTGAGGCTGATAAAAGGCGCCAATCATGTTTTTACCTAAAGGATGATTGACCGCGGTTTTACCGCCAACAGAAGAGTCCACTTGCGACAACAATGTGGTTGGGATCTGAATAAAATCAATACCACGTTGATAACACGCGGCCGCAAATCCGGTAATGTCACCAATGACACCACCACCTAAAGCAATTAAGGTTGAGTCACGACCATGGATATTAGCCAGCAGATGAGCCATGATTTTTTCAAAATTAGCCAACGATTTTTGCGCTTCACCATCGGCTAAAATAACAACGTCTAGTTGATAATTCGCCAATTGTTGCTTTAACGCGTTTAAATAAAGTTTATCGACTACATCATTTGTTACGATGCAGACGCGTTGGCCTTTAATATAAGAGGAAATTGGGCTGTCAGTTAACAGCCCTGATTCGATAAAGATAGGGTAACTGCGTGAACCGAGTTCAACTATCAATTCCGACATGGATATTAGAAATCCAGTTTATCGACGATCTTGTTAGCAACGACTTTTGCGCTTTGATCATCTGTTTGAACAACGTGGTCAGCGATTTCTTCGTACATAGGGTTACGCTCTGCTGCTAAACGCTCTAGAACGGTACGAGAATCTTCTTCCGTTTGTAACAGTGGGCGACGACGGTCGCGTTGTGTACGGGCTACTTGTTTATCAATGGTGGTTTCAAGGTATACGACGATGCCACGCGCTGATAAGCGATTGCGAATAAGATCACTAATTACAGACCCGCCACCTGTTGCCAGCACGATACCCTGTAGTTCAGTTAGATCATCAATTACTTTCTCTTCACGATCTCTAAACCCTTCTTCACCTTCTAGATCAAAGACCCAAGCGATATCTGCGCCAGTACGGCGTTCTATTTCTTGGTCTGAATCGTAGAAATCTAAGTGAAGTCTGTCAGCGATTTCTCTGCCAATTGTGCTTTTACCTGCTCCCATAGGGCCGATCAGGAAAATGTTACGTTTTTCTGCCATGAGCTTACTTTACTACTCGAAAAATTGATTGTTAACGGAAACTGAGGACTCTCCTCGACAAAATTAAGGGCGCAATTATCGCAATTATTTTAGACTAATTGCAAGCACCTGCCTTAAAAAAACACAATCCGAACTAACACTCACCATATTTGGCAGTGTAAGTTCAGACTGATTTTATAAAACCGTTAACTCTTCGGTTTAAAATTTCTCTGTAACAATGCGAGGCGTTACAAAGATAAGTAATTCTTTTTTCTCGTTAAATTCGCTATTCGTGCGGAATAACCAACCAACGTAAGGGATATCACCAAGCACTGGAACTTTAGATACGGCATTTATTATCTGTTGTTGATAAATACCACCTAGCACTATGGTTTCACCATTATTTACCAGCACTTGCGTACCAATTTCTTGAGTATCGATGGCAGTCGCTAGACCAGTACCCGTTGCAATCGTGTCACCACGAGTATCTTGGGTAATCACCAAATCAAGAATAATACGATTATCTGGGGTAATCTGTGGCGTTACTCGAAGTCCCAAAACAGCCTTTTTAAAGGTTACTGAGGTAGCACCACTTGATGCCGCCTGAACAAATGGTATTTCGGTACCTTGCTCGATATAGGCTTCTTTTTGATTCGACGTGGTAATACGTGGACTGGCGATGATTTCACCCTTGTTCTCTTGCTCCATTGCTGAAAGCTCAAGGTCAAGAATGGTGCCATCCGCTAAACGTGCCACTTGAAAGGCAATGCTACCAGCCGGATCAACAACCGGTAAGTTCACATTTAAACGGTCATCCAATGATGGTACGACGTTGCCATTAGCAATATCGGCACCTTCTAAGCTACCAGAGGTCGACGTATCACCACCGTTATGTGTCACACCCCAGCGTATACCTAACTCTTCACTGATGTTGTCCTTAACGGTCACCATACGCGATTCAATCACCACCTGGCGAATTGGGATATCCAACACATCAATCATGCGTTTGATGTCTTCAATACTTTTCGCAGTATCACGAACCAATAAAGTATTTGTACGCTCATCAACGGTTACACTGCCACGATCTGATAACAAGCTCGTGCCTTCATTCTTTAATAATGAAGAAAAGTCAGCCGCTTTGGCGTAATTAATTTGTACGTATTCGGCGTATAACGGTGCAAGCTCTGACACTTGTTGTTGTGCTTGAAGCTCTTTCGCTTCACGAGCAACCAACTCATCGTTAGGAGCGATCATTAGAATATTACCGTCAAGTCGTTTGCCTAAGCCTTTGACTTTAAGAATGATATCCAACGCTTGATCCCACGGTACACCGTCAAGACGCAGGGTAATGTTACCATTTACTGTGTCACTGGTGACCAAGTTGAAACCATTATAATCGGCAATGATTTGCAATACGGTACGAATTGGAATGTCTTGGAAATTTAACGATATCGCTTTACCGTTAAAGTCTTTACCGTTTTCCAAGTACGACTTTTCCTCTTCCTGTTCAGCGACAGTTAACGAGAAAATATTATCAATTTGGTCATGCTCATAGGTGACTGGTTTGCTGGTAGTAATTTCCAAGCGGGCATTATTACCTTCTTTAAAGGTCTCAATGCTGGTCACAATAGTACCAAAATCACTTACATCCAGTTTGTAGAGCAAGTCGTCCATTATATCGGTATTATGAAATTCGATATTCACTTTACCTAAATTATCACTGACATCCACGGCTGACTTACTGTCACCAAGAAATACCAATACTTGGCCACTATCCGCTTCGCCTTTACGAAAATCGATAGCTTGAATATTGTTGATGAAATTTGCGCTACTGTCGGCTTCTACGTCGGCTTTATCGAAGCTAGACATACCATTAAGCAACATCACGAACTTACCTTCGATCAATTCTGCTTGGTACATTTTCAGTTCTTCAAGATAAATCGTTGCTTTTACTTTTCCTGCAACTTGCATGACGTCGATATGTTTCACACCAGCGTGATTGACCTGAGTATCTGAGAGGGGGGCAACAAATTCTTCAGCGTCAAACGTAATTTCAATACGTGCTGGGTCAGTAAAGGTTTTTACGACGGGCTGAGACGCAATATCTTGCTCAAAGCCAAAAGTGAATTCAATCTCATCGGCAAGCAACGTATTGTAATAAATATCGTTTAATTTGCCTTCTGCAAAGCTGGAAAATGAAGACACAGCCAAAGCCGCGCCTAAGGCGGATTGCAATAATCCTTGCTTTATTCGATTTGATGTTTTTATTTTTTTTCTATCAAGACTCAACATTAATTCCTTTGCCCCTCTAGATCCGAATCAACCATGGCAACAGTTGTTTCACGTTCTACCCAACAGCCTGCGCCGTCGGGAATTAATTCAACGATGATAATCTCTTCATCGCCAACGCTGGTAATTCGACCATTGTAAAGGCCCATATAACTGCCAATAGATACCCTATGTAAGGTAGTATCACCGGCTTGTATTAGTGCCCAAATTATTCCCTCTTCCCCTAGTGTGCCACGCATGCTCATACTTTCCAATGCAAACTTTTCTAAAGGTTGCTTGCGACGGCGAGGATCCGGATGTAAACAATCGGACATTTGTTGCAACTTCTCTGTCATCGCTTCAGGCTTAGGCGCCACAAACGGGCTGCGCAGCGCAAATGCCGAGTAATCAAAATGATTAAATTCGGTAACGGCTGGCATCGGCTCAATACGATTTGGAGTAGATGCTTTTACTTTTTCAATATGTGCGTGTAGATCTGTTTTATCATCAAAACAAGCAGTTAGCAAAAATATCGGTAATATTCCGAGTAACGGTTTAGACAAACGCATTATTTTCCTGCCTCCCGATATTTGTAGGTTTTAGCCTGTAATGTCAGCGTTAACTCACCATCCATACCGGCCTTGGTGCCAGCAATAGAAAAGTCATGCAAGGTAACGATTCGTGGTAAGCCTGATATCTTACTTACGAACTCACCGAAGTCATGATATGAACCGGTAACCTGCACTTGAATCGGTAATTCCACATAAAACTTTTGCTGAATTTCAGGCTGCCAATTTAGCTTTTTAAATTCCAGTCGAGACGTTGTTCCAACAAAGGTAATATCGTCAAGCAAACCCGGTGTTTCATGGCTCTCTGGGAGGCGTTTAATTTGCTTAGCAAACAACTCTTCTGCCTCTTCCATTTGCTCTCGGAACAACTCGAGGTTGGCTGAAACGTAATACTTTGCTTCGTAATCGGTTTTCAGTTTTACTTCGCGAGCAATCTCTTGCTCTAAGGTAGTGATCTTGTCACTGACCAACACGTAGTAAACCAAGTAAGAAACAAAGGCCACAACAACTATGGCTAAAATCGTTTTCGCCACTACCGGCCATTGACCGATATTATTGAGGTCTAAGTCATTTAACTCTGATAAATCAATATTTTTCATTAGCGACCTCCTGCGTTAATAAGCGCTTGTTCATCTAGCAGGCCTTGGATACGTAAGGTCATTTTAAAGTCACTTAATAACTTCTCTGACTTGCCGCTATTGGTAATCGATTCCAGCTCAGCATCAGCCAATAAGGTTGAGCTTTGTACCTCACGAATCATATTCGCTAAGTGGTTATTCGACTCACTTTTACCCTGCAGCAATAATTGGTTATCTTGCTTGGTTAATTTCGTGAGATACACACCAGGTGGCACAACTTTGGCGATTTCATCGAGAACTTGGGTACCGACGTTACGACTTTTCTGTAGTTGTTCGATTAACTTCATCCGTTGAATCAAGTCTTTCTTTTTCTGCTCTAGGGTTTTGATCTCGGCAATTCGCGCATCCAATACCTTAATTTCATTGGTTAAGAACTGGTTACGAGCACGTTGGCCGTCAATCTTAGCCTGGAAATACTGGCTCACGAGGAAAACAACCAAAAAGCTAGTCAAAGCTAAAAAGGTTAATAGAGAAAAATATTGTTGCTGGCGTAGTCGCTGAGCTTCTTCACGCCACGGTAGTAAATTTATATGTGGCATGGGGAAAAACTCCTTATAGCAAGACCTGTTGCAACCATCAATTGAGGTGCAACCTTAGAAAGCTCTTCTTCATTAATTTGCTCACCGACCATCATATCTTTAAATGGGTTAGCAATAATGGTGTGAATGCCAAGTTCAGCAGATAATAGTTCTTGAATGCTTTCCAGTGCGGCGGTACCACCAGAAATGACCAGATAATCGAGTTTATCTTTGCCACTAAAAGTCAAATACATCTGAATCGCACGACGAATTTGCTGAATAAGGGTGGTTTGAAATGGTGCCAAAACCTCAAAAGTGTATGTCGGCGGTAATTCGCCGGTTAGCTTTTCTCGTTCAGCGTCTTCAAAGGTTTTATTGTAATAAGACACAATAGAGCGAGTATATTGCTCTGAACCAAACAATTGGTCTCGACTGTATATATTCGACTCGGTTTCATTGACCGTAAACAATGTCATTGTCGCGCCGATATCGATAAATGCGACGACTTTATCACTTGCATCTTCAGGTAAGGCCGGCATGCATAAATCAGCTGCACGGCTCAAGGCATAAGATTCGACGTCAACAACTTTGGTTTGAAAACCACCGGTATCGAGTGCTGCAACTCGTGCTTCAACGGTTTCCGTTCGAGCGGCACTTAAGAGAACGTTCACCTTGCTTGGGTCTGACTCGTTAACATCAAGCTTTTCGAAATCAAGACTAACTTCGTCAAGCGGATATGGAATTAAGCTATCGGCTTCAATCTCAATTTGACTGGCAAGTTCGTCATCATTGAGAGCCACATCCATATAAATAATTTTGGTAATAACGGTAGAACCGGAGATTGCGACTGCGGCATCTTGCACAGACGAAAGGACTTTTTTACGAATTTTGCGAATGACAGCGCCAACGGCCTCGATGTCTTGGATCTTACGATCGACAACGGCACCTTTTGGAATTGGTTCAACAGCGAAAGCTTCAAGTTGATAGCCATCTTTGCCTTCACCGATAAGAACAGCCTTGGCGGAATGAGAACCGATATCGATCCCGACCATTTTAGCAGCGCTTTTATTCCATAACTTACTAAGCATATCTTCCCGTGAATTATTATTATTTTTTGTCTATTAAAGCATATTATCGTTAAAAATACATTTATTACAGCTTTAATCGATATATACTGGTAATATTATTTTTAGATTTTTTATATTGGCAGTATTTTTGTGAACATTATCAAGCGGTTAGTACAATTTTCTTTTGCTATTGCCCTACTTGGAATCCTTACCATCGGCGTTTTTTATTGGTATATGAAAGACGATTTGCCGAGCGTCGACGTTTTAAAAGACATTCAATTACAAATTCCCATGCAGATCTATTCGAGTGAAGGAAAACTGATCTCGCAATATGGTACAAAACGTCGAATTCCAGTCAAGCTAAAAGATATGCCGCCAAAACTTATTGAAGCGGTTTTAGCCACCGAAGACAATCGTTTTTATGAACATTTTGGTGTCGATCCAATCGGCATGACCCGTGCTGTGGTGTTGCTTATCAAAAGTAAAATAACCGGCGGTGAAATCGAAGGCGGTGCCAGTACCATAACCATGCAAACGGCGCGAAATTTCTTCTTAACTCGCGAACAAACCATTGTTCGTAAAGTACGAGAAATTTTTATTTCTTTGCATATGGAAAAGCTATTAACCAAAGATGAAATTCTCGAACTGTATCTTAATAAAATTGAGTTGAGTCATCGTGCATTTGGTGTCGGTGCGGCGGCGCAGGTTTATTACGGTAAAGATTTGCACGAATTGACCTTGGGCGAAATAGCCGTTATCGCTGGTCTGCCTAAAGCACCAACGACCTATAACCCTATCAGTTCACCAGAACGAGCTAAATTTCGCCGTACCACAGTACTGCAGCGTATGTTAGTCAGTGGCTATATTAGCGAAGAAGAATATGAGCAAGCCAATAATGAAGAAATTCGTACTAAACGCCACGGTGTAAGAATTGAAGTCAGTGCGCCGTATGTCGCAGAACAAACCAATAAAAAAGTACTCGAGCTGTATGGTAAAGAATTTGCCTATGGTAAAGGTCTAAAAGTTTACACTACGGTTAAAGCGGATTTGCAAAACGCAGCGAAGCAAGCGGTGGTAAATAACGTTTATGCCTATGATCAACGTCATGGTTACCGTGGCCCTATTCAGCGCTTGTGGTTATCTGAGCAAGACCAGCAAAAGGTACTCAGCCAATACCAAACGTTTGTCAATGATGAGCAGTTAGACACCTTAACCGACAGTTTTGCTGAGTTACCGACTCAAGCTCCAGAGCAACAAGACATCGTTACACAATTGCAAGAAGTTAAATCCTATAATGATTTGCAGCCTGCGGTAGTCATAGAAATTGCTGAGCAGGCGGCTAAAGTAATCGATGAACAGGGTGAGATCATCGATATCCCATGGGATGGCTTAAAGTGGGCGCGTTGGTATATCGATGACAAAATCCAAGGTAAAGCGCCAAAACTTGCACAAGAAATTGTTAGCGCCGGCGACATGGTGTATATCCGCCCTGCTGCAGAGCAACAATGGCAGCTAGCACAAATGCCGGATGTATCCGGTGGCATCGTGGCCATTTCGCCAGACAATGGCGCTATCTTAGCCAGTGTTGGTGGCTTTAGTTTTAGACAAAGCCAATTTAACCGTATTACTCAGGCAAATCGTCAGGTCGGCTCAAATATAAAACCCTTTGTTTATTCGGCGGCATTGGAAAATGGTTATACCCTCGCCTCTATTGTTAACGATGCGCCAATCAATCAATGGGATAAACGCTCAGGTTTTGCTTGGCGACCAAAAAATTCACCTGCGGTTTATGAAGGTCCTTTGCGAGTCCGTACCGGTCTAGCAAAATCGAAAAACGTGATGTCCATTCGACTATTACGCGGGATGAAGTTAAGCACCTTAATTGAGCATTTAACAAAATTTGGTTTTGAGAAAGAATCACTGCCTAAAAATGAGTCTATTGCTTTAGGCTCAGCAGTCATGACGCCACTGCAAGTAGTGACCGGCTACGCCGCTTTTGCCAATGAAGGTTATTTAGTCGAACCTTATATTGTCGATCGCATAGAAGACGCCAGTGGTGAGGTTATTTATCAAGCAGAGCCTAACGTTGCTTGCTATGAGTGCGAACAAGCGCAACAAGAATATGCTAATAGTTTTGATGCAAGTGATGAACTTGACGTTGAATTATTAACCCAACCAATTGCACCGCGCATCTTAAGTCGTGAAAATGCCTTTTTAGTCACAGAAGCGATGAATAGCGTCATTTGGGGCGGTGGCGGCAACTGGTCAGAAGGCACAGGTTGGATGGGCACAGGTTGGCGCGCTAAAGCACTTGAACGTCGTGATTTGGCTGGTAAAACCGGCACCACCAATGAATCAAAAGACGCTTGGTTTACTGGCTTTAGTCGTCATCTGGTTGCGAGCAGCTGGATTGGCTTCGATGATCCAAGTCGCAACTTGGGTCGCACCAATGTCAATGCAAACCTAGGTCGTAACCAAACCGCAGGCGGCGAAGCTGGCGCCAATGCGGCGCAACCGGCGTGGATTTCGTTTATGAATATTGCTCTAAATGAGTTCCCATACGCGCCATTTAAACAGCCGGATAATATTGTTTCGATTCGCATCGACAAAGAAACCGGTAAGCGCACCAATAAAAGTGATTCGAGTTCGACTTTTGAATACTTTATTCAAGGCACCGAGCCAACCGAATGGGTAGATGAAGACAATGTGGAAGATATTCTAGAAAACGAAAAGGCTCGTGAAGAAGATGAAGAAATCTTTTAAGCACAAACACTTGCTTGCGGATGTGTGCTGCTAATCATCAACTAAAGACGTTAAATAAAGACATTAAATAAAGACGTTAAATAAAGGCGTTAAGTCGCAACAGCCACTATAAAAACAAAAAAGGCCCAAACGGGCCTTTTTTTAATGCGCTGTTAGCAATCAGACTTCGGCAACTTCAATGGAGCCCAACATTTGCGGCATGGTGTGATGTTCGTTCAAGTCATATTTTAACGCGACTTCATCACAGCAATCTTTCTTCGGACAAATCTCACAATCTTTCATCACTTTTTCTGGCAAGCTGGCTTTATCGCTCATTTTGAAATCAAGCTTTTCAAAAAAACCTGGCTTGCGTGTTAACACAAACACTTTAAGCAGTGACAATTGTTGTGCACGATCCAGTAAGTAATGACATAGCTTGTTACCATAGCCCTTTCCTTGGTGGTTATTGGCCACGCCTAATGAGCGAATCTCCGCCAAGCCGGTACTGTAGATGTAAAGTGACGCACACGCGACCACTTGGCCCGCCACTTCAACGACAGCAAAGTCTCGAATTGATTTAATTAAATCATCTTCACTGCGAGGTAAGTTTTCTTCTCGATCAGAGAAGTAATTAACGAGCTTTCCGATTGAACGTAAATCCGTTAATTTGGCGTCTCTAACCGTGTATTCGGTACTGCCCAGCTGTTGACGATTTTGCTCAATAATCTTGCTTACAGGCTCGATGCCGGTGCCGCCAAGTATATTGCGCTTATCAACAAGGTATTCCAACTCTAAAATCGGATAAACGTCTTCCTCGATTAAATTTGAGAACTGTTTAAACTCATCCAAACGTAGATTTTCTAACGGTTCACCCTGGCCTATCGCATAAAGCACGACCGCACCGGTAATATCATGTGCGGTTCTAAATGGCACGCCTTTACCAACCAGGTAGTCTGCCAATTCCGTTGCATTGGCATAACCGCCACGAGCAGCGCGACGACATTCAGCAACATTCAGTTCAATGGAATTAACCACTTCACAAGACATTTCTATACATGAAAACCACTGTTCAAGTGCATCAAATAGGCCTTGTTTGTCTTCTTGCATGTCCTTGTTGTACGCCAGCGGCAAGCCCTTGAGGGTTACTAATAATCCTTGCAATGAGCCATAAACACGACCACATTTACCACGAATTAACTCCAATGCATCTGGGTTTTTCTTTTGCGGCATCAATGAACTGCCTGAGGTCACTTGATCGCCAAGGGTAATAAAATTAGCTTCGCCGGAATTGAAGAAAATTAAGTCTTCAGCAAATCGCGATAAATGCATCATACCGGTAGAGGCTGCAAATAATAATTCCAATACATAGTCACGATCAGACACGGCATCAAGGGAATTCATACATGGACCATCAAAGCCCAAACTACTCGCCAGTTCATAACGATCAATGTCATAAACGGTGCCCGCTAACGCGGCGCAGCCCAATGGCGATTGATTTAGACGCACTCTAGCGTCTTGTAATCTCGACACATCACGCTTAAGCATTTCCACATAGGCCATACACCAGTGGGCAAAACGAATCGGTTGTGCGCGTTGCAAATGGGTGTAGCCGGGCAAGATATGCTGTTTGTTGTTATCAGCAAGATTCAGTAATTGCGCAATACAACTATTTAGCATGTTAATTAGCTCATCAACCTGCTCACGCGCCCATAATCGTAAATCGGTACTGACCTGATCATTTCGACTACGGCCAGTATGTAATTTACGGGCAATATCACCGATCATTTCAATCAATTCGCTTTCAACGAAACTGTGAATATCTTCGGCATTTGATTGCTCGAAATTGATCTCACCATTATCGACTTTCGCGGCTAAATCCAGCAACGCTTGCTCAAGTTTTTGCTGCTCATCAATGGTCAACACACCTGCTTTGCAGATCGCTTTTGACCAACCAATTGAGCCCTGAATATCCTGATGTACTAAGACATGATCAAACGGTAAGGAATCATTGAACGCCTTAAACTTATCGCTGCTACCGGCTTTAAACCGGCCACCCCATAATGCCATGTTATTTCTCCTGAGCTTTCAGTGCCTTGATACGACTCGACAAACTAAACAGACGAATAAAGCCTTCTGCATGTTTTTGATCGTAAACATCATCTTCACCAAAGGTGGCAAACTCTTCTGAGTATAAGCTGTTTGGCGAACGACGCTGAGTAACCACAGCTTGCCCTTTATACAGTTTAACTACGACATCACCGGTTAATTGCTCAGCAAAGGCATGACATGCCGCCATTTGTGCTTGAGCTAATGGTGTAAACCAACGACCATCATAAATAACATGAGAGAATTCTAAGCCTACCGACTCACGAAACTTCAGTGATTCTTTGTCAAGAATAAGGGTTTCTAAGCCTTTGTATGCTGCCATTAATACGGTGCCGCCTGGCGTTTCATAACAACCACGAGATTTCATCCCTACCAGACGGTTTTCAACGATATCTACACGACCCACACCGTGAGCACCGGCTTTGTCATTTAGATAAACCAATGATTGATACGGGCTCATGGTTTGACCGTCAACGGCAACCAATTCACCTTTATCAAAACTAAGTAAAACAGATTCCGGTGTATCTGGTGCATCCAAAGGATCGGTGGTCATGGTCCACACTTCTTTTGACGGCTCACACCAAGGGTCTTCTAATTCACCGCCCTCATGAGAGATATGCCACGCATTGGCGTCACGACTATAAATCTTGGTCAATGACGCCGAACATGGAATGTTGCGCTGATCCAAATAGTCAAGCAAGTCTTCACGAGAAACCATATCCCATTCACGCCATGGCGCGATAACTTTGAGTTGTGGTGCCAGCGCGGCAAAACACGCTTCAAAGCGCACCTGATCATTACCCTTACCGGTACAACCATGACAAACCGCGTCAGCGCCTACTTTGAGTGCGACTTCAACATGTGCCTTGGCAATCACCGGACGTGCCATAGAGGTACCCAATAGATATTGTCCCTCATATACCGCACCGGTTTTCACGATCGGATAAATGTAATCTTTAACAAACTCTTCTTTTAGATCGACGACGTGACATTCTGACGCACCAGAGGCAATGGCCTTTTCTTGAATGCCTTCAAGCTCTTCATCGCCTTGGCCTACATCGGCACAAAATGCGACAACTTCACAGCCATTATAGTTTTCCTTCAACCAAGGAATGATTGCTGATGTATCTAAACCACCTGAATAGGCCAGTACCACTTTCTTAATATCTTGACTCATAATATCTACTCTTAAATCTATAAATTCTTTACTAAAATCTTGAAACTCGGCTTAATCAGCCAACAAATTAACCAATACGGAGTTTTGTGCCCACATACGGTTTTCGGCTTGTAAGAAAGCCAATGACTTATCCGAATCAAAAACCTCTGTGGTTACCTCTTGCTCTAAGTGTGCAGGCTGGCAATGCATTAACGCGCTCGCGCCTGCCTTTTCCATCAGGGTTTTGTTGACCTGATATGGCATAAAGGTTTGCAGTATTTGCTCAACCTTGGTGTTATCTCCCATAGATATCCAAGTATCGGTATAAATCACTTGTTGCTCGGCCGCAGCATTAATGTCAGTGGTAATGGTTAGCGTGCTGCCGTTGGCCTTTGCCAAGGCTTGCGCTTTATCAACCATTTTGGCACACGGCTCATAACCAACCGGCGAAATAACCGTGACGTTGACGCCAAGCACTGGCCCCATCAGCATTAATGAATTTGAGACATTGTTACCATCACCGATATAACACAGATTTAATCCGTTAAGTTGACCAAAGGTTTCGGTTAAAGCCATGTAATCAGCCAAAGCCTGACACGGGTGATATAAATCACTTAAGGCGTTGATAACTGGAATGCCTGCGTGCTCCGCCATCTCATCGAGCACCGATTGTTTGAACACTCGGGCAACAATGGCATCGCTCCAACACGCTAAGTTTTTGGCAACGTCTTTGACCCGTTCACGCTCACCTAATTGGCCATTTTGCTGACCTAAATATAAGCTATGACCGCCCAATTTATTAATGCCAAAATCAAAACTAACATGAGTTCGCAATGATGGTTTTTCAAACAACATAGCAACGGTTTTACCGGCTAGGGCATTTTGGTATTTTGGTAAGTTATTTTTAATATCAATCGCTTGCGTAATTAACTGGGTTAATTGCGCATTATCAAAATCACTATCTGCAAGAAAATGTTGCATCGACATATGTATCTTCCTGTTATTACTGCAATTTATTAAGTTTTAAAGTGTAGGAATAATGCGGGTGCCAAACTCGCCATCACTGTTTAACACAAACAGTTTTTCAGGCGATTTCCAACTGGCAACCGCGATACTTCGTCGTAATCGGTTGGCTGCAGCAAATGCAGCGTTAACTTTAGCGATCATGCCACCGGCAATGACGCCTTGTTCGATAAGGAGTTTGGCTTGCTCACCATCAAGTGTAGCAAGGTATTTTTGATCGGCACCTTTAACCCCAGCGACATCGGTTAACAACACCAAATCAGCATTGAGTAACTCACTGATAGCCACCGCTGCATCATCGGCATTCACATTAACTAAGGTGCCATTGTCTAAGCTGCCAATAGAACTGATCAACGGCAAACAGTTTGCCGCGACTAATGAATTTAACAAGCTCGCATTGCTCGCTTGAGGTATACCAACACAACCTAATTTCGGGTCAGCAGGCAAACACACAATGGACTGTCCATCATGCAATGCTAAGCCGACTGCTTTTAAACCACTATGGTTCGCTATCGCCACCATATGCTTATTAACCGTACCCGCTAAGGCGCCGCTAATAACCGCCATATGAGCCTGTTCGCTTACCCGTAAGCCATCGATTTTTTTACTGACAAAACCAGCTTGTTGCAACATATCATCAGCCACACAGCCACCGCCGTGGACGATAATAACGCCACGGTCTTGCTGTAACTGGCTAACAACCTTAAATAAATCGGACAGAGCCTGATCAGACTCCATTATCGCCCCACCAATCTTAATAACCAGAGGTCTAGTCATGCTGACCTCCAAGTAATGCTAAGGTGGGTTGCAAGCCAAAACTAATGTTAAAACATTGCACCGCTTGTGACGCCGCGCCTTTTAATAAGTTATCAATGGCGCAACTAACCACCAAAACGTGTAATGATTCATCATATTGCCAATAAATGTTGGCAAACGGTGTATTGGCAACATCATCGATTTGCGGCCAGCTTTTACTGATACGCACCAATGGCGTGTGTTGGTAACACTGCTGAAACGCCATATCTACTTGTTGTTTAGTCACCGTGTCTTGCAAGTTAAGGGTTACCGTTGCCATTAAGCCACGTTTAAACGGCGCAATATGAGGATTGAAAATGACCTGAGCACCGGCTTCTTGGCTTATTTCAGGCTGATGACGATGCTGTAATATATTGTAGGCTTTTAGGCTTAACTCATTAAAGCTGGTTGCTAATGACGCTTTGCGACCGGCGCCACTGACGCCACTGATACCATTGACAACGATTAAGCCATCTTCTTGCTGTAAGCCGGCATCGATTATTGGTTTTAATGACAATAAACTGGCGGTTGGATAACAACCAGGCACAGCAACAATGTGTGTTTCAGCGATGGCTTGCTGATTAAACTCCGCCAATCCATATACCGCTTGTTGCAACAAGTCGGTATGTTGGTGAGCAAAACCATAATATTTAGGGTAATCATCGGCGTCTTGTAGACGAAACGCACCGGACAAATCAAACACTTTAACGCCCGCATCGACAAAAGCATTCGCCCACTGCTGTGAATATTCATGTGGAGTGGCAAAAAACACCGCATCAATTTCAGATTGGTGATCTTTTAACCATGCCGCAGAAAAAGCCTGAAGTGGCAGATCACAAACACCCTGCATCGCCGGATATAACTCGCTGAACGCAAGATCTGCTGATGCACTATTTTCAGATACAAGTAATTGCAAAACATCCACTTGGGGATGCTTTGTTAGGATTTTAACTAATTCAGCGCCGGCATAGCCACTAGCACCTATAATTGCAACTTTCACTTAACCTCTCATTTGCAATTCTATTCAACAAGAATAAATATATGATTTCTATCAGCTGGGTATTATCGGCGATCCATATCCGTTCTGGCTACTATTTATACAAAACGATTACAATAAAATCCGACAACCTATGGTCTTTACCCAGAAGCTTGATTAAACTGTCCAAAGAAAGATAACAGTGATGAAATACTTATGCAATAAAAAAGCATAAGTATTTGCAATAAAGAGTAAGTAAATGTCAACAATTGTAAAGCTACCCAATTTTCAGCAAGCACTTAGTGAATTAATCGCCAGCCCATCGATCAGTGCTGAGTCTGCATCACTCGACCAAAGTAACTTGGCGGTGATTGAAATATTAGCGACTTGGTTCAAGGATCTAGGCTTTGCGGTGAATATTCAAAAAGTGCCCGGAACCAACAATAAATATAACTTGCTGGCTAAGGTGGGCAGCGGCGAAGGTGGCTTATTACTGTCCGGCCATAGTGATACGGTGCCTTTCGATCAACAAGGCTGGAACAGCGACCCGTTTGCTATACAAGAGAAAGACGACAAGTTTTTTGGATTGGGCACCTGTGATATGAAAGGCTTTTTCGCGTTTATCTTGCAAGCCTGTAAACAGCTACCCTTAACCAAGCTAACAAAGCCGTTATATATTCTTGCCACAGCCGATGAAGAGACAACCATGGCTGGTGCACGCTTTTTCATCGAACAACAATTGGCCAAACCCGATGTGGCGATTATTGGCGAACCGACCAACTTAAAGCCAGTAATTATGCATAAAGGACATATGTCTCATCGTATTACGGTGGTTGGCAAGTCAGGTCATTCCAGCCAACCCGCGAAAGGTATTAATGCCATCGAAATCATGTTCGAGATCATTAAAAGCCTAATGACCTTAAAGCAAGAGCTTAAACACCAATATCAAAACGCTGCTTTTTCTGTTACCGAGCCGACCTTAAATTTTGGTGCGATAAAAGGTGGTGACAGTGCTAATCGAATTTGCGGTGATTGCTACTTAGATATCGATTTACGAGCGTTACCTGGCATCAAAGATGAAGAGCTGCTGTTTTGGTTAAGTGAAGCATTAAAAGCAACGGCAGAAAAATATCCCGGTAGAGTTAACATGCAGGAATTGCATGCCAGCTCTCCTGCCTTTGCTGAGAACGAGTCCAGTGAGTTGGTTCATGTCGCTGAAAAACTCTCTGGTCATTGTTGTCAGGCGGTAAATTACGCTACCGAAGCGCCGTTTATTCAGCAATTAGGTTGCCAAACCATTGTCTTAGGACCAGGCTCGATTGAACAAGCACATCAAATAGATGAATTCTTAGCATTCGATCAAATCAAGCCAACAGAAAAAATCTTATTGGATTTTATTCAGCACTATTGCCTGCTCTAAACGAAAAGGACAGTTTGCCATGTAAACAAACTGTCCCTGCAAGATAGGATTATGTGGAGTGCTTAACCTTGTTGTGGGCGAATACCTAAGGTGTGACAAATTGCATAGGTTAATTCGGAACGATTTAGCGTATAAAAATGAAAGTCATTAACCCCTTCGCTACGTAATATCTTCACCTGTTCCATTGCGATATTGGCACCGACCATGTTTCGCGTAGTCGGGTCGTCATCGAGTCCTTCGTACAATTTCCCCATCCAGTCAGGTACATGCACGTTGGTTAACCCTGCAAAGCGTTTTAAAGTGGCAAAATTTGATACCGGCAAAATACCCGGGACAATTTCGACATCAATACCAACCGCAACACAACGGTCACGAAAACGTAAATAGGCGTCTATATCAAAAAAGAATTGCGAGATAGCACGTGTCGCGCCAGCATCAATTTTTCGTTTCAAGTTAACCAAATCAAATTGCGCATTAGGCGATTCAGGATGAGTCTCCGGATAGGCGGCAACAGAGATCTCAAAGTCGGCAACACCTTTTAATACCTCGACTAAGTCGCTGGCATACATATTTGGTTTTTCACTGCTGTTTGGTAAATCACCACGTAACGCAACAATGTGACGAACACCGCTTTGCCAATAGTCTTTGGCAATATCGATTAACTCTTGTTTACTGGCATCAATACAAGTCAAATGTGGTGCAGCAACTAAGCTGGTGTCACGTTGAATTCGCTTAATAACGCCGTGTGTTCTATCTCGGGTACCACTGCCAGCGCCATAGGTTACTGACACAAAACTAGGATTAAGCGGTTCTAGACGTTCTACCGAATTCCATAAGGTGGTTTCCATTTGTTCTGAGTTTGGTGGGAAGAATTCAAATGACACATTTAAGTCGCGATCCAAATCACGGACAGTACGATTTAACAAATCAAGTTGGCGAGCTTTAGCATTCATTTAATATATCCCCTTAATGACAACTTCTTTTTTCTTATGTTCTAAACGCTGGCACAAATTAACTAAGTCAGAATGCAAGCCGCCAGCGGTAACATCTCGACCGGCACCAGGGCCGCGTATGATCAATGGATTCTCTTGATACCAGTCACTCACCAATAAAAAGATATTATCGCAGGCTGTCAGATTTACAAATGCGTGGTCCGCCGGCAGTATTTCCAAACCAACCTTCGCAGTAAGTTTGTTATTATCTATGGCAAATCTAGCCACATAACGCAAATGTTGTTGCTGACTTTTTGCCTCATTTAGCTTATTAGCAAAATACTCGTCCAACTCTGTAATGCGAGTGAAGAATTGTTTTTTATCAATACCTTGCAATGATGGTGGCACAAGGTTTTCAACGTCGATGTTGTCCAGTTCAAGCTCAAAACCAGCTAATCGAGCCAAAATAAGCAATTTTCTTTGTACGTCCAATCCAGATAAATCATCACGCGGATCAGGCTCGGTAAAACCTTGCTCAAGCGCATCTAAGACTAAATCTGAAAATGCCTGCTCACCACTAAAGTTGGCAAACAGCCAGGATAAAGTACCTGAAAATATCCCGGCAATTTCATGAATACTGTCGCCGCTTTGCAATAGATCATTAATGGCGTAATTCACCGGTAAGCCCGCGCCGACTGTGGTATTAACTAACCACTGACTGCCGGTATTTTCTTGCGCCGCGAGTAATTGGCTGTATTGACTCTGCTCACTTGAACCGGCGCATTTGTTGGCACTGATGACATGGATACCACGTTCAAAAAAGCTTTGGTATAACTGAGCAAAACTCTCAGACGGGGTAATATCAACAACCACTAACTCGTCATACGGATGTTGCTCTAACCAACCAAGTAATTGTTGGTTGTCATAGTCAACGCTGCTGTCAGCAAATAACGGTAGTGCTTGGCTCGGGTCTATACCATCGTTATTAATAAGCGCTTTTTTTGATGTCGCAAGGCCAACCAAATGCACGTTTTCCAAACTTGAGATACGTGTTAACTGTTTTGGCAGCATGTCTAAAAATTTGCTGCCGATATTACCTAAACCTGCAACCACTAACCCTATATTGCGGGCATTTTTCGTTATGCTGGAATGCACTTGATTGAGTAATTCGACATTGCAGCTCTCGTTTAAAAACGCCAGCAAGCTGTGACCATTGTCACTGCCGACCAAAGCATCCAATGCTTCGTGGCGCAATACTCGTTTAAAACGTGCTTTAATTTCACTGCGACTCGCCACTTGATAGCCAACCACAGCCACTAACGATACTTGTTGGTAACTGAACTCAAGTTGATGCTGTTGCAGATATTCAATCGCCAACTGCGAAAACTGCTGGTTCACCACTAAGCACGACTTATCAGGACATTGGTAAATCGGTTCAAAGCGGGCAATCACATGCCGCAAATACAGCTCGCTGACTTTATCGGTGTTAATTTTCACCAGATCATTATTGTGAGTAACCGATAACTCGCTTTTTGCGATATCACCAAAGACACCAATTTCAGTGCCATTGTCTTCGGGTAAAAAACTGCTGGCAACATTCAATTGAATTTGCTGACATTGCAAAGGCGTTAATGTTTTCGCGTGTAGCACTGGATTGCCCAGTCTCCCCAACTCCGTTGCCACTGAATTTTCAATACGATGTAGCTTACGCGCGGTTGAAATAATGCGAGGATCGGCACTGTAAATACCGTCGACATCGGTCCATAGCGTGACACTTTCTGCGCCGATAAGCTTGGCAACAATTGTGGCACTGTAATCGCTGCCATTGCGGCCCAATGTTTGCGTTCTATTTTGCGTATCTGTGGCAATGTAACCGGTGATAACCGTTAACTTTGCTGCTTGCTTAGCCGTTAATAACGCGTGTTGTGAGCTATGCTCAACCAATTGATAATCATTGTCACAGTCAAGATGTAACACTTGACGTGAGTCGACACCAATACATGGGCATAACTGTTCATTAATCAGCGCCGATAACAAACGCATTGACCAAATTTCACCATGGGCTAATAGATCGTGTCGCTGATATATATCATCAAAATGGATGTCGGCAAGCTTGGCAATATCTGTAGCGATTTGCTGGCATTCGGTTGCTGCCGCTGATGCAGATAGTAATTCACAGACCAGTTGTTGCTGCTGATTTTGCAGCTCTGTTAATAATAACTGGCGCTGTTCGCTCTGTTGACAGTTAATGATTGCAAACAGCTTATCCGTGGTTTTACCATTCGCTGACACCACGACGACGTCATCAAGCTGTGCTTCTTGCTTTAAAATTTGTATAACTCTTAATAAACATTCAGCATTGGCCAGTGAACTGCCACCAAATTTATGCACATTTACCGGTATTTGTACGGCGTTATCTATATTTAACAAAGATGAGTTTGCTTGGTTCATGACTTATCCCTAACCGGCTTTATCACTAGGTGCAGCAAATGCAGCATCAAGGGCTTGCTGTAAATCAGCAACAATATCGTCAGCATCTTCAATGCCTATAGACAGGCGAATCAGTGTTTGTGAGATACCGGCGGCTTTTTGTGCAGCTAAATCCATCCCAGCGTGTGTCATGGTCGATGGATGTGCAGCCAAAGACTCTACGCCACCAAGAGACTGGGCTAGTGTAAACAACTGTAAAGCGGCAAAGAAATTGCGAACCTGATTTTCATCGCCTTTAATGTCAAACGACAACATTGAACCAAAACCGGCTTGTTGCGCTTTAGCTATCTCATGACCAGGATGAGTCGACAGGCCAGGATAATAAACAGCCTCGACAGCCTGGTGCTCGGTAAGCAACGCAACCACCGCTTGGGTATTTTGCTGATGAGCGCGCAAACGTACAGGCAAGGTTTTGATACCGCGTAACGTCAGGTAGGCATCAAAAGCACTGCCAGTAATACCAATGCAATTTGCCCACCAAGCCAGATCATCGCCTAATTGCGGGTCTTTAGTGACAACGGCACCGCCGACAATATCTGAATGACCATTAATAAACTTAGTGGTTGAATGAATAACTATATCAGCACCGAGCTCTAATGGGCGCTGCAGTAATGGTGATAGAAACGTGTTGTCGACGGCAACTAAAGCGCCAACCTGCTTTGCCGCATCGCAAACCTTTTTAATATCCACTAAACGCAGCAATGGATTACTTGGTGTCTCAACTAAGACCAGTTTTGGCTTTTTGGCTAAGGCGTCCTCTAGCGCTTGACTGTCGGTTTGATCAACGACATCTAATTCGAATTGACCACGTTTGGCTAGATGGACAAACAATCTGTAACTGCCGCCATAACAATCATGCGGTATCAGTAATCGGTCACCCGCGCTGAGCAGTTGGCAAATTAGGTGAATCGCCGACATCCCCGTGCTGGTTATAATACCTTTGCTGCCACCTTCTAAATGTGCAATAACCTCGGCCAGCGTTTGACGCGTTGGGTTACCCGTGCGCGAATAGTCATATTGACGTTTTTCGTTAAAGCCTTTGAGGCTATAAGTACTCGATAAATGCATCGCCGGCACGACAGCTCCGTGATGCTGATCACTGTTTATTCCTGCCTGTACCGCGATGGTCGCTAATTTATCGAGTTTCATAATTTTGTTACCGTGTATATTAGTGGATGTTTAGACGTCTATAAATCTATACGGATTAATTACTCAGGTCAAGAAGTTTTAGCCATCTATACATCTTTGCTTATAGATGTTGACTCAAACAACATATCCAGTACAATTTGATCAGCTGAGTAAAAACATCCAGATATAATTAAAAAACGGTTATTAGGGAGCAAAAATGGCTGACTGGAATGGCGAGTACATTAATCCATACGCGCCACACGGCAAAAAAAGTGAGCAAGTGAAGAAGATCACCGTATCTATTCCACTGCGAGTATTAAAAGTATTGACCGACGAGCGTACCCGCCGTCAGGTAAATAATTTACGTCACGCCACCAATAGTGAGTTGTTATGTGAAGCGTTTTTACACGCGTTCACCGGGCAACCATTGCCAAGCGATAACGATTTGGCGAAAGATAACGAAAACTTGTTACCTGAAAGTGTGCGTAAAGTGCTGGAAGAAAATGGCATCACCGACTTTTCAGACTTCGAGAACGATGATTAAACATCATTGATGTCAATTCATTGAATAAAAAAAGCGCTGATATCAGCGCTTTTTTATTGTTGTGATTTAACTTACTAGCTATTGCCCATACCCATATAGTTTTTAGGTAAGTCTATGGTCGACACGCCGGTTTCAACAGCGGCATTGGCGACAGCGAAGGCAACGTTGGCCAATAGTCTTGGATCCATAGGTTTAGGAATAATGTAGTCCTTACCAAACTCAAGTTTGTTACAACCGCTCGCGTGCAACACCCCTTCTGGTACAGGCAATTTGGCAATCTCTCGAATCGCATCAACTGCAGCAACCTTCATAGCATCATTAATTTGGCGAGAACGTACATCTAAAGCACCGCGGAAAATAAATGGGAAGCACAACACGTTATTCACCTGATTTGGGTAATCAGAACGACCGGTTGCCATAATCAAATCATCACGAGTCGCATGTGCCAGCTCCGGCTTGATTTCTGGATCCGGGTTCGAGCAAGCGAAAACAACTGGTTTTGCAGCCATTAGCTGCAATTGCTCCGCTGATAATAGATTAGGACCTGATACACCAACGAACACATCCGCCCCTTCTAAGGCGTCTTCTAAGGTGCGTTTATCGGTATTATTGGCAAATAATTTTTTATATTCATTTAAGTCATCACGGCGGGTATGAACGATACCTTTGCGATCTAGCATGTAAATGTTTTCACGCTGAGCGCCGCAAGTGATCAATAATTCCATGCAGGCAATGGCCGCAGCGCCAGCACCTAAACATACAATTTGAGCTTGCTTTAGTTGTTTACCTTGCACTTCTAACGCATTAAGCATGCCTGCAGCTGTGACAATGGCGGTACCATGTTGATCATCATGAAAAATTGGCACCTTACAGCGTTCAATCAAGGCTTTCTCAATTACGAAACATTCCGGTGCTTTGATGTCTTCAAGATTTATGCCACCAAAGCTATCCGCAATATTCGCCACGGTATTAATGAAGTCTTCAATGGTATTGTGTTTAACTTCAATATCGAACGAATCAATATTAGCAAAGCGCTTAAATAACAATGCTTTGCCTTCCATAACAGGCTTAGAAGCCAATGGACCTAGATTACCTAAACCCAAAATCGCCGTACCATCACTGATGACCGCAACCGTATTACCTTTGTTTGTATAGCGATAGACATTATCTGGATTTTCTGCAATCTCTCGTACCGGCTCTGCAACACCCGGACTATAGGCAAGAGCCAAATCATCCGCCGTTTCGGCAGGGGTGGTTAATGCAACACTGATTTTGCCTGGTTTAGGCTGTTCATGATAATCGAGGGCTTGTTGACGCAGATCTGTCATTGACGAATTCCTTTAGAAAGACAAGGGTAGCTTAAGCTTAGTTAGAATAGTGAATGTTACCTGAAAACTTTCATAAGGGTTACATTTTTTAATGGCTATTTTGTTATAAGAAAGCGTTATTAGTAACAAATGATTTACGCATATATTGAACCATGCATATCTAGTTTATTGGCCTGCATAAATAACAAAATCTGTTGCCATATCGGTGTGCTGTTTATGGTTATTATGTTGCCAAAGTCAGCGTAAACCGCTACCGTTGTTGGCAGTTGCAATTCATGTTTAAGAGAACCTATATGAACAAATCTACCATCAGCATTGCCTGCCTATTGACGTTAATTACCAGCTCAACGATGGCGACAGAAAACATAGCCGAAGCGCCTTTGGTATCGATTACTAGCCAAGATGCATTTTTTGATGCGATAAAACAGCACTGTGGTAAAGCATTTGCCGGAAAAGTTACTGTCGATAACAGCGACAGTGATGCATTTGCCAATAAACCGCTGATCATGCACGTGCGCAAATGCAGCGATAGTCAGCTGCAAATTCCATTTCATGTTGGCGATGACTCATCACGTACTTGGCTTGTCACCAAAACCGGCTCAGGGTTGTCATTAAAGCATGATCATCGACACAAAGATGGCAGCAATGACGCGTTGACTATGTATGGTGGTCACAGCCAAGATGCAGGTTGGCCGCAAGTGCAGTCTTTCCCTGCGGACCAATACTCAAAAGAAATGTTTGTTGCCCAAGGGATCCCACAATCGAACGACAATATTTGGCAAATGTTTATCTACCCAGAAAGCTTTTCGTATCGTTTGATTCGTCATGGCCGTGAGTTTCGCGTCGATTTTGACTTAAACAAGCCGGTAACACCACCTAGTGCACCTTGGGGTTACAGTGATAAGTAAACACAACTAAGGTTTGCCGTGTCGTTAATGTTTCGCTCAATGAGTTGCTGTTTTCTATACTTAATGGCAAATGTGTCAATCGAGCGTAAATGTCGATGCCTAACGAAATGGAGCGGCGACAACAGATCATAGATACTGCATTGCAATTAGCGAGCAAACGTTCATGGCACGCTGTTGCAATGCATGATATCAGTAACGAGATAAAGCTGCCGCTGGTGCAGATAAAACCTTTGTTCCGCAGTAAAGACGCTATTGCCGAAGCCATTTTCGATCGTGCCGACGATGCAATGCTGGCGCTAAATGACAACCCCACCTTTCAACAGCAAAACTCACAGCAGCGATTATTAACCGCCATTATCACCTGGTTTGAAGCCTTACCTAACAACAAGGCGGTGTTAAAAGCGATCATGGCCTACAAATTTGAACCTGGGCACATCCATTTACAAGCACACGGCGTCACTAGAGTAAGCCGCACGGTGCAATGGTTTATCGATATTGCCAACATTCGCCAACAAGGGCTTAAACGAATATGTATTGAAATTAGCGTTACCGCGAGTTACTTGCTCAGTTTTGCCCATTTTATCCATGACAAAAGCCCTGGACACGAGCGCACGAGGCATCGCTTAGCAAAGATGTTGGCCAGAATTGTTGATGCCGACACTCGACAGATATAGCTGATTCGTTGATGGATGCATTCACCCATGCAATCGTTGGCGCTGGTGTTGGCCAATGGTTTAAGCACAAACAAGATGATAATCGACTTGCCTCATGGCAATGCAGCGCAATCGGTGCGGTAGCAGCGTTATTGCCAGATCTGGATTATCTATCATTTTGGCTTCATCCTTTAGAATTCCTCGCCTATTGGCATAGAGCAGAGAGTCATTCTATTGTGCTTGCACCACTATGGGCCTATCTATTTATGGGTCTATTATTACTTTGCAAACGGTACCTATTTGCACACGTTCGTATCAACCGAAAATGGCTCTACACATTGCTGTTGACTGCCATCATGTCACATCTGCTGCTGGATGCGTTGACGGTATATGGTACGCAGTGGTTTGCACCGCTAAGCAGCTATAAAGTCAGCTTTGCACTATTGTTTGTTATCGATGGCTATTTCACTGGCAGTTGTTTGCTCGGTCTGCTTATTTATAGTTGCTATGATTGGCGCAATAGCAACACCACTCTAGAACACGCAACAACAGCTAATAAAACATCGGCCCTTAATATGGCCAAAAATAAGATGGCAATTAATATGGCAAGACAAGCGATTTGGGCTGTGCCACTAAGTTATTTATTGCTGGTTGCCGGCATCAAGCAATACACACTCACATTACTAAGCAAGCAACCTTCACAGTTAGCCAGTGGCAGCACGATTAGTCATAGCAGGGTGAGCAATAGCACGATGTTGTTACCACAACCGTTTTCACCTTTACTGTGGTTGGCAATAACGCAGCAGGATAATGATTTGCAATACCGCTATATTCGTCTGGCTAATGACAAAGTAGCAAGACAACTTAGCTCAAGCCTAGACAAGCCGGGTTACCTTGACCGTTATAACGATATCAACAGCAAAAAAAGCGTCGATGCAAACCGCGTGCAATGGCAACACACTTATCACCCAGCGAGCAGTGATGATGTCAATATTGTTAATGCCTGGCGGCATCCCCTAATGCAGGGCTTTCGGGACTTTGCGGTGTACCCGGTATTTTTGCAGCACAGCCGAAGCAAGCAGAAAGAGTGTTTTTGGTTTAGCGATTTACGCTATCACTGGCCATATTTTTTACCGTCATTTCGCTATGGTGTATGTCGAGAATCTGCCACGAAAAATGATTGGCAGCTATACCGAAAACGATATCTAAGTGATGAAACACAGCTCGTTAATTAACAAACTAGGCAAACAAAAAAGCCGGCATAAGCCGGCTTTTTCTTATAACGAAATGATTATTCGTCGAACGGGTTAACCAAAATCATGGTCTCTACACGATCTGGACCAGTCGAGATAATATCAATTGGAACACCACAAACTTGCTCAAGACGTTTGATATAAGCTCGTGCGTTTTCAGGTAGTTGCTCTACCGTTGTTGCACCAATAGTCGACTCACTCCAACCAGGCATGGTTTCGTATACTGGAGTGATGTTTTCGTAACCTTCAGCCGCCATTGGTGGCACAGTCAAAACATCGCCTGATTGAGTTTTGTAACCAGTACAAATCTTCAATTCTTTTAGACCATCCAATACATCTAGTTTGGTTAAACAGAAACCAGAAATAGAGTTAACTTGCACTGCACGGTGCATAGCGACGGCATCAAACCAACCACAACGACGTTCACGACCGGTAGTTGCACCGAACTCGTGACCAACAGTACCTAAATGGTGACCGACTTCATCGTTTAGCTCTGTCGGGAATGGACCTGAACCAACACGAGTCGTGTATGCTTTGGTAATACCTAATACATAGTCAAGGTAACGAGGACCAAAACCACAACCTGTGGCAACACCACCAACCGTGGTATTTGAAGAGGTAACATATGGGTATGTACCGTGGTCGATATCAAGTAAGGTACCTTGAGCACCTTCAAACATGATTGACTCACCGTTTTTGCGTGCTTGGTCTAAGGTTTCGCTGATATCGTCCATCATGGCAATGATGGTCGGCGCGATAGCCATAACATCTTCGAATACTTGCTCAACGTCCAAAGCTTCTGCTTTGTAGTAGCTCGTTAATACGAAATTATGGTATTCCATGATTTCAGTTAACTTCGCTTTAAATGATTCAGCATCAAGTAAATCGCCTACACGAAGACCACGACGGGCTACTTTATCTTCATAGGCTGGGCCGATACCACGACCTGTTGTACCGATTTTCTTAGAGCCGCGAGCTGTTTCACGAGCATTATCTAACGCTACGTGGTACGGCATAATAAGAGGACATGCATCACTGATTAGTAAGCGCTCACGTACTGGTACATTACGCTCTTCTAACATGTTGATTTCTTTCATCAAGGCTGTCGGACATAAAACAACACCGTTACCGATCAGACATTTTACGTTGTCACGTAATACCCCTGATGGAATCAAGTGGAGAACAGTTTTTTCACCGTCAACGATCAATGTATGACCTGCGTTGTGACCACCTTGATAACGAACGACGTACTTCGCCTTATCCGTTAATAAGTCAACAACTTTACCTTTACCTTCATCACCCCATTGGGTGCCTAGAACAACGACGTTTTTGCCCATAATATATTTTGCAAATCGGAAAGAAAATTAGGCGGGGATCTTAGCAAATACGCGGGTCTAGATCATCTGTTTTATGAACTTTTTTGTAGTTAAATTGTTAACGGTGGGGTTAACAAATGTAAGAACTTAGAGTTATCGCGGTGAGTATTCTAAAAATTGTTAATAATTGGCCATAAACAATACCGCGCCAATGGTCACTAAGACCAAACCAATTTGCCGTATTGTGGTTGGTTTTTCCTTAGCCAATTGCATCATAAAATTGCGCCAACGGTTAGGGAATAGCAAAGGTCCTAAACCTTCAAACATCAGCATCAAGGCAAAGGCAATAAGCACAATTTCAATAGTCATGAGCTTTCATCGATATTTTTATTAATATAGTGAATAGGCTAACGTAACGAGGCACAAATAAAAAGCCCACATTGAAGTGGGCTTTGGGATTTATCTATTTGCTTTATTGTCTTTCAAGTAATGGAAGAAATCACTGTCTGGTTTGACGATCATGATATCTCCTTTATTACTGAAACTCTTTTCATACGCTTCAAGACTACGAACAAAGTTGTAAAATTCTGGGTCTTGATTAAATGAATCAGCGTAGACTTTAGCAGCCAATGCGTCGCCGGAACCACGTACTTCAAAAGAGGTTTTATGGGCAGTCGCCAATAGAACGGCAATCTTCTTATTGATTTCAGCTTCAATAACCGCCGCTTTCTCACGACCTTTCGAGCGATGTTCTTTTGCTACCGCAATACGGTCAGCACGCATACGTTGATAAATAGACTCACTTACCTCATCCGGTAAGTTGATTCGTTTAACACGTACATCGATAACCTCGATACCAAGTTCAGCTTTACTCGACTCAGCACTTAGCATGGCTTCTTCCATCAGCGAGTCACGGTCACCGGATACGATCTGTTTAATGGTACGAGCACCAAACTCAGTACGTAGGCCGTTATTCACTTTTTGCTTTAATAGTGCTTCAGCATTGGCAAGATCACCACCACTGGTACGAACGTAAAACGTTGGGAAATCAACAATACGCCATTTCACGTAGCTGTCTACCAATACGTCTTTTTTCTCAGCAGTAACAAAACGGTCAGCACGGTCATCCAATGTTTGGATACGGGCATCAAGTTTATTAACACGTTCAATCAACGGGATCTTAAAGTGTAAGCCTGGTTCGTAAATTTTTACTTCACCACTACTATCACGTTTGATCTTTGAAAATTGAAAGACAATACCGCGTTCCATTTCATTAACGACGAATACCGATGATACGGTCAATAAACCGAGAATAACCAATACGATTAAAGAGAAATTTTTCATGATTAGTTTCCTCCTCGGTTAAAGCGATCGTTTCGCGATGAACTTGAATTAACGCTTGAGTTTTGACCTTGCGTTGGGTTGCGTTGAATTAACGGCGCAACTTCACGTTTAAAGGTTTGTGGTAAGTTTGATGATTGTTGCTGCATAATTTTATCTAGCGGCAAATACATCATGTTATTACCACCTTCAACATCAACCATAACTTTCGAGGTGTTTGAATAGACTTTTTCCATAGTCGCAAGGTATAAACGCTGACGTGTTACTTCAGGCGCAGCCTGATATTCCGGCAACAATTTATTAAACTTAGCAACATTACCCTGTGCTTCAAGAACAACCTGCTCGCTGTAACCTAGTGCTTGTTGCTCAATGCGTTTGGCTTCACCACGTGCTTTTGGCTCTTCTGATAAAGCATATGCTTCAGCTTCCAAAATGAAACGCTCTTCATCTTCTCGAGCCGCGATAGCATCATCAAATGCATCTTTAACTTGCTCTGGCGGACGAGAATTCTTGAAGTTAACGTCGGAAATCAAAATACCTAAATTATACGGTTCAATGATTTTCTCAAGCTCAGCCCATACCGATTGACGTACTTGTTCACGTCCAGATGTTAGTACTTCGTCCATTTTAGAATGACCGATTACATAACGGATGGCACTGTCAAACGCATGTTCAAGACTGTTGTCAGCATTGGTAACATTAAATAGGTAATTACGCGCGTCAATAATACGATATTGCACTTGCATCTCTACGCTGACCAGATTTTCATCTTCGGTTAACATAAAGCCTTTCGCTGCGATATTACGTGTTGTTTGCACATCAACTGGGATAACTTTTTGAATAAATGTCGGTTGCCAGTGAATACCTGGATCCACGAGAGTATTGTATTCACCAAATTGCAATACAACGCCCTTTTGAGCTTCTTTAATGGTATAAAAACCACTAAAAGCCCAAACAACCAATGCAATGATGACCACCAAACTGGCGCCAAAACCAGAGAAACTGCTGCCACCGCCAGGCTTGCCAGGTTTTTTACCACCAAACATTCCACCAAATTTATTGCCTAGGTCTTTTAATAATTCATCTAGGTCTGGTGGCCCCTGATCGCGCCCACCTTTATTTTTCCAGGGATCATTATCATTTTTCCCCGGTTCATTCCACGCCATTATGGTCTCCGTAATTACCCAATTGTTATTCTCTAGTCAGACTTTCGCCTGCCTATAATCAAGTATAGTAAGTTTTAATCTTATCAGTAGCTTAGTGCTGGATAAAGGTTTCCAGTTCGGTTTTTCCAGCTTTCAACAATTTATTCCATTCCCGTAAAGGCAATGTTACATCTAATAAACAGTTACCTTGTTCGTCATACTGTTCGTCCTTGATGCAATTTAACTCATATAAGGTACCACGCCATTTACCCGCTGTAGGCGGTATTTTAAGGCGATATTCAACAATATCAGTTGCCAGTACTTCAGTTAATGCTTGGGACAGTAACTCTAGTCCCAAGTTAGCTTGTGCTGACAACCAAACACGAATCGGTTTACCTTGTTCGTCTCGGTCAATACGCGGCGCAACATCATCAAACTTGTCAATTTTGTTACAAATTAACAACTGTGGAATGTCATCGGCTTCTATATCTTGCAGCACTTGCTCAACCTGAGCAATATTGTCTGCGCGACGATCGTCGGCAATATCAATGACATGCAACTGTAGATGCGCTTCTCTTGTTTCCGTTAACGTCGCTTTAAAGGCTGCAACCAAATCATGCGGTAAGTGACGAATAAAGCCCACAGTGTCTGCGAGAATTATCCGCCCTACATCTTCTATATGGAGTCGACGCAAGGTTGGATCAAGGGTAGCGAACAATTGATCCGCTGCGTAAACGTCTGCATTAGTGATGCGATTAAACAAGGTTGACTTACCGGCATTGGTATAACCTACCAGTGATACCGTTGGTATTTCTGCTCGTTCACGCGCTCGACGCCCTTGCTGGCGTTGCTTTTCGACCTTTTCTAAACGACCACGTATGGTTTGCATACGTTCGCGCAGTAAACGTCGATCCGTTTCCAGCTGTGTTTCACCAGGACCGCGTAAACCAATACCACCTTTTTGCCGCTCAAGGTGAGTCCAACCTCGAATCAAGCGCGAGCTGATATGTCGCAATTGCGCTAATTCAACTTGCAACTTACCTTCATGAGTCCGCGCTCGTTGCGCAAATATATCAAGAATCAACGTGGTTCTGTCAATGACTCGACACTCACATAAAGCTTCAATATTTTTCTCTTGCGAAGGTGACAAAGCATGATTGAACAGTATCACATCGGCATTATACATTTGTACAGCGTCACGGATCTCTTCAGCTTTGCCTGAACCGACAAAAAATTTAGGATGAGGTTTATCGCGTTTACCGCTGACAACGGTTAAAGAGTTGACGCCCGCTGAGGACACCAACATTTCAAATTCTGATAAATCTTCGCGAGCGTTTTCTTGGGGAAAGTCTATGTGAACAAGTACTGCTTGCTCACCTGCTTGATGTCTATCAAACAAATGAGCAACTCCAATTCATTTTCATTTAATTATTCCGCGGGTTGAGTTCCGTCAACCGGTGCTGTATTTACTGCACGCGATGGCACAACCGTAGAGATTGCATGCTTATAGACCATCTGGCTTACAGTATTTTTTAATAAAATAACAAACTGATCGAAAGACTCTACTTGACCTTGTAATTTAATACCGTTTACAAGATAAATAGCTACTGGAATTCGATCACGTCGTAATGCATTTAAAAACGGGTCTTGTAATGATTGCCCTTTCGCCATTAGTTTGGCTCCTTATTGTTATTGTTAATCCAATTAACTTACACTTAAATATTCAACGAAATCATCAAACTAGATGACTCTCCATGGTTCACGGGTAAGTCATAAATACACCGAGCCATTTAAGTATACACGAAGATTTTAACTTTGCTAATCAATAAGCTAAGTCGTAAAAGTTTTTTAACTAAGCCTTAAACCCTATGATATCCATGACTTTTTTAAGGTTGTCAGGATCATTAGTTGTCAACCAGTTAAGGTTTTGCCAACTGCGCAGCCATGTTAACTGTCGCTTGGCTAATTGTCGTGTTGCGCAGACACCGCGAAACACCATTTCATCATAGTCGCATTCACCATTTAGGTGCTGCCACATTTGTCGATAACCAACACATCGTATCGACGGTAAATCTTGGTGCAAATCATCACGAGTCATCAATTGCTTCACTTCCTGCTCAAAACCTTGTTCAAGCATTATTTGATAACGTAATTCAATGCGCTCATGCAACTCGCTACGTTGGTCCGTAGAAATCGCAAACTGATAAATATCACCTTCGAGAGTGTCACCCTTTATTGCGGTTAACTCGGTCAGCGATTTACCACTAATACGATATACTTCTAACGCACGTGTTAGTCGTTGTGGATCATTTGGATGGATACGTTCAGCCGATACCGAATCAACATCTGCCAATAACTGATGTACATGTTGCCAACCGTGCTGCTGTGCTAACGCTTCAATATCAGCTCGTATTGCAGGGTCAGCTTTTGGCAATGGTGAAATGCCCTCTAACAGACTCTTAAAATACATCATGGTTCCGCCGACTAATATCGGAATTCGACCATTACTTTGAATTTCAGCGATTTCACGCTTCGCATCGCGACAAAAATCGGCAGCAGAATAACTCTGTGCAGGGTCGATGATATCGACCAATCGATGCGGATAGCGTTGCAATTCGTCAGGGGTTGGCTTGGCACTGCCAATATCCATGCCTTTATAAATTAACGCAGAATCAACACTGATTATATCGCATGGCAATACATCACTGAGCTTGAAAGCCAGATCGGTCTTGCCTGAGGCGGTTGGCCCCATAATACAAATAATCGGCGGTTTATCGCTCGCCGGTAAACGTTGGCTCATGAACTTGCTCTGCAATTAAAACAATTAAGACAATAACGACTGAATGTCTGATGTAAGGTCTACTGCCTTTGAATTCAAGCGCATGTAGGTAAAAAGATCAAAGTTTTGTATTTGATTAACATCGGCTAACAATTGTGCCGCCATGCTAAGGTCGAAGTTTTGGCTACATTTTAACTGGGCAATTGCCGCCATCCAATCGTTATCTGCAAGCTCTTGCTTGGTCAGCAAAATCGTCAGCAACTCGATAAAACTGTCGCTAATGTCTTGCTCACGCAGTTGTGCTGGGTATTGGCGAATGACGACTTTGCTGCCATTGACACTGAGATGCACACCAATAAATTCAAAGCTGGCAATGTTGCTAGCAATAAATTTAACTTGGCTTGGCTGCAACTTAACAGCAACCGGCAATAACAATGGTTGCGATACCAAGCCTTGTGGATATTGGCTGGTTAAGCGGTGATGAAGCACCTGCTGACGCAGTGCTTTGAAATTACAACAATACAGACTTTGCTGCCATTCTAGTAATAACACGTGGTCGGCTAATACGCTGAACAACTTAATATCACTATCCGCGGTTATGGCAACCTGTGGTTGGCTAGTCGCTGGCGTCATAGCCGGTGATGGACTCGTTGTCGGCTTAGCATTTGAGTCATCACAGTGGTCAAAATCACTTTCTGCAATAGCGACTCGCTCGGCAGGCGACATCAATTTTTGATAGTTGCTTACTGCTTGGTCGCTGATCTTGTCGCGATAGTTTCGCCCAGCACTTGCTGCCGCTGAACAAGCTGACGCCGGCGTTGTCGATGCCGATTGAAAAGATGTGGCATTAGAGTCATTGCGCAATGGTTGCACATAATCACGATTGCCATGGGCATCGCTTGTTGCTCCCACATCAACGCTAAGTAACTCACCGGTTTCGGTATCAACAGCTAGTGATGCGTCATCTTGTAATGTTTGCTCAACGGCTGCGGCAATAAAATCATGCACCAAACGCGCCTGATGAAAGCGAACTTCGTGTTTCGCCGGATGGACATTGACGTCAACATCACCGTGATTCAATTCAAAATACAGTACAAATGCCGGATAAACATCACTGCTTAAGCGATGACCATATGCTTGACGGATGGCGTGATTTATCAATTTATCGCGCATCATACGGCCATTAACATAGCTGTAGCTCAAATCATTTTGATTGCGTGCATAACGTGGCGAGCCTACCCACCCCCATAAACGCATACCCGAATGTTGGTATTGCAAAGGCAAAGCGTTATCAATAAACCCCTGAGAACATACCGCAGCAATACGTTTTTCAATTTGTTTATCGGTTTGAGCAGAACGATATGAGCGTATGGTTTTACCATTGTGATTGAGAATCAAAGTTAATTGCAGCTGCGATAAACCGATGCGTTTAATCACTTCATCAATATGAGAAAATTCGGTTTTCTCGGTACGCAAAAACTTTCGTCGTGCCGGTGTATTGAAAAACAAATCTTCGACATCAATGGTGGTACCATCCGGGTGCGCAGCAGGCTTAATATCGACCTGCATATCACGCCCTACGGCGATCGCTTGCCATGCCGCTTGCTGCGCTGCCGGCTTTGAGGTTAATGTCAGACGTGAGACGGAACTTATACTGGCTAACGCTTCGCCGCGAAAACCGAGACTATCAATGGCTTCAAGATCATCCAATGATTTGATTTTACTGGTGGCATGACGAGATAAGGCTAAGGTCAGTTCATCTTTTTCGATACCATGACCATTGTCAGTTATACGTATACGCTTGCTGCCACCTTTTTCAATATCGATGACAATTTTCGTCGCTCCGGCATCAATGGCGTTTTCAACCAATTCTTTTACAACAGATGCCGGACGCTCGACAACCTCGCCGGCGGCAATTTGGTTCGCCAGGCGAGCAGGAAGGATACTAATTGTCATTAATTTACTCGAGGTATGGTCAGAGTCTGGCCTATACGCACAACATCGGATTTCAGGTTGTTGGCTAATTTCAATTGCTTCACTGAGACGTTATAGCGCTGTGCAACGACCGATAACGATTCACCACGACTGATCTTGTGCTTTTGCGGCTGTATGCTTGCCAACAATGAGTCTTGTGGCGGATAGCGAGTAAAATACTGCTGAATCCCTTTAAACATCGCTTTGGCTAGCTTTTCCTGATGATTCTTCGACATCAGATTTTTGAAATCATACGGGTTGGAAATAAAGCCCGTTTCCACCAGCATCGACGGAATGTCTGATGACTTAAGCACCGCTAGGCTGGCATTTTGTGGCTTAGTTTTATGCATGCGGGTAATTTTCTTTAATTCGGCGATGACATTACGAGCGATGCGGTCACTGATTTCCAGTGATTTATCTTTGGTGAGATCCGCTAAAAATACCGCTAGATTATCGTCATTGGTTGCCTTGATTAGCTGACCACCGCCGCCAAGCAATTCAGAGTTTTTCTCACGATGTTTTAGCCATCTCGATAATTCCGATTCAGCACGGCTATCATTTACGATCCAAACCGACGCCCCGCGAGGTTTAGAACTGTGAAATGCGTCGGCATGTATTGACACCAAAAAGTCGACTTGTTGCTTGCGAGCCAGCTCGGTGCGCTTATTAAGATTAACGAAATAGTCACCGGTACGTATCATCACCGCTTTCATGCCTTTTTGGCCATTGATGATGCGCTGCAGTCGTTTCGCTACCGCTAGAGTAATTTTCTTTTCGTAAGTACCATTTTTTGCAATCGAGCCTGGATCTTCACCACCATGACCGGCATCAATACCAATAATGACATCACGATTTTTCTGTTTGGGCTTATTTTTAACGACTTTAGTGGATTGTTTATCGTGCAAATCGACAACCAGACGATTGCCATACGGCCCCGTCGGCGCCAACACAAACACTTTCTCTTTGAAGCTTTTGCTTAGATCAAGCACGATTCTGGCGGATTTACTGTTTTTGCCCTTACTGGTGCGAACTTTACTAATACGGCTGTCATTTTTTGCTAAGTTAGCAAGTGCGGCTATGTTATCGGTATTCTTAAAATCAATGACTAAGCGATTAGGATTGCTCAGAAAAAAGTAGGAATAATCGGGTTGTTCACTTAAATCAAACACAACTCGAGTGTTATCTGGCGATGGCCAAATACGCACACTCTCTATCATGTTTTGTGAAAACGCAGTAAAGCTGCATAAGGAAAACAACAACAGCAGTATTGTTTCAATACGTGTTTTCATTCTCAGCGACCTTAATTCTTATAGTTATCTTATTGTTTATTAGGTCAATTGTTTAAGGATTAGTTCACCAACAGAGGTGTTGGCAGTGACGTTAATCAACCTTTCATGACCATTATATGATAAGTCTATAATAAGATCCTCTGGTGGTAAAAGGCCAGCCCCTTTTTCAGACCATTCAACAAAACAGCAAGATTTTTGTAAAAAATAATCTCGAATCCCCATATATTCAAGCTCTTCGGGATCAGCTAAGCGGTATAAATCAAAATGATAAATATGCCATGGCGGCAGCTCATAAGGCTCAACCAGGGTGTAGGTTGGGCTTTTGACATTGCCATTGTGACCCATGGCTTGCACAAAGCCACGGGTTAACGTGGTCTTGCCTGCACCTAAGTCACCATGTAAAAACACCACCAGACTTTGCAAATCGAGTGTTTGCAATGCCGCCGCTAATGTTGCACCGAACGCGACAGTTTGTTGTTCGTCGCGTAACGCTTTACTCAGAGAAAGAGCCATTTATTGATAAACCTTGACCAAATCTTAGTGTTGATTAACCAGCTGTCGGATATACACAAATAAGTCTGAAGGCAACATGCCTTTACGACCGTCTAACGCCGCAATATCAGCAGCACGACCATGAATATAGACAGCGGTGAGAACCGCTTTAAATAAAGACTGCGATTGTAAACCTAACGCGGCGATGATTCCAGCTAATACGTCGCCCATACCGGCAACAGCCATCCCCGGATTACCAGACATATTGATAAATACCTGCTGGCCATCGCTAATTAACGTGCCTGCACCTTTTAACACACAAATGGCTTGATACTTATTAGCAATCGCTTTGACCGCGGCAAATCGGTCTTGTTGCACTTTGGCAACGCTACACCCCAACAAGGTAGCAGCTTCTTTCGGGTGCGGTGTTAATACCCAATTTTTCCGAGTCATCGGTTGATGTGCTAATAAGGTCAAGGCGTCAGCATCAACCACTAAGACTTTATCCATGGCCATTAACGGTAAACGCGCTTTGGCAAACTGATCCAAACCAAGTCCGGGGCCAAGGCAGATACTATCAACTTTATTAAGTAAACGCTGATTATGACAATCACTCGCAGTCGCATCCGCCATAACGAACTCCGGGCGCTGACTGCTCACCACGTTCTGCATTGTCGAATGACAATCAACCGCCACTAAACCTGCGCCACTGCGCAATGCTGCTTCTGCCGCTAGTCGCACCGCACCAGAAAAACCTTGGTTACCGCCGGCAACCAATACCGTACCAGAGTTTCCCTTGTGCGCTGACCAAGCGCGAGATTCTAGTTCGGGTACATACGGTGGAGCCAATAACTGCGCATCGGCAGCAACCATGGCATTGAAGGCTTTCGCTAAACCTAAATCGGCTAGATAAATATCACCACAAAATTCGATGCCGCGGCCAGTTAGCAAACCTTGTTTAACAGCAATAAAGGTCACAGTAGCATCGGCTTGTACACAGTCACCTTGCGGTTGGCCGGTTTCACCATTGAGTCCTGAAGGCAAGTCTAAACTAAGCACGGGCTGCGCCAACTTATTAATCAGACCCATTAAGTCTCGATAATTTTGCCGCACTTGGCCTTTGATACCAGTACCTAGCAGCGCATCTACGACAACATCAACGCGTTGAAAATCAACATCATTTATCTTGCAGATACTGCCGCCAGCCTTTAAAAACTGCTGACAAGCTAGCGCCGCGTCGTCATGGTAATTTTCGATAGCTTGTAGGCTATGCAAATACACCCGCAGACCTTGTTTTAATGCCGCCGTTGCCAGGACAAAACCATCACCGGCATTATTGCCACTGCCACACACCACCAAAATAGTGTTCGCTTTTGGCCACAATTGTTGCAACAAATGGAAACCAGACACCCCTGCTGTTTGCATTAACGACCACATACTAACGCCTTGCTCACGAGCAACGATGGCCTCTTGTTGTCTAATGGTTTCTGCCCGATAGGCATATTGTGGTATGCTTGAGGCTAACTTTACTGGCAACATAACATCCTAAATCTTTCCATGACTGATTCGATATCTATTAACTATCAAGAACTTGCTGAAAAAATCAAGGTTTGGGGCAAAGAACTTGGCTTTTCCCAAATAGGCATAAGCGATATCGACCTAAGTAGCCATCAACAAGCCCTAGAAAACTGGCTAGACAAAGGCTATCAAGGTGATATGGATTACATGCAACGCCATCAAGAGTTGCGTGCTAACCCCGAACAACTGTTGCCCGGCACCATTCGGGTGATTTCAGCACGTATGGATTATCTGATTGAAGATGCTAAATTTGCCAGTACCCTAAATGATGCCAATAAAGCCTACATTTCACGTTACGCGTTAGGCCGTGACTATCACAAGCTAATGCGTAACCGTCTAAAGAAACTCGGCGAAAAAATTGAAGCGTACTGCCAGCAACTCAACTTTCGACCATTTGTCGACTCAGCGCCGGTGCTTGAGCGACCGTTAGCCGAAAAAGCCGGCCTTGGTTGGGTAGGCAAACATTCACTGCTGATCAATGAAGAGGCTGGTTCTTGGTTTTTTCTGGGTGAATTATTGGTTGATATTCCATTGCCACAAGACAACAAAAGTGACAACCAATGCGGCAGTTGTGTTGCCTGTATAAAAATTTGCCCTACGCAAGCCATCGTTGAACCTTACGTGGTAGATGCTAGACGTTGTATTTCTTATCTTACTATTGAGTTGCGTGACGCCATCCCTATTGAATTTAGACCATTACTTGGTAATCGTATCTATGGCTGTGACGATTGCCAATTAGTCTGTCCATGGAATAAGTTTGGCCAACTTTCCAGTGTCGATGACTTCAAGCCTCGTAACAACTTTGATTCGGTAGAATTATTAGCACTGTTTGCTTGGAATGAGCAGCAATTCCTCGACAATACTCAGGGCTCGCCAATTCGACGTATAGGCTTTGAATGTTGGCAGCGCAATATTGCTGTTGCCTTAGGCAATGCCCCATACAGTGCACACATCGTCACCGCGCTGCAGCAAAGCGACAACAACAGTGCCATGGTGCAAGAGCACATCGATTGGGCATTGAGCCAACAAAGCGAAAAACAGCAACAGCAAAAAGGTGAATCGCGGTTAACAGCCCGCCTGATTCGAACCATAGAGAAAGGTTTACCAAGAGACGCTTAGCGCTAGGCGATTGCCCTAGCCAGATACGGCTTTATCCTACAAAAACAAGCGTATTATCAATAGCCTTTTTTGTAATATTACGCTTACTTTTTAACCCTAATTGTGCTCAAATAAGACCTCGACCCCAAAGGTCACTGTACAGAAAAATAATTAAAAACAGACAGATTAGGATTATCATGAGCCTTACCCGAAAAACTCTGGCGCCCATGTTGTGCGCCATTATCTGCTTGCTTGCGAGCAGTAATCAGGTGTTTGCCAAGGATGCGCCAATTAAACAATCAACCCCAGCCTGGGTTGATCAATTTAGCCTCGACAGTGAGGTTGAGAAAAGCCCGTTTGAACAGCTCACCTATCTATTGCTTGACCGCCAAGTAAATAACACGCTTGAGCAAAAACAAAAATATTATCGCTACAGTTATCGCCTCAACAATACCTCTGGCGTCGCTGAAAACGCCGATATTCGCATCAGTTTTGCGCCGGATTATGAAACCCTGCTTATTCATCAAATCAATATTATCCGTAATGGTAAAGTGATCGATAAACTGGATATGAGCAAAATTCGCGTTGTTAATGACGAGACAGAGCAAGACAGCCAAATTCTAAACGGCCAAGTTGCGGCATTGTTGGTGTTAGAAGATGCGCGAGTTGGTGATATCATCGATTACAGCTTTACCATTGAAGGTAGCAACCCAGTATTTAAAGATAACTTTTCTTATATCAGTGGCTTAGGCTGGTCTATTGCAATTAACCAGGTGCGCTATCGCTTTATTCTCGACAAAGACATGCCGATATACAGCAAAGTCTCTGATAGCTCTGTTGAAATTAAAACCATTCCCCATCCAACACACAAAGTTTTGGCGGTAGATTTGGCCAATACCAAAAAACGACATATGGATGACAATGCGCCAAGCTGGCACAATCCATACCCGTATCTGCAATTAAGCAGCTATCAGTCATGGAATCAAGTGGCGCTATGGGCCGATGATTTGTTTAGCGTTAAGCCTGACAGCAATAGCGAACTGGCAACCTACATCAACGAACTTAAGCAATTGCCAAGCGAGCAAGCAATAGACTCTGCAATCACATTTGTGCAAGATGAAGTCCGTTACTTCGGTATTGAAATTGCCGAAAATTCACATTTACCACATGCCCCTAATGAAGTATTTAATAATCGTTATGGCGATTGTAAAGATAAAACGTTGTTGCTAACCACTATCTTTAGAGAGCTTGGTATCGAGGCATCACCGGCACTCGTGTCTACCGATATGCAACACAATGTGCGCGATTATCTACCAACTCATTCACTATTTAACCATGTCATTGTGAAAGCTGAAGTTGATGGCAAACAATATTGGATCGACCCGACCATAAACTATCAAGGCGGCAGTTACCAAAGTTTGCACCAGCCTGATTATGGCATCGCGCTAATTGTTGATCCGCAAACCAGTCAACTTAGTGACGCTAAGCCAACCATGAACAACCTGTCTGAAGTGACCATTGAAGAGAAAAAGATTGTGGTTGATTATTTTTCTCCGATTAGCTGGCAAATTACAACGACGTTTACCAATCGTGAAGCAGAGTATTTACGTTATCGTTTAGCTTCCAGCGGCGTTGATGAACTTGAGCGTCAATACCTAAACTACTATGCCAAAAAACATCCACTGATTGTCTCTGCCAAGCCAATGCAGATTAATGATGACCGTGACAATAACCGCATAACCTTAACCGAACAATATCTTGTGCCGGAATACTGGCATTACAGTGAACAAGACGCCGAGTTTTCGTTAGTCGCTGATTATCTGGCCTCGTATGTGAACCCACCAACGACGGTAAAACGACAAGATCCTTTCTGGTTACACTGGCCACTTAATGTCGATCATAAAGTCAGTATGCAATTCCCTGAGTTTATTCAATTTGGTGATATGGAAAACGTAGCCGTTAACAATGACTATTTCAGTTTTAGCGCGGTGTTAACACAAGACAGTCGCACCCTGACTTACCACACCAAGTATCGTAACCATAAAAATCATATTGAAGCTCAAGATGCCGGTATGTTTGTCCGTGATATTAACGAAGTTGACGATTATCTCGGTTACTACCGCAGCATTTTACAAGTCATGCAAGACCCAGGTATCAACGAAATGCAAACCTTGATGGAAATGCTCAACGAAAAATCGATGGGAAGCGAATAAGATGAATAACACGTTAAAAATTATTGCCGCATTGTCATTGCTGGCGATTACCGGTTGTAAATCAACTGAGACGGTAACAACACCCGTTCAACAAGTGAATTACCAAAATGTATTTCAATTTAATATGCATGTTGAAGCCTTGTTACAACAACAAGATGCAGCCGCATTAAAAGCCCTATACTCAAGCAATAAAGCGTTAAAGCTGCGCCAACCAAGCCGTATTGAAAAAACCTTTGGCGCGAATTGGCAACAAGCGTATGCCAACAGCATTTTTAATCTATTTATGGAATCACAAGTATTCTGGTCTTATCAATCGACCCGTCAACTGGATAAAAATACGGTACGCACCTTGTTCCGCGGTGATAGCGATGACGGCTTTCACTTTGTCGAATTAGAGATAGATAAAAACAGCTATAAAATCATTGATGCTCACGATTTATCGACCATGTACAGTACCACTGTGTTCTTAAATCGCGTGTCCGACATTGAATTTTGCGCAACCGATGCGAAACCCGTGTGTCAGGCTGAAGACGCCTTCAAGGGCCTGTTGATGTCGGCCAGCAATAAAGACGGCGCTAATGTGCTTAAACATTACGACAGTTTATCTGCTGAGCAAATGGCACTGCCGTTTATTCAGGATTTAAATATTCGCCTTATCAGTTTGCATAGCAATTGGCTGCCAAAAACATTCGTTACTCGCGTCATCAACGACTTTACTCGTATGGATACTTTGCCGTACAGCTTTGAAGGCTTATTGATTGAGCAAGGTAAGCTTGAACTTGCGCTTAAAGCCCTTGACTCAGCACCACAGCAAATTCGCGACAACTCAGTCATGTTGTTGGAAAAGGCGGCAATTTACGGCGAGTTAAATAACCACAAGACATCGATTAAGCTGTCTCATCAAGCCATCTTTAATGAGCCAAACTTGGTGGAAAGTTATGTCGTATTGCTGGTCTCAGCAATAGCAGATAAAGACTTTAAACTGGCCATGGCGACCATCAACGTATTAGAGAAACGTTTTGCCATTGAACTTGATGAGCAAGCGCTAAGCGAAATGATCAGTACCGACGAATTTGTGGCGAGTGAAATCTACCAACAAAGTCGCAAAAGCTAAACACTCAGCACCATTGTGTTGACCACAAAAAAACGCCCTTTTGGGCGTTTTTTTATATGGCTAGCTTTGGTTTCGTCAGGCTTCAGCGACATACTCACTAACTTCTTTTATCGCTGAGTTCATTTCAATTAGCAGCGGAATTGCCTGATGCATTTTTTGTTGCTGACAGACACTCTGCATTTGCTCACAAACTTTAATCAAGCGCGGCGCCGAAAGGATATTGGCAATTTTAAGAATGGCATTATTTACTTGGCTAACCTGAGCTAAATTCTCATGCGCCAGCGCTTCTTTTAATTTAGCGAAGTTCTTATTATTGCGCTCAATGTAGTCATCCAACATATAAACCGCCATTTCAGCGCTGCCATGATACTGATTAAATTTATCCAGGTTCATCACCAAATTATTAACCTTATAAAAGCTTGGTGAACTTTCCTCAGATTCAAAGTCTATCTCTTTAACATCAGCGTTTTCTGTTGCTTCTTTTGGTTTAGCAACGCCATCAAGAATATGCTCAAGTTGTTGCTTTTCTTTGACCTTCACATTCAACAAGGCTTGTTCTGCCGCCTTTTCTTTCTCATGCTCAGAGTCCATATATTTGGCACCGGCTTTATAACTGCGAGTCACCAACATAAACAAACGCCAAGCGATAAACGAGCTAAAGCTTAACAACACCAAAATAAATAAAAACGCTACCGGCATCATGGTTGATTCTTTCACTCTTACACCGAACACAGGCAGGTTAAGTTCAAATTCCGGTAAGTCATAAAAATTCGGTTTTTCAATTAAGTCGACGGTTTCCGCTAAGAAACTTTGGTAATCACGTAATTGCTCAATCACTTTTGCGGTGGTGATGTTTTCGTCACGCCATTTGGCAAACAATTGCCCAGAGCCCATTAACTGATTGGTAATAGCGGCGATATCTTCTTGCACCTGCTCGAGATCGGGATCGGCCTTACGTGAATGCAACTCTTTATTGATATTACGGGTAAGGTTGGCAATTTGAGTCGAGACTTGATTGAATTTATGCGCGGTCACCATACTCGACAAGGCTGTGATCTGATTCTCTACCTTGAGTAATTCTTGATAAATGTGCTGATAAAATTGCGCTTTATTCATCACCGCCAACATTTCATTCAATGATTGGGTTTGTACTCGACTCTGTTTGTTGACAAATGCAAACGACTGACTATTCAGTTCATTTAACTTAGCGTTACGTAACAAATCTACCGAGTGGACAATTTCCTTTAAGGTCGCAACGTTGGCATTGTATTGATTATTGCGCGATTGGCGGATTAAGATCAGATCATCAACCAAATTAACAAATCGCTTGTAACCGTTGGCAAAAGATTGTGCGGTGGCGGCTATTTCTTCGGCATTATTATCACGCAGATTATCATTGACCATATCGACATGATGCTTACTCAAATCAACGATTTCTTCCCAAGCCACCTTTAAATCTTCTAGGGGTTGTTCCAATTGCTGATGACGTATTGCTAACTGCTGCGCCACCAACTGGTTTTCCAGTTCGGCTACGCTTTTCATTAACTGAGCGTTATTTTTAATAAATGGGATTTGTTGCTGCTTAAGAAACTGCGCTTTATTGGCTTGTTGGTTGTAAAGCCACAAAGAGGTACCAACCAGCAAGGCCATGGTTGCCAGCAACAGGCCGAGGTATATCACGGCTTTAGATACGATGATACCGGGGGTTTTTAAATGCGATGTGGTGTCGGTCATTGCCACAAATCCTTTATTTTTATTTTTCTAGGTGACGAATTTTGCCAAGAGCTAACCTCATAATAGCAACTCTTGGTCAAAAATAAATCACAATCCATTGTTATCTATATTTGGCATTATCGATCTGTTTGCGTGTTTGTGCAATTTATTGCAACAGCACAAGGCTAACAGATTAAATTTTAAAGACCCATTTACGGTAAGTTTGTAATTCGGCTATCGATTCACGAATATCATCAAGCGCCAAATGGGTGCCTTGTTTACTCACTTTATCGAGTAATTCTGGTTGCCAGCGACGCACCAATTCTTTGATGGTACTGACGTCTACATTGCGGTAATGAAACCACTGTTCAAAATCTTTCATATAGGCATTAATAAAGCGGCGATCCTGACCTATAGAGTTACCACACATTGGCGATACGCCTTTATCAACATACTGCTCTATAAATGCGATGGTGTGTCGTTCCGCTTCTGCCAAACTCGTTGTTGATTGACGACAGCGCTCGGTCAAGCCGCTTGCACCATGCTGTTTAATGCACCATTCATTCATATTGGTGAGCACATGGTCAGACTGATGAATAGCAAATACCGGACCTTCGGCAAGAATATTTAAGTCGGCATCGGTAATGATTGTGGCAATTTCAAGAATAACATCCTGTTCAGGATCGAGTCCGGTCATCTCTAAATCTAACCATACTAGATTGTTTGCATCTACTGCCATTTCTTTGCCTACTGATTGATAATTTTCATTCTTGTGCTGCTGCGAGTATAATACGGCATATTCATAACTATTCATATACTTGAATAAGCAACCAAAGCAATTTCATAGTGGCAAAAGCGAAAAAACTGACCAAAGGACAACACCGACGAATCAAGAAAAATCTTGCTGACAAGTTGAATAAAAGTAAGCAAGAAGTATGGCAAGATTCTGAACTTGGCGATGCCGAACAAGGGATTATTATCAGCCGTTTTGGCCAACACGCCGACGTGAAAAGTCAAACTGGTGATATCGTTCGATGCAACATCCGCCGCACGGTCGATTCATTGGTTTGCGGTGATAATGTGCTTTGGCGTCCGGGCAAAGAAACCAAGCACAGTATCAGCGGTGTGATTGAAGCGGTGCACGAGCGTCACTCACTGTTATCACGTCCTGATGTTTACGACGGTGTTAAGCCGATTGCTGCCAACATTGATCAAATTTTTATCGTCTCATCGGTGGTTCCAGCATTTAACCCAGATATTATCGATCGTTATTTGGTTGCCACCGAATTAACCGGTATCAAGCCTATTATTGTGCTTAATAAAATCGACTTGCTCAGCGCAGACAATCAAGAGCTTATTGACCGTCATTTAAGCCTGTACGATGAGATTGGCTATGAAGTACTAAAAATAAGCTCCAAACATCAGCAAGGGTTGCAAGCGATAGAGCAACGCTTACTCAATCAAACCAGCATTTTCGTCGGTCAATCCGGTGTTGGTAAATCAACCTTAGTAAACAAGCTAATGCCAGAGCTGGATTTGGTCACCAATGAAGTCAGTGAAATGTCCGGTCTAGGTCAGCACACCACCACCGTTGCCCGTTTATACGACTTCCCAAGCGGAGGTCATTTAATCGACTCACCAGGGATTCGCGAGTTTGGTCTTTGGCATTTAACCCCAGATCAAGTCGATCAAGGCTTTATTGAATTTCAAGAATACTTTGGCTATTGCAAGTTTCGCGACTGCAAACATCAGGATGATCCTGGTTGCGCATTGCAAAAAGCAGTTGAAGATGGCCATATTAATCCATTAAGGTTTGCCAGTTATCAACGAATACTTGCCAGTCTGGGCAGTAATACACTAACATCCCGTTTTAAATAACCTATAATAACCAACCTGCGCTTCGGCCAGGTACGAAAAAGGAAAACCAAGTGTCTTTGGATAATTTAAAAATTGCCCTGCAATACGCACTACCTAAAACTGCGTTATCTCGATTGGTTGGCAAATTCGCCGATGCCAAAGCAGGTGCAGTGACAACCTTTGCTATCAAACGTTTTATCAAATCTTACGGCATTGATATGAGCGAAGCGAAACTGGAGAATGCCAGCGACTTTGCCACTTTTAATGAATTCTTTACTCGTGAATTGAAAGACGGAATTCGTCCAATCGATCCGGACACAAATGAAATATGTTTCCCTGTTGATGGCACCATAAGCCAGCAAGGCGATATCGTTAATGATCAAATCATTCAGGCCAAAGGCTTCAATTATTCATTAGAAACCCTACTTGGCGGTGATCCGAAAACCGCAGAACCTTTTCAAGGTGGTAAGTTCTCTACCATCTATTTGGCACCTAAAGATTATCATCGCATTCATATGCCAATCAAAGGCACCTTACGAGAAATGATTTTCGTTCCAGGTGAGCTATTTAGTGTTAACCCTCTAACCGCTGAAAATGTGCCTAATTTATTTGCTCGTAATGAGCGTGTAGTCACCATATTTGATACTGAAATTGGCCCAATGGCCTTGGTTCTAGTTGGTGCAACCATTGTTGCCAGCATGGAAACCGTATGGGCAGGTACTATCGCACCGAGTGGCGGTAAAGCACTTAAACGTTGGCACTACCCTGCCGCTGACGAAGCCGGTGCGATTACCCTAGAGAAAGGCGAAGAAATGGGTCGCTTTAAACTTGGCTCAACCACAGTATGTTGTTTCCCAGCAGATACCATGGATTTTTGCACTGATGATGGTCCTGGTACTATTACCCGTCTTGGTAAGCCGTACGGATATTTAACCAAAAGCGAATAACTACCATGTTAGTTTTAGCTCACCGCGGTGCCAGCGGTCACGAACCTGAAAACACATTGTTGGCGATAGAAAATGCCTTGCAAATGCAGGTTGACGCCATTGAAATTGATGTGCATTGGGCCGATGGTGAGCTAGTGGTTATTCATGATCGAAAAGTCGATAAAACCACCGATGGTCAAGGCCAATTAAAGAACCTCAGCTTTGCGCAAATTCGACAGCTCGATGCTGGTAAAGGCCAACAAATCCCGACCTTAGATGAAGTGCTTGAACTTATTCAAGGCAAGTGTCCGGTAAATATCGAACTGAAAGCGGATAATACCGTTGTTGCGACCTTAAGCGCCATCGATAAAGCGGTTCAGGAGTATGGATTCGACTACGATCAATTTCTCTTGTCGAGCTTTAATCACCACTTATTATTGCAGATTAAATCGCTAAATAAGGCGATAGATATCGGCGCATTAACCGCCAGTTGCCCTGTCGATTACGCTGCATTCGCACAGCGCTTAAACGCCTACAGTGTGCATATCAGCGTTGACTTTATTAATCAGGCATTTGTCGACGACGCCCATCAACGCGGCCTTAAAGTATATGTTTATACCGTCGATGACGAAGAAGATATCATCGCCATGCACCAGCTTGGTGTCGATGCTATTTTTAGCAATTACCCGACCCGCTCATTACTGAAAATCGCCCATTTAAAAGGGGCACCTAAATCGGATGCCCCTATTAACTAAATCAATCTGTCAGCGCACTATATCTTACAGTCGTATTCGATAACGCCCTTGATTATCTTTTTTGCCCATAAAGCCTAGCATTGGTTGCAGCTGCTCTGGGAATTTAGCACCTGGTTGTAAGAAACCCGTTGCTGATAAACGACGTCCATTAAATATCGCATCGAGTTGCAAGCCTAGGTTATTTTCTGGTTTAACTGCCAGCAGCACGTTGCCTTTTTCACAGCTAATATCCGCAGCCAAATCGCCTAATGGGACATATTCGCCAGTTGCATCAAGTTGTGCTTGCTGCCAATTAACAATACCTGTAGCTGCATTACATACGGCTTTGCCTGGGGTGTACTCTGGTAAGTCTAGCTGTACTTGACCTGCAGCCTTAATATCAATCATTAGATTGAGTTTGCTGGCAATGTAGTCAGCATCAGCATTGATTTTGACATCTTGTAATGACGCCACAGACAGTAGATCAGATGCGGTAAAGCGACCACTATAACCCAATCGCGGGTTACCGAATTCAACATCGGCACTCGGGTTAAAGGTTAATAATGACAAAACACTTAATGACCAACGCACATCTTCTATTTTGTGTTGACCTAAGTAAACGCTATCGACGTTACCGGAAAATATAGAGCCAGAGATCTGACCTAGTTGAACGGTTTTTGGTAATTTAAAATGACCAATGATTTTCTTTGCCGGTGCATTGGCTACAACAAATAGCAAATACAATACTAGAAATGCCCCGGCAGGGGCTAAATACTTCTTAACGATAGCCATCTTATCCTGCTTTAGCTAATTGTAAACGACGCACCGCAATAGTTCCCGGCGCATTACCTTCAGTTATATCTATGGATTCAATCAGTACACCTTCGTTACTGTTCAAATTATTAAGCCAGCTAACGAAAGTATTAAAAGGCACTTCATCAATCCAAACTTGCAAATCGTCACCTTGCGGTTGCATGCGAGCAATATCAATCGATTGACGCTTAGCCGTGCGATTCACAATGCTTGATAAACTGCCACCAGTGCTCTTGATACCACCAGCTTTTTGCAATGCTTGCAGTTTTGGTAGATTCTCATCAACCCAAGCCGCTAATTGCTGCTGTCTCTCAAGCTTCTGTTGTGCCTTTTCTACACTGTTATTTAACGGCTGCCATATTAAAAAATAAAATATAAATATCGCAACCACGACGCCCATAATCGCCGCTAATTTTTGTTCTCTTGGATTAAGTCCTAACCACCATTGCTTCATGACTTACTCCTGATATTAAACGAACCACTTATCTGGTCACCTTGATTGTTCTGCGCACCAACTTTAACGTCAAAATTAGAACTTTCAAGTTTTTGCTTAAAACGTTCAAAACTCTGATAGTCATTGCCAACAACGGAAAGTCGCAGTTCTTGGCGCTTGCCATCGAAGCGAATCGAACTCGGTTTAATTTGCGGCACATCAGCAAATGCAGGTTGCACGTCAGCAAGGATGGGTAAAAAGCCATTACCTTCGCCACTAGCACCTAGGGCTTGCAACTGTCTTTCAATTTGACTCTTAACCGTTGTTAAACGGACACGCTTGGTCTTTGGGAACGCCTTTTTATAGCTGGCTTCAATTTTCTTGCCAACCGCGGTGTATTGATTTTCTAATTGATTAAGCTGAACCACTTTGCCGATCAAATTCAACAACAATGCAAATGCGGCTATACCGGCCACCCATAACCAGTTTTGAATATGTGGTGAGCGCTTCTCTTTAACCTGAAAGTCACCTTGCAATAAGTTAAAGCTAACATCTTTGCTATGGCGTGCAAGCAATAACAAAGGTAATGGGTATGCTTCGCTGATTACATCTACGGATTCAAGTTCGGTTTCAAACGGACTATAACAATGCATACGCATTGGCTCGGCATCGTCTTCGTCTTCTTCTTCATGAACCTGTGCTAAGTGCTCTACCGCCAACGGTAACAACGACTTATCGACCACAAACCCACTAAAGCCACCGTAACGCAAAAGGCATTGATCGTTGATAGCCACCATGCTCAAGCCATCGTGCAATGGCATACACAGCACATCAGGAATAATGCGTTTAACCACCAAGCCAGCCTCTTCAAACCAAGATAGCCAGGTAGTTATTTGTTGATGGCTGCTGTAGGCAACAAAGCAATTTTCGTCGCCTTGAAAATCCTTGGGCTTATTGGCGTAGGCAAAAAACAACTCATCTACGTCTTCAGCTAGCTCTTCTTCCAACATATAAGGTGTTGCCGCCCGTATTGAGCGGTCATTTTTGCCTGGTACTTTTAGCTTGCGCAAACCAATGGCCGTACTGTCAACCAATACCGTCAGTTGGCGACCTTCGGCTTTCTCAAGCAATGTCGCTAACTGCTCTTTACTGTCAAGTTCGCCACTGGCAATCTCATCCTCATGTTCATGGGATAAAATCAGCCATTGCAGCGGAGCTTGTGGTTGGGCAGAGATACGTATAAATAATGTTTCCCGCATTAATTTGCTCCGATCGTCCTATCTACCACACTAATAGATTCATCTTCATTAATTTTCATCACAGATTTCATACTGAAATAACTGTCGTTAAATGACGTCTTTGTGGTCAACATAAAGTAGTCACTGTCGACCACGAATTGCTGACGCCATTGCTTTTGATTCTTGATACCTTTGACCACACTTAAATCATATAAGGCGCTCAAATCTTTAAACCCTTCTTCGCCACGTTCTGCTAAGATTTCTTCCGCAGTACTGGAGTCTATACCCCCAAACAAGGCTTGTAATAACTCAATCTTTTCTTCATCTAAGGTATTGATATTAATTTGATGGCGATGTGAGTTCGGTATGACACAAACATAATCTTGCAAGGCTAATATTGCCTGGGCGCTAAAATGTTCAACTAAACGCAATTCATTACTACTAACCATCAAACTATTGGCGGCCAAATATGGGTACTCACGTGACGCATAATCATTGTCTTCGGCACCACCTGGCGCTGCAATCATCGAATCTTCATCAAGCCAATCTTGTAAAGCTTCAGCCATTGCTTCAGCAGTATAGCGATCAACACCTTCAATATCGAGTAAACTGACTAATTCGATAAAGGCTTGTTTCGCCTTGTTTTTAATTTCTTTGCCCTGCTGATTGTCATCATCATCATTGCCATTACCTGGATTTTGCGATTCGCCGTTATCGGGATCATTATCCGGGTCATTGTTATCATCATCACCTTGATCCGACGCATTATCATCGTAGTTATTGCTCTGGTTTGGATTATTCAATGCGTTAAGATTAAAGCAAGATTGTAAATCCTTGATTTCACCACTAATTTCACCCAAATCAACAGGAAACGCGGTTTCCCCAGCAGCCCAAGGTTGTCCTAAATGAGTGACCGTCTTGTCTTTATTGTCTTGAAAAGATAAGGCTAATACCGTCTTACCAAACGCTTCTGCGCCCATGGCGTACCAATAGGCCTGCTGATTGGAATTGATATTTTCCGTACGTTGTACCTGAAAAATTAGTGCCGAGCTCATGCGACTGGCGATGATCACACAAATTGCCAGCACCAGCATAACCGTAACCAATGCAACGCCGCGTTGTTGTTTAGCGCTAGTTTTGATCATCATTGCCCCCAGACTTATCAACGATGCCGGCAACCAAAAACTGGCGGCGAATCATACCAATATCGGTTAGGGTCATTTCAATAGCGACAGCCAATGGTAATTCTTTACTCGGGGTTTCTTTAACCCATTTATTACCATCAAAAAATTCAAAGTCGACTTGTTCAACACCGGTTATCAAGGGTCTAACTTTTGGTTCGGTACCTATGACCGAATCAACGAAGATATAATGAAGACGATTTAAAGTCTCTTCTTCTAATTGATAAGACACCGCTTGCACATCAGAGCGCGGTAATAATAATGCTGGATTGCGCCAACCTTGACGCACGAAGGCGATACCATGGGTATTACTTGAATAGGTCGATTCATTAGAATAGACGAAACTTTCTAGTGGCTCTTCACCATTTAAGCGCACTGAGCGCTTGGTCATTTGCAGGAAATCTCGCTCCATAACCAAAAATGCGCGTTGTAATTCTGTTAAACGCGCGCCCTTTTCAGCATTTACTTCACTGGAGGCATTTATGGTCGATAATACCGCGGTACTGCCAAGAGAAATTAGCGCAAAAATGAAAATTGCGATAAGAATTTCAATAAGCGTAAAACCGGTTTGGCGCATCATTTTCTTACCTTAGGATTACTAACGTAAGTGATTAAACTGGCAAGCGGGTATTTGTCATCTTCGCTTTCCCTTACCTCAATGGTAATGGCACGCATGTTCTTGTCTTCAGTTTCCTGAATAATACTTTGCCAATGCCATTCATGGCCGGCCATTTCTTCCTTACCGTTTTTCTTTTTCGGTGGCCACTGTTGCTGCAAGTTTGCCTCAACCAGTTGGTTTGACGCGACCCACGTAGCGATGCTTTTAACTTCTAGGTTCGCGGTACCGTTTAAACTGGTGGCAGCAACATTCATCACCGCGGTACCTGCCAAGGCAAATATCGTAAGTGCCAACAACACTTCAATAAGGGTGAATCCGTTAGCCCTGTTCATCTTCAAACGGCCCCTCGACTTTTAGCGGTAAGGTATATTCAGCGAGTACTTCGTAGAAAACTGGGATGTCATAGTTGTCATCGTAAATGAAGGTCAACTTAAACGGGGTAATATCACCACCTGACAAGATAAACACTTGCGGATAAACCGGCTCTTCGTCTTCCTTGAAACCTTCATCGTATTCGAAGTCTTCAAACATGCTTTGGTTAACTTGCATAGCGTCTTCGTCGATTGGCAAGTCATCAAGGCTCAACTCGATAGCGAAAGGTTCATCAAAAGCGACTTCGGTAAGAATATCCTGATCTGGAACAGGCACCCAACGGGTACCATCAAAGGCGAGAAAACGATAGACGTTGTCTTCTACATGTAAGCCCAGCTCAAGATTATTGAGCAGGGCATACTCACTTGCCAATGAAAATAACTCGGCAAATGTGTGGCTGTGTTTTTCCAACTCGTCGGCAGGCTCAGTACCACGTATATTGGGAATGACTGCGGTATACATCATTCCCAATACAACCAATACCAACATTATTTCAAGTAAGGTAAAACCCTTAACACGACGAGACACAAACACATCCTAAGCCAAATTAGCCTTCAGAACCCGGACCACCGGCTTGCCACTCTTTGATGTTCCAGTTACCAATGTCATCATCAGTACCTGGTTCACCATCTTCACCAGAAGAGAAGATATCGTAGCGACCAAATTCACCTGGGCTAATTAAGATATAGTCATTGCCCCAAGGGTCTTGTGGCAGACTCGATACATAGCCACCCGGCAAAAAGCGACGCGGAAGAGGCTCAATATCTGTCTCTTCAACTAAGGCTTCTAAGCCTTGTTCTGTGGTTGGAAATTTAAAGTTATCGGCCTTATACGTGATCATCGCTTTTTCCAAAGCTTGTACGTCTGAAATTGCCTTTTGAACATTAGCACGGTCCAAGTTACCCATGACATTAGGCAATACCATTGCACCTAATAAACCGAGAATTACGATTACGATCATAATTTCAAACAAGGTAAAACCGCGAACATTACGGCGTTTTTGCACTTTCATTTTGACACCTTATATCATTGTATTTAACTGCAGTATTGGCTGAACGATTGCCATTACAATAAATAAAACTATGGTTCCCATAGTTACCATTAGCGCTGGTTCAAAGATTTTTAACGATATACTGACCAGCGCTTCAAATTGGCGATCTTGGTTGTCAGCAGCTCGTTCGAGCATTGATTCCAACTCACCTGATTTTTCACCACTGGCTATCATATGGACCATCATTGGCGGAAATAGTTTGGTTTGTTTCAGTGAAGCTTGCAAGCTCGCACCTTCTCTAACCTTATCTGCAGCTTCACTGACCCGTAATTTTATATAATCATTGGTCAAAACCTCACCTGCGATACGCATACTTTCCAGCAAAGGAACAGAACTTGCGGTCAGTATACTTAAGGTGCGGGCGAAGCGTGCAGTATTCAAGCCTTTGGTGACTTTACCTGTAATAGGCAAACTCAAAGACTTCTCATGGACCTTCATTCTAAAGCCGGCTTTTTTCATCATTTGTCTAAAGCCAAACATGCACAGCACAATAAATGCCAAGATCCACAACACATAATTTTTGAGAAAATCACTGACCGCAATCAACACTTGCGTAGAACCTGGCAATTGTTCGCCTAAATGATCAAACTGACCAACGATTTGCGGCACAACCGCGACTAACAACACGACGATTACCGATACCGCGACGAGCGTCATAATGATTGGATAAATTGACGCCTGAATGATTTGCGAACGCATGTTTTGACGTTGTTCGGTATAGTCCGCCAAACGATTAAGAACTTTATCCAAATGTCCCGACTTTTCACCTGCCGCCACCATGGCGCGAAACAGGTTGTCGAATATATTAGGAAATTCCGCCATCGATTCCGCTAAGGTGAAACCTTCGTTGACCTTAGAACGGACCGACATAATCATGCTTTTCAGCTTGTCTTTTTCACACTGCTCAGCAACCGCGACCAGCGTTTCTTCCAATGGTAACCCTGATTCTACCAGAGTAGCCATTTGACGTGTTATCAAAGCGAGCTCAGAAGATGATATTTTTTTGCTGCCAAAGGCACCGCCAGCGGCTTGTTGTTTGGCTTTGGCTAACGCCGGCGTCACTTCAATGGGGATCAGGCCACGCTCGCGTAATATTGAACGCACTTGCTTAGCGTTATCGCCTTCAAGAACGCCCTTTTTATTTTTCCCACGGTCATCGACCGCTTGATAATCAAATGCTGCCATTTAGACTAACCTTCTCGGGTTACACGTAAGATTTCTTCCAACGTTGTAACACCGGCTAGGACTTTATCAAAACCATCATGGCGAATACTTGGTGTATTGGCGCGTACCGCCCTAACGATGGCTTGTTCACCAGCGTTATTTTGAATCAATTCTCGAACGCTATCATCAACCACCAAGAGTTCATGAATACCGGTACGACCGCGATAACCAAGATACTTACATTTCTCACAACCAACAGCTCGATATATGGTGTGTTCTTGTTGATCATGGATATCTAATAAACGAGCTTCTTCGTCGTTCACTACATGGGCTTCTTTACAATGTGGGCACAAGGTACGAACTAAGCGCTGTGCCAGTACACCGATTAAGCTCGACGAAAGTAGAAACGGTTCAATACCCATATCTTCAAGACGGGTAATCGCGCCTGCTGCGGTATTGGTATGCAGCGTCGACAACACCAAGTGACCGGTCAAACTCGCTTGTACCGCAATTTGTGCCGTCTCAAGGTCACGAATCTCACCGACCATTACCACGTCTGGATCTTGACGCAATATCGCACGCAGACCTCGGGCAAATGTCATATCTACCTTAGTATTCACCTGAGTCTGACCAATGCCTTCTATCGCGAATTCAATTGGATCTTCAACGGTAAGGATATTACGTTCAGATGAGTCTATTTGCGTTAAACCTGCATACAAGGTGGTACTTTTACCGGAACCAGTTGGGCCGGTCACCAAAATAATGCCATGTGGCTTGGCAATGACATCGGTAAAATTCTTACGAGCTTCGTCTGTCATACCTAAGTCGATAAGGTTTAATCGCGCGGCGTTTTTATCGAGTAGACGTAACACCACTCGTTCACCGTGACTTGAAGGCATGGTTGATACACGGACATCAACAGCACGACCACCGATAAGCAACGAAATACGACCATCCTGAGGGATTCGTTTTTCGGCAATATCGAGCTTTGCCATAACCTTAATACGAGATACTAGCATCGACGCAAGCTTACGATTTGGCTTAAGGATTTCTCGTAAAACACCATCAATACGAAAGCGTATTTTTAGCATTTTTTCAAAGGTTTCGATATGTATATCAGAGGCGTTTTCTTTAATCGCTTCAGACAACATGGCATTGATTAATTTGATAATCGGCGCGTCGTCTTCATTTTCGAGCAAATCTTCTGCGTCATGGATTTCATCGGCCAATGAATACAAGTTTGCTTCATTACCGATATCTTCCATCAACTGTTGCGCTTCTGATGAATCGCGTTGATAAGCTAACGTTAATAAACGCTCAAATTCTTCTGGGCTATGCTTGGTTATCGAAAACGGCTGCGAAACATAACGCTGCGCTTCTAACACAGCGTGCAAGTTTGCTTGACCTGCGGTATGCATCACTAATCCGTCATCGGTTTGCTCGGTTAACACACCATGACGTTTGGCAAAACCAAAAGGCAAACGAATCGGGTCAGCTAATTCAGCTTCCTCAGGGAGTTCATCAAACAACTCTTTTGGGCTGGCCAATTCGTCGGCCAGCTCGTTTGCTTCGTTGATAATGTCGTTATTTTCGTTACTACTCATTTGTATCTTCTTGTGTATTTGACTCGTCAGATTCATCTAACTTATCAATAGCACGTTGTTGCATATATTCATCAAACGATGGCGGAAGTTCTAAGTTCTCTTCCCATTCAGGTAGCAATGGTAATTTAGCATCATCCATCAACTGCAAACCTGCTTCTTGTTTTTCCATCTCTACAGCACGCATGTAGTTGTAGCGTTTCTTGGTGATAGCATCCATTGCCGTACCTTCACGGATAATGGTTGGACGCAAGAACACCATAAGATTACGCTTACGCGTCGTACTGCCGGTTGAACGGAATAATGCACCAAGTAATGGAATATCACCTAAGATAGGCACCTTTTGCATCGATTCTTGTACGTCTTCATCAATCAGACCACCAAGAATAATCGTTGCGCCATTATCAGCCATTACCGTGGTTTTGATTTCACGTTTGTTAATTGAAATATCAACGCCGGTTGCACCACTGACTGATGACACCTCTTGTTCAATTGTCAGCTGTACACCACTGCCTTCATTAACCTGAGGGGTCACTTTCAGCTTGATACCAACTTCTTTACGGTCAACCGTTGTGAACGGGTTAGAATTATTACTGCCGGTTTGTGAACCGGTGATAATCGGTACTTCCTGACCAACAATAAAGTAAGCTTCTTCGTTATCTAATGTGGTAATACTTGGCGTTGCCAAAATGTTTGAATTTACATCGGTACTTACCGCTTGCACGATAGCACCCCAATCGTCTTCAACAATACCAAACATCATACCGCTGACATTACCAAGTAATTGCGCAAGAATTGTGTAATCACCCGGGGTGTCTGGGTTGTTTGATTCGGTTACAGAACCATCAGGGTTGGTAATAATGGTTTGCGACGCTTCTTCACCTTCAGCGGCAATGGCGCCAGCGGCGATACCAGAAATAGGCACAACACCGTTATTAAATTGAGTGAAACCACCGTCTTCGTGATACCACTGAACACCAAGTTGAGCGCCGTCAGATTCGAATACTTCAACAATAATTGCTTCAACTAAGACTTGCGCTCGGCGGATATCCAATTGACGAATTACCGTTTCCAAAGAACGCAACATATCCGGTTCGGCGGTGATAACCAAGGTATTGGTATCATCATGTGCTTCAATCGATACATTACGATTTGAACTGTTACGACGTGCGGTTGTGGTTTTCGTGGTGCCGGTTGTTGTGGTACTGCGTTGAATACTGTCAGATACCGACTGCATCACCTGCACTAGATCTGCGGCTTTTGCGTATTTTAAGTAATAAACGCGGGTATTACCTGAGGTTTCTAATTCACTGTCTAGCTTGGCTATCAGTTTGGTAATACGTTCACGCGCTTTCAGCTCACCTGAGACAATGACCGAGTTAGTACGCTCATCGGCAACAATTTTTGGTATCAGAAACGCTGGAGTATCCGATTTGCCGCTCTTTGGCTTATTGATATTTTCAATAATGCGCACCATTTCACCCGCTGATGCAAATTCAAGCTTGACGATTTGTACGCCTTGGTCACCAGCTCGGTCTACTCGTTGAATGATATTGGCAAGTCGATTAACTACCGCTGCCGTACCTGTCATCATAATAACGTTAGATGGTTCATAGTGAACCACGTTACCACCGCCGGCCTGATCACTTAGTTGACGAAGCAATGGCGATAATTCTCGAACAGATACATTCTTAACTTCAATGACACGGGTGACCATTTCGTCACCAACACCAGAATTCTTATCACCAACAACCGGAATATTTGCGGTTTTAGCATCCTTATTAGGGATTACCTTGATGATATTGTTTTCCATTTCTACAACGGAAAAACCATAGACTTCCAGTACGTTAAGGAAAAACTGATAGTACTGCTCTTCGCTTAACAGGTCATAACTTCGGACATTAATTTTACCACGAACTTTCGGGTCAACAATGATGGTTTTTTGCAGGTTTTTACCAACTATGTTGATAAATTCGGTAATTTCTGTGCCTTTAAAATTTGGAGAATATTGTGCTGCATAAGCGTTGCTGACGCTTAAGGTACATGCCATAGTCATGGCTGCCAACATACTCGCTGAGGCTCGTTTTAATTGTTTTGCGCAAAATGTTCGGCGCATGAATGCTCTCCAGTTAGTTATCCAGTCCCAATGAAATGTCGTGTAACACGCCGTCACGTTCAACTAGCAAATCGACATGTTCTGATTTTCTTAGTTCTGCTAATGCTTTTTGCGCTTCGCGCATATCGGTCAAATCACGACCATTTATTTGTACCGCCACATCGCCAGGTTGTAAGCCTACTTCCTGAAAAAATTCCGGATTTTTGCTCGGCATCAAACGATAGCCAGCGACTTTACCTTCGACACGGTACGGTGAAATTTTTATGTAGTCTGTTAATTTTCCGGGATTATCAAGGATCTCTGAACGCGCCTGAGCGACACGTTCTTTAATACGAGCCTGACGTTCAGAATCGTCTTTGTTAACCCCAGGGTTATTTTTCTTGGTCGACTTAACCGTTGTTTTGATTTTAACTTCGTCAGCGGCTGGTTGATCCGCGCGAAATTCCTTGGTGTATTCAAAGCCATCAAGCATTAAGGTTTCCATACGGCCTGAACTTTGGATTATGACGCGGTCATTGTGCACTTGTTTCAAAATTGCACGTGTGCCGGTAATTTTATCGTCAATGCCGTAGGTTTCCTGTACTCCTTTTGATTCAACAATGGCGGCGGCCGTTGTTTGATCATCAGAGGCAACAACACCGGTTAATGTCAGTCTTAATTTTGTCTCTGGTGCCGACTCAATTGTCTCAACCGGCGTTTCAACTTCAACCTGTTTATTGTATTCACCAAACAGGTTCAATTTAGTGATTGAACTGATATCAAGGTTTTTGCTGCTACTTTTACCAGCAATGGTTTGACTTATAGGAACGCCAGAAGTTGCTTTTTCTGCTTGAGGAACCAACATCCAGGTAAAGTTGGCTGCCCAAAAGGCAATATAGATAACAAGTAAAGTGATTAGCGCGCGCGTGAGTGCCTGCTGTGGCACTTTTTGCCATAAGCTCTGTAACTGAATTGTAATGTGCGCTAAATCCATAATTGCTTTTCGTTATATAAAATAATCATAATAAATATCCGTCCCTGATAATACTTAACGAAATCAACAGTAACAAGCGCTGTCATCGTTTTTTTGTGACAAAGTTTTTAGGTTTACAGTTGGTTTACATATTTATTGTAATCAGGCGTGTACAGATCGTTAATTTTACCTGCCACTAACACTAAATGATCTAGCATTAACAAGGATTTAACAAGTTTTTAGTAATAAAAAATTGTAACTGTTAAAAAATGTAACCAGAAAATTGACTATTTTACCGTCGAAGAACGGCAAAAGTGGCTAAAATTTAACAACTATGGTAAAAATGCCGGCAAATTTTTAGGCTGAGAAAATCGTGACAAAAAAATCGACTCAAGACATTGAAAACGACTCTGTTCGCCTCGATAAATGGCTGTGGGCTGCGCGTTTTTACAAAACCCGAGCCATTGCCAAGCAAATGATTGACGGCGGTAAAGTGTTTTATAACGGTCAGCGCAGTAAATCCAGTAAAAGTGTCAGTACTGGTGATCGTATTCGTATACGCCAAGGTTACGATGAAAAAGAAGTTATTGTCGTCGCCCTCGCAGATCGTCGTCGCGATGCGACATTTGCACAAACGTTATACCAAGAAACAGAGCAAAGTCTAAAAACCCGTGAAGATACGGCATTGGCGCGCAAGCAAGGTACATTATTTAGCCCAGCCAGTGACAGCAAACCAGACAAAAAACAACGTCGTAAATTAAGAGAATTTAAAGAAAGGATCTAATGTGACAATGCCAACAGATGTATTGAACCGCTACCTATTTGATGACCTACATGCCCGTGGTGAGTTGGTTCAACTTGATCAAAGCTTTAAGCAAATCATCGAAAATCACAATTATCCTCAGCCGGTAAGCAAATTACTTGGCGAGTTGATGGCAGCAACCAGTCTGTTAACCGCCACCTTGAAATTTGAAGGTGAAATTGCGGTGCAAATCCAAGGTGACGGTCCGGTAAAATATGCGGTAATCAATGGTAATCATCAACAGCAAATGCGTGGTATCGCCAAAGTGGACGGTACGATTGAAGGTGATAGCCTACAACAAATGCTGGGCAAGGCGAATATGGTGATCACTGTTATTCCCAATAAAGGTGAGCGCTATCAAGGCATCGTTGCCTTGCAGGGCGATTCATTGGCAGAATCGCTTGAGCATTATTTTGCGACCTCAGAACAATTGGCGACCAAAATTTGGCTGTATGCCGATACTGACGCGGTAACAGCGGGTGGCGCTTTTGTGCAGGTACTTCCGGATAGCGAAGATAAAGACCAGCAAATGCAGGACTTTGAGCACATCAGTCAACTAACAGCAACGCTTAAAGCCGAAGAAGTATTCAGCCTGCCTGCTGAAGAAATACTGTATCGCTTATATCACGAAGAAACGGTACGCATGTTTGAGCCACAACAAGTCAGTTTTGTTTGTGGTTGCAGCGAGGACAAATGCTTAACCGCCATCGCCAATATTGGACGTGACGGGATTGAAGAGCATTTACAAGAACATGGTGAGATAAATATTAATTGCGATTTCTGTTTACGAGAGTATCGATTTGATCGTGAAAAACTTAAACAGGTACTTAATCCTAACTAAAACAAGCCGAATCCAAACTAAGTATCAATTACATCGTTGTTTAATAATGGTGTAATTTTACTACTTTTATGGCGTTAAACTGTCGAAAAAGCGTGCAATTTTCGATAGTTAACGCCACTTTCGTTATCCCACCAAAAAACTTTCAAAACCACTTACATTTTCCTTTTATTTACAACTCATTTTCGTTACTATGCGAGCAATCTAACGAAGATTTAGAATTATTACTCTAACTTTTACTTATAATGCCAGGAGCCGCGCTAATGAGTACTGCGAAAGCCATTGATTTAACGCCAAAAAATATTGATTTGTCGCAATATGGTATCAATGACACAACCGATGTCGTGTACAACCCATCTTATGATCTGCTATTCGCTGAAGAAACCAAAGCAGGTTTAGAAGGTTATGAACAAGGTACTGTAACAAATACCGGCGCTGTTGCTGTCGATACTGGCATTTTCACTGGCCGCTCGCCAAAAGATAAATACATTGTTCGTGATGACACCAGCCGCGATACGGTTTGGTGGTCAGATCAAGGTCAAAATGATAACAAGCCTATGAGTCAGGAAACATGGTCTCAGCTTAAGGGTTTAGTTACAGAACAGTTATCTGGCAAACGTCTATTCGTAGTAGATACCTTCTGTGGTGCAAACGAAGATACGCGTCTTAAAGTGCGCTTTATCACCGAAGTTGCATGGCAAGCTCATTTCGTTAAGAACATGTTTATTCGTCCAAGCGACGCAGAACTGGCTGAATACGAACCTGATTTCGTGGTCATGAACGGCGCCAAAACAAATAACGCTGATTGGCAGCAACAAGAATTGAATTCAGAAAACTTCGTCGCCTTTAACCTAACCGAGAGAATGCAACTTATCGGTGGCACTTGGTACGGCGGTGAAATGAAAAAAGGTATGTTCTCAATGATGAACTACCTATTACCACTTAAAGGCATTGCGTCGATGCACTGTAGTGCCAATATTGGTAAAGATGGTGACACAGCGATCTTCTTCGGCCTATCAGGCACAGGTAAAACCACGCTTTCAACGGATCCAAATCGTCAATTAATTGGTGATGACGAGCACGGTTGGGACGACAATGGTATCTTCAATTTCGAAGGCGGTTGTTACGCAAAAACCATCAACCTAAGCAAAGAAAACGAACCTGATATCTACAATGCTATTCGTCGTGACGCATTGCTGGAAAACGTTGTGGTCAGAACCGATGGCAGCATTGATTTTGACAATGGTTCAAAAACAGAGAACACGCGTGTTTCTTACCCTATCCACCATATTGATAACATCGTAAAACCAATATCTCGTGGCGGCCACGCGAATAAGGTCATTTTCCTTACCGCGGATGCCTTTGGCGTATTACCACCGGTGGCTAAGTTAACACCAGAGCAAACTGAGTATTATTTCTTGTCTGGTTTTACCGCTAAATTAGCCGGTACCGAGCGTGGTATTACCGAGCCGACACCAACCTTTTCAAGTTGTTTCGGTGCTGCGTTCTTAAGCTTACATCCAACCAAATACGCTGATGTATTGGTGAAACGCATGCAAGCGGCGGGTGCAGAAGCATACCTTGTGAACACCGGTTGGAATGGGTCAGGTAAGCGTATTTCTATTAAAGATACTCGCGCCATTATTGACGCTATCTTGGATGGTTCAATTGAACAAGCAGAATGCCAAACTCTACCAATGTTCAACTTATCCGTACCAACAGCATTACACGATGTAGATAGCAATATTCTAGATCCTCGTGATACATACCAAGATGCTGCTGACTGGGATAGTAAAGCGGCAGACCTTGCTGCTCGGTTTATCGCTAACTTTGACAAGTTCACCGATACAGAACATGGTCAAAACTTAGTAGCCGCAGGCCCTACATTGTAAGCGCAGCTTACAACAATAAAACGCCGCGCAATTGCGCGGCGTTTTTGTTTGTGCGTGATTGCAAACGCGCTGTGCCATAATTAAGTGGCTATGGTCAATATTCGGATAAGCAATTGCTCAGTTGTGACTTACACGATTACCTAGAAATCATTTGCCTGTACCAAACCGAGGTTAAGTTAACCTTGCAAGATGGCAATAAAATAATTGCCGTCGCCGACAAGGTAGTGATTAACAAAGATCACCATGGCAATAAACAAGAACATCTCCAAATAACACTTAAAAACAGAACCTTAAGTAGCATTAACGTTGAGCTAATCAAGCTAATTGAGTGCCCACAACAGCCGCGCCCTTTTAGCTACTTAAACCTAAAAACCGGTGAGCGACGTTAGCGCTTGATAAATTCTCAACTACACTAAATTTTACCCCCACAACAATAACAGGAGTTTATGGCGATCATCAGCAAAGGGAGATAAGAATAACGATATGACAGTTGCGCTGCTGTCTGGATTTTGATTAACCATCAAAACATATATGACCATTCTTGATCAGCAAGTATCAGTAAAAAATAATCTGGTATACGCGTTGCAAACACATCGTCTGCTTTGGTTGCTATTATGCCTTACTGCAACATTAGACTACGTTTCAACAATTAATTTTATGACCACTGGAGGAATACAACTGGAAGGAAACTGGGTTATACGACTATTGGCTCAGCAATTTGGTATTTTTAGTGGTGTCGCGTTCGGTAAAATATTACAGATTTTTGCTGCAATGGCGTTTTGCTCATTATCAAAAGAGATGTCACGACCGATACTTTGTATCATTATCATCTTAAACGCTAGTGCATATTACATTAATACCATGTATTAATTTTCAGTTTTATTCGGCAACTGGAAGTTCGACTCGAGCTTCCAGGCCACCACCTCGTCGATTGCTTAATGACACTCGCCCGCCATGACCATCAACAATACGCTTAATGATCGCCAACCCTAGTCCACTGCCTTTGGTACCACGTGCGGTATCGCCTTGAGTGAATGGCTGAAATAATCGTTCAACGTCTTTTTCACTGATACCAGGACCTCGATCCGATACCGTAAAATAAACAACACCACGCTGTTTATCATGGCCTGAGCGCACTTCAACGTCTTTTTCTGAGTACTTATAGGCATTTTGAATCAAGTTAGTTAATACCCTTTTTATCGCTGGGTAAACCATCGGCACTTTAGGCAGTTCACGCAAATCGAGATGCAATTGATGTTGATCGGATTTTTCTAACTCCACCACTTCGCGAATCAGGGTATTCATTTGACAGATGCGTGATTTTTCCATCATGTCATGACGAATGTAATCAATAAATTGGTCGATGATCGAGTTCATATCATCGATGTCTTTCTCGATACCTTCTTTGAGGTAATCTTCATCTTCACTCATCATTTCAGAGGCGAGACGAATACGGGTTAATGGGGTGCGCAAATCGTGTGAAATACCGGCCATTAACAAGCTACGGTCAGACTCCAATTGCTTGATACCCGTCGACATGCGATTAAACGCTTGGGTTACCGACACTATCTCACTAGAACCTTGCTCTTTAAGTGGCTCTGGAAATTTACCTCGACTTACGTCGATAGCGGCTTTTTGTAATGCCTTTAATGGTCTATTTAATTGTCGAACAAACAAATACCCACCAGCGACACTTAATCCACCAATAACCACGAGGTAGAAAATAAGCGGATAAAAGCTCGCCTCTTCTAGCCCATGCAATGGTATTTTCACCCACAATTGCGGCGCTTGTGGTGGCCTGATCCAAAATAAATACTCTTCACCTTGCGAGATACGAACTTCGGCTTCGCCTTCTAGCAATTCGGTCATTTGCATTGAAAGGTATGGATAATAGGCAGCATCCGCCAAGCCAAGCATTAACGCATCTTGTTCGCGGTAAACACCAATTCCGGTTTCACGATGAAACGCCTCTGCCAATTGCGGATTAAAATTCGCGTCACCACCATCGATAAACACCACTTTGACTTGTTTTGCCAATAGTTGGTTGATTTGTTCTAGGTTTGGTTTGATAACATAGATAGCGACACTTAGGTAAGAGACCACCTGATTGATCAGCAATAAAAAGCCGATCAATAACACGGTTTGGCCAAACGCACTTCGCGGAAACAGTTTCATTTAAGGTTTCAATTAACCAGTCATTGGATTAGGCCGGTGAGCCATCAGGAACAAACACATAGCCTAAGCCCCAAACCGTTTGGATATAACGAGGATTCGCTGGGTCTTGTTCCAACATACGGCGTAATCTTGACACCTGTACATCAATGCTTCGCTCTAATGCCGAGTAATCACGGCCGCGTGCAAGGTTCATTAACTTATCTCGAGACAATGGCTCTCTCGGGTGAGTAATTAAAGCTTTGAGTACCGCAAATTCGCCACTGGTTAGCGGCATGGCAAGATCGCCTTTGCGCATTTCACGGGTCGCAAGGTTTAAGCTAAAGTCACCGAATTCGATGACTTCTTCAGCCAACGATGGTGCGCCTGGCGCTTCATTGGTTTTGCGTCGTAATACCGCTTTAATGCGGGCAAGTAACTCACGCGGGTTAAATGGCTTAGGCATATAGTCATCAGCACCCAGTTCGAGGCCGATAATGCGGTCAACTTCATCACCTTTGGCCGTCAACATGATAATAGGTATTTCATTATCGTCTTGACGCAAGCGACGACAGATAGAAAGTCCGTCCTCACCCGGCAACATCAAATCAAGTACAATTAGGTGGAAATTTTCGCGTTCTAATAAGCGATCCATTTGCTCGGAATTGGCAGCACTGCGCACTACATATCCCTGTTCTACTAGATAACGTTCAAGCAACGCTCGTAAACGCATATCATCATCTACCACCAAAACTTTCGGTGTTTCATGTCCCATAGCTGCCTCTCGAAAACCCTATCCCATTGTTTTTATACTTTACTTTATTGAATTTTGGTGATGATTAACAGTTAATTAAGCGTATATTTGTTACAAACTATTAACGCTTATAGCGAATCTCGGTTATTTCCAAATAACGCTCACCATCCGGGGTTTGAACCATCACTTCATCTTCAACCTGCTTACCTAGCAACGCTCGGGCTACCGGTGAATCAATACTGATTTCGCCTTTTTTCACATCCCACTCGTCGGGCCCGACCACACGATATTCAAATTGCTGCTCATTTTCATCAATCACTTTTACCCAGGCACCAAAAAACACTTTGCCTTCTTGCTGTTTTTCTGGGTAAACAATGTTTAATTGATCCAGTCGTTTACTCAGAAAGCGAACTCGGCGATCGATCTCTCGCAAACGTTTTTTACCATAAATATACTCGGCATTTTCACTGCGATCGCCAAGGGCTGCCGCCTCAGATACCGCTTTGGTTACCTTAGGGCGTTCATCTTTCCACAAAAATTTCAACTCTTCATCAAGACGCTGCCAACCTTCACGGGTAATGTAATTTGATTTACTCATAAACCTAAAAATATTGTAATTTAACTGGAATTATTGTCGTCCTAAAGGTATATACTCTGCAACTCCTAATTTTATATTATTAGCGACAACTCATATGCTAAATATCTCGCAAACGATTGCCAACGAGTTAAATGTTAAAGCAGCGCAAATTGATGCTGCGGTAAGATTACTCGATGACGGCGCCGCTGTTCCTTTTATAGCACGCTATCGAAAAGAAATGACCTCCGGTTTAGACGATGGTCATCTGCGTCACCTTGAACAACGTCTAGGTTATTTACGTGAACTGGACGAACGTAAACAACTGGTGCTTAAAAATATAGCTGATCAGGGCAAACTTTCTGATTCTTTACGTCAACAAATTACCAAGGTTGATAATAAAACCGAATTAGAAGACTTGTATCTGCCTTATCGCCCAAAGCGTCGTACCAAAGGACAAATGGCCATCGAAGCGGGTTTACAACCATTAGCCGATGCCTTATTCAATGACTGGCAACTGCACCCTGAGGTCGTAAGTAAAGATTATATCGACAGCCAAAAAGGCGTTGACGACAGCAAAGCGGCGCTTGAAGGCGCGACTTATATCCTAATGGAACGCTTTAGCGAAGATGCGGTTTTGATTCAAAAGCTGCGCCGCCATCTAATCAATAAAGGCCATATAGAGAGTCAACTGGTTAAAGGCAAAGAAGCGCAGGCAAGTAAATACAAAGATTATTTTCAACACAGCGAAAAGCTTAGTAAAGTGCCTTCGCATCGTGCCCTTGCTATGCTGCGCGGTCGCAATGAAGGCGTGTTGCAGTTATCGCTAAATGCCGATCCTGGACAAGAGTTAGCAGAGCCTAGTGCGCAAGCAATGATTCGTGAACACCTGCACTTAAACGTTAATAATCAACCTGCGGCGGACTGGATAAATCGTCTCGTACGTTTAACTTGGCGCGTTAAGCTATCGATGTCTCTGGAAACAGAATTACTTTCACAAATGCGTGAAAAAGCCGAAAGTGAAGCGATTAACGTGTTCGCCCAAAATCTTAAAGATTTATTGATGGCCGCACCTGGTGGTGCCAAAGTCACCTTAGGCATTGATCCAGGCATACGAACCGGCTGTAAATTGGCCATCGTCGATGCCACCGCTAAACTGCTATATACCACCACCATTTACCCTCATGAGCCACAAAAGCATTGGGATAAATCAATTCGTACCCTAACCAACCTCATCAATCAATACAAAATAGAGTTGGTGGCCATTGGTAATGGTACAGGGTCACGTGAAACCGATCGCTTATGTACTGAAGCGTTTGCCAAGCTGGATAAAGCACCCGCAAAACTCATCGTTAGTGAAGCTGGTGCCAGTGTTTATTCCGCCTCAGAATTTGCTGCCAATGAATTTCCCGAGTTGGATGTATCGCTGCGTGGCGCGGTGTCCATTGCAAGACGCTTACAAGATCCATTAGCAGAATTAGTCAAAATCGAACCTAAAGCCATCGGTGTAGGCCAGTATCAACACGACGTTAGCCAAAGCCAATTAAGTCGCACCTTGGATGCTGTGGTCGAAGACTGTGTTAACGCCGTTGGCGTCGATGTCAACAGCGCCTCAATGCCGTTGCTAAACCGCGTTGCCGGTTTAAGCAAAACCATGGCGCAAAATATTGTCGCCTATCGCGATCAGTACGGTCGTTTCGATAATCGCAAGCAACTTAAAAAAGTATCTCGCCTTGGTCCGAAAGCGTTCGAACAAGCCGCAGGTTTTTTGCGCATTACGCAAGGCGATAACCCTCTTGATGCGTCCGCCGTGCATCCAGAAAGTTATAGCGTGGTCGCAGCGATGGCCAAAGATGCAGAGTGTCAAATTGACCAATTGATGACAGATCAACAGCGTTTAAAACAAATCAACGCAAGTGACTTTGTTAGCGATCTATTTGGTTTGCCAACGGTGCAAGATATTATTGCCGAACTGGATAAGCCAGGTCGAGATCCACGACCACAATTTAAAACCGCCAGCTTTAAAGATGGCGTCGAAACCATCAAGGACCTAGAAGAGAACATGATTCTCGAAGGGGTAATCTCCAACGTTACCAACTTTGGTGCCTTTGTCGATATTGGCGTGCATCAAGATGGTTTGGTGCATATCTCTGCTTTAACGAACAAATTTATCAACGACCCACGTGATGTGGTTAAAGCCGGTGACATTGTCAAAGTTAAAGTGTTGGAAGTCGATGCGCCACGCAAGCGCATTAGTTTGACCATGCGTCTTGAAGACGATGCCAACAGTAATCAAGCGCACAGTAAGAAAAGCGCGCCGAAGACAAAAGCCAAGCCTAACCACAAAAATCAAACGAAAAAGCAAAAAGCACCTGCCAATAATATGATGGGTAACGCCTTTGCCGAAGCATTTGCTAAAGCCAAGAAACCTTAATTGAATTAATTTCAACTACAAAAGGGGCGACTATTGTTGCCCCTTTTCATTTTCACAGATACTCTTTAACTGGTAAATCTTATTGATTTAAATCGGGAATTAACGTGAAAGTGATCATCGCTCCAGACTCATTTAAAGAAAGCTTATCAGCCTATCAAGTATGCTGCGCAATTAAACAAGGCATGCAACGGGTATTTTGCGATGCTGAGTTTGAGTTAGTTCCTATGGCTGATGGCGGTGAAGGAAGTGTTGATGCCATGCTCGCAGCAACCGCTGGCAACAAACGATTTGTGCAGGTCCAAGGCCCGGCAGGGGAACCGGTTGAGGCTTTTTATGGCCTAATCGATGCAGGCAAAACCGCTATTGTCGAAATGGCTGCGGCGTCTGGATTACACTTGCTCGGACCACAACAACGTGACGCTCGTTACAGTTGCAGTTTTGGCACCGGTGAATTAATTAATGATGCCCTGCAACAAGGTGTTGAACATATCATTGTCTGTTTGGGCGGCAGCGCCACCAATGATGCCGGAGCCGGTATGTTGCGTGCGCTTGGTTTTAAATTACTTGACGCTAAGCATGACGATGTTGCTCCTGGCGGTATACATTTGTCTGACGTAGTGGCTATCGATGACAGTCATGTTAACCCCCTTTTAGCACAGACAAATATCACCTTAGCCTGTGATGTCGATAACCCATTGTGTGGTCCACAGGGCGCTTCACATATTTTTGGCCCACAAAAAGGTGCAACAGCTGAGGTGATTGAGCAACTCGATGGTGCACTAAAACACTTTGCCGAGCTATTGCAGCAAACATTTCATTGTCAGATTATTGACCGTCCAGGTAGTGGCGCCGCCGGCGGTACAGCAGCGGCATTAATGGCGACAGCGAATGCGCAAATGCAACCTGGTATTGACATGCTAATTGAGCAATTACAACTCGCCGATAGGATCGCAACGAGCGATCTTGTGATCACCGGTGAAGGGCGAATAGATGGTCAAAGTGTGCATGGAAAAACGCCTATCGGTGTAAGCCGAGTAAGTCGTCACTATCATGTGCCCACCATAGCAGTATGTGGTTCAATCGGTGACGACTACGAAAAAGTATATGCTCATGGCATTGACGCGGTATTCAGTATCCTCGACAAGCCGCAATCGTTAGCAGACGCACTAATCGACGCCGAGCAAAACCTCGCCAATACCAGTGAAAACATCGCTAGAGCCCTGAAATTAGCTGGCTTTAAGCGCTAAACCGTTACTTTCAGCTGCATACTGCGAGTTGTTCTTAGTCGCTAAAAATGCGCAAAACGGGCTGGCAATAGGCGAAATCTTGTTCTATTGTAGTTTTTATATTTTTAATTAAATACAAACGCTTATGAGTAAAATACTGGCATTTTCTGGTAGCGCTCGAGATGGCAGCTTCAACCAACAGCTGGTGTCTATTGCGGCCTGCGGAGCACTGAGTGAAGGTAGTGAAGTAACGGTTATCAATTTGGCTGACTATGACATGCCTATCTTTAGCGAAGACTTACAATCGCGATACGGTATGCCAGAAAAGGCTTTGCAGTTTAAGCAGCTCATTGAAGACCATCATGGCATGCTCATCGCATCACCAGAATACAACAGTGCGTGTAGCCCATTATTACTTAACGCCTTAACCTGGGCATCACGAGCTACCAGTGCCGATGAAGTCCCTTTGGCAACCTATCAAGGTAAATTTGCCACCCTAATGTCGGCATCTCCCGGCCCGCAAGGTGGTATTCGAGGCTTGGTTGCTTTACGTATGTTGCTTTCCAATTTAGGCGTTACAGTAACGGCTGAGCAAATTACCGTGGCGAAATCATTTGAGGCGTTTGCCCAAGGTAAATTAAAAGATGTGATGCGCCATAGTGAGGTTCGTAGTTTAGGCGTCAGCTTACATCGAATGTTGGTGAAAATTTGCGCGACGTAAACAGCCAACTAAATAACTAAATAACTAAATAACTAAATAACTAAATAACTAAATAACTAAATAACTAACAATAACCGCTAAACAGCCGTTATTTATAACGATAAAAACAACAATAATGACAAATAACGTACTGGCAAAAATAAAGCTCCCAACAGATACCGAGTTGGAACTTCTCAACATTCTTTGGCAACTTGGTCCGGCAACGGTACGACAGGTGCACGAGAATCTTAGCGACTATCACCCCATGGGTTACACCTCAGTACTTAAATTGCTGCAAATAATGCATACCAAAGGGTTGGTATTGCGTGATGAAGATAATCGAGCCCATGTCTATATGACGGTAGCGAGTCGCGCACAGATTCAAGCGCAGGTTATTGCTGATGTCACCAGCAAAGCCTTTGCAGGTTGTCATAAACAACTCATTTTACAAACGCTTTCACAAATAGATTGCGAGCAAAGCAAAGCCGATATCGTCGATATATTGCGTCAGCAATTGACAGAACCGGCCTAGGATTATTATTCAGGTTCCTGCATTTGCTGCAGGCGCTGCAAATAGACCCGTTTTTTCTGTTGCTGTTTTGCCCGATACCACTGCCCTGCAGCCACGACTACCGTGCTATAAATTGCCAACCAACTGACTATTTTGCTTATTCTCGTCTCTGGAAAGGGATAAAACTGGTGCAGTACGACAAAGCCGATAACAACAAGCGCAGTAAACATATAGGTTACCGCCACCATTTGTATCGCCCCATCGCAACGCATTATCGCTAATTTGAGAATGCTCTTCACATCAAGAGCGTCACTGCCCCACGTCGAGGTTCGCAACCACAGCAAATAGCCGGTGGCGACACTGACGGCGATAATGGTGAACACCCCAACGGCAAAACTTTCCGGTTGCTCATTATCGCGGATCATCAAGCTCGCCCAGATCACCATCACCAACCAAACCAAAAAATCGATACTCATTAACACCAGCATACGCAGCTGGGCGCGTTTAGCCTGCTTAAGCAACTCACCAGCGCTAGTATGTGGCTGTTGGTCACTTTGCCACAATCTTTGTAAATCCTGGTCTTTCATTATTGCTCCTGTTGAAACTTAACCGAAAACTGTTTTTTAAGACGATTCAAAATAACCCCGACATTACTGCTACCCGTACCACATATATCGGCAATTTGTTGATAGCTAAAGCCTTCAAGAAACAGCGTAAAAACCTGACGCTGCAGCAGTGGTAAATCATAAATTAATTTATCAAGCTGTTGTTTACGCATATCATGCTCAATCAAGGTGTGCTTGTCGGTGGTGTGTTGTTGCTCAGAGTAGCCATCATCTATCGTTTGCGTCGCGACTTGCTTAACCGCTTTATCAACGTGACTAATGCAGCGGTTATGAGCTATACGAGCAAAGTAGGTTTTGCTACTCGACTGCCCTTGAAATTTATCAAAGGCGTTAAATATGGCTAAAACCACTTCCTGCATGATCTCTTCGGCGATAGCTGGGTTTGCTTCATAGGAAGCGACAATACGTTCCAGCATTGGTAAGTGTTGCTGTAACTCTTGCTCCAATTTGTTGTTGGTTCGCCATCGTTTAAAGAACAAAAAGTGCCCCTGAATCAATTAAATACATACAATTTATTGTTGTTTTATAACAACTAACGACATTTAGCACCAGTACTAAGTCGCCTCTGTTGTGCATCCGTTTATAACAAAAAAAATGCAACCCTAAACTAGGGTTGCATTAATAGTCATAACACGAGCGGATTTATTACAAATTATTTTCTATTGTTCTGCGCTATCGCGTTTTTGTTTGTGCTTTTGCTTGCGCATTTTGCGTTTCTCTTTGTGCTTTTGCATCATCTGTTCAAGTTCTGCACGCTGCTGCTCATTAAGTAGCTGATACATTTGATGCATAGATTGCGCACGAATCAGCGCCACCTGCTTCTTTTTAGCCGATTTTTCATCGTATAGTTGTTCAAATTTGCCTTGATCAAATGTTTCTTGTTTCATTAGTTCGGCTAATTGCTCACCCGACGCCGACTCACCTTGTTCGTCTTTCAACGCTTTGTAACGTTGCTTCGCATCGGCTTGTATTGCTTTAATATCGGTACGTTGTTGCTCACTCAAATCGAGTTTCTCGACAAAGCGGCCGAGTTCCATACCACGATGTTGACCGTTATGTGGTTTAGCGATTGCGGTAACTGAAACAAACATACATAGTAGTGATACGATCACAGTTTTCTTGTTAACGAGCGCCATAAATGACTCCTATAAACGTTATTAGTTGGGTTAAGCTAATCATAGTCAATCCAACTGCAAGCTTGTGCAAAGGCCATGTAAAGATTTGGTAAATATTAAAGAACAAGGCATTATTGCGGTTAAAATAGGCATATAGACAACCTACAGGCATAGCATATGACACCCAAACATTTGTTGCTTATTGATGACGATCGTGAATTGGTCGAACTATTATCTGAACTATTACAAGCCGAAGGGTTTACCATTAGCACCGCATTTGATGGTGAGCAAGGCCTACAACAGATTCAACAACAACAGTTTGACTTAATACTGCTCGATATTATGATGCCAAAAGTTAATGGTCTTGACGTGTTGCGCGCTCTTGGTGGTCGTCATCAAACGCCCATCTTAATGCTAACCGCCAAAGGCGATGATACCGACCGCGTATTAGGCCTTGAATTAGGCGCTGATGACTATCTAGCTAAACCATACAATCCAAATGAATTACTAGCACGCATTCGAGCCATTTTGCGCCGCGTCGACATTATTAACAATAAAAACAAACAGCTTAATATTGAATTAAATCAGGTGCAGATCAAAGGTGCCAGCCGTGAAGTGTTATGCCAACAACAACAGGTTGTGCTGACCGGTACCGAATATGAAATATTGCATCTGCTGATGTCTTCACCTGACAGCATTATTTCCAAAGAGCAAATTAGTGAACAAATTTTAGGCCGCCCCCTAGCGGCATTCGATCGCAGCATCGATATGCATTTATCCAATATTCGTCGCAAGCTACAGCAATTTGCTGACGATGAAAAAATTAAAACCATACGCGGTGTTGGCTATGTATTTATAAGCGGTGACCAATGAAACGCCTAATCAGTTATTTTTCCATGTTCAGTGTCAAAATGTTCCTTGGCTTTTGGATCATTGCCATCTGCGCCATTTTTGCCACACGCTGGGTGTCGGTAAAGTTTACCGAAATGGAAGAAGTCAGACCGATCCCAAGAGGTGCGATGCACCACTTGAAAAAGGTTAACGATCGACTTATTCAAACCGGAGAGCGTCACGGCGACAAGATTTGGCGTTTAATAGACAACCGTGACAAACGAGTGCCGAAAGAAATCTGGTTAAAATCCGTCGATTCGCACCGAATCGCCAGCAACGCCCGCAAACAAAAAGCGGAAATCAAAGAATATATATTAAACTCACAATTTGACCATCCTGTGGTTCGTGTTTTTGGCAACAGCCAACTACTTGGACCAATCGATTTGGAGTTTAACGACCAACCTTATCAACTGTTTGTATCCCGTCCATTGCATGGCAAGGATTTTGTTGGCCGTATTCATGCCATCCCATTTTGGCTGCGCATTGTCACCACACTATTGGTTACCGGTCTGCTCTCTTGGCTGTTGGCACGATTGTTTATGCGACCAATGAATGTGTTAAAACAAGCCAGTGAAAAATTTGGTGAGGGTGAGTTAAATACGCGTATCCCACAGTTTGATCAACGCATTGATGAATTTGGTCAGCTCGGTCAGGCGTTTAATACAATGGCTGAACGCATCCAAGAATCAGTTAGTTCGCAACAGCGCCTGTTAGGTGATATTTCCCACGAATTACGGTCGCCATTAACCCGCTTACAACTGGCGTTATCACTGGCAAATCGAGTCGATGACCGTTCTGATGAAATGCAACGTTACTTGCAACGCTGCGAAACTGAAGTGGCACGTCTTGATGACATGATAAGCCAAGCATTGCAATTATCTCGACTTGAAAACCAGCTTGTTCACATGAGCTCTGAGCCTGTAAATATTGGCAATCTATGCGGCAAGTTAGTCAATGACTATGAGTTGGTGCTAGCGGAAAAACAACTGCAATTGCACAGCGACATTGCGCAAAACCTTATTATCGAGGGCGATGCGGCAATGCTATCTTCTGCCATCGAAAACTTACTGAGTAATGCGATTCGATACAGCCCAGAACAAGCGCAAATTCAGTTGTCGTGCCAAGTTAATGACGGCTTTATTCATATCGTGATTACCGATCAAGGACAAGGCGTTGAAGTGAGTCAGTTGCAACAAATATTCAAACCATTTTATCGCACCAGTGAAGCGCGGGATCGAATCAGTGGCGGCACAGGTCTCGGCCTTGCCATAGCCAGTCGTGCGATTGCCGCCCATGGCGGTGATATTTATGCGCAACTTGCCAGTAAAAATAAAACCAATCCTGGTTTGCAAGTAACGATAAAATTACCTTATGATGCTACACTAAATAGCTAGATACCTTTATTTATTAGCAATTTACACAAAAAGTTGTGTTGCACATCATGACTCGTTTTCTGACTCTAATAATTTTTATTAAAACCATAATGATAACAGCCCCGACATTAGCAACGACCTACTCATTTAGCCAAGAAGCAAACTTGATCGCCGCTCAACCCAGCATTGGTCAGCTTTGGCAAAAAGGTGTGTTCGCGCACTTTAAATCAGGCGACGGCTTAGATATTCATTATGCTTTATTCAATGTCCATGATGGTGCTGCGACAATCGTAGTTTCACCTGGTCGCTCAGAAAGCTACCTAAAATACAAAGAAGTGGCGTATGACCTGATAAATCAAGGTTATAACGTTGCAATGATAGATCATCGTGGCCAAGGGTTGTCATCACGTGAGCTGGAAGACAGAGAGAAAGGCTATGTTGCTGATTTCCAAAATTATGTCGATGATTTTCATGTTTTTATTAAACAAATAGTAAAACCACAGCTTGGTCAGCGATTATATCTATTGGCCCACTCAATGGGCGGTAATATCGGTATTCTGTACATGCAACAACAGCCGAATACATTTCAAGCCGCCAGTTTATCATCACCGATGATTGCCATTAATGCAGATCCTGCTCCGGCATGGTTAGCCGCGCCGCTGATTCAAAGCTCGCACTTTTTTAATGCTCTGTTTAGCGACCAATCCAGTTATTTTATTGGTCATGGTGGTTTCAAAGAAAAGCAGTTTAGCGACAATGATTTGATGCACTCGAAAGTGCGCTTTGAGATTTTCCAAACACTTTATAAACAGACTAAAAACATCCAATTAGGCGGCGTTACTTTGGCTTGGCTCGATGCTGCCATTGCCAGTGATAAAGCCATTTTTGCCAATATTAAACAACTTAGCACGCCAATCATGGTCATGCAGGCGGAGTTGGACACTGTGGTAAGTAATGAAAAACAAGATGAGTTTTGCCAACAATTGCATCAGCACCATGCCGACTCCTGCATCAATGGCAAGGCGGTGGTCATTAAAGGGGCAAAACATGAATTATTGTTTGAGTCTGATGCGATGCGCAATCAATCGCTGACAACGACGTTAGATTGGTTCAACAAACACTAACCTTGTCTTTACCCTTCCCCTTAACCTTTTAACTAGCGTTGTTGTTCACCTGACAACTCCTGCTTCACCACTGATTGCGGGTCTTGATGAATAAGCACTTGCGCATTAGGAAACTCTTTAACAATGGCTTGCTCAATGTTATCGGCGATACTGTGTGCTTGGTATAATGTAAGGTCGTCCTTGAGCTCAAGGTGGAATTGAATAAACGCAATTTTTCCAGATTGGCGGGTGCGCAGTTCGTGAAAACCTAGCGACTGTTCATTGACACGTATGAGCTCGGTGATGCGCTCGACCTGCTGCTCACTTAATTCATGATCCATTAAGTCATGCACAGCGCGGATGCTAATTTTGATCGCCCCAACCCCTAAGAAAACACCAACCAAAACCGCAAATGCACCATCGGCATAAATAAAGCCGTATTGGCTTAACAGCAAGGCGATAATCACCCCAAGGTTTAGTAATAAATCACTTTGATAATGCAATGAGTCTGCGGAAATGGCGATTGAGCGCGTTTTGTTTATCACGTGGCGTTGAATAGCGACCAAGCCTAAAGTCAGTAAAATGGCGACAATGCTTACCATGATGGCGGCAAAGTTGTGGCTAACAGGTTGCGGTGACACAGTGCGCTCGACACCATGCAGTATAAGCAAAATCGCCGAGCCTAAGACAAAAGAAGCTTGCATCAACGCCGCTAAGTTTTCCGCCTTGCCATGACCAAAGCGATGTTCATCATCTGCTGGTGCCAGCGAATAACGCAAAATAATAAAGCTGGTTAATGAGGCAAAGACGTCGAGCAAGGAATCGGTACTTGAAGCCAACATTGATGCTGAACCCGATAACCACCAAGCCCACACTTTACTGAGTACCAATACCACGGCAACAAAGACCGCCGAGCCGCTAGCAAAGCGCACTAAACTTTCATAACTGTCTTTGTTGTTTACACTCATACCGACCTTGCATCTACTATATAGCTATCATCCATAGTATAATCGCTTTTATTTTTCGCTGTATTTCACTATGTTAGACATTGTTTTATTTGAACCGGAAATCCCACCCAACACCGGTAATATCATTCGCTTATGTGCCAACAGTGGTTTTCGTTTGCACCTTATCGAACCATTAGGGTTTGATATTGACGACAAACGTCTGCGCCGCGCGGGGCTCGACTATCACGAGTTCGCTAATTTAAAACGTCACAAAAGCTTCGATGATTTCATTAACAGCGAACAACCTAAGCGTATTATTGCCTCAACCACTCGCGGTAGCCAACCACACACCGACATCACGTTTGGCGAAGGTGACTACATACTCTTTGGCTCAGAAACTCGCGGGTTACCTGACGACGTTCATGCGCAAATACCACAACAACACAAAGTGCGTATCCCTATGGTACAAGACTCACGCAGCATGAATCTATCTAACTCGGTTGCTGTCCTTGTGTACGAAGCATGGCGCCAATTAGGTTACCCTGGCGCCGACTTGTAAACTCTAGATATTAAGAACTAAGGGCCAAGCAGCGGCTTTGCCTTTGTTAGTTATTGATCCTCAAAGTTATATCGCCAATTTGTAAATCACTGTACTCTGGCACCACCAAACTGACCTGATTATCGTCCAATAATGATTTAATAAAATGATTATCCCTTGGGTTTTTAATGGTGACATAATCCGAATGCCATGCATCGTCCCGCATGCGCCAGAGCTTAGCACTGGTATAACTATTGCGCTCTGTTATTACAAACAACTCCATACTGTCATCGCCATTTAAATCTTTGGCAATAAAGTAAAAATCTTGGATTTCAAATTGGCGAAATTTGTTTTTCTCATATATTTCGTCAATCAAATCATCGGGAAAATATTGTTTTGATGGCCAAAATATAGCGTTAGAAACAAATAATTCCTTATCAAGTGCTTGCTTTTCAAGCTTCTCGGAATACCGATCACGACGGACATCATACTGGGGATACACCCGTTCAAGTTTTGCGACAAAGCTTGGATGTTGTTTAGCCATAGATTGGCGCAATTTCTGGATATGCAAATAGCCAGCACGGCCTAAATGCCGAGCAAAATATTGGTAATCAAAGTCTTCAACGCTGATTCTTCCGTCGTGCAAACGCTCTATTTGACTGTTAGCTGACAGCGATTGGAAGTTTAATAAAGGAGAGTTAACCAATAACATAAACACTAAAACGGTTAATCCCATACGAATATTGACGGTACTTAATGTCTCGAGCCATTGGTCTTTACGTTTGATAATGGCGGCTAAGTAACCGAACGTGAATATCGTCAGTAGCAACCATATTAATACCCCCCAACAGCGCGCTACAGTTAATCCATATTGGTCGATTCTCAGCCACAGACCGTAACAAGCGATTAAACTGTAAACAGGCAAAAAGGCAACGCTGATGTAAATAGCCCTATGCAACATTGCGCCATAAGGACGTTGCTGATTCGCTCCTTGGTATACCGCATTGACAAAAAATAAGGTTAACGCCTGCAACCAAAGGACCAAGCTACTACCTGAACCGGTTGCCCATAGTTTTTGTAAGCCGGTAAACGGTAACGTAGCTAAAAATGCTAATGAGACTAGGCTAATAGCCGGTAATAAGAACTTAAATAAGGTTTGTAATATTTTTGCGATCGTATCGGCGGTATAGGTAATGTTGCGAAAGATAATAACAGCGAAGCCAAAAGCCAGATTTAGGACGGGAATGACAAACCAGTCTTTTTGCAGCAATTCGCGAAAAACATTGATATCCAACACCGCAAATAATGCTGCGCCTAACTGTAAAATCGCGAAGAAGATGCCAGTAAATAGCAGGCTTTCAGAAAAAATAATGAAATTTCGCCAAGAATGGCTAAACAAAGCACTATAGACAATTTTCTCGCCAGCTATCAATTGCTGTAAATACATCAATGCCTTAAAACAAGCTATCGCGCCGGTAAAGCATAAAATGAATATCACATAACCGTTAGTGAATTGTTCTTTAGGTTGCTGTTGCCAGCCAATATAAAACCCTAAGGCTGACATCAACAAGGCGAAGGGCAATATGAAGGCTATCGTTCTCTGTATTTTGTCACGTTCGACGCTGAGCAACAGCATAGGCCCTAAGCAAACCGCAAAAGTGGTAAGCCCGGTTAACCAAACCAGATTCGTGCCAGGCCAAAAATTGTGTTCAGCGCTTTGATATAACAATGTCAGTACAATGCCCTGAATAACAGAGACAATAACCATAAAGCGTTTGGGTAAAAGATTTTCCATAATCATCCAATATTTTTTTTATTATATGCTGCATAAAATACACAGCGGATATTGCCAGTGTATGTAGGATAATTAAGGCAAGTCAATCGTTAAAAACAAAAAGCGCGAGCTATCAAATTGATAACTCGCGCTTTTTTACAAGCTTACAACAATAAACTACGGTCGTGTATATTGCTGAGGCTTTTCTTTATCAAGGTTAAGGTAACGATCACGCAACTTGGTTTGACGAGACTCAAGTTCGATTTCTTCACCATTAATGATGACATTGGTCGGTGCTTCCATCACTTCCAGTGGGTCGCCAGACCAGACCACGACATCCGCTTGCATGCCGGCCTTAATTTGGCCTAGCTTGTCAGCCATACCATAAATCTCAGCAGGTACGGTGGTCAGTGAAGCAAGGCCAGCTTGATATGGCAAACCATTAGCAACCGCATTACCCGCATGTTGCGGGGCAAGGCGAATATTATGGGTATTCATGCCAACAGCAACTTTCACACCCGCTTTGTGCAAGCGAGCAGCGTTTTCCATGGTTGCGCCGTTTTGTTCAAACGCATAAGGTAAATTCGATTCTGGGTTAAGAATCACTTCAATGCCAGCAGCGGCCAATTCATCTGCCACTCGCCACGCTTCTGCGGCACCGACTAAGGTGACGTTTAGGCGCTTAAAGTTTTGCATCATATGCAAAATGCGACGAATATCAGCGGCACGGTGGACTTTAAACAGTACCGGCACATCGCCTTGTACAACCGGAACCATAGCTTCTACGTCGGCCTTAGATAACGTACCGTGCCATTCGGTTTGTGGTGTAAAGGTAATCGTTTGAGCGTATAAGGCTTCGTTAAACGCATCGCGTAAACTTAACCACATAGCCGCTCGTGTGCCGCCCATTTTGTTGGCACCTGAATTCGATACGTCGATGGCCATAAAGGCACGTTTCTTCAATAGTGGATCAACATCGTCACCTAAAGTGATAATCGCACCACGACCATGAAACATGGTATCTGAACTGCTTAATGCTGTTGCTGCGCTGGTAATACCTTCGATACGTGAAATATTACGTAACGTGGTATCTGGGCTGATGGCAACGGTTGCGTCTAACGAGGCTTGGTAGCTGCTTTTCGCTGCCGTTGCATCGACTGTATTAGCCCAAGATGGTACTTCGACTAAACCTAACGATGTGTACGCACCTATAAAGCCAGGGGTGATGATTTTACCTTTGGCGTCAATTACGCGGTAGCTTTCATCGGTGCTCACTGTTTGGTCGATTACTTGAGTAATTTTACCATCCTCAATTAACACCGTACCGTTTTCAATGGTGCCTTTTGTGCCCATGGTATGAATCGTACCACCAACAAGAGCGATTTTTTCAGCGTTTGCGCTAAACGATAATGCGGTTACTGCGGCAAGTGCCGTTAATGTCAAAGTTCTCATTTGCGATCTCCCTCACCTACTTGTCCTAACTCGTAATCGGCAATCGCCCAGGTTTCAGGCTTACTACGATCAAACGCTAAACCACCGTCGATAAACACTAACTCAGCTTGTGCATAAGTAGAAAATGGCTCAGCACTCCATAACACCACGTCTGCATTTTTGCCCGCTTCTAAAGAACCGGTTTGTTCAAAAATACCGAGAGATTTTGCCGCATTTGAGGTTAACCAAGTCCAAGCATCGGCTTTAGAAATGTCGATACCAGCACGACGCCCATCAGACAAGGCTTTCGCCGCCTCTTGGTTTAGACGCTGAATACCTTGGTCAGAATCCGAATGAACGATGGCACATGCTTTCGCTTGGTGAACCATAGGAATATTTTCACGGATACCATCGTACGCTTCCATTTTGAAGCCCCACCAATCTGCCCACATTGCAGAACAGATATTATTTTCCGCCAGTTTGTCGGCAATTTTGTATGATTCAACCGCATGTTGGAACGACGCGATGTGATAATCAAACTCTTTCATCACATCCATCATGGTGCCCATATCATCGGCACGGTAACAATGCATGTGCACTAAGATTTCACCATCAAGCACACCCATTAACGTTTCTTTGTTCAAATCACGTTTAGGTGGCTTAGCATTCTTACCTGCGTTGTAATCTGTTTCATATTTTTCCCAAGCGAGCTTGTAATCCTGTGCATCAGACCACGCTTGGCGGTAACCAGCAACGTTACCCATACGGGTCATTGGCCCGCCTTTTTTACCGTATACACGTTTTGGGTTTTCACCACAGGCCATCTTCAAACCGTAAGGCGCATCTGGGAATTTCATATCCTGGATAACTCGACCTGGTAGGTTTTTAACGGTCACACTGCGACCACCCACTAAGTTAGCGGAACCCGGTAAGATTTGCATTGAGGTTACACCACCTGCAAGGGCACGACGAAAACCAGGGTCTTGCGGCCAAATTGAATGCTCAGCCCAAACCGCAGCAGTCACAGGCTTGGTCATTTCATTACCGTCGGCATGGGATTCTGCGTCTGGCGTCGCGTAAACACCAAGATGACTATGCACATCAATAATACCTGGCGTTAACCATTTACCTGTGCCATCGATGACGTTAACGGCACTGGCTTCGTCCACGTCCTTACCAACGGCAACAATCTTGCCATTTTCCATTAATACCGAAACGTTTTCTGCCATGCCACCAAGGCCATCGTAGATATTTACGTTTGTGATTACGGTTGCCTGACTTGGCATTGGTTTGTAGGTACTTGGGAATGGGTCTTTGTTGATTTCAACAAAGGCAGCCTGCTTTTTATCAACTTTAGTCTCGTTACCACCACAACCACTTAAAATGGCCGCGCTTAGTAAGGAAACTGAAGTCAATAAGACTTTATTGACTGTTTTCATAGTTTTCCATCTTTATGTGTTATTAGAACCAATTACTGTAACAAGTACGATCGCTAAAGTCATCGCAACTTGTCGTAAAAATTACGTTAATCATCGGCAAATCAATGACCATTACTGTTTGATTTTTCTATACATACCGTCAAATAGCGTCGCCCATGTTTTACCGTCATCAAGGCTTTGTTGCCAATGCTGGCGCACGCTACCATCACTATTTGGGGTCCAGCTGATTTTATGCCACAGCAAGGCGCCTTGGGCACTCTTACCACGACCTTTTAGTACCATAGACTGACCTTCTAAGGTGCCCTCAAGTTGCAATAATAAACCGCTGTTATCCGTCCATGTTTGGTGCCAAACCTTGCGCTGTTTATCATACATATTGAGGCTCTTGCCTTTAAACCCGTTTGGCGTTTGATATTCTTCAAGAATGACGCATGAATCGAGAATCGAGCTGATTTTACTGGCCGAGACATTATCATTTTGCTTGTTAGTGACTTGCCACTGCCCTAACCAAAAATCAAATTGTCGGTATTCAGCTTCGCTGCAATTGCCGTTAGCCCATGCATTATTGCTGAGTGTTAACAAGGTACTGATTAATATTATGATTTTTTTCATGACGGTGCCTTAAACGAGTTGCTCATTGCGGTATATACTGTAATCACGTTAAACCGCTTTTGAGCACAAGGCAATCACAATTACCGCCGTCCGTATACGGTTATTGGCGAAGATAAAATACATTGCTTTGCGACGATTGCCGATTGGTATTATAGCCTTTACTGGTTATAATGCCCGCAAATCAATGCAAGATAGATACTATGAAATATAAGGACTTGCGCGACTTTCTCGACCAATTGGAACAAGTCGGTCAGTTAAAGCGCATCACACAACCTATATCGACCGAATTGGCGATGACAGAGATCAGTGATCGTACCCTGCGTGCTGGTGGACCGGCTTTGTTATTCGAAAACCCGATTGGTTTCGATATGCCAGTATTGACCAATTTATTTGGTACGCCTGATCGGGTTGCGATGGCCATGGGCCAGCAAGATGTCGCTGCCTTGCGTGACGTAGGCAAACTGTTGGCCACCTTAAAAGAACCTGAGCCACCAAAAGGGTTTAAGGATGCGCTGGATAAATTGCCGGTATTTAAGCAAGTATTGAATATGCCGACTAAGCGTTTGAAAAAAGCGCCATGTCAGGAAATTATCTATCAAGGCGATGAAGTAGACTTAACCAAGTTGCCAATTCAAAAATGCTGGCCAGGCGACGTTGCTCCACTGATCACTTGGGGCTTAACGGTCACTCGCGGTCCTGAGAAAGAACGTCAAAACCTTGGCATTTATCGTCAACAGTTGTTGGGCAAAAACAAAATCATTATGCGTTGGTTATCGCATCGTGGTGGTGCCTTGGACTTTCAAGAATTTAAAAAGCGTCACCCTGGCGAAAAATATCCGGTATCGGTTGCCTTAGGTGCCGACCCTGCGACCATATTAGGCGCGGTTACACCGGTACCAGACACCTTATCTGAATATGCTTTTGCCGGTTTATTGCGTGGCAGTAAAACCGAGGTGGTAAAAAGTCTGAGTAACGACTTAGAAGTGCCAGCATCAGCTGAAATCATTCTTGAAGGTTATTTAGATCCTGAAGAAATGGCACCGGAAGGCCCTTACGGTGATCATACCGGCTATTATAATGAGGTCGATGACTTCCCCGTGATGACCGTCACGCACGTTAGTATGCGCCAAGACCCGATTTATCACAGCACCTATACTGGTCGTCCGCCAGATGAGCCAGCGATTTTAGGGGTGGCACTTAACGAAGTGTTTGTGCCAATTATTCAAAAGCAATTTCCTGAAATTGTCGACTTTTATCTGCCACCGGAGGGGTGTTCATATCGCCTTGCCGTGGTGACCATGAAAAAGCAATATCCAGGACACGCCAAGCGGGTAATGATGGGAGTATGGTCATTCCTGCGCCAGTTTATGTACACCAAATTTGTCATCGTCTGTGATGACGACGTCAATGCCAGAGATTGGAAAGACGTTATTTGGGCGATGACGACGCGCATGGACCCAGCACGAGATACCGTTATGGTAGAAAATACACCCATTGATTATCTCGACTTTGCCTCTCCGGTATCCGGACTCGGCTCAAAAATGGGCCTTGATGCCACTAATAAGTGGCCGGGAGAAACCGACAGGGAGTGGGGCGAACCAATTACCATGGATGACGAAATCAAGCAGTATGTTGATGGTATATGGGATGAATTAGACATTCTCAATACACCGCCGTCACAAGATTAATTATTAGTAAGAAACAATATGAACAGAATCCGTTGTCAGGTTGCCTCGCTACAACCACTGACAAACACCGTTTTTCAGGTATTACTAAAACCTGAACAGGCTGTCTCGTTTGAGGCTGGCCAGTACTTAAACTTTGTCATGAGTGACGAAGATAAACGTCCATTTTCAATCGCATCAAGCCCGAGCGATGCGCTTATTGAATTGCAAATTGGTGCGTTTGCCGCCGACAGTTGGGCGATGCAAGTTATTGAACGCATCAAAGACAATGACTATGTTGAGGTAGAAATGCCTGGTGGTGTGGCGCAACTGCGCCAAGACAGTAACCGCCCTATCGTACTATTAGCTGGTGGCACCGGTTTTTCTTACATTAAGTCGATTCTCGGTGAATTGGTTGCGCGTAATTATCAACAACCTGTATTGGTATACTGGGGCTTGCGGGAGCCTGCGGCCTGTTATCAATTAGCAGAAACGCAAGCAATGACCGACAAATTGGCACATGGTCAATTTATCCCTGTGGTCGAGAGCGCCGATGAACACTGGCAAGGTCGTGTCGGCAAGGTACACGAACCGCTGTTAAAAGACGTGGTCTCGTTAGAGCCTTATGATCTTTATATGGCCGGTAGATTCGATATGGTCGGTTTTTTACGCAACGAATTTATCAATCATGGCGCGCTATCCGAGCACATGTTTGCCGATGCTTTCGCGTTTATTTAAACGCCTTAAAAAGCTTAAATAACTTGTATAAAAAACGGGGTCATTACGACCCCGTTTTGTGTTTTGGCGTTAAACGCGTTTAGTTTTCTTTAGCTATCGTCCATAGGTAATCGCTGTGCGACTTACACATCTTACTGAATTCTTGCGCCGGCTTTTCATTGGCTTTGTCTGAATAAAGCTGCTCTAAAATGACTTCTCGAGCCGCTAACAAATCTTTGTAACTGGCCGCCGTCATGGTTGCTAATTTACGATACTTGCCACCGACAACATGGGTATTCCAACCCCAAGACGTTAGTTTACCCTCGCCGACATTGGCATTATAGACTTTGGCAAACGTGGTTTTGACGATCTCATCAATTTTCTCATCTGCGGTAATATCACAGTAGAAATACACCGACATTGACGCTGTACCGCGATCAGCAGGACCTTCTGGGTTAGAGCCTGTGACATATTGCCAAATATAATCTTCATGGGTTGTACAACCTTTAGATAAAGCATCGGGTCCATCGCCTATGGCCTTAGTGAGCTTCTCACCAATGACCTCTTGCGCGTCCAGCAAAGCGTTTACATCGGCTGCTGTGTGGTACAAAATCCGACGCCATTTACCACCGGTATGGTGTTGTAACCACCCCCAGCCTAAAATCGCGCCCTCTTTTTTGGCTTCATCATATGCTTTGGCATACGTGGTGGTCACCAATTCATCAACATCAGCTTCACTGGCAGGTGAACATTGAAAATAACTGGCGTATGAATACGGCATGCTTTTTTCTTCTTCTGCGGCATGTGCTGTGGAAAAGCAAAAAGCGAGACAACTAAATAGGTAGAATATGGACTGCTTGTTCATCGTGTGCTCCTTTATTTTTTGTTAGGACACCCGGATACAAAGGCTGAATATACTGCGAAATATTCTTGTACAAAGGTCAAATTTACACGCTAAGCATAGTCTATTTCAAAGATGCCACAACTTTTCTCTGCCACCTATCCTTCTATTAAATTCAATTAGTTAAAAGTCATACGCATTGTATGGTTGCACTAGAGTGGCGATTGGTTATAGTTAGAGATGATTAAAAAAACAACAAGAGCAGATCATGATAAAAACGGTTATGCATACTTTTCTGGCAATCCTTGCCAGCCTTATGATCAGCACATCGGCGAATGCCAGCGTGTTGATGAAACCCACTCCTTTACCCGATGCCGAATACCCTAGCCTGTTTAGCGGCAAGTACCATCAAGACATTAGCAAACCGGAAACGGTTCTCGGTTTTTCTGCCGGTGAACGCACCGCAACCCCGGAGCAGATAACGCAATTGGTGACCCTATGGGCTACGCAAAGTAAAAAGGCCAAACTGGTTGAATACGCGCGCAGCTATGAAGGCCGACCTTTGCATTATTTGATTGTCAGTAGTGAACAAAACTTGGCAAACATTGACACCATTAAAGACAACATCAGCCAACTCGGTGAACCAAAAAGTTTGGCTCCAAACAAAGTAAATGAGTTAATCGACAGCACACCGGGTACTGCTTGGATGGCCTATAGCATTCATGGTAATGAATCCTCAGGTGCCGACGCTGCCATTGCCTTGCTCTATCATTTGCTCGCCAGTGAAGAGAGCGATGTCAGCGATTTGCTCGATAAGTTAGTGATATTTATCGATCCGATGATGAATCCGGATGGTCGCGCGCGCTTTACCAAACAACTCGAACAAAACCGTGCAACCAGTCCCAACTTTGATGTGCAATCAACATTACACAGTGGCATTTGGCCGTTCGGGCGCACCAATCATTACGGCTTTGACCTCAACCGCGATTTTTATTACGCGGTTAACCCAGAATCACGCGGTCGCATCAAAGCCATCAATCAATGGTTACCGTTACTGATGATTGACGGTCATGAGATGGGTGCCTTAGATACTTTTTTATTTGGTCCTCCGCGGGAACCGATTAACGAGCACATCGCCGATAGCATCAACCGTTGGAGCAAAGTGTTTGCCAGCGAACAAGCCGCGGCATTTGATAGTAAAGGCTGGCCATACTACACCGGTGAATGGTTTGAAAACCTCTATCCGGGTTATTCTAATTATTCAGAATACAAAGGCTCCATTCATATTCTTTACGAACAAGCCCGTACCGCAGAAGATGGGGTGCGCTTGAACAATGGCCAGATTCGCAGTTATAAAAAGTCGGTTCATCATCAATTGCTGAGCTCGATTGCAAACTTACAAACCTTGGCAAATAACAAGCAAAAAATCTTTGCTGATTTTGTCAAAAACCGTAATTCACATATCTCCGCCAAAGGCCCTTATGCCAATAAAAGTTGGGTGATATTACCGAGTAAGAACCAGTCTCGTTTACATAAGTTTCTTGATTTACTCGACCTGCAAGGTATTGAATATTATAAAAATGAAAGCCGTATCAGTGTCCGTAATGCGGTCAATCAATTAGGTCAAAAGCTTAGTAGTCAAATGATTGAACCCGGCGCAATTATCATCCCAAATCGCCAATATGATGCGCCGTTAATCGCCGCCATTCTCGAATTTGATGCCAACATAAAAGACTCTGTATTGCTTGAAGAACGACAAAAGGTGCTGCGTGATGGCAGTTCCGTTATGTATGATTCTACTGCTTGGAACCTTACCATGATGTATGGTCTTGAAGCGTTAGAAGTCAATCAAAACCTCAGTTCTGGATTGGACGCCTACCAAGCAAAGACATCGTCATCGTTTTCGGATATCGATAATGCCATCGCGTATTTAGTCGATGGCGCCAATGATAATTCGGTTGGCTTTGCCGCTCGCTTATTGGAATTAGGGGTGAATGTTCGCGCCTTAGACAAACAAGGTGAATTTAACGGCACCAGCTTTAGTCGCGGGTCAATTGTGGTCAGCAAGCATGATAATACTAACTGGCAACAAATTGTCGATACCGTAAAACAAGTGGCGCAAGATACCAAGGCACAGGTTATCGGTATTAACCAAGGACTTGGTGATGGTGACTTACCGGATATCGGTGGTGACCACTTTAAATTGCTGCAACGTCCGCAAATCGCCCTATTAAGCCACGCTGGCATCAGCGTATATGAGCATGGTCATATTTGGCATATGTTGGATACCGAGTTAGGTATTCGTCACTCACATTTAAATCAAGAGCTGCTAAGCAGTATGGATTTACGTCCATATAACGTATTGATCGTTCCTGGTCGTTGGTACGGTAAATTATCCGCTGGCAATATCAACGTCATTGATACCTGGGTAAAAGCCGGTGGCACCCTAGTGGTCACAGGCAATTCAGCCAATCAATTCGCCAAAGCCAAAGACTTTGTTAAAACCGTGACCCTTGACGATGCCTTTGCTGATATGGAGCAATATAATGTTGCCTTATACCGAGAATGGTTATCGCAGCAGGCCAGCATATCGAATCAGAAATTGACTAAAAACCATAAAGTCAGTGAGCAAATATGGTTTCCATGGCAAGGATTGGCAGATATGAAGCCAATGAACAAAGAACAGCTTAAACGCTGGAACACATGGACCGCGAACTTTATGCCATCGGGTGCACTGGTTGCATCCCGCACTGATCAAAAGAGCTGGTTAACCTTCGGCGTCAACGAGGTGTTACCGGTATTGACCGACAACCAACCGTTGTTGATGAGCAAATCACCAACGTCAGCGGTGGTGCGTTATGGTGTGCTTAGTGACAATAAAAAAGCCGAAGAACGGCTGATAGGTTGGTCAACCATACCTGCTGGCAAAGATCTGTACTTACGGATGAGTGGTTTGTTATGGCCAGAAGCTGCGCAACGCATCAGTAATGCTGCGTATCTAGTGCGTGAAAGCAAAGGCCATGGTCAGGTCATTCTATTTGCTAATTCGCCTAACTTCAGGGGCGCAACCAAAGGCACGGCGCGATTATTATTAAATGCCATCGTCTATGGTCCAGGTTTGGGCAGTAGAGCCGCACTTAACTTATAAACTGATAAGCACAAAAAAGGCGGTAGCAAATAATATGCACCGCCTTTTTTATTATGTGTTAACGCTAATCTTTGCCGATTAACGGACCACCATCATTGACGCACTTTTTGGGTTTGCCAACAATTCAGCAAACACTTGCCAACGTTTATCTACATCGCCGCCACTTTGATACTCAACGTAATCTTTAACCAGATCCTGACCAAGGTTATAGTTGATAACGTATGCGCGGTAACGCTCAATAAAATCAATGCGTTGCTTTGACTTTTTCTCGTTACTCAAAGCATATTTCATCAGAAATGCCACCGCCTGTGGTTTATCTATTTGACCATCGAGATAGCGCTTTGCTGCGACATTACCGGCATAAGATAACTTGCCTAAAATGGCTTGCACTTGGTAGTAGAGTTCGACTTTACTGGCGTCAAGACCGGCTAATGTAAACAGTACCTGTTTTTCAAATTGCAGGCGTTGCTGCTGCGGAAACGCAACCTCAATACCGTAATTGGCACTGCCTTCTGCCAATAAAGATAAAGGCGAGTACAGTGGATAAACCGAGTACTCAATCCAGCCTTTACCATCAACCAAATGTTTTTCCATCAGTGAATTGAACACGTGATGACCAGGGTAGCCTTCATGACTGGCCAAATCGATAGCACGATCAATTTGAATCGGTAAGTCAGTATTAACTTGAATCAGACTAAAGCTATTGCCTTTATACCAGTTATAGCCACTCCAAGGTTTGTCAGTGACATACTCAATGGTAAACGCTTCGTTTTCTGGTAATTCAATCATCGCCTTGGTACGTTTTTGCGCTTCTTCTATGGCAGCAACAAACACTTTACCAAGCTTATCCTTCGGGATAACAAACTCACTTTGAAAGGCATCAAGACGACTATTAAGATCGCCCTCACCTGGAATTAAGCCATCCAATTCAAGTAATGCCTTGTCAAAATCGGCTTCGCTTAAATTAGGCGATTTTGCGTCATACAGTGCCATCGACTCATCATCGAAACTAAAGGTTTTACCGTTTAACTGTTCAATAAACGCCATCACCGAGCGCGTTTGCACCATAAGCATATCTTTGCGCAATACTTCGGTCTCTAACGGCTCAGCCTTATCAATGTCGTCAATTAAACTCTGTGCCTGACTTTGTAATTGCTCAAGCGGCAGTTTTTCCGCCTGTTGCTGCCATTCACTCGGCCCATAGTAAGCGTCGATGTAATAGTCTTGATGTTTACCGACCAATAGCGCCAATTTAACGTAACGTTCAGCTAATTGATTCATACCATCCTCGCTTGGCGGTTCGCTATTATCGGTACAAGCAATAACGCCAATACAGCATAAAGCGACCAGCCATTTATTAAATCGTGTCAACATTGTGATTATTCCTGTTCCAGACTAAAGCCCGCAAAGTACTCTGCTAAGGCCAACATATCTTCATCGTTAAAACGCACCATCATGGTTTGCTTTATATCGTTTTTTAAACGGCGGTACTTATAATTTTGCATCTGCTCAAACAAGTAGTCTTGGTCATGGCCAGCAAGATCAGGATAAATCGCCAGTGCACCTTTACCATTACCACCATGACAAGGGGTGCAATAAGCAACATTCTGCTTCAGCTTTTGCTGTGCCAATCGTTCGGCTTTTAACTCTTGCTCAGCAAATGCTAGGCCTTGTTCTAGTCGTTTATCGACAACACTTTGCTCGATAACATCCATACTTAATTGAGACGCTTGGCTTTGCCCTGTCAGCCATAACAAAGCACAAAGGCTAAAAATTCGTTTATTGTTTACCATAATACATTTTTGGATATTTAAAAAAACTGGTAAGATTTTGTTTCAGCTATAAAAAAAGCGCATTAACATGCGCTTTTTTACAGAATCTATTTGGCTTATTTCAAGCTAGCGTAATATGCAGAAAGATTAGCAATATCTGCATCAGTCAAAGGCATCGCCATTGGAGCCATAACTGGGTCTTTACGAGTACCAGATTTGAAGTCTTTAAGTTGCTTAGCGATGTAAGCTTCTTTTTGACCTGCAAGGTTTGGGTACATTGGTACAGCAGAGATACCTTCAGCACCGTGACATGCTGCACATACAGCAGCCTTGGCTTTACCAGCTTCAACATCAGCAGCCATTGCAGGGGCAGCTAAAACAACAGATGCAGCTAGAGCTAGAGTTAATTTTTTCATAGTCACTACTCTTTCTTGTTTAATTAAATATTTGAACACTGTGTTGATTATATGGAAAAAAACTGAACATGTCTGTGGTTTTTTCGCAAAAACATATATCTTTGTTCTATCTCAAGTAAAATAACAGTGTTGCTCACTAATCAAGGCCATTATGCTCGAATTTCAAAACAGCTATTTAACATTAGGTTCACAATTTTACCAAAATATTGTTCCGGCGCAACCAGACAAACCTACAACCTTGTTATTTAACAATAAACTCGCGCAAGAGTTGAATTTTCCTGACGCTTTTATAAATGATAAATCAGCAGTTAGTAAACTGTTTTCTGGTGACCTCAGTGGCCAGCAAATCACACCAGTTGCATTGGCTTATGCCGGTCATCAATTTGGTCATTTCAATCCGCAACTCGGCGACGGCCGTGCGCACTTACTTGGCGAAATAATTGATCAACATAATAAGGTACAGGAAATTCAGTTAAAAGGATCAGGTCAGACACCGTTTTCACGCCAAGGTGACGGCAAATGTGCACTAGGACCGGCGGTTCGAGAATACGTTATGAGCGAAGCCATGTTTGCGCTCGGTGTGCCTACCAGTCGGTGTTTAAGTGTGGTGCGCACCAATGAAGTCGTGTTTCGCGAGCAAGCATTACCCGGTGCCGTTGTTAGCCGAGTAGCGAGCAGTCATATACGAGTTGGCAGCTTTCAATATTTTGCCGCTCGTAACGATTTTGACAGCGTAAAAACCTTAGCCAACTTTGCCATCGAGCGCCATTATTCACATATCGACATAAGCAATGAAGATTATCTACTTGAATTTTTAGCGGCGGTTATCGACAAACAAATTGAATTGGTGGTGCATTGGCTGCGAGTAGGCTTTATTCATGGCGTAATGAATACCGATAACACTGCGATTAGCGGCGAGACTATTGATTATGGTCCATGCGCCATGATGGCGGACTACCACCCGGGTACCGTGTTTAGCTCGATTGACCAAAATGGCCGTTATGCTTATGGTAACCAACCGGCTATTTGTCAGTGGAATATGGCACGTTTCGCGGAAACATTATTGCCGCTGATTGATGCAGATAGCGAGCAGGCTGTGGCAAAAGTGAAACCGATAATTATGGCATTTAGCGATAAATTTAATGACGCTAATAATGCCATGATGGTCAATAAAATTGGCTTAATCGATGTAAACAAGACGACGCTGCAATTAGTTGAACAACTGCTGAACATCATGCAAGAAGAGCAGCTCGACTATACCGCGACGTTTGTTCAGCTCGAGCAATCGTTATCTGACCAGCAATTGGCACAAGCGGTACCGCAGGTTTTGCAGGCATGGCTGGTAAGTTGGCAGCAACAGATAAATGATGTGCAGCAAACCGTTGCCTTAATGCGCAAAACTAACCCACTGGTGATTCCGCGTAACCATCATGTCGAGGCAATCATAACTCAAAGCTATGACAATGCCTTACAGCAAGTAGATGATAGCACCCACATTGACGAGTTTTTAACGGTGATGAGTTCACCGTATCAGCAGCAACAAGATACAGGAAAATATCAGGATTTACCGGCCGATGGTGATCGTCATTACCGCACCTTTTGTGGCACCTAACCACAAAGCGGTAAGCGGCATGAGCTACAAAACATAGCGAATGCAGTAACAACGGAAAAAACGATAAAGACGCCAAGCATTTTGAAGAAAATAATGAAACTAACACAGATTAACAGTCATACAGTTCGCCTCGATTTGGCTAACCAATGGGACCAAGAACAAGCTCTTTCCTTAAGCCAGGAGATCCTCGGCAAACTTGGTGAACATCAAGTCATTGAAACGATAGCCGGAGCCGATCGTTTCGATTGTCGTTTTCGCTTTGCCGAGCAAGACTTTGTCTTACACTTCGAGCACTACAGTGAATCATGCTGGATAGAGGCCGACGATGAGTTTAATGAGCTTGGTATTGCGCCGCTTTTGCCTGTTTTAATCAAACGTTAGCAATACTTTGCCATCACTTTTGTGTACAGCATAATGCTCTAACGCCGACAAAAATTGTTGTGGCTTAAAGTGGCCGTAAACATCGGTCTCAAAAATACCGTCACTGAACAGCTTTTGCACTTTGCGCGATAAAGCCAAGACCTGTAATGGGTTGGCTTTACCAATATAAGTCGCTAGCCAAAAGCCTTCGATGTGCTGGTCTTTAAACAATAAATCCGATACCGAGAAGTAACCACCAAAAGGGTGTAATGTTTCTGTGAGTCGACCATAAACAATCGCCGTTGCGCCCTTGCCCATTTGTGACATTACTCGCGGTGTATCTTTATCGGCAACAGCGTCAAGAAACACACTCGCTTTTAGGTCAATGCAAGCTTGTTTCAATTGCGCTTTAAAGTCACCATCTTCAGCCAACAGTACTCGATCTGCGTCTAAATCCTTTAAAACGGCAACGTTTTTTGCTGAACGTACCGTGGCAATGGTTTTGATTCCTTGCAATTTTGCATAGCGAATAACGCCTTTACCGACTTGGCTTGCTGCGGCGTTTAATACGATCGCTTTAGCACCCAATTGTTTAGCGCGTTCAACCAAACACACCGATGTACATGGGTTAACGATCAGGGTTGCCGCTTGCGCATCGGTCAACTCTTTGCGAACCGGTAAACAGTAGTTCGCGTAGGTAATAGCGTATTTACCCCAAACCCCGTCGCCGCCCGGCGCTGCCGATAAAGCGACACGTTTACCTTTTAAATATTTGCCATACAATCCGGCGTTGGCATCAATAACTTCGCCACAACCTTCGAATCCAGCGTATGCACCATCAACCGGTGGCAAGCCATATTTGCCCATCAGGTAGACTAAATCAGATGGATTGATTGGTGCTGCCAACATTTTCACCAACACTTGCCCAGGCTTTAGTGCTGGAATTGGTTTTTCAATTAATTCTAAGCGTTGTGATAATGGCGTTTCGACATCGTCGATTAATTTAAGGGCGAAGCCCACATTGGTGTTAGTCATAGGTGGTCTGATCAGTAAATGTTGACTTTATAATGCCATATATAGCAAAGCCTTACCACTTGATAAGGCTTTGACCATCATTAATTTAACCGACCTCTGTGAGGCAATATTAGCGGCTTAGAAAAACGCCATTCGAGCAGCTTGCCCTATCTCAATGCCACTGACTTGTGCACGTTGCAATAATTGCCAGTAATAGCGATAGGTCGCACGATCGTGCAGTTCACCTTTATGTTGAATCGGTCCCCAAGCATTTTGCTGCGCCGCCAATAAAATCGCTTCGGCGTCTTCAACTTCTTCATAGTTTGGTTTCATCGCGTCAACGATGGCTTGAATTTGTGTTGGGTAAATGGACCACATGCGCATAAAGCCGAACTCATTACGAGCCCGCTTGGCATCATCTAATGTCTGCTGCACATTTTTTAAATCTAAGGTGACATTGTGGGCGGGTATTACGCCATGGGCTAACGCGGCTGCGACCATTTCAGTTTTTGCACGATACAACAACGCATGGTCAAATTGTCCCGGGCTGCGCATACAACTCGCTGGAATCGCACCGTAATGACCAGATACAAAATCCATCATACCAAAGTCCAATACCTGCACCCATGGCGTTGCCGCAATTTGCCAGACATCACGCAAGGCACCGTGGGTTTCAATTAACACATGAATGGGGATTTCACGGTCGATAGAATGGTATTCACATAGTCCTTGAATATATTTAACCATCTCTTCAATTTGACTGCCCGCAGTACACTTCGGCAAGGTAATGTAAGCAACTTTATGACCACAAGCTGGGATCAGAATTTCCAGGTCTTTCTTCCAATGTGGGTGCGAATAATCATGCACCCTTACCCCCAACATAGCGAACTGATTGTCATCAGAGGCAATCAGTCGCGCCACCATTTCAGCGTGTTGTTGTTCACTGCCAGCTGCTGCGCCATCTTCACAATCACAAGTGATATCGAAAACCGGTCCAAGCTGTTGTTGCATAGCCATTGCCTTGTTGATTAGCTTTTCGCTACCAGCAAAATGCTCACACGATGGGATCACTGGAAATGGTTTCTCCGCTTCAAATAAAGCTTCGTTTGGGTGAACAAGAGCGCTCATAAAAATCTCCGCTATTTTAATATTAATGGCGTTGCCATTATGTAATTTTATTACATTTTTAATGAAAGTTAGACATTTACACAAAACAAGCCATGATTAGATTATGTGCTTAACCCTGTCTCCGGGCAGTCATTGGCGACAAAGGTTTATACTGGCCACTAATAATCAAATATCGCCTTTTTTACTCAAACAATGCCCTCTAAAGACCTTTAGCGTCAATACGTTGGTGAGTAAATAATCAACTTGTTGTTTTTTACCCTAGCCTCTGCGCAAAAAAAATTCAAACACTTTTTTAAAACATTTGATTGAAATAATTACTCTAATAGTGTAATTGTTAATAAAAGCTTTCAATTTTTGATCGAGGTCAGACCAGAAGATGTTAGCAACAAAGCGCTTAAATAGCTCAAACAGGGGAGAGAAAATGAATTACCACAATGAATTTTTAGAGCAGGTAGATGAGCAAGATGTACTCGGTGGCTTTTGGCCTGGCATTCAATTGTATTATCCGCCGGTTAAGTATTCTCCTAAAGATGGCACCTATGAATCGATGCAACAAGCCAGCGAACGTATTCGCAAGCACGCTCATAATTGTCAAGCGCACACGCTATTGTTCGACTTAGAAGATGGCTGTCGTCAGAAAGCCATGAGTCGAGAGCTATTGCTTAATGAGCTGCCTAAGTTTCCGCAACGAGATTTTCAAATTGCCGTGCGTATCAACCCCTTTCGCACCGAAGAGTATGAAAAAGACTTGGCGATGATTATGCAAGTGGCTGAACATATTGATGTCATTGTTCTTGCCAAGGCCGGCGAAATGTATGGTGCCGCTGAAATAAGAGATTTATCCGCCTGGTTACTCGGTGTTAACCCTGATATCGAAATTCAACCGATTATTGAGCACCCGCGTAGTTTGAAAATCGCCGCGGAACTCATGGCATTTCCATCGGTTAAGCATGTGGTGTTTGGTATCCACGATTTCTCTAAAGCGATGGCAATTCATCTAACCCCTGAAGGTTGGATTGATGAGTTATTAACTTACCTACGAAATTTACTGCTGGAAGCGAGAATTGCCGGTAAAGGGGTTATCGGTGGTGTTGAAGTATTAATTAACGATACACCGATGCCAGAGCATTTTATCGAACCAGACGATGTTCGACGTTGGCTCGATTTGCATGGCGATCATGAATCTCATGTCGTCCATGACCATGCGATGGTAGAAACCAAAATGGGCTTAACCGGTAAGCAGTTGATTCACCCGTATCATATTCATTTATGTAAAGTGGCGTTCACCCCTTCTCCAAAAGAAATCAAACGCAACGTTGAAATATTGCAGGCAGCAATTGATGCCGATGCCTTACTCGGTGGTGCCATCAAGTTTGAAGGTGAAATGCTCGACCCGCCAATGTTTGGTAAAGCATTACAAACACTGCTGCGAGCCTACGCATTAAAATCTCTCGATGATAAAGACAAACAGTTTGCCATGGACGTGCTTAAACGCCTGCCTATCACGGTGATTCGTGAAAACTGGCCATACGGTCGCATATAGGAGGTCGATTATGAACTATGCAGACTTACTTACAGAAACGGATCACGGCTGGCAATGGCATATCCCTGAGCATTTTAATATTGCCCACGCTTGTGTGCGTCAACATGTTGAAGCCGGTAACGGCGCGAAAACGGCTCTGATAGTCGAAGATGATTGTCTTGGTAGCAGCGAGCTAAGCTATCAACAGCTTGACCAACTATCAGGGCGACTGGTTTATGTGTTGCGTCAATTGGGTTTGCAACAGGCGGACCGGGTACTTATTCGGTTGCCTAACTCGGTAGATTATCCAACCAGTTTTTTCGGTTGTTTAAAATACGGTGCCATTGCGGTGCCAACCTCAACCTTGTTATCCGCGGCAGAAGTTGCCTATTTAGCACAAGACTCGGCAGCGAAAGTACTGATTACAGCCAAGTCGATGTGGCCAGAGTTAAAAGACATCGCCAACAGCGACAGTCAATTACGCACCGTGTTGCTTACCGGCGACGGTGAGATGCCAGTCAATGACAGTAATTTAGAGCTCATCGACTTACAGGCCTTGCTAACACAGGTGCCGGTTGATGACAGCATTGTTGCCAGTAAACCCGATGATGCCGCGTATCTGGTATATACCTCAGGTACAACCGGTTATCCCAAAGGTGTGTTACATGCGCATCGCTCGCTGATAGGTCGCTTACCCGCCAGTCGTCATTGGTTTGATTTTAAAGACGGCGACCGGATCATGCATTCTGGCAAATTTAATTGGACCTATGTGTTGGGCTCGGCGTTAATGGACCCGTTATTTCACGGCCATACCGTGATTGTTCATGAGGGTAAAAACGATGCCTCAACATGGCCAAGACTGATAAAAAAACATAACTGCAGTATTTTCATTGGCGTACCAACCATTTATCGACAAATCATCCAAAAAACCGACTTTGATCAGCAGCAGGTACCTAGCTTGCGTCACTGTATGAGTGCTGGCGAACACCTTAGCGATGAGATGTTAATCGCTTGGCGCGAGCGTTTTGGTATGGATGTCTATGAAGCCATTGGCATGAGTGAATTCTCTTATTACATCTCTCAAAACAAACGTCGCGCAATTCGCCCAGGAGCCGCAGGCTTCGTGCAACCGGGTCATGAGGTGGTGCTGTTAAATGAGCAAAATCAGCCGGCCAAACCTGGTGAAGAAGGCATGATTGCCATAAAAGACAATGATCCGGGACTGTTTTTAGAGTATTGGCAATTGCCTGATGAAACGGCAAAGTCTCGACACCACGGTTACTTTTATACAGGCGATTACGCTCGTATAGACGATGACGGTTATATTTGGTTTGTCGGTCGTAAAGACGACATCATTAACACCTTTGGTTACCGCGTCTCACCACATGAAATTGAGCGCGTGATCAAAACCCACCCCGATGTCGCCGATTGCGTCGCCTTAGGCCAACAATTGGAAGGCGAGAAAACCTTGGTGAGCGCCTGTGTCATATTGCAGAGCAACGTCAGCACCACCGAACAAGATATTATTAACTTTGCCAGTGACCGATTAGCCAAATACAAAGCACCCAAGCTGGTGCATTTCTATCAGGACTTTCCACGCACTAAAAATGGCAAAGTACTGCGCAAACAAATGCTAAACGATTTACATAACTCAAACCAAAAAGCCGTTTAATGCTGGAGAACACGATGACTTGTAATACTCACCCTACGTACCGCCCTCGTCGCAGCGCGCTGTATGTGCCGGCACACCACCAACATTACATCGAAAAGTCTCGAGACTTAAATGCCGATGTGATCATCTTTGACTTGCAAGAGTCGGTGCCACCGGCACGCAAAGAGCAAGCACGTCAATTATTGGTGCAACAATTAAGCGATTATGATTTTGGTTATTCCGAAAAAATCGTTCGAGTAAATCGACTTGATTCCCCATGGGGTAAAGAAGATATCGCCGCCATCGCCGCGCTCAATATTGACGGTGTGTTATTCCCAGATATTGAAAGTGAAGAACAGTTGGCCAACAACATCGCCATATTAAACCATCACGGTGGTCACAAGTTGTCGGTGATGGCCAATATCGAATCGCCATTAGGGGTGTTGCGCTGTGAACAAATTTGCGCATCAACGGACAGACTAACCACCATAGTCATGGGCACAACCGATTTGGCTAACTCATTGCGCATCAATATGACCCTCGACCGCCAAGGTTTATTGACCTATCTATCGATGTGTATTCTTAGCGCGCGAGCACACAATAAAGCAATTATCGACGGCCCTCACTTTAACCTGAAAGATGCCGTGGCCTGTGAATTTAGCTGTCGTCAAGCGCGCGATTTAGGCTTCGACGGTAAAGCGGTCATTCACCCAGTACAGCTTACCTATACCAATGATGCTCTAACACCCAAAGCGGAAGACATTAAAAAGGCAAAAGACATCATCACGGCCATGGAATTAGCCCAACAGCAAGGTCAATCGGTCGCGGTTATTGACGATAGACTTATCGAACCCTGTCTTGAGCAATGGGCGAATCGAGTTATTTGCCTCTACAACAAGGTCAGTGAAATGGGTCAAGATGAATTGTTTGGTAAACCCTGTTAATTGAAGCGTGAGGAGTACAGATCATGGATACCCAAAATCAAGGTATGTTTTTTGAAGATTTCTATATTGGTCAACAGATCAAACATGGCGTGCCACGTACCATAACCTATGCTGATTGCAGTATGTATTTAGCCCTAACCGGCTCTCGTTTTGCCTTGCATTGTGCTGAACCTGTCGCCACCCGAGTCGGCTTTCGTACCACCCCCGTGGACAACTTTTTACTGTTTAATATTGCCTTTGGTAAGACCGTAAACGATGTATCTCGCAATGCGGTTGCTAATCTTGGTTACGCCGAAGTGCAGTTTTTTACTACCGTATATCCTGACGATACCATTTACGTGTGCAGTGAAGTTATCGGCAAGAAAGCCAACTCCAATGGTGAAACTGGTGTGCTATATGTGCACTCCAAAGCCTATAACCAACGCCAACAGTTGGTATTGCAATTTAAACGCTGGGTGATGATCAACAAGCGTGATCCTTTGGCAAACGATAGCAGCGATACGGTACCAGAGTTACAATCTGAAGTTGAAGCCAGTGGCCAGTTGATCCCGCACTGTATGAACCTATCTCGTTGGCAAGATTATGTCAGCGATAACCAATTACGCGCCTCACAATTGAATGTCGGAGACAGCATTTTTCACCAAGATGGCGTGACCTTAAACGATTCTGATCACAGTATGGCGACTCGTCTATATCAGAACAACGCCAGAGTTCACTTTGACCAGCACTTAATGCAATCACAAAAGCATGGCCAACGCTTGGTATATGGCGGGCATATTATCAGTGTTTGTCGGGCGCTAAGTTACAATGGTTTAGCTAACGGTCTCTATCTGACTGCGATTCACTCTGGTAAACATACCAATCCGAGCTTCGCCGGTGATACCATTTACGCGCAAAGCAACATTATCGCTATAGACCAATATAGTGACAGAGACGATTTGGCGTTGGTGAAAGTACAATTACTGGGCTTTAAAAATAATCACCCGTCATCGATGCCTTTTGTTAAGGATGTCGATAATGGCCGCTATCATCAAGATGTGGTACTGGATATGGAACTCAGCTATTTGATGCCTAAATAGTATTGTGAGTAAGGCTGGTACAGTGATGTAAGTAATGACGTGACCAGTTGCTTAGGCGATACCTAAGCAACTGATTGGTTTTTTAGCGTGATGCGATAGCGGTGCTATTGTCTAGAATGGCCTGTGCTGCCAAGCGTTGTTTCTTCTCAGCGTAGCGGCTTAGCAATGCGGTTGTCTCAACGGCGTAATTGCTGGCTGCAAATTCGGTGATGCTCATATCATTACAACGCACGTTATCGACAATGTGTTGCTTGCCATAAGGCTCGATGCGCAGTAGGCGTTTTAGCGCCGAGACATCATTGTTCGCTGCAGCTTCACAGGTTTTCACATAACGAATACTGTTGTTTTCTTTGAATTCACCGGCTTGGGCAGTGATAGCGAAGACGCTCGTCCAAATACCTACCAAAATTTTTGCTGTTAAAGTCATCGCGTTTTCCTCAAAAAAATAATCAATCTTGACGACCAATACGAGGTGCGGTTGAACAATGGATCAAACAAAATAAAAAAAAGCAGACCGAAGCCTGCTTTAAATCGTGAGGGAGATTGTATTTAGAACCTGTAAGTCGCCGTTACGCCGAACTCACGACCGCGAGGAGGAGCAATTGGAAATGCTCGTGAACTCAAGGCAAAGCTTTGCGCATCGATATAACGGAATACATAGGTAGGCGTATCATCGTCAGTCACGTTTTTACCCCATAACTGGAAGCGCCAGTTTTCACTTTGTAGACCAAGGTTAACATCGACACGGGTACGGTCGCCTGTTTCAATAAAGTTGTGCACGTGTGCATAACGTGATGAATCATAGTTCACGCTTACACGGCCAAACAAGCCCCAATCATCAAACACTTGAGTATTGTAGTTAAGTGCAACAACACCTTCTTTTTCAGGAACTTGCGGCGGTGTATTACCAGAGATATCACCAAATTCACGTAACGTATCTGGGTCGCCACAGGCAGAATTTGAACCGCCTTCAACAAAGAAACGACAGTGATTTCGATCAAATGCTTCGGTAAATTCTGCGTCGGTATAAGAGAAACCAAAATCTAAATCAAAGTTTTCAGAAATGTTCCACTTACCTTGCAACTCAATACCTTTGATTTCAGTTTCACCAGCGTTTGAGGTGTAAGAAATCGGCACGCCACCACCTTCAGGTATGTAGCTGTCGGTTAATTGTTGCTTATCCCAGTCCATAAAGAATACCGCCGTCGATAGGTACACATCACCATCAAACATGGTGGTTTTCCAACCGGCTTCATACATCACCATTTCTTCTTCATCGACAACGATCAACTCAGTCGGTAACAATTCATTATTGTTAAAGCCACCTGGGCTATTACCTTCTGAACGAGTCACATAAAGTAAGTCTTCGTCGGTAAGGTTATATTCAGCGATGAAACGTGTTGTGGTGCTATCAAACGTATTATCGACATCATAGCCTGCGTCACGCAGCGTGTCGTAAGATGCTGTTTCAATCTCATCTTCAGAACTACGAATTTCACCCGAGATGGTTAAATCATCGGTGACATCGTATGAAACTGACGCCATAAATGCGGTGTTATCACGCTCTTCTTTAAACGAGCCAACTGCGCCTGGTTCGTCTTCATAGTGCCAAATGTAGGCGCCAACGGACCAATATAACCGATCGTCAAAGGCTGTCGATGAAAAGCGAAGTTCATGACTGTATTCTTCATCTTCACTGGTATCAAGGCTATGCCAACCATCTGCAGGGGCAAAATAATCTGCCGGATCGAAGGTAAAGAAGAAACCAAAATTAAAGACTTGTTCGTAACCAGCGTAGGTTTGATCAAGACCACCGGTCGCTTCATAATCGTTCATACCACCAATGTACGTTAACGTACCAAAATCAAAGGTGTGATCGATGCGCAAACTAATATGAGTGCTTTCGGTTTCTAGACCATAATCACTGTTATCTAAAATGCCACCCATGTTAATCGGCAAATCTTTTTTCGCTTCGCCACAGTAATAGGCACGGGTATCAAGGAAACAGTTGTTGTACGATGGGTCTTGATACATGAACGGCTGCATTTCATCGTCTTGCTCGTTGTAAATATACTTTAAAGCAATATCGGTGTTGTCACCTGGGGTAAAGTACAGGCCTAACATGTAAGACGTGGTTTCTTCACCACCTACCGACGGGCCGCCTTCTTTTTCATTGTCCCAATCGCCGTCGTATTCGTCTGTCGATACCGACGCTCTAAATCCAAACCAGTCGGTCACTTCACTTGAGATACCACCACTCATCGCTAAATAACCATTTTCACCTGCAGACGCTGTCGCGTAGCCCGATAATTCTTCTGTTGGTTTTTTAGTAATTAAGTTAATGGCACCTGAAAACGTACGACGACCGTACAGAGCACTTTGTGGGCCTTTTACCACCTCAACTCGCTCTATTAGATCAAGCGGTAATGACTGAATTGAACCACCATAGTAGACACCATCAATGAAGTACGATGCTTTTTGTGAACCAAAACCAGGAATCCATGACACGCCGCGGATAACCGGAATATCCGATTGACGACCAAAGGTTTTTTCCATTGAGAAACCAATCGCATTGCTAGCAATGTCATTGATATTGGTCATACTGGCATTTTCGATATCTTCCGAACTGAAAGTCGAAACCGATAAAGGAATTTTATCTAACGACTCTTTACGATGACGAGATGTGACCTCGATATGTTCAATACCTTCTGCATCTTCAACTTGCTGTTGTTGTGCTTGCTCTTGAGCATATGCCACTGGCATTGCCATGACCGATGCAACTAAGGCTAGCTTAACCGCTTTCCCTAAATGACTTGGTGCAAATTTTGTTTTCATCTCAAACCCCTGACATGGATTTATTATTTATTTAATGTGAGCTAGTTATTATTTTTTGTATCTGCTCATGACGTTAATTTTCGTGTTTTGCGTTTACACAAATGCAACACTCGATTAATCCTTACACAATTTATTCATTGATATAATCCAGTTGCCCTACGCTTTTTGATATTTATCAAATAGCGCAGAACTGGCAAATAAACGCCCAATTAGGTGCTATTTTTTAATCAACTCAAGTTTTGTAAGTGGTTGTTTTTTAACTGAAGGTGTGGCTATGACTTGCCATGTCGCGCCGTCTGGACCGGATAAAACAAACGCCTTTTCAGCAAATTCGTTTTCGCTTATTTCGGTGATTTTAAGCTGCTCTTTTTGCGCCAGCTGATGAATCATTTCTACCTTGTCGGTATAGACAGAATGCAAGGTGATTCCGGCCTGCCCGGGAGCTTGATAGGCACTTCTGTCTGGGCGCTTATCTGGATTGACAAAAAATTTTAATTTGCCTGAAATATTATTAGGACTGACAAATCCACGGTACCAATGGCTGCTGCCATCGGCCATATTAAACACGGTTTTCGGCCCTTGTTGCCAGTCACCGTCAAGCACAACATCGCCTTCCGGTTTAAAACCGAATACGTCGCGATAATAGTTTGTTTGGCGCAGCATATCTTCACGACTATGGCCCGATAAAATAAAATCGTTGTGGGTTATTTCACTACTCGCCAATGGCGAGCCAGCGTTTATGCTGCCATACCCTGGAATGGTGTAACCATATCGCTGATAAAACACCAAATTAACCAACTCGCCATAGACCCCCATTTCACGTACACCAACACGACGGTTAATGACATTAAGTTCGCCATCACTCATACCATACAGATCATCATAAACAGGTGGCGTTGCCAGCCATGGTTCGCCAGATTTGCGCGCATCGCTAAAGATATCGTGGATAAAGAAAACATCTTTGGTACGCATCACCATCATGCGCTGGCCGATGGTTTCAGGTTGCGCATAACCAACCCCTGCACCTTGCAAATTATGCCAATGCAAAACACGTATTAAGCCATGGCTGTCGATGTCATGATTCTGCAATCGATACGAGGTTAAGCGACTATCTACGCCATACAGAGCCTTGGCTTGGGCCTGACTAAAATCGCCTTTATTTATTTGCGAGAAGCCAAATTGAGTAAAAAATTCAATAACTTGTTTAGGGTTGTCGGTGCCTATCATGACTTCGTAAACACCACTCACACCGGTATCAGGTGGTAGCTCGTCGTTTGCCTGTAACGACGCACAAAATAAGCAGAACATAACAAACAGAGTATTTGATAAATGTCTAATCATCGAAATTAAATCCTTGGATATATAGCCTTGGCTGTGATTATTATTTGTTCTATTAATAAGTTGCTAACCAGGCTTTGTAAAATGAAAAACAATCTATTAACGGTGATTTTGATATTTGTCATGACAACCGTGAACATCAGCTCTGCGCTTGCTGAGTCAAATGACAATAAAGACGCCTTGGCGCCAAAGAGCTCGACCTCCGAGGCACTGGCGTTGCCTTTACATACCGCCACAATTGCCACCACATCACTGCAACAAAGCTTATTGTTTTATCAAAAAGGCATGGGCTTGAGCGTTAAAGGTCCTATTGCAATCGATCAGAAAACCAAACAATTACAGCGAGATTTATGGCAAATACCAGACGATATCGACTGGCAAACCTACCACTTATATCGTCAAGGCGTAGAGCAAGCGATCAATATTCAATTACTGGTGCTAAACAAAGCCACACCGAGCATTCATCAAAGCTGGGATGGACGAGAGCTTGGACCGTTTTCGTTGGGTTTTCCAAATGACAATACAGTGGCACTCGATAAACAAGTGAGAGCGGTTGGGTTTGGCTCGCTTAACGCCTTGGAAAGCTACCCAATTCCGCGTACCGATGGCAGTAGCTATCAAATTGATGAAACCATTTTTAATGGCCCAGATTTTGTCCATGGCGTTGCTATAACTCGCGGCAATGGTATGCCTCAGCTTGGTCCATTAGCTGCAGACGGAATGGGTGGACCTGCGTATTCAGCGATGGTTATTGAAAATTCAGAGCAGCACCTGACATTTTATACCGACGTGTTAGGCATGGAAATCCGTTCCGACCGTGAGTTTAAAAGCGCAGGTGATAAAGGCGCGATGAACTTACCTAACGGCACCGTGTTTCGTTTTGCCATCGTCTACAGTAAAGGCGCAACGACGGGTCATATGTTGTTTGTCGATTATAGAAATATCGAACCTATACGCCCTAAAACTCAGCCGAGTTTGCCAAATTTAGGTTTGGGGATGTGGACGTTTCCGGTCACCAATATCGATACCGTGCTAGCGAACGCCAAAACTAGCGGCACGCAAATTGTTCATGATAAAACCAGCATCAACAGCCCAATATATGGCAAAGCAGACGTTGCTACTTTACGCGCGCCAAACGGCTTTCTTATCGAAGTATTTCAAGCGAACTAGGGACAGAATATGAAGTTATCGGCACGTTCCATTGCATTATGTTTACTTATCGCGATTTTTTCACTGGCAAGCTACAGCAGTTATGGCGCCGATGATAAACCGTTGCCATTTAAAGTGTCAGGCTTTAATGAAGCGGTGCTTATCGTTGCCGATATCGATACCGCAACACAACAATATGTTTCCTTATTTGGTTGGCAGGTTATTGATCAATCACCGGTTGATGACAATCTAAAACACTTATGGGGGTTGCCCGATAACGCCAACGTTACACAACGTTTGTTGGCAAATATAGGCGAAGACAAAGGCTATATGCGCCTGCTACAAATATCGGGTGTAAAGCAAGATGTGATTCGCGCCAATACCCAAAGCTGGGACACCGGTGGTATTTTTGACTTAAATGCCCGCGTCGCTGATATGCAAGGCAAGCATCAACAATTGATGCAAGCGGGTTGGCATGCTGATACCGCACCAATTCAATTTAGTTTTGGCCCATTTGTGGTTAAAGAATGGATTGCTAAGGGGCATGATGCCGTCGCATTTGCCTTTATTGAACGCATTAAACCGCAACTCGAAGGTTGGCCAAACCTGAAACAGGTGAGTCGCGTCTTTAACTCAACCCAAGTCGTAAAAGACATAGCCAAGTCATTGGCCTTTTACCAAGATATTCTTGGCTTTAAAATGTATCTTGAACATCGCGGTGCGAGCAAAAGTGAAGGTGCCAATGTGTTAGGCCTGCCCCACAACCTAACCACACAAATCGAACGCAGTGTGTATATTCTCCACCCAGACGGCATTAATGAAGGCTCAGTCGAGCTGCTGCAATTTCATGGTGCGCAAGGTAAAGACGTGAGCCATCTGGCAAAACCACCGAACCTTGGCGTGGTTACTTTGCGATTTCCGGTAGACAATATTGGCGCCCTTAAAAAACATTTACAAAAAAGCGCGGTTGAAGTGATAGCAGAAACGCAATTACAGTTGCCACCATACGGTTTAGTCGATATTCTTGCTGTCCAGACACCAGATAATAATTGGTTAGAATTCTACTCTCCGCGCTAAACCAAGCCTTGCCTAAGGCAGCGCTTTCTCCCACTCGGATGTAGGTTCTGCCACGTAAGGATAATAAAAAATGTCTTTAGATATTAATAAAGTAGCAATAAAAACATCCCTTGCTTCTTTCTTCGGTAGCCACCAGCAAGACATGGAAGGGTTAAGTGATTTTTTCGATGATCTTGCGCAAAACTCTGAAGAGTTGACCCTTAATGGGCAAGAATATTTATTTGAAGAAGGTGACGCTAACGAATTCGTATACATCCCTGTATCCGGTGCCATCATGCTTGAGCGCGCCACCTCAACCGGTTGTCGTCAGGTGTTTTCCTTTCTCCTAACGGGCAACATCCTAGGTGTATCAGAGCACGCTCAGTATAGCTTTAGCGCGAAAACATTAACCAATGCAGTGGTCATTAAGATAAGCCAGTCATTAATGAAAACCATTTTTGACAAATACCCAGCTGTTGCACAACGGTATCAGGAAATTACCAGCCACATTTTGGCGATGATTCTTGATCAACTGTTTATCATGGGTCAACGTACGGCACATCAGCGATTGGCGCATTTTTTAATGGATATGCAAACACGCTTGGGCCACGGTACCAATAAATTCCATTTACCGATGAGTCGTCAAGATATTGCCGATTACCTCGGCACCTCACTTGAAACCACAAGTCGTGGCTTTAGTAAGTTAAAATCGGACGGCATGATTCAAATCGAAAATAATTACCAAATTACCGTACTTGATGCCGAGGCTCTACAAACCTACGCCAACAAATAACCTATTTTCAAGGGGTCAGTACACTTGAAATAGTGCTGGTTTCAAGTGTTCTGACCCCTTGAAAAATTAGCTGACCTTAACAAGAGTTTTACCAACATTCTCACCGCGCATTAATTTTGCGAACGCCTCTGGCGCCGCGTCGATGCCCTCGGAGATATCTTCCAGCATATGCAGTTGTCCGGACTCAATCAACGGCATACAAGCATCAATAAACTCCTGTCGCCTTGGTTCAAAATCATAAACAACCAAACCATGCACTGTGGCTCTGGCTTTTATCCAATACGCCGGTTCAGGGCCAAAACTGCGTTCGGTCTGATTGTACTCAGCGATCAAACCACACAAAATAACGCGTGCACCTATTGCTAAGCGATGTGATGCGGTGTGCAGCATGTCGCCACCGACCAAGTCAAAATAGATATCGATGCCATTAGGGCAAAGCTTATCTAACTGTGCCGCAACGTCCTCGGTCTTGCGGTTAATACAATGGTGATAACCTAGCTTATCGACGGCAATTTGGCATTTCTCATCGCTACCCGCTATACCAATCACGGTACAGCCGTTGGCTTTAGCCAGTTGACCGACTGTTGCCCCGACACCACCGATAGCTGCGGGCACAACGACCACATCGCCTGGCTTAGGTTGTGCCTGCCACATAAGACCGGCATACGCCGTCAGACCAGGCATGCCTAAAACCGATAATGCATATGACTGATGCGGATGGGCCACTTTGACTAATGCACTAGCGGGCAAATCAGCAAACTGCTGCCAGCCACCAAAACCGCGGACAACATCGCCAACCTTAAAATCTTGATGATTCGATGCTATCACGTCACTTATGGTTTCCCCTTGCAAGACATCGCCAGGGTTTATGGCTTGGCTAATATGACGGCCGCTTATTTGACTGCGCATATAAGGGTCGAGAGATAAATAGCGCGTTTTGCATCGCACTAAACCATCAGCCAGCTCGGTTACAGGAACCTGTTTAAAGTCAAAATGCTCCGCCTCAGGCTGGCCTTCTGGTCGACTTTTCAATATCACTTGGGTGTTCATTAGCTTGCTCATAAATCGCAACATCGCTCTTGTTATCGGACTATGTCATGCAAGGTAGCGATACGATGTTGCATATCGCCCTCAACATGGTGAAAACGAATATGATTGGCAAAACCATATGCTGCCAATCGCTGACAATATTTGTACACTGGGCTGCCCCGCCAGACGACAATATCTGTGGCGCAATGTACCTGCGCTAATTGCTCGGGTTTTTCATTTAACATCGCAGCCTTGTAGGCACGCGCGTAATCTTTACCCGCACGCAAATATTCATTCATGGTCAACTGTAATACCTCGGCAGAGACTGTTTGATGTGAAAAACGAGCCTGTTCACGATTATCGAACCACGGAAAGTGAGTAAACAAACGTCGACACATATCCGCGATACACTCGATATGGCGGCCATCATCTGTCGGTGTTAAATCGGGAAAATAACGGCTCATCAACTGCTCGACTTCATCGTCGTAAAACCAGCATGCATTCTCTAATAATAATCGCTGACAATATTGAGGTTGGGCTTTGCAAAACTCTATGGCGATCTGCGCCCCGGTGGCGTTGCCATAAACCGCAACTTTAGGTTGCGTTATCACCGCCGCTGCCGTTAAGGCATCAATAAACGCTGTTAACACCTCGACATAAGGCTTTAATCCTTGCTCTGAACTGGTAAGCGCATCGGATTGACCATAGCCCGGTGAATCCGGGGCAATAACCAAAAAGTGCTGACTCATTTCGATAATCAATGCCTGCAAGAATGCCGATGATAATGGTGAAGGATGTAACATCATCAATACAGGCTTGTCTTGCTCTCCAGCCTTTCGGTAGTGAATTTGTCCTGCAAATACAGAGCAGCTGACATCTTGATAGTGACGGCTAATATTGCTCATGCCTGTGCTACTCGTCACCATGAAATCCGAGACTGCCGGGGTTTATGCGATTATTAGGATCGAGTTGCTGCTTAATCTGACTCAACAAGCGATAGTTGCTTTCATGGACACCTTGCTTAAACTGATAACTCTTGCCCAGTTGCATATGGATGGCACCAAATTCATTGTATGCACTAACAAGCTCTTGACGAATGCGAGCCACCGCCTGCCGCGCCTCAATATTTGCAGCAAAGCCAGGTAACTTAGCAAGATAATCAGACTCTATTGCCTGTTGATGCAGTTCATTAAGCTCATCAGGCCAAAAGAATACCGGTTCTAGTACAAACACATTGGTTGACACCGTCGACACTAAATAGCCAACACCTATCTGGTGTTTTTCTATGTCTTGCTGGTGCTTGGTAAAAATCGCTTCCGTCAACTGATACGCTTGTTCCGCTTTAGAATGAGGTATTAAGGCATGCACAGGAACCCAGCGTTCACCTTTTGGGCCGACCATATTATTGACCGGTGCAAATGGGTGCGCAGTTAACACCTTAGGTATGGTATTTTCGATTTGCTCTGCATCATATTTAGCGGCAATTTCGGTGATTTTTGCCAATCGAGCGGCAACACCTGCGGCGGTTAAATCTTCGACAAAAAAGTGAACAGACCATTGATGTTGATCCGAAAAGTTACGACCCGCAAGTGCCATTTTAGCGCCATCTTTCAATGCACCAAGCATTGATTTGGATTGCTTCATAACCCCTAGTAACGATTTTACATCGCTGCTTAAGCTTTCCCGCTGCATGCGTTGTGCTTGCAAGAATGGGTCAAAGCCACAAGTTTCACTCGCCAAGCCTTGCCTTGCCACTTCACTCATTGCGCTTGCTTGTTGCTGAAAGGTTTTGAAGTTAAACGACAATGAGCCTTTTTCTGGCATTTTCGCCACAAGGCGCAAGGTGATTTCTGTTTTAATTGCTAACGCCGCGGTATCACAGGTGAATAATCCGGTCAGATCGGGACCATAGTGACGCATAAATGGCGAGGCATTGCTTTTACTCGCTGAACCGGTTTGCAACATTTGACCATCCGCCAAGATGACTTCCATCGACAACACCGAGTCAGCAGCAAAACCATGTTGTCCTGAACCCCAGAAAATCGCATTTTGTGAGACCCCACCACCGACGGTGGCAACACGTCCGGATAATGTGCCCCAATAAGGGGTACGATAATCGCTATCTGCAAGTGCTTGATGCAATTGTTGCCAACTGCAGCCCGCCTCCACAGTCACATACATGTCGGCAAGGTTTATTTCGACAATGGCATTTAATGCTGACATATCGACCAATAATGAATTATGTTCTTGCGGCACATAACCTTGGGTGTATGACATACCACCACCGCGAGGGATCACCGCAATACCGAGATGGGTTGCACATTGCACCGCTTTGGCCAATTGTTGTTTATTGTCCGGCTTAAACACCAAACCGGCAGGCTTGGCTTTTTCATAGACATCTTGCGCGTACAACGACAATTCATGATCGCCAGTTACGATACAGTGCGCCGGAAATAGCTGTTGTAACTGAGCACGTAGTTGGCGCAAATTGGCTGTGCTGGCATTTGCCTGGTTTGGGCTGCCTTGTTGTTGGCTATCGTCGACCATAAACTACCTATTAAACGTATTATTGTGAGCAAATTTTCTCGATAAACTCCAACCAATTGCCGGCTGGTGTTCGCAAAGCCAATAACTTGACCTGACCATAGGGTGACAAATTTATTGCATCACTCCAATGATATTTCACATTGTGTGTATCCAGTTGTTGCTGCAAATGAACAAGACTGTCGGTTGCAAACCTTAAGGTGGTGATTCCAAAGTTATAGGGCTGCACTTTTTCACTGACGTCATTACCATCTAAATCGGCAAAGCTAACGATCTCAATGGTACCTTGCCGACCACCATCGGCCGACAGTAATGAAAGGCGCTGTTGTGAATTAGGTAAATGATTGTGCGGCATGGCGAAGACATTGGCTTGCTCTTCACTAAATACATTATCCTGATCAATCAAAATGGTAAAGCCTAATACCTGGTGAAAAAAATCCAATTCAAGGTGATGATCTTTAACAATAAACGAGGCATTAAATGGGTCACTTATCAGAGACTTACCTTGAGTTTTTGACAATGCATCGGGTAATGGTGGGGCGATGCGCTCGATCATGGCAACGGTGATTGCTCCTGGGCATTTCGCCAGCCACTCTCTAACTTGGTATGGGCCAAAGTACATATCACACGGGTCACTGGCGCCAAATACGTTTTGCTTGTGTAAGTCTGCGGCGAGCTGAGTTAGTTGTTCAACTCGAACATTAAAATCAAACACACCACCGGTGTCCCAAATTTGATTATTGGCACGTATAAACACCTGTTCAACACCCAGCTCAGCAAGATTATCAAACTGCACCAAGCGCAATAAGGCGGCACAGTTTTGATTGTTTTCATCGGCGACCGCAAGTACCGTTTGTTTATATCGCACCGCTGCTGGCAGCTGCCAAAACGCCAATAAAGCCCCATCTTGTTGCCATACATCATCTTGGTCAACAATGTGCATGCCGAGTGAAACAAAGAAGTTGCCACATAGCGTTATGTCATTGACGACACAAACCACTTCATTAAACCCGGACGTTTGCATAGCGATACCTGCTGTGTTGGTTATCTAGTCAGATTAAAATCCAAAGTGAGGGTTTTGCTCTTTCTCGGTTAGCCCGGCTTGTAACCAGCGCAAATTAATACCGAGTTTTTCATTTATTCTGTCACTCCAAATATAAGTAATAGTCTTACCTGTGGCATCGTCAATGATGCCGAGCTTTAATATTGGATTTTTAGTGTTTTGGTAGGTCAATTTCGCCAACTGTATTGAATAGCCGGTAGATTCACCGGTTTTATCATCAATCAAAGGCCAAATTTGCCCTTCGTTGTGGATCATGATGTTACGTGTAAAGCCCCAGCTTTTCTCATCTTCACCATCAGGGCCACCTAATTTGTTGCCACCCCAACCGGTAAAATAGGTCACTTTGCGATTAATATGTGGAATGCCTGCTTTGTTACCGAAGACATAATTGCCATCTTCGTCATGCGCGACATCGGCGATCCAGATTTCATTGTCGGTCAAGCGTAACGTGTCATTAAAGTAAATCATTTTACCTGAGCGGCGCGATTTAATGGCGCATGCATTCTGCTCCATGCTGCCTTCAAAATAATCACCTGCAGATTGATCTTGTTTATAGGCCCAATACACTTCACAACCAGGATAAGTTGTCACCTCATCCATAGTAAGCGTTTGATAAGCCTCAGGGTTTAGATGCGCATCTTGGTATTTTTCTTCGTCTTTAAAACGATAAATATTTAATTGAATTGCACCCTTTTGCTCGTTGCGAATAAATTGGTATAAGCGTTGTCGATAGACCTTATTGCTGTCGCCATCCATATACTGCTTAACGAAATAGGTTTCCCCTTCCATAGCCGGGGTTGGCAGTGGTGCAAAGACATGATGAATGTGCTCATGTACTTGCAGTTCAGGATTGTCTTTTTTATCGATAGAGTCTTGCCAATGCTGTTCGTGGTTATCAAATTCTGCCGCAAACCAGCTATGAAAAAGCTGCTCTTTTAACGGGTCTTCAACAGGCACTGCTGTGGTACTTTGGCTATCGGCTTGACTTGCGCAACCGGATAGCAAGATGGCAGATACTGCCAAAGCCATTAACTTTCTCATTTATACTTCCCTACATATTACCGAGACTAACCGCTTGTTATTAGCGGTTTTTCGCTGTTCTTTATCGATAGTGACTAACTTGCCAACAAAAAAAAATGACACATATCAAATCGTGCCATTTTTATATCACAGAAACATATTACTGAAACGTGTCTTGCAGATAATAAAAATCCGAAGGCGCTTAGGACACCTTCGGATCGTATCGCCAATAACAAAACAATTAACTTAAAAAGGCTTTGTCTGCCGCCATCGCCGCAATTTGTGCATCACTATAGCCAAGTTTTTGCAGTACCTTTTGCGTATCTTGGCTAAAGCCCGGTAGCTCAAAGTTTGGTTGCGCCGGTTCATTTTGATACTTAATTGGCACGCCTAAGTGATGATTGCCATCGGCATCCGTAAGCAACATTTGCCGCTGTTGCAAATGTTCATCACGTATTGCCTCGTTCAAGCCGCGCACCGGTGCCCAGCAAACATCGACATCGGCCAAAAATTGTTGCCAATACGCCAATGGTTGCGTGGCAAAGGTTTCCCTGAAAAACTGCGTAACGGGCTGCTGCGCCTTACCTGGTGGCTGAGTGCACAGCTCATATAAATCCAAACGTTCAAACTTGCTTAATAGGTTATGGGCGAATTTAGTCTCGCTGCCACCTAAGGTTAAGTGCTTACCGTCACTGGTTTGATAAATATTATACATAGCCGAACCACCCCAGCTGCGCTCATCTTTTACAACAGGTGAACGGTTTTCTGCAAAGGCTGGCCCCATGACGTTAGCGTACCAAGCGATCAGCGAGTCTTGCATGGAAATATCAAGATAATCACCAACACCGGTTTGTTGCTTACGATACAACGCCATTAATATGCCGGAAAATGCCATTAAACTGCCCGCCATATCGGCCACCGGCATAGCCGGCTGTGCAGGTTGGCCGTCCAGGCCTTCATTAATAAACACCGCACCCGAGTCCGCTTGAATGCTCAAATCATGAGCCGGAGCTAAGCGCTTATTACCGGTTTGGCCGTAGGCAGAAATCGAACAATAGACAATACCAGGGTTGACCGCCTTTACCGCCTCATAGCCGATACCAAGTCTATCAATCACACCAGGACGAAACGCTTCAACAATGATGTCGACGTCTTTGCAGAGTTCAAAAAACGCCTGTTTACCCTGGTCATTCTTAAGATTAAGGTTAATGCTTCGTTTGCCACGAAACACGTTACGAAACCAGACACTGTGCTGATCTTGTTTAAGGCCAACTTGACGTACGGGTTCGCCACCCGGTGGCTCTAATGCAATCACTTCGGCACCGTGATCCGCCATCATCATGGTCAAGTGTGGCCCTGGTAAAAACATCGATAAATCGAGAACTTTAACACCTGAAAGTTTCATCGCGCCCCCTATTAATGCTGCGTTATATCGCACCGTTAGATTTAAGTTCGGCTATTGCCTGTTCATCGTAGCCAAGATCAGCCAATAAGGCGTCGGTATCGTGACCCATCTCTGGACATGCTTTGCCAGTTAGGCGCTTACCATCAATCTTTATCGGGTTAGCAAGTACTTCCATACTAGGGTTGCTCGGATGAGCTACTTGTTGCACCATGCCGATATCTCGAATATATGGATTTTGCATTGCCTCAGTCAGTGAATACACCGGAGCGCATGGGATTTTTCCTTCCAATAACGACAACCAGTGTTGAGTGTCATGTTGTGACATCACTCGATCGATTTCCTGAGTCAGCAGATCGCGCTGTTCGCGACGTTGTGCGACAGTGGCAAAGCGTTGCTCGGCAATAACCTCATCTTGTAACAACTCAACCAATACCGCCCAAAATTTATCGGTCATCGCCATCAAGAAAATATAACTATCTTGAGTTTTGTATAATTGACAAGGTACCGTCGCTGGATGCGCTGAACGAGGTGTGCGTTCGGTAACATGAGCTTCGTTTAGGTACCAAGTTGCGGGATAGGACAACTGATGTAATGCAACATCAAACAACGAGACATCGACGTCTCGTCCTTGACCTGTGCGATGCGCTCCGAGCATAGCAGCAGTCAGTCCTAATGAGGCGACAGCTCCGGTCATAAAATCGACCATAGACACACCAAAGCGCGCTGGTGCTTGTCCCGGCTCACCGGTTAATGACATTAAACCGGCTTCAGCTTGCATCAGATAATCGTAACCAGGCCAAGAAGCTCGGTCATTATCACGGCCATAGGCACTCAAATGACCGCAAACAATCTTCGGATTTATGTGCTTAAGACTGTCATAGGTTATGCCAAGTTTGGCCGGCTGATCACCACGCAAGTTATTGGTCACCGCATCGGCGGTTTTCACCAACTGCTCAAATACCTTGCGACCTTGTTCCGACTTTAGGTTTAAAGTTAATGACTTTTTGTTTTGATTAAAGGTCTGGAAGAAATAGCTATCATTTTCACCAAGAAAAAACGGCCCGGTTTGACGCGACACATCACCACCGATTTTTGGGTTTTCAATTTTGATAACTTCGGCGCCCATATCAGATAAATACATGGAGCCATACGGGCCCGCACCATATTGCTCAACGGCAATTATGCGAACACCTTGTAATGGTAAATTACTCATTTTAGATCCTAAAAGTACAGAGCCAGTGAGCTGGCTCTGTTCGCTGTCTGGGCAAATTAGATTTTGTAGCGTTCAACGAGTTGCTTGGAAATAATAATACGTTGCATTTCATTGGTACCTTCGCCGATACACATCAACATCGCATCACGGTAAAAGCGTTCAATATCGTATTCAACCGAATAGCTGTAACCACCAAAGATACGCATCGCTTCTTGAGCGCAAAATACCCCGGTTTCAGAGGCGAAATATTTAGCCATGCCGGCTTCCATATCACAGCGCTCTTCTGCATCGTACTTAGCCGCAGCTTGTTCAATAAGCAGCATCGACGCCTCGACTTTCGCGGCCATTTCACCAAGCTTTAATTGTATCGCTTGGTGGTTGCATATTGGCTTACCGAAGGTTTCGCGTTCTTGCGCATAACGCACCGCCAACTCCATCGCACCTTTGGCTATACCGGCACCACGGGCGGCAACATTAATTCGACCAAGCTCCAAGCCACCAACTGCCTGTAAAAAGCCTTTGCCTTCGACACCGCCAATCAAATTTGACGCTGGTACGCGAAAATTGCTAAACACCACTTCACAGGTATCAATGGCTTTATAACCAAGCTTTTTCATCTTGATAATTTCGATACCTTGTTTGACATTACCGTTTTCATCTTTGGTTTCGACAAAAAATAAGCTGGTGCCTTTATGGCGTGGTTGAATGTCATTATCGGTTTTTACCAATACCGCTAATGAATTACCGTTAAGAGAATTGGTTATCCATGTTTTCGCGCCGTTGATAATATAATCGTCACCGTCGCGCACCGCTGTGGTGGTAATAGCTTGCAAGTCAGAGCCGGCGTTTGGTTCTGTTAAAGCAATACCACCGCGCACTTCACCGGTCGCCATGCGAGGTAAAATACGTTGTTTTTGCTCTTGCGTGCCACAGCGTTCAATCGCCGACGCTTGAATAAGGTGCGAGTTAAATATGCCACCGGGCGCCATCCAAGCAGAAGCGACTTTAATAACGATTTTGGCATAAATAGAGGCCGGTAATTGCATGCCACCCCACTCGGTGCCAATGGTGGCACCAAACAAGCCAAGCTCTTTCATTTGTTCAACTAATTGATGCGGGTATTTATCAGCGTGGTCATACTCTTTAGCAATAGGCGCGACCTCGTTGTCGACCCATTTATTGATCATATCCAAGATTGCCAATTCATCTTCTTTTGAATAAAGTTCTGACATGATTAGATTCTCCGAAAGCGTTCTAAGGCGCTGTTAATAATTGACTTTATCTTCAACGCTATGGCCTTCTTTGGCGATTAGCATCTTACGAATAAAACTACATACCAGCTTGCCATCTTGATTAAAACCAGAGGTACGAATGGTGACAATACCGGCTCCTGGGCGAGATTTAGATTCGCGCTTTTCTAATACTTCCGACTCTGCCGTTAGTGTGTCACCTTCAAACAATGGGTAAGTCATTTTAATGTCGTCCCAGCCTAAGTTAGCGATGGCTTTTTGACTGCAGTCGGTGACGCTCATGCCAACCATTAATGCCACCGTAAATGGCGAGCAAACAATGCACTTACCAAATTCACTTTCTTTGGCATACTCATCGTCAAAGTGCATCGGGTGTGTATTCATGGTCAGTAGCGTAAACCAGGTGTTATCTGTTTTGGTGATGGTACGACCCGGACGATGTTCGTAAATATCACCAACATGAAAGCCTTCATAATGACGACCAAAGGTTTCGCGAAAACGATTTTCACCAACTTGCTTAATATTCTGAACCATAATAATTTCCTAACCTTACTGCTTAATTCGTGTTTAATACTGTTTATTCGTCGACACCGGCAGCTTTTGCCAATGCCATTGTTCTTTTCGCCGATAAGATTATCGGTCGGTCGATCATGCGACCATTCACCACTAAAACGCCGGCATCATCACTGGTTACTGCGTCAACGATGGCTTTGGCATCGCTGATCTCTTCTTTACTCGGTGTAAATGCATTATGAATAGCGTCTAATTGCTTAGGATGAATCGCCGATTTAGCGGTAAAACCTAAGTCTTTTACTTGCATCGTCTCCTGATAACACTGCTCAAGGTCTTGCATATTGATATGAGGTACATCGATAAGTTGTATCGCTTTTGCGGCTTTTGCTTGGCATAACTGCATGCGTGCTAGCAACAATGGTTGATAACCAAAGGCGCAACCAATTTCAGCACTGTAATCAGCGCCGCCAAACATCAATGCTTCAACTCGCTCAGAGGCACAGGCTATAGCAGCAGCGTTTTGCACGCCTGAGACGGTTTCCAACAGGCCTATCAAGGCGATACCTGTGCCTGACAGCAGTTCATCTGCAACGGCAACTTCTTCACTGTTTGCGGTTTTTGGCAGCATAATCGCCGCAGGATGGCGATTATTTGCCACAATAGCTTTAATGTCAGCAACCCCGGTGTCACTCAGTAAATGATTCACTCTGATCACCACATCAGACACTCGTGCGCCGTTGTTCAAATAATCAATGACCGCCTGTCGAGCAAGACCTTTATCGCTTGGCAGCACCGCGTCTTCCAAATCAATACATATTGCATCTGCACCTGCCCCATGGGCTTTACTAAACCTGTCTGCCCGTGAGCCAGGCACAAATAGTAGGCTTCGTAATAACGGTAATGAGTTAGCGGTTGCCATATTAGTTGGCCTCCGGCTTAACGCTGTGCTCAATGAAGTGACGAGCGATGTCTTCACGCGTTGCATACCAAACATCGGTTTTGCTGCTGACGTATTTGAAGAATTCTTCCAAAGCCCATATTCGACCTGGACGACCAATAATTCGCAGGTGTAAGCCTAGACTCATCATACGTGGCGTATCAGCGCCTTCTTGATACAACACATCAAAGCTGTCCTTGGCGTATTTTAACCAGGCTTCAGGGGTATAAGACGGTGCCACCCACATTTTCATGTCATTTGAGTCCAGTGCATATGGCACGATAACCATAGGCTCGTCGGAACCATTTACCGAATCCCAAAAAGGTGCATCGGCGCTGTAATCATCCATGTGATACAGATAGCCTTCTTGTTGCAACAGACGACGAGTATGTTCGGTCAATAAATAACGTGACAACCAACCCTGCGGGCGTTTACCTGTGGTTTTTTCGATAGAATCCGCCGCATCGCGAATAAATTTGCGCTCTTGCGCTTCATCCATTCTAAATTGGTGAATCCAACGGTGGCCATGGGAACAAGCCTCGTCACCACGACGGCGAATAGCCTCGGCTAAATACGGTGCACGCTCTAATGACACGGCAGCCGCCGTCCATGTCGCACGGACATCATATTTATCCAACAACTTGATGATGCGCGGTCCGCCTTCATTAATACCGTACTGGTAATTCGATTCGTTACCATAATTGCGCATTGGTTTTTTCAAATGCACTTGTAACTCGTCGACTGGCTCCATGCCTTTATCGCCATCTTTTACATTGTATTCAGAGCCTTCTTCAACATTAACCACAATCGATAATGCTAAACGGGCGCCATTAGGCCATTGATAATTACTCATATTGCTACCTGCTAATGATATTCTTCGCCACCGGAAACATTCATACATTCTCCGGTAATGTATGAGGCCTGCTCAGAACATAAAAATGCACAGGCTTTGGCGATATCGTCTTGCAAACCAGGACGTCCCATAGGAATACGATCTCGCATATCTTGCATATATTTGTCGTAACCTTTGCCAGTGACTTCACTAAAATGGTCATTTTGCCAAGCGCCTAAACCGGTGGTGACATGGTTCGGACAGATTTGGTTTACATTAATATTATGCTGACCCAATTCTTGTGCCGCGACACGTGTGATGCCGTTCATACCATGTTTTGAGGTGGTATAAGCTGAGGCGTGAGCGAAGGCCGACTTTGATGCTTGCGAGCCAATATTGATGATTTTGCCGCCTCGCCCTTGTTGAACCATTTGCTCCGCGGCGTATTTAATGCCAAGAAAGGTGCCGCGTAAATTGACGTTTAACACTGAATCCCATTCGGCAACATCCATTTCTAAAATGGGCTTCATTAAATAACCAATACCGGCATTGTTAACCCAGATATCAAGACTGCCATAGGTATCAACGGCAAATTGCGCCGCCGCTCGAACTTCGTCAGCATTTAAGACATTACAGTTAAACGCTTGTGCGTCACCGCCAGCGTCTTCAATTTCGCGAACTATTTGCTGCATTTCCGAGCTACTGCCGATGGCTGACTCTGGCATGTGGTCACCTTCAGCATGACCGATATCAGTAATGATCACCTTGCAGCCTTCTTTGGCCAAACGTTTCGCCATCGCTTCGCCTAAACCTTTATGACGACCCGCCCCGGTAATAACCGCAACTTTACCGCGTAATTCAGGATATTGAGACATACCTGCTCCTTACAGCTTAGATGTCATAATAAACATAGGTTGATCGGCAAAGCTTTGAAATTCAGCGGCGACTTTTTGCATAATCTCAGTGCTGACATCTTTACCGAATTGTTCCATATCGTTGATTTTCAGAATCTCGATATATTGATAAGGTGGCGTTTCTTCACTCATCAACAACCCTTCACTGCGCAAAACCTCAAAACTGTCTACCGAAGGCAAACCACCTGCGGTTGGTAAATCTGTTTCTTTCGCCCATTGCTGATAATCAGCTTCGCTGACGCCATTTTGTAAGTTAAAAAGCACTACGATTGTTGTCATGGTTTTTCCACCTTTTTATAATTTGTACGGACATATTACGCAGACCTTGCTTTGCTTGTAATTGACATTTGCCAATCTAACCCCGCGGAGCTGCATTTACTTGCCGAATAATTCGCCTGTTACGGCCATAAAAAAGGCCGCTATTGCGACCTTTATTAACCTTTACAACATTTACCGCGTGAGCTTTTGTTGCACTGTTTCCACATCGTCATCATCAGCGAGCATTTCTTCTTTATCCTGCTGCATGATTCTCAAAATGCGGGCGAGATATTCTTGCGTGGCAATGCTGCGTTTGGCGACTTCGTCTTTATCTGGATTAAACGCTTCAATTTCTTGACGAGATAACACGCCTTTTTGCTCAAGCAAGCACTCCAATGTTGCCATGCGCTCACGCACCACATTAAGCTCCATGGCTAAACTCATTGCCACAGATAACACCTGCTCTGTTTGCTTCTCTGCCAAAAAATATGGGCGTTTACCTTTTGCTTTAGCCCCTGCCAAAGCGATTTTATCTATATCTGTCATGATCTTTGCTTCCCCAATATTTTTCGCTATTTTTTCCACAGGCCAAATGCGTTCCAAACCGGCGCGCGTCCATAGTCTTCACCGCTGTCGCCTTTTTCACGTTTGCCAAATATTTTTTCATCCACCAGAGAAACCACCCCGGTTTGAAATAAATCATCGCCATTAAAGCCGGCATCGGTGACCACCTGTTTTAAATCGGCATCATGCATTGGCCCCCAATACGGTTCGTTATTAAAATAAGTATCCCAATCACGAATAAACTGCTCATATGCACCCATTCCAGCATATTGCGGCTGCTCAAGGTGCAAAGTTAAACCACCCGGTTTCAATAATCGATTAATGGTTTTGAAGATTGCAGGCATGGCGCGATCGGATGTTTCATGCCAAAACATAGCGGTGGTGATCAAATCAAAGGATTGATCGTCATATTGCGGTAAATCTTCGGCATTGGCCTGAACAAAGCTGATGTTATCAACGCCAAGGGCTTTGGCCCGCGCATGGGCGTAACGCAAACTTGGACGGGCAACATCAATGGCTATAACCTCGGCATCTGGAAATGCTTGCGCCAAAGGCACCGCATTGTGACCAATGGTACAACCAATATCTAATATCCGTTTTGGTTTAAAATCTGGGAAGTTGTCCGCTAGATATTTTCCAACGCCTTGACCGCCGCCATCACTTAAGGCACCAAGCAAACCTGCGGTGGTGACAAACAAGCCTAAATCGTAACTGGCCGCGACGGTAACGTCATTGGCAAAGTACTCGGTGTAATAGCAGCCTGGCTGACAATGAATATCAACCGAGCCAACGTTATCAGGAATTTGCACACTGTCATCAAGTTGCAAGGTATCGGCACCGTTATTGTAATGCTCTACTTTATCGACGATATCTTCTATTTGTCGCAGTACTTGTGCACGGCCAGCTTGTTGGCGCATTTCCATGGTATTACGACGTAACGCACTCCACATCTGAAAATAGCCATTATTCATCATCGCCTTACGTACTTGATGACGATCCTCTGGTGGCTTGCCGGTTTGTTCAACAATGTCTGGCAATACCTGTTTGTCATAGGCGACTTTCACCCCTGGCAAGACTTGCCCGCCTAAATGCACGTTTAAGTGGGTTAGAAAATTAAGACGTGATACTTCATCATGATTGCCTTTGGCGAACAGCTCGTGTTGCTCGAGAGCCGTCCAGGACGGTAATGGTTTAGTCATTATTTAACCCTCCCTCAATTATTTGATACTCGATAAGTTCATAGTGCGTCATCATATAGCCGTCAACGCCAGCCTTTAGAAATAAGAAGTCATCATCAGCTGTACACCATAAATTGTACGGCGGATGTTCTTCCGGTAGATTGCCGGCCGTATCAACCACTTGAAAGTGATGCGCATTAAAGGTACCCGCTTTGACCGTCAGTTGCTCTTCGCCAACATAGCGAATACCAAAACCGGTCTTAAACAATAATGGTCCGGTTGCACCACGATGATCTGGCGATGTTAAAAATAAATCCGGAAAAAAGGTTTTGCCTGGACCTTGCGACAAGTCATATATTTTCATCAACAAGGCATCGCCGACAATCGGATGCGCTTGCAACCACTTAACCGGTGCCTCGATATCAACTTTTTGGCTAATGCGACCATCACGCTGATTGTGGCTTTCGCATTCAACATAGTCTTTACCAAAACGTATCCAACCAGAGCCTTCGTAACGATCACCAACCGATAAGCGTACACTGCAATCGATTGGACTCGAGTCAGCATTCATCGCTAAAACCACATCGCGAATCACATTAGGTTGATCATCGATTTCACAGTGCGCTTGCAATACCTTTACACCATCACTTTGGTTAGTAATGGTAAAGTATTCTCGACCACGTTCTTGATCCATGCGCTCAGGCTTTTTACTGGTATAGGCTATCGTGCCCCTAATGGTTCTATGTTTCATTATTATTCCTGTCTTTGCTGCTTACCTGCTTGAACGGCAATTCAAGCTTTCGCACTATATGCAATCATAGTGGCGTTTACGCCGCCGTGTTTCGATGATTTTTGTCAATTTGCACCAGCCAAGCTTGATAACCACGATAATGCTTGATGTAGATCAATACTAGATTAATTATAGTTTCTCTAAAAAATTCAGAACGTTAAAACAAAAAAGGCCGCTTAAAGCGACCTTTTCGATATCAATGTTACTAGTGTCTAGGCGTTGTGAATTTTGCGCCTTCTACATCGTCTTTATAGGTAGACCAACTGGTCTCATTGGCTCGCTCATCATCAACTGGCGGCGGGGTTTTGTATAACGGTGCCACGTCATTAATGTATTTCTTCATGGTCTCGCCCATGTCGTCAAAGTCATCGACTTTATGACCACCGGCATGGATATAAATACTACCTTCACGACCAGACATCATCATCCACGGTAGCCAGTCTGAGATACGTACCCAACCAACAAACACTTTTGCGGTACGGGTATCAGCGCTGGTCAAAGACTCGACATCACCGGAAAAATTAAACATTTCGGTAGCATGATACACACCGCCAACCTGTTTCTGATAATCACCACCTAACACATTGTGGTAGAACAGTGGCACAGGGAATGTCATCCACCAATTGCCTTGACGCATTTCGCCAGCAAATTTACTGGTCCATGGATACGGCTTACCGTTTTCATCGCGAGGAAAGCGTACTTTCTGATTCACTGGATCATTGGTTACTTGGATAACGTCTAATTCTTCGTCGGTCCAAGGGTTAGTCCATTTTTGCAGAGGCTCGCCGGTTTTCGGATCGGTATATAACAAGATTTCACGTGTCACCAGTTTATAACTTTCACCACGTTTGCCACCATCTACCGTGGTACAGGTACGAACATTCATGCCCTCTACGTTAAATAGGTGCTTGTCTTTTTCGCCCATACGACGCGAAAACGCCTTTCCTTTCCACCAGTAAATCACTGGTTCGGCATCTTGTGTCGAACACATAATTTTGCGCATTGCCTGGTTAGCACCTTCCGGTGTGTTTAGGTCAATGGCATCGGCAGCATTACCTGTGCCAGCGAACAATGTCGCCAATAAACCAGCTACTAACAATTTAGTTTTCATAGCGTTACCCCTGTTTGGAATTTGACCCAGATTGACTGATAAAACGACTTAACGCTTTGAGATTTGTCAATTTCCATTGTTGTCTTTGTATTGTTGTTGTCTGGCTAAGTTAGCGCAGTCAATGTCCACAGGGCAAGCATTAAAATCGAATACGAATGTCCGCAGGCTGATCTCATCAAGCGGCACAACAGCTTGCCATGACAGCTGTTGTGCTGGATTAAACTCAGTATTTTGGCGCTGTATATTGATTGCTTAAGACGTATTGAAAAAAAGCCCGCAAACTGCAGAGTTAGCGGGCATAAAGGTTTCTGAAAGAGAAACGAACCAAGAATTCTATAACGGTTTTACTGCGCCGAAGAATGCGACCGTAAGGATGCCTATCCAGTACACATACGCTAAGCGGCGACCAAAGCGAATCGATTTTAATAGCTGATTTTCCACGTCATCGTTATCACCTTCTTCATCTAAGCGACGGAACATTATTGTCCATTCGCGCATAATAAAGCGTAACAACAAGCCGATGACTAGAAGCCATGAGAAAATAAAGATTTTGATCGAAAACCACTTTTGCCCTTCGGCGCCAGCAAATGGGCCATAACCTAACATTGAAGCGACGGAGGCTATCATCAGCGCCGGAATCACCAGATATCTAATGGCTTCGTCAAACTTGGTCAGCTTTATACCTAAATCGGTTTCCCTGTGATAGTAAGCGCTCCAACAAAGTGCCAACCATCCGGCAAAGAATAACCAGGTAATCGTCAAGAAACTGCCACCGTAAGGTTGTACGCCCCACAAGTGCCCCATATGCAGGCCGAGCGGCAGTAATAGTATGATACCTGTACGGGCAAGAATATCGATTTTGTACGCCGTTTGCATATGTCGACGACGTTCTTCCATCGCCAACTTACGATTTACGACATGGTAAGACGTTTGAAAGACGCCCCATTCACCGCCAAGCCAATACACCATAGCGACGATATGTAGCCAACGCAAAATGGGTAGTTCATACATTTCAATAAATGACATTCTTGCCTCTTAACTCGTGTTTAAAGTTATTTTTCTATTACGTTAGGGGCAGTTAAAATTGCACACATTAACAAATGTCAAATTGCCATTATCAAACTGATAAATCGACAATCTAACCCGTACACTTTGATATTTATCAAATCCTTCAAACAATTTAACAAAATAAGCCGTTAACAATTAAGCAATTTTTGCTAGTCTGAATTTCAACCAGTTGTAACAACTTAAAGAATTTTTGCATGTTAGTCAGCTTTATTTGTCGAGATAAAAACAATCAACATAGCCAACAACAAAGACAGCAAAAGCTTACAGCGCATTTAAAATGGGTTGAACAACATATGGACATCATTCGAGTGGCAGGTCCGTTATTGCATAACGATAGCCAAGATTATCAAGGCTCTTTTTATATTTTAGAAGCCGATTCACTCGACAGTGCATGGCAAGTGTTTATTAGCGATCCATACTATCAAGCGCAAATTTGGCAGTCAGTGACTCACCAAGAGTATAAAGCGTACGCTGGTACATGGGTTGGCGGTAAAAACTGGCCTGGCAGCAGCTAAATACAATGAACAATAAACGCTGCGACAACACAGAATAGAAGTAGGAATCACTATGCAATCTCAAACCGCAATCATAGAGCCTAATTCAGGCAGTAAAGTACTGCACTGGACCATGGTAATCATCGCCATGTGTTGCTTATTAATTTCCAATGGCATGGTGTTAACCGGCTTGACGGCATTTGACAGTGCAATGCTAGCCGAGTTTTCTGATTGGAGCCGAGGCGATTTAAAAATGCGTGGCTTAATCACCTTAGCATTAACCGGTTTATTAGCCCCTTTTATCGGTATTCTCATTGATCGCATAGGCGTTAAAGTGTTGATGATGTTCGGTGCCGTGGTGCTCGGCGCATCTTATTATGCTTACGGCATGATCACCGACATCAGTCACATGTATTACATCCACGCTGCGTTCGCCGTGGTGCTGGTTGCTTGCGGGTTAAACGTCGCAGTGATCTTAGTGTCGAATTGGTTTGTTACCATGCGCGGTACGGCAATTGGCATTGCGGTTATGGGTACCTCTCTTGGCGGGGCGATACTGGCGCCATTATTTGGCAGTTGGATCAGCGAAGGTATGTCGTGGCGCGACGCCTTTCAAATGGCTTCGGCGATACCGGCGGTATTATTTTTAATCGCTTTATTTCTTGTTAAAAACCGTCCAGCAGACTGCAATAAAAAACCGATGGGCTACGAAACACTCAAAGACAGCTCGGATGCTGATGTTTCTAGTCAAGGTATGGAATACATAGACGCCATTAAAACCAAATCATTTTGGGCGATAGCGCTGATCGCTATGTTCACCTTTTATACCTTACTCGGCCTGCAAGCAAACTTAGTATTGCACTTACAAGATCTCGGTTTTGAAATTCAGTCGGCGGCGGCTGGTCTAGCCATGCTATTTACGCCGGCTCTGATAGGTAAGTTTTTATTTGGGTTAATTGCCGATAAAGTCAAAGGCAAACGGGTTCTGTATGGCAATTTAGGTTTGATGCTACTTGGGCTAATAGCGTTGTATTTTGCTGGTAAAGACACGGTATTGTGGACGGTTGCCATTATCGGTTTTGCATGGGGTGGGTTCTACACCTTATTGCAACTCAATGCGGTAAATAACTTTGGTCTAAAAGCATCAGGTAAGCTGTTAGGCACGATCACCGTATTGGACGCATTAGGCGGTGGCTTAGGTATCTTTTTGACCGGTAAATTCTTCGATATGTATGGCAGCTATCAAAATGCCTTTATGGTATTCATCGTATTGGTGGTGATATCGCTCGGCCTAATTGGCTTTATAAAGAAACACGTCGATTAATCAACACAAAGGCTTCTCAGGAAGCCTTTTTTATCGATAACAATAACGAGGCGCTGCGTTATGCAAAGACGACAATTTATAAAAGGTATCGCCGCTTTAGCTGCAAGCTATCATTTGCCCTTGTATGCAAACAATCCTCATTATCCTGTGATTATCATCGGTGCTGGACTGTCAGGTCTAAATGCCGCGCTACAATGCCAACAAGCAGGCATCGATTACTTGCTACTGGAAGCGGCAAAAGATGTTGGTGGCCGTATAAAGACCTTATCGCATTTACCTGGTAAGCCCGAAGTTGGCGGCCTACAAATAGGCACTGGTTATGGCTACACTCGTTATTTAATCGATCAACTCGGTTTGACATTACAACCACCAATGCAATTTGAGCGTGGCCAGGCACTGATCATTGATAAGCAGCTTCTCAGTGTCGATCAATGGCCATCGCATAACCGCAATAAACTTCATGCGTCAGAAAAGAATTTGCATCCAGGCAGATTACTGAGTCACTACCTTGAGCAACATCCGGCACTTGATTTGGCTAATTGGAGCCATGTTGATAACGCTAAATACGACATCCCATTGCGCCAATATTTGCAACAACATGGCGCATCAAAGCAAGCGATACAACTGATTGAGCACAACTTTAATGGGTTAAGCATTGCCGAACATTCAACGCTGCAATTGGTGCGCAATCAACAAAGCCGCAAACTCAGCGCTCCGGGGTTTTCACTGGTCAAAGGTGGCAACCAAACTTTGCCACAAGCGATGAACAAAGCGCTGAAGACACCGGCATTAACCGAGCAACAGATCACTGAGATAGATAGCCAAGCAAACGGATATCGGATCAAATGCAACAACGGTAATCAATTTAGTTGTCAGCAACTGATTGTTACCGTGCCATTTGCCGCGCTGCGAAACATAGCGATTAACTCGACAATATCCAAGCAAAAGCGTCACGCCATTGATACCCTAAATTACACACCAATCAGCCAAGTTTTGCTAAAACCAAGCCAACCATTTTGGCTAGATGACGGACTGCCGGCCAGCCATTGGAGCAACAGTTTAGTGGAACGCGTATTTGCGCTTAAGGACAACAAAGGCCAAATCGTTAACTTGCTATGTTGGATAAATGGCAAAAATGCACTGGCAATCGATCAATTGGATGAGTCGCAATGCGCTAAATTAATACTCGCTGAAATGGCGATGATCAGACCCGCTAGTCAAGGCAAGTTGCAGTATTTAGCACGTCATTCATGGGCGAATAACCCACTGCAAGGTGGTGCCTATGCCTATTTTAAAGCCGGTCAAGTGCATAACCTGCGCGCTACTTTAGGGCACAGTGAAGGCAATGTGCATTTTGCTGGTGAGCATACCCAACCAGAATTGCCGGGCATGGAAGCGGCATTGGTATCTGCCATGCACGCAGTGGATAAAGTTAAACAGACCTTAACCTAACCACGGCTGCTAGGGCAGTATTTAACAACTAGTGGCGATGTAATAACCGCTTAAAACCACCAAGGCGATGCCACACCAGTGTTTTCAATGTAGGCTTTCTTGCGTATAAAGCGGCGAATCGATTCCGCCCCCATGCGCGAACCACCAAGCCCTGACAGTTTAAACGATTGTTTCTCTGCTTCATGTACCAACGCCGTTAAAGAAGCGTCATTAATGCTTATCGCACCAGCCTGTAATTGCTCAGCAATTGCCTGGGCTTTCGCGCTATCTTGTGAAAACACCGCCGCAGATAAACCATAATCAGAGTCATTGGCTAGGGCTATTGCCTGATCATTACTAGCAACTTTCACCACCGCTAATGTCGCGGCAAAAGTCTCCTTAGTGAGAATGTCCATGTCCATGGTCACATTGGTCAAAATCGTTGGCTGACAATAATCACCGCCACCGAGGTTTACCACTTCGCCGCCGGTAATGCAGTTGGCACCTTTGGCGATAGCATCAGATAGTTGATGCTTAACCAATTCAACCTGACTTGCGGCGATAATCGGACCTATCTGACCTTGCTTGATATCTGGGTAATTATGTTGCAAACCAGCGGTTAACTGCGATAGTCGCTGCACAAAGGCATCATATATATCCGCATGCACATAAGCTCGCTCAATCGACATACAGCTTTGCCCGGCATTGACCATAGAGCCCCAACAAATCGCTTTTGCGGCGGTTTCAATATTGGCATCATCGCAGACAATCGCAGGGTCTTTGCCGCCAAGTTCGAGAAACGCCGGAATAAAACGTTTGGCGCAGTGCTCGGCGACCAAGCGCCCGGTTTTGACACTGCCCGTAAAGCAAATGGTGTCGGCGACATCGCACACTGCTGCGCCAGTTTTGCCATCGCCGGTGACAATGCGAAACACTTGGCTTAGCTGCTGACATTGTTGCAATGCCTTGGCTAACGGTTGACTGAATCGCGACGTCACTTCGCTTGGTTTTAATATAACCGCACTGCCAGCTAACAAGGCGGGAATGGCATCAACCAAAGACAGTAATAACGGAAAGTTCCAAGGGCTAATCACGCCAACCAATGGATAGGGTAAATAGCCTTGGGATATCTGTAAAAATGGAATTTGCCCGGCTGTAGTGGCGTTTATATTCAACAACTGAGGCGCTTGTTGACACCACCTTTCAATAGCACTGATGGTGACATCTAATTCTAGAACCGACTCTTGATAACGACCGGTATCTTGGCAAAGCTCAGTAATGATCGCCTGTTTTTGCTGTGCCAGAGCCTCGGCAAACATGCGCAGCTCGGCAATACGTTTATCAAGACCGATAGTAAACCAGCGCGACTGCTGTTGTTTTAGGGTTGCTGCAACGTCGGCGACTTGCGCAGCGTCCATGCAGTGCAGTTGAAAATCCAGCTGTCCGGTTCTTGGGTTGCGAATAGAAAGCAGCGTCATGTTATTCGCCCTTGATCACATCGTTATTTTTCAATTGTGCGATGGTTGATTGTAAGGTTTGTATAAAATGACTGCGATCGACCGATTTGGTTTGTTGCTGATCATCGAGCATGCTATTGGCTGGGTAGACAGAGTTGTTGTACATAGGCGCGAACAACTCATTGCGCTGGCGTGCCAGTACATTGGCCATTGCTGGTTTTTGTCGATAACGTCGCAGAGCGTCTATATTGATTTCGGCATTTGCAACCATTGACTCACCAAATCCTGCCTCAGCCAAAACTCGACCTTTAAAATCAACAATTTTTGATAAACCATCGGTGGACTCAGCGGGAAAATCGATACCCTCGATACCCGCGGAATTACTGGATACCACATAGGCTAAATTTTCAATTGCTCGCGCGCGTTTGGCGATGTCTTTTGGAGTCAGTTCATTAGCACCTATTTCCGACGAGCTGTGCAGCAGCACTTCTGCACCATGCATTGCCAAACAACGGGCAATTTCAGGATAAAGGATTTCTTCCGACGCAACCGCCGCCAATCGACCTAATGGGCTTTCCAATACCGGATACAAACCTTGATAGCCATAAATATCCAAATACTTATCAAGCACATCATGAGGCGTAGGTGCGAACATCGACACCAAACGACGATAACGCAGAGCGCAGTCGCCATTGGGGGTGATAATAAACGAGGTTTGAAAGTACAAATCCGCAAAATGGGGATCGACTTCATAGGCATTGCCGCTCAAATAGACTTGGTTGTCGCTGGCAATGTTGCCCAGCATGTCATATTCGGCGCCATTGATGGCGATGGCACCCTTTTGCTGCCATTGGGCAATGCTTTCTCCCATAGGAAAACCGGTCATAAAGTATTCTGGCAACACCACCAATTTAACGTCGGGACCAATAAAACCCTTGCTACCACGCACATGTTTACCAACCCGCTCAATGTTGCTATGCATCTGTTGTCGTGCATCATCAGGGTTAAGTTTATTAATGGCGTAGCATCGAGTTTGCAGTGCCAGTGCCGTATACGCATTCGTCATGATTAAGTTACTCCAAAATCCTTTGTTAAAGACCGTTTGTTAGGATGACGTTAAATTCGCCACAGCCCTGACGTAGTTGTTTTGCCTGCTGATATTGCGCACTGTGCCAAAACGTTTTTGCGGCATCTACATCAGGCCATTTTGATACCACAATCGAACCTAACTCACTCGCTTCAAGCGCCATAAAACCGGCCTTCTCTAATAAGTCTGCGTTACTATCCATAACCAGATATTCGCCACCAAATTGACGAACTAATTCAGGAACCAGCTGAGTATATTGAGAAAATGTCGGCCAATCAGTGACCTTGGCATGGATAATCAAATAGGCGCTCATCTACCTTGTCTCTTTCATTGTTGTGATACGGAAAAATAAAAAGGGCTTGCTTTAATCTAGCAAACCCTAATATGAAAAACAGTTGAAAAGCTAGACGATTTAGGCCTTTTTGACGTTTGGCAATTGAGCTCAAATAGCCAGCCTCTATACCGATATGATTTTCCAGATTCCCGAGGCCGTCATCACCTCTCGGTTGCTGACAATGCTGCCCTCTGCGAATATTACCGATTTAGTTTGTCGCACAATCCTGCCTTGGCCATAGAGAATATCACCGGCTTTAGCCGCGGCGAGAAAATTGCTGTTAAGATTAATTGTCGCAAATTTGAGATCGTGACCAACCACATCACCGATAGCGCGATAAATGACATAGTCCATAAAGCTTAAAATAACCCCACCATGAACCACGCCTTCAGGATTTAGATGACGACCATCAATGGGCAAGGCACGGATATTATCTGCCGCGTCATCAGCTACGTATTGATAAAAAGGTCCGATATGATCAGAGAACCCATCGCCGTGCCCGGCAACCACGAAACGCTGCTGAAAATCGGTGGGCTTTAGCGACAACATAGTAGACATAATCGAACTCTTATAACCCGATATTAACGAAATTTAGCTGCACGTTTTTGTAAAAAGGCTTGTGCACCTTCTTCAAAATCAGCACCAGAAAACGCCCCATCAAATAGCGCCCTGATTTGTTGTTGGCGGTGTTGGTCATCCGCAACAAAGGCAATGGTTTGTTTCATACCAGAGATTGAATAGCCGCTGACTTGCGTCAGTTGTTCGGCAAGCTGCTGGGCGCTTTCAAGTAAATCATCAACGCTAACCATTGCGGTTAACATGCCCCACTCTAATGCGGTTTGCGCGCTAATGGTTTTGCCTAGATAAAGCAATTCTTTTGCTCGTGCCATGCCCAAGGTATTGACGACTCTGCGGGTATCTTCAATGGAATAAAGTAGACCGAGTTTGGACGGTGTAATGGCAAATTTTGCATGCTCTGCCGCGATGCGGAAATCGCAGGCTAAGGCGATGCCCATGCCGCCGCCCATACACACGCCATTTATCAGGGCAATGGTTGGTGCTGATAGGGTTTGCAGTGCCATCTGCGCTTGCTGCACAATCGCATTGTTGTCCTGCATGCGTTGTTCATCAGTAATGATATCGGTTAATTCATTAATATCCGCACCAGCACAAAAAGCCTTTTCACCGGCCGCTTTAATCAGTACCACACGCGGCTTGATTTCATTGTCGAGCTGTTGGCAGTAATCGTACAGTTGCTGCCACATCGCTTGGCTTAGAGCGTTATATTTATCAGCCCTATCAATGATGATGTTTGCAATCTGATGCCCATTTATCTGGGTGAGTTCTAGTTTGACCATTGACATTTATCATTAAAATTATTGAAGAAAGCGAGTACAGTATTTGTCATACCGTTATATCATTTATATGTTGGTAGTGCATTTTTGATTTAAGCACACAAGGCTTAAGAAGTATATGTTGATGACCTAAGCAATTGATAATCAGCAATTATGCCAACATAAGTCAAATTACTCAGGATGTGAAATGAGCACACCAGGACAAACCCTGGCACAAAAAATCATTGCCAAAGCCAGTGGCAAAGCACAAGTAACTGAAGGTGAAATCGTCACCTGTCAGCTCGACATGGTGCTGATGCACGATTCATCGGGGCCGCGACGGGTAAAGTCGCGTCTTGAAGAGCTAGGTGCCAAGGTTTTTGATCCAAGCAAAGTTGTATTGGTTAGCGACCATTTTGTCCCGGCTACCGATCCAGAAAGTGCTGAGATTCTCGCGTTAACCCGACGTTGGGCAAATGATAATCAGATTGCCCATTTTTATGACATGCAAGGTATCTGTCATGTCATGCTGCCACAACAAGGGCATTTAAAGCCGGGCATGTTTTTAGTTGGCGGTGATTCACATTCGCCAACCGGTGGCGCCTTTGGCACGTTTATGGTGGGTATTGGTGCGACAGAAATGACCGGCGCACTCGCTACAGGTGAAATTTGGATAAAAGTACCGCAAACCATTCGCATAAATTTTGATGGTGAGTTGCCTACAGGTTGCAGCGCAAAAGATATTATGCTGTTTCTTTGTAAAAAATTGGGCATGAACAACAATTATAAAGTGATTGAATTTGGCGGTTCAACCATTGCTAATATGTCTATGTATGAGCGCATGGTGTTGTGCAATATGTCCGCCGAATTAGGTGGTAAAACCGGCATTATCGAAGCAGATAGCACCACTTTAGATTGGATTCGCAATACTGGACAAGACATAAATGACACACAGCTAGACTGGAAATCAGACCCTGATTGTCAATATCAAGCGGTATATGACTTTGATGCCACAGAGCTGACCCCGCAAGTTGCTGCACCCCATAGCCCGGAAAATACTCACCCTGTCGCAGATATTGAAAAAGTACAAATTCATCAGGCTTATATTGGCGCTTGCACCGGCGCAAAATTGTCTGATTTACATATGGCGGCAAACGTTTTAAAAGGCCATAAAGTTGCTCCAGGTACACGATTATTGATTGCCCCAGCATCGGTGAAAACCACTGAAATGGCGGCAAAAGACGGCACCTTGGCCATTCTTACCGAAGCAGGCGCCATCATGCTACCTACCGGCTGTGGCGCCTGTGCCGGTATGGGTGCAGGAGCCATTGCCAATGGCGAGAACTGTATCTCATCAACATCGCGAAATTTTAAAGGTCGCATGGGTTCACCAGATTCAAACGTCTATTTAGGCTCTCCTTACACGGTAGCAGCCAGCGCCATTGCCGGCACCATTGCCGACCCTCGCGATTATCTGTAAGGCTAAGCGACAGGAAAACAAGATGAATAATGAATTAACAGGACACGCTTGGGTTTACGGCGACAATATTGATACCGATTTGTTAGCTCCAGGTGCCTATATGAAAGCGCCACTCAGTGAACTGGCCGCGCATTGCCTCGAAGCCATTGACGCCGACTTTGCCAGTCAGGTAAAAGCTGGCGACGTGGTCATCGGCGGTGACGCATTTGGTATTGGTTCCTCTCGAGAGCAAGCCGCACAAGCCTTAGTTGAATTAGGTGTATCGGCGGTGGTTGCCAAATCATTTGCCCGTATTTTTTACCGCAATGCCCTGAACCTAGGGTTGCCTGTACTGTTTTGCCCGGAACTGGCGAATATCGAAAAAGGCCAGCAAGTCAGTGTTGATCCAGTGCAGGGCTTAGTGAAAAACCTGACGACCGGTGAATCTTTTCAATGTGAGCCTATCCCGGCAGAGTTGATGGTGATCGTCAATGCTGGTGGCTTAATGCCCTATCTGAAGAACAAATTTGCGCAACAGAAAAACAGCGATAGTGAAACACAAGAATCGGAGAGCTAGCCGTGCACGCAAGCAAATTAAGAAAACATATTGACGATAAACGCATTCTAATCGCCCCGGGTGGTTATGATGCGCTAAGTGCGTCATTGATTGAGCAAGGTGGTTTTGACGCCATGTATTTATCTGGTGCGTCAATCGCTTACACCCGATTTGGTCGTCCCGATATTGGCCTAGTATCGATGAGCGAAGTAGCGGATGTTATCTCGCAAATTCGCGAACGAACCGATTTGCCAATGATAGTCGATGCCGATACCGGCTTTGGTAATGCCATAAACGTGCAACGCACGGTGAAGTTATTTGAACGCAACGGTGCGTCAGGTATTCAGCTAGAAGATCAGCAAATGCCGAAACGTTGCGGTCATCTTAAGGGTAAAAGCTTGGTATCGTTGCAAGAAATGGTCGGCAAAATTAAAGCGGCCATTGATGCCAGACAAAATCCAGATACTCTGATCATCGCCCGCACTGACGCCATAGCCGTCGAAGGGTTTGCCAAAGCAGTTGAGCGTGCTCAAGCCTACGCCCAAGCCGGTGCCGATATGTTATTTATTGAGGCGCCTGAAAGCATTGAACAAATGCATGAAATTAATCGTATTTTCAAAGATAAGGTGCCTTTGCTAGCGAACATGGTTGAAGGTGGTTCAACGCCGATCGAAAAAGCCGAAGATTTAGAAAATATGGGTTACTCGTTAGTGATTTTCCCAGGCGCAATGGTGCGTGCTTATACCTTTATGGCGCAGGAATTTTTGGCCTCAATTAAAACCAACGGCAATACCAATATGTATCGCGATAGAATGCTCGATTTAGCCGGTTTAAATCAATTGCTCGGTACCAATGACATTCTAAAAAATGGTCAAAAGTATCAAGCGAGCATCGAAGCCGAAGCGATCAGTAACAAGTAATTTATGAGTGATAGCAATACAAAATCCCGCAGACAACTAGGCCCAGTACTGGGCGCGACTTTAACTTGCCAAGATATCGATAAGGTCAGCCAAGCTTATATTCAACAGTTAGATTTTACCCTTGTTGAAGAGTCGACGGTCAGTGAACAATTAGCCAGTTTTTGGCAAGCCGAAAACCTCGTCGGTAATCGCCTGCACATACTCAAAGCGGCTAACGGTGATGCTTGGTTGCGTTTGCTTGAAGATAAAAATGCCAAAGCCAATCAGCCGTTAAAAACCCACGGTTGGATGAGCTTAGAAACCAACGTTGGTGACGTTGACGCCATCGCCAAACAATTACAATCAGACTTTGAGGTGATTGGTGCACCGGCTTATTTACAAGTCAGCGATGCCATCAAAGCAATGCAAGTGATTGGTCCCGCTGGTGAAGTAAGTTATTTGACTCAAGTGGAACGTGAGGTGCCGCCGTTTGAATTACCGATGACCAAAGCCAGCTCTGGCAGTTTATTTATCCCCGTATTGTCGACACCAAATCGAGAACAATCATTGGCTTTTTATGAGGCCTTGCATCAAGCGGATCAAGGGTTAAAGTTCCCCACCAAAGTGACGGTGTTAAACAACGCTTGGGGCAAACCGATAGACCATCAATATGATGTCGCCACGCTGCAACTTGCTGGCAAAACCTTATTTGAAATTGACCAAGTTGTTGATGCTGCTCCTATCATCACTAATACCGGTGGTTTACCCAGTGGTATCGCCATGATCAGCATTCAGGTTAATAACATTGAGGCCATCGCCGATAGGTTAAAACAGACCATAACCCCAATCGATAGCCACTACCTTGGTCGCTGTCGTGGTATTTTTGCTACTGGTGCTGCGGGTGAGTTAATCGAACTGTTGGCCAATTAAATATTTACATTGCTTGCAATAATTTTTGCAACCGTTCGGTCTATATAGGCTCATCAAAATCAGTGAATGTAATATTTAATATGAAAACGAGAAAAATTGCCCTATTAGCCGCCAGTCATTTGTTTGTTGCCTTTATCGGCTTTGCAATTGGTATATACGCCTTGCCTATCTTAACCGCACCATCGGCACCAGATTATCAACAAGTAAGCCAAGCTGCAGCCAAGGCTATTTTCGAAACAGAGTTTGACCGTCAACGCAGCGGCAGTGACCTTTTTCATTGGGGAGAAGGCAAAGTGAGCATTAATCAAAGCAGCATTGCCTTTGTTGGCGAGCTTGCTCCTGGGCCAGATTACAAAGTCTACTTATCACCAACCTATGTCGAAGACGAACAACAGTTTTTAGCCAATAAAGCGGCAATGATCCAAGTCGGTGAGGTTAAAACCTTTGATAACTTTTTAGTTAACCTGCCGGCAGGAACCGCCATAGATGACTTTAATACCGTGGTCGTGTGGTGCGAATCATTTTCCGAATTTATCACCTCTGGCCAATATCAATAACACCAATGTTGGGCCATTGAATATACGTTAGCGGCATAAGTTATTGCCGCTTTTTTACAATAAAACCAAGACTAATCCGCTAAAAACAACGATAATTAGCGCACTTAAACACATACAGCCCGTTTCTGCGGCAATCAAGTGCGGTAAATATCCATGGAAATCAAAGTTAATTTTCTCGACAACTTAAAAGTTGAAGCCAAATTCGACGACTTTAGTGTCGTTGCTGATCAGCCAATTCGCTATAAAGGCGACGGTTCGGCACCTAGTCCTTTTGACTATTTCCTCGCTTCTTCTGCTTTGTGTGCCGCCTATTTCGTCAAGGTGTACTGTAAGTCTCGAGATATTCCAACCGACAATATCCGCATCGCACAAAACAACATTGTTGATCCGGAAAACCGTTACAACCAGATATTCCAGATTCAGGTTGAACTGCCAGACAACATCTCTGATAAAGACCGCCAAGGTATCTTGCGTTCGATTGATCGCTGTACCGTTAAAAAGGTTATTCAAACCGGACCTGAGTTTAAAATCGAACAAGTAGACAGTCTTGATGACGACGCTCAGGCGATGATCATGGGACAACCTGAAGGTGATAGCAGCACCTTTATTTTGGGTAAAGACCTGCCACTTGAGCAAACCATCAATGATATGACCAACATTCTCGAAGATTTGGGCATGAAAATTGAAGTCTCATCGTGGCGCAATATTGTGCCAAATGTTTGGTCTTTACATATCCGCGATGCGGCATCATTTATGTGTTTTACCAACGGTAAAGGCGCCAGCAAAGAAAGCGCGTTATGTTCGGCTCTAGGTGAGTTTATCGAACGTCTGAACTGTAACTTTTTCTATAATGATCAGTTCTTTGGTGAAGATATAGCAGACAGTGAGTTCGTTCACTATCCCAATGAAAAATGGTTTAAGCCCGGTGCCAACGACGAACTCCCACAAGGTATTCTTGATGATTACACCCGCGCTATTTACAACCCAGATGGTGAGTTGCAAGGTTCACACCTAATCGATACCAACTCAGGTAATGTCGAGCGTGGCATCGTTTCGATTCCATACACCCGTCATAGCGACGGCGAAACCGTATATATACCGTCAAACTTGATTGAAAACCTGTTTCTCAGTAACGGTATGAGTGCCGGTAACAACCTGTTTGAAGCGAAAGTGCAGTGCTTATCAGAAATATTTGAGCGCGCGGTTAAGCGACAAATCATTGAACAAGAAATTGTCTTACCGGACGTACCGCATGAAGTGCTGGAAAAATACCCTGAGATTCTTGCCGGTATTGACGCGCTTGAAAAACAAGGCTTTCCAATTGTCGTTAAAGATGCATCGTTAGGCGGGCAATTCCCGGTCATGTGTGTGACCTTAATGAATCCACGAACCGGCGGTGTTTTCGCATCGTTTGGCGCGCACCCGAGCTTTGAAGTAGCGCTTGAACGTAGTTTAACCGAATTACTACAAGGCCGCAGTTTTGAAGGCCTCAACGACGTGCAAAAGCCAACCTTTAATTCGATGGCAGTGCAAGAACCAGAAAATTTTGTAGAACACTTTATCGACTCAACCGGTGTTATTTCTTGGCGTTTCTTTAGTGCTGCAAACGACTACGAATTTGTTGAGTGGGACTTCTCTGGCAGTAATGAACAAGAATGTAATGCGTTGTTTGCCATTCTAGACGACATGGGTAAAGAAGCGTATGTTGCCGAGTACACCGATATCGGTATCGCCTGTCGCATTCTAGTACCTGATTATTCTGAGATTTACCCAGTAGAAGATCTGGTGTGGGACAACACCAATAAAGCCCTACAATACCGTGCAGATATCCTTAACATCCACAGCCTTAGCGACGATGAATTAGCCGATTTAGTGCAACGCTTAGAAGACAGCCAGTTAGATAACTACATTGATATCATCACCTTGATTGGCGTTGAATTTGACGACAGTACCGCATGGGGTCAATTAACCATTATTGAGCTTAAGATCTTGCTTTATTTGGCATTGGGAGCCATTGAAGAAGCACAAGAGCTGATAGGTGAGTTCTTACAATACAATGATAATTCGTTGGCTGGGCGCAGCCACTTTTATCAGGCGATGCAAGTGACATTGGAAGTGGCATTAAATGATGATCTTGATTTTGAGGACTATCAAGTCGCGTTCACCCGTATGTACACTGAAGAGGTCATGAGCAACGTCATTGGTAGCATTAATGGCGACATTAGATTTTATGGTTTAACGCCTACCAGTATCAAACTGGAAGGCATCGAAAAACACCTAAAACTCATTGAAAGCTATAAGAAATTGCATAAAGCCAGAGCTTTAATCGCGGCCAACAAATAGCCAATTATCGCTCATCAATCTGTGCTGGCCTGTTAGCAAACGCTGACAGGCCTAGCATAGCAACAACAGCTATGTGACAAGCCAATTAGCATCTATACTTACCTGCATTCAATCTGTTTGTAGGAATCTATTCATGGCAAACCTTACCATAGTCGCCAACATCATCGCCAAAGCTGACCGTGTTGACTTGGTCAAAGCCGAGTTATTAAAGCTTATCGATGTGACTCGCGCCGAAGCCGGCTGCTTACAGTACGACTTGCATCAAGATAATGACAATCCGCAGCATTTTATGTTCTTTGAGAACTGGCAGAATCGCGAGTTATGACAAACTCATATGAGCGCACCACACTTAGCCGCGTATCTGGTCGCCGTTGATGGCGCGGTAGAGTCGTTTATTGTCAGTGAAATGAGCAAAATAGACTAAACCCTGTGGTTTAGGCTTTATTTGTCGAGGCATTACCTAAGGTTGGCGCCAAACTGTGGTATTCAATCGGTGTGGCTGAGAACTTCACTGGATTGGCGACTTGAGGTACTTTACCTGCGGTTGGGTGCTCCAATTCAAACAACATTTGTCGATGTTGAATTTGTGGATTTTCAAATACTCTATCTAGGGTATTAATTGGTCCACAAGGTACATGTGCCGCTGACAAATGCTCAAGCCAATAATCAATATCATGGCATAAGAATAACGCCTCTAATTTATTGATTAATACATCTCGGTTCGCTACGCGCTGATCGTTGCTCGCATAATCACTGTCCTCTGCCAGTTCTGGCGCGCCAAGTATCTGGCAACATTTTTTAAACTGCCTATCATTGCCGACCGCCAGCATAATGTGACCATTTTTTACTTTCATAGCCTGATAAGGCACGATATTCGGATGTGCGGTACCCAATCGCTTCGGTACATCACCACCAATAAGGTAGTTACTGGCTTGATTTGCCAGCCAGGCAACCTGAGTATCCAGTAAGGCTAAATCAATATGCTGACCCTCACCGGTTTGGTTTTTATGATGCAGAGCCGCTAAAATACCAGACACCGCATACATTCCGGTCATCAAATCAGCGACCGCTACGCCTACCTTTTGTGGCCCACCACCTGGCAGTTGATCTTGCTCGCCGGTAATACTCATTAAGCCACCCATGGCTTGAATCATGGCGTCATAACCCGCCTTGTTGGCATAAGGTCCGGTTTGACCAAAACCGGTAATCGAACAATAGATAATACCCGGATTAAGTTGTGCTAATGCATCATAATCAAGGCCGTATTTCTTCAGGCCACCGACCTTGTAATTCTCAACAACGATATCCGCATCTAGCACCATCTGTTTGATTTGCGCTTGCCCTTGTTCGCTGGTGATATCAATGGCAAAAGACTGCTTACCACGATTGGCAGCAACATAATAAGCGGATTCCTGAGTATCAGTGCCATCACTATTTTGTACATAAGGAGGCCCCCAATGACGAGTGTCGTCACCACTTACTGGGCGTTCAATTTTGTAGACTTCAGCACCATAGTCGGCCAACACTTGCGTCGCCCAAGGGCCGGCAAGAATGCGACTTAAATCCAGTACTTTGATTCCGGTTAATGGACCTGCCATAAAGTCTCCAGAGGTTTACCTTACTATCAGATTAAATAAATGCGCTTATCGCGCTAGGAATGTCGCAGCTAAAACCGGTGCTTTGTTGCCAGCGCTCGGCAATGGCTAGAATTTGCAGATCACTGCCACTCGGGCCAACCAGTTGCATACCTGCCGGTAATGGTCTGTCGCTGATCATAGGCATAGACAATGCCGGTAACCCTGCCATATTGGCAAAGCCGGTAAGGTCGGCCTGATTAGCCGGAACGTCTGCGTTCATCGCAAATGCCCGTTGCGGTGCCGTTGGCATTAACAACATATCGCCGTCGTTAAACAACTGATTCGCCATCACCACGGCGGCCTCAATGGTTTGTTCGGCGCGCATCACATCCATCGGCGTTTTACCGTCGATGTAACGCAGCAAATTACGTAAGTAGGGTGAAAACAAATCGGGGCTATCCTGCCACGCCTGCTGATGAGTTAAGCGCATATCCGCTTCGCAAATGATCAAACCTGCACGACGAGCGGCAGAGAAGTCATAACCACTAAAATCAACACTTTTAAGGCGACAACCCATTTGGGCAAATGTATCGATATTGCGTTCAAAATCATCGATAACGTCGCTATCAACAGAAAATACCGACAAATCCTTTGGTATCAATATGGTCGGCAATTGCTCATTAGGTGCGGCATAATTAATGCTTAGCGACTGCGCCGATTGCACATCATGTCCTTGCATCAAGGTAAATGCCAAAGTTAAATCTCGTGCACTTCGTGCCAAAGGGCCAATGTTATCAAGACTGCGACCACAAGGCACACTGCCTCGATTAGAGATAGCGCCTTTACTGCCTTTAAAGCCAAATACGCCACAATAAGATGCCGGAATACGTACCGAGCCCATGGTATCGGTGCCTAGAGCGAGCGCAGTCATACCTGCTGCAACAGCCGCACCACTGCCACCGGATGAGCCGCCAGGGGTTAACTCAATATTATGAGGGTTATAACAATTGCCAAAGTGAGCATTATGATTACTGGCTCCTAATGCCCCTTCATGCATGTTTAATTTACCAATAAAGCTGGCACCGGCTGCGCGCAATTTTGCGACACTAAAGGCATCTTCATGGGGTCGATTGTGACGCAATATTTCTAGGCCTGCGGTGGTATTAAAACCATCGACATCAATATTATCTTTGACGGCAATAGCGACACCATGCAGCGCTGAGTCATTGTCTTTGATGACCTGATTAGAGTCATCAAGACTGATAAATGCGTTAACTAACGGATTGATTTTTTCATTAAACGACAACTGCATAGCAAAGAGCTCATTAGCACTGATTTCGCCCTGCTCAATCATGCTTATTTGTGATGTTAAATCACTGAATAACAGCTTGCCGTCTAGTTTCATGTTAAATCCGTGTGTTTCGCTTGCCTTGCAAATTAATCAAAACGCTTATCGATCAGGCGAATTGGTTTTTGTCTAACATCCACTTGGGTTAATGGCGTTAATTCACCTTCACCGAACATTTCGACTTGGACGGCAATACCAATTTTCTGTTTCAATAGGGTTTTATACTCAGATAAAATGGCGTCTCGTTGAGCGCCTTGAGCAGAGACCTCTACTTTGACAATCATCTCGTCTCGGCCGCTATCATCACGCACTGCGACACAGATAAACTCCCCGAGAAAGTCGTCTCGTTCATCCATCATTGGACCAACACCCTGAGGGTAAATATTGATGCCGCGCAGTTTTACCATATTATCGCTTCTTCCCATAAAACCACGAATGCGCTTAAACGGCAAACCAAGTTCACTGTCACCAGCAACCACTTCGGTCAAATCATAGGTATTAAAGCGAATGATTGGGTAGACATCGTCTTTATACAAACAAGTGACCACCATATTGCCTTTGTCACCGTCTTTTACCGGGCTATTATCTTCTGGGTCTAACAGCTCTAAGAAGTGCGCGTCCTCCCAAACATACATACCATTATGGTCGGGGCCTTCGGCGGCAATACAACCGGTATCACCAACACCATACCAATCAAACATTTGCGGGTTACCCCAAGCTTTGGCGATGGAGTCTCGGGATTCCATACCAAAGTGACCAATGATCATATCGATGTTGATGTCCTTGCCCGGCTGCAAGCCTTCTTCTTGTGCAACATCGGCTAAACGCTTGATGTAATCGACAAAACCAACCAGTACATTAACATCAAAGGTTTTCATCAGATTAACTTGCTGTGCTGAGCGTGTTTCAACACCGGTGCCGGCACTTAAAAACATCGAATTGGTATAGTGGGTAACGGCTTCACGAATGTAGTGACCACCGTTAATCATGCCGTGACCATAACAACTCTGAATGGTTGAGGCTGCCGGCAAGCCCATAAAACGATAGGAACGGCCAACAAGTAGGGACTGCACTTCGCGACTTTTTGGACCAAACAATAACGGTTGTGGTGTGCCTGTGGTACCACTGGTGGTATGGAACACAATGGGTGGGCGTTGTTGTTTAGGAATATCATCGAGACCGTGGAAATCGCCGATTGGTGGATATTGTTCAACGCTGTCCATAATGTCTGTTTTAGAAATTAACGGCAGCTTTTCAATATCATCTAGTGACTGAATATCCGCCGGTGTTACCCCAGCTTTGCCCCAAACACGCTGATAAAACGGGATCTGCCAAGCACGTTCAATTACTTGCATAAATCGCTGGTTTTGCAATTGCTTTAGCTCGGCTTGACTCATGCCCTGAAAGCGACTGATCAAGTCATCGCCAATCGGGTAATCTTCAAGAAGGTTGTTTACATCAAAACACTCTAGATAGGTTGGAAAACTGCTCATCATTAATACTCGCTCATCTCGGCTCTTGTCTCTGACAACCTTATGGTATTGTCGCTGTCAGGCCGCTGCTTAAATAGGAGAAACCATTTGTTTTATTAGGGTGTTAATATTCTGGATTTGCTCCAAAGCGTCTATGCTATTTATCAATTTATCGGTATGCTCGACGCTAAAAGCGACACTGGCGCTGGCACACGCGGCGCGAAATTTGTCAATCTGCATGGCCTTGCTCATCGGCCGAGCCGGATTACCCAGTATCGCTGGCATATCGATTGCCAACTGACGCCCATCGGTCAATGTCACCTCAACCGATATCGGCGCTAGGGCATTAGGATCAGTGCAATCATTGACTCGGGTGGTGAATTTTTTCGCCAACGACAAACGTTGCTTATCGAGCAAACACTTATCGTCAAAATCTTCGACGGTAACGTTACCGGTTAATAATGCGGTTGCGCCAATATAGCCATTACACAATTTTGCGTAACTTACATCCATATCGGGTTTTACTGGGCGGCCAACAAGTCGGTTAATCAATGGCGTGGCGTGCACCACTACCGATTCAATATCCGCCGCGCTAAAGCCATGTTCTGCCTGTAAACTTTGTAGTGCATCGACGGTACCGTGACCGGCACGGCCGGTCGGAAACGGTTTATGACTGACCTCCTCGATTTGATATTGGTGAGCTAATTTTTGATAAAAGCCTTGTAAATCATAGTCATCTTCAAATAAACGATAATAACCAAAAGGGCCTTCAAGAATATCATGTGGACCTGAAAAGCCAGCGCGCGCCATATCCACCGCCATGACCGCGTTTTGTGAATTGAATCCAATTTGCATCGCCAACATCGGCGAGCCTTCAACGTGAGATTGCATGGTGCCACTGATTTGGCTGTAGGCAATCCCCAATGCATTTTTAAGTTCAATGCCTTTGATGCCTAGCATGGTACAAATACCGGCGGTTGAGCCTAAACAGCCACATACCGATGGCCGGAAAAATTTCAATCCCGAGGTTACCGCCCCGCCGATTAATGTTGCGACATCAACCGCGACGATGACTCCATGAATAAGGTCTTTGCCAGACAAGCCTTCGCGTTGACCATAAGCGGTCAAGGCAGACAAAATGGTTGCCATTGGGTGAACAACGGCGCCTTCGTGAACACAATCCCATTCTTGATTATGAATTTGAAAACCATTTAATAACGCCGCCGAACTTGCCGGCAGCCATTCCCCCGTCACCCACACTTGTGCTTGTTTACCCTGCCCCCACAAATTAGCCGCGGCTTTCACCTCATTAACCCTTTCAACTCGTGAGCCACTGATACCGACACCAATGGAGTCAAAAATAAATATTTTCGCCGCATCGATGGCAGATTGTGGCAATGAGCTGTATTCACTGCGTTCAATATATTCAATCAACGCATCGATTGCTGGCGGTTGTGTTGCCGATGGGGTTGGTGATGGGGTTGGTGATTGTGTCATTGTTTAATCCAGTAATTTGCTCAAGGCGGTAATGTCATTGTGTTGTTGCCACTGCATGGCGACGATATGCTCAATACGTTGCTGGTCTATGCCTGCGGCAGCAAACAGCATCTGCGCTTTATCACAAAATTGTTGTTCGCTTAACGGCGTTTCCGGATCCCCTAACGTATCTTGACGATAACCACTGAGCTGGATACCGGATTTCAGTGTGATCTGACAGCGAGCACCATAATGTTGTGGATAATCCGCTTCAATAGTCGGCGACACATCGACGCTGATTTTCTCACGCAATGTGCCAATGTCGGCACGTTGATAAACCTTGGCACTGTAATGCTCTAGCTTAGGTTCACCAAAAACAAGTATCGCCGCCAGCGCATGCTGAATGGAAAATTTTGCCGAGACATCACTGTCTATGTGCAAGCGATCACAAAACAGTTTCGCATCCTGATAGGTTTCAACGCGCACCGAGTCGATATCTTCGACGTCTATAGGCTGCTGTGCGTTGTCGAGTGCGTGGTTAAAGGCATCAATCGCCGGATGGGCATGGCGACATGCCGGCCACGGTTTAAAGCTAACATCATAGATAAGCCAGTTATCGTGCTTGGCGACAAATGCTTGTGGGTTTGCGTCGTCGCTTAACGCATTAAAGATACCCAGCTCACCTTCTAAAATAGTTTTCGGCCCGGTCAACCCATGACTGGCCATTATCGCCGCATTAACACCACTTTTCGCCGCTTCGCTGTTATGCCATTGCTTGCTCATCACATTTTCATGACGCATTTGCCACAAGCCACCGGTACGAGAACCGGCATTACCTATGGCACTCACCGTTTGCTCAGCATCCAAACCAAGAATGGCCGCTGCCGCGGTTGCCGCACCTAATGCGGCACAGGTTGAGGTGTTATGAAAATACTTATAATGACTGCGACCAATAGACTGGCCCATACGTATGGTCACTTCGTAGCCCTTGATCACCGCATCTAAGAAGCATTGCATGCTCACGTGCTGTTGTTCCGCAAGAGCCAATGCCGCCGGAATCACGACTGGACCTGGGTGTAAAATCGAACTGCGATGAATATCATCCATTTCCATAACATTACCGATGGCAGCATTAAATGCCAACGCGGTTTGTAAATCGCAACAGCGATTAAACACGGCGCTAACAGAGCCAGGACCTGCCTGCTCAACAAGCTTGGCATACACCAAACCTTGTGCGCTTTTGGCGCCAACCGCGGCGCAGGCCAAATAGTCAACCACATGCTTGGCAGCACGCTGCCTATCGGCATCGGTGACAGACATTTGCCAAATATCAATTATGAGCTGCTCTGTTAAAGATTGTTTCATCGTTTGTTGTTATAACCTTGAGTAGTCGAACAAATTTGTCCGTACCAATTTACTTCCTAAGATATCGTCTATTTCCAGAAATAGGCAAGTAACAAACTCAAGCAAGCAGGTAACAAATGACTAATATCAATTTGTCACAGCCAAAATATCGACAAATAGGTGAGCAACTGCAGCAGCAGATTTGCGCTGGTCGCTATCATATTGGCGTATTGTTGCCGACCGAAAAGCAATTATGTGAGACCTATCAAATCTCGCGCCACACCGCTCGCGAAGCATTGCGCTATGTGGAACAGTTAGGCTTGGTCGAAAAGCGTCAAGGCTCAGGCACTCGCGTGATCAGTAATGAGCTGCCAGAGAAAGCCAGTCAGCATGTAAACTCTGTTGAAGACTTACTGTCATTTGGCAACAATACCCGCTTTGAAATCATCCAAGCAAAGTATTTGCCATTAACCTCTGACATTGCCAATCAGCTTAATCAAGCGATGCCCGGTGTGTATTTGCATATCACTGGCCTGCGCTGGAGCTCAGATAGTCAGCAACCGCTGTGCTACTCGACCTTATATTTGCGCGTTGACAAGCCGAGCGACAAACAAAACATTGCCAAAGACCAAGCAATTTATGCACTAATTGAGGCGGTAAAACCTGAGCATATCGGGTCAATTGAACAGCATATTAGTGCCACCAGTTTAGACAATGATATGGCGCACATCCTCGATTGCCGCACCGGCTTACCGGCATTGCAAATAAGCCGTCGATATCAGCACCAAAATGAACAAGCGATTATCTTAATTGCCACCAGTTTTTATCCACAACAACGATTTGTGCACTCCAGTGTACTTTATCCCAGTAAAGACTAGTTTTTGCATACGAAAACACTGGCGTTGTCCAATTTTCGAGTGTAAATTAACCGCTAAGTGTTAGTGCCATATGCACAATAATAACCAATAAGTAGTAGATGTTATGAGCCTAGATATTAGTAAAATTTCAATTCGCAACGCCTTATCAAGTTGCTTTGGTAGTGCTATCGACACCTTAAGCGGTGGCGATGAATTCGTGAAACTTATTTCCGAAAAAGCGGAAGAAGTAACGGTTTCTGCAGAAAACTATTTGATTAAAGAAGGCAAGCAAGCCGACTACGTGTATATCCCAACGTCCGGCACCGTCATGCTTGAGCGTACCGCGTCCAACGGTGCTCGCCAGGTTTACGCATTTTTGTTTACCGGTAATATTCTTGGTTTATCTACCGCCAGCATTGATAGTTATAATTTTAGTGCCAAAGCATTGACTGATTTAAGCGCGATTAAAATTCGCCGCAAAGACTTAGAAACCTATTTTGATGCCCATCATGATGTGGCGAAGAAATTCCATAATCGCACAGAAATGGTTCTTGCTGGCATGTTAGATCATTTATTTGTTATGGGTCAGCGCACCGCACATCAGCGTTTAGCACACTTTTTATTGGACATGGAAAAACGCCTGTTTTGCCATAAAGGCCAGTATCATTTACCGATGAGTCGTCAAGATATCGCCGATTATCTTGGTATGACCGTATCGACGGCCTGTCGTGGTTTCACTAAGTTGAAAAAGAAAGATTGGATTAACATAAACAGTAACTCGCTGATCACGATTGTTGATCACGATGCGATAACCGATTATATCCGCAATTAAGTTTAATCCTTTGGCGCCGTTATGAAGAGCCCTTCATTGACCCTATATGAACAAAAAGGGGCTGAGTATTGCTACTCAGCCCCTTTGTTTTTGGTTAACGATTAAGGCGTTGGACAAGCATTACTGATGTTGGCAAACACATCATTAATGGTGCTTATAAAACCAATTCCACCACCATCGGTTAACTGAGTGATAATCACCTCAGGTAAAATAATACTGGTATGGCCGCCATAACCAGACATCACCGGCACCTGCGTGGCACTGCCACAAGCACTCATATCGGTAGCAGCACCGACGTGGTAGCGCCAAAAGCCATTGTCATAGTTGAAGTTAGATAACTGTGCATACAATCCTTTGCTCGCACCCGATAGCACTTCATTGACCATGGTGGCATCCAATAATCCACTGGTCACCGCGTCATCACGCAAGAATTGTGAGAAACGCACCACATCATTGAGCGTCACCGACAAGCCGTAACCACCCCATGCGTCCATGGTATCTGAGGTACGTTGTATACCCTTGATGTAATCACTTAAACCGATCGCTTCATAGACCGGCACCAACACATCGTTAAATGCCTCGGCCGAACCACCAAGTTGGTTATTGGCGTATTTCGCTGCCGCATAGCTCACCAGTTCAGTGTCTGTGGTGTGATAGACATGATAAGTTCCTGGCGCCACTTTGTTTGGCCATCCGGTACATGAGAATGCCGCTCGTTGACTACGAGTTGTTGGGTCAAAAAAGCCGGCAACGATGGCAGAGCTGCCTTCATCGACTTCGTAATTGGCTGAGGTGTAATTACCGGTCGCCATGTCCAATGCATGTTCAACCGTTACGCCATTCCAACGACTGTCATTTTGACATTCTGGTACTAAGTCTTTAATCAATTGACTCTTAAAGCCTGGGTATTGTTTTTCCAGTGCCGCGACCACTAAAAAGGCATGCATTGATTTAGTGAATGAATAAATACCGATGGTTTTATCCATGCAATATGGATGGGTACCATAACGCGTGCCACAGCCATCAACATAACTGGTGCCATTAACCAAGATACTGTAACCATTTAGGTCGGCAGCATCGATGGCATAACCATAGTTACTTAAATCAACACCTGGAAAGTCTAGTGCCAAATCGGCAAGTGGTTTGGTTGGGATCCATGCAGCTTCTTCAGCATTTCGTCTGGCAATAACCTCACTGGCATTGGCAACACTGTGCTTGTTATAGCTAGCCGATAAGGTGCCATAGAACTCAAAGCCGTAGAAAATACAAGTTTCAGCGACGTTTTGAACATGCACATTGGACATTGAACCGTCGTCTTTAAATAAAAATGTTGCCAGACCATTATGCTCACAATTGCTGTTATTTTGCTTAATGGTGTATGGGAATGCAGCACGAGAATAACCGTTATCAGATGCTTCATCCCAAACCGCACCAACACCAGCACTGATAGACCAAGCACCATTACCAACAAAGCTATGACCGCGATCAACCGGAATCAAGCGATTGCCATCTTGCACAAATTCGTAATCAAAACCAGGCCACTGACTGTAACCGCTTGGTAAGTCGCCGGTCACACCATAGTTTTTGCTAAAGACCGGGGTGCCAGTGATCACCAAGTTACCGCTAAAGGTATTGGCTGGGGTATTGTATTTGGTCGCAACAAACGCAGATGTTGAGAAGGTTTGGTCTGTGCTGCCCATCAAATAGGCATACGTTGCCTCATCACGAGGTACGCCGCCAGGGATAGGCTCAATAGAAATGTTGTCAAAATAACAATCATCTGAATTAATATTACCACTGGCTCTTAAACGTAAGGTCAATGTGGTGTTATCGAAGCTGCCATTTGATGCCGCAACATTATAAATACTGCTGTCATCTTGGCCATTTTCTAACATGCCAACGGTCACCCAACTGCCACTGCCTTGTGCTTCAGCAATACAGGTATCACCTTCCTCAAGTGAAGAGGCAACCATTTCTAAAGACACCACCACATCGGTTTTGTTGGCGGTGGATACGGCGATAGTCGCTTGCGCGGTTTTCGCGAGGTTTAACATATTAGATCCGGATTTACTGACCACACCACTGTCGCCATCGCCTGCGATGCTCCAGCCATCTGCAGCCGATTCAAAATCTTCACTAAACAGTGGGCCACTGCTGCTACCCGGATCAAAACCGGTTCCGCTGACACTGACCTGACTGGTTGGCTCTGAACTGTCGTTTGATGGAATTGACAATGTCGCCATACTTGCTTGCGCCACGGTCGGTGTAAAAGCAAGGGTTATGGTACATCCACTGCCGGCAGAGACCTGACTATTAGAACAATTATCACTGCTGACATTAAATGGTGACGATAACGTGGAAACGCTACCAATAACCAAATTGGCATCACCTAGATTATTGACCGTCAGCACGCTAGATACGGTTTCGCCAAGGTCAACATTACCAAAGGTGCTGTTTCCAGAAACCTCAATTTCTGGTTGTGGATCTGGGGTTTGTGGGTCGCCTGAGATGACAATGTTGTCAAATAGGCAATAGTCTTTGGTGCTGTTGTTGTCGGCTCTCACGCGAACCACCAAGTCACTATTATTATCTATCCCTGATGGGCTAGCGACGATAGTTTGACTGGCGGTTGTGGTGGTGCCAACGGTGGTAAATGAATTGCCGGCATCCAGTGATAATTCGGATATGCAGCTATCGCCCGACTCAAGCCCTTGCGAGGCATGGTCAACACTAATCTGTACATTACTAAAACCACTAGCAGACACCGTTTGCGTCATGGCTTTGGCGCGTGATAATTGCGCCTGATTGTTAACATTTTTGGCTTTTCCTAAGCCTGATACCGTCCATCCCGTTAGGTTTCCGTCATTAAAATCATCGGAAAAAATAGTTTGTGCTTGAGCCGAAGCGGACATCGCCAACAACACCGCACCGGTAAAACGTATAAAAGGTTTCATTGTTGATACTCTTGTTTATTGTTATTAATCAGAGCATTTGCAGTACTGCAGGCAAACGAAACTGATACCAGGATCAATTCACCTTATACAGAACAAAAAATAAACAATAGAGCCAGTTTAGTTAACTTTATCGTACCAGTTAGCATCGGCAATAGGTTTCAGCGACGTCTTTAATAAGCTGGATTTTATGGGGTTCTCGAGCGGCTTTTCGGGTCACCAACGACAAGTCAAATTGATAATTTAAGCTGTCTTCGAACAACAATTTTATGTCGCCATTGGCCAGTTCATTGGCAATGGTTTGTTTCGGTAAAAAGCCGAGATAGCGGCCAGAAAGCAGCATTGCTTTGCGAGCATCAAATTGATAGGCACGGGCAGTAAAGTTCAAGTTTTGCAGGACCTGCTTACCTTGTTTGTTTATTTCAATACCAGGATGAATCGCAGGGTATTGCTGCAGCAGGTGCGGTTCAATCTTGCCTTGCTCAGCGTTAAATAAAGGGTGTCCTTTACCGCAACATAAATAGATAGGTTCACGACTAAATGGGTGATAATCAAAGTTGTCAATTTGTTGATAACCGGGAAATATCCCCGCATGAACTTTGTCATTAAGCAGTTTCTTTTCGATACTGGCAATTGGCTCTTGATCAACCACCAAGTGCAGTTTCGGCGCAACGTCATTAATCGCACCAATCATTTGTGCCAGTACTCGTTGCTTATTATCGTCTAACTGATCAGCGCATAAGATAACCAACTCACCAGCGTAGTCACCTTCAAGCCCACTGACCAACAATGAAAAGTCATTAAGCGATTCAAACAACGCTAAGGTCGCTCGATAAACCGCTTGACCGGCATCGGTTAAGGCAAAACCACCGCGGCCACGTAAGCATAAGGTCAGCTTCATTCGAGTTTCTAGACTCGACATATGTATGCTGATGGTTGACCGAGTAATGCCCAAGACCGGTTCAGCCGCAGCAAATCCACCACTTTCAACGACCGCTTTAAAAATTCGTAATAGGCGAATGTCATATTCGCTGATAGGCTTGGGAATAGCGAAACTTTTGCTCATCCATATGCACCGATTTAATGTTTGATGATTGTCAAACTAATGATTGAATGTTTTATATTTAACATGATTAGTTTTTGTACTTCAATAACTAAAACACGTGGAGGTACACATGCTCAGTTTAACTAACCCTTCTTTATTAAAGCCTGGCTCATATATTGACGGCAACTGGCACCAAGACAATCAACACTTGGGCGTTAGAAACCCAGTCAATGGTGAATTGGTGCATACTATTGCTAATTCAAATGCACAAGATGTTGTCACCGCAGTCGAGGCCGCCAAAAAGGCACAAAAAGCGTGGCAACAAATGCCGGCAGCCAATCGCGCACAATTGATGCGCAAATGGTACGACTTAATGATGCAAAACCAACACGATTTGGGCGTCATTCTTACCGCCGAACAAGGCAAACCTCTGGCGGAAGCAAAAGGCGAAATAGCCTATGGTGCCGCCTTTATTGATTGGTTTAGTGAAGAAGCCAAACGCGTCTACGGTGATACCATTCCTGCGCCCGCAGGCGACAAACGTATTGTTGTTATCAAGCAACCTGTCGGCGTTGTCGCGGCCATTACCCCATGGAATTTTCCAAACGCAATGATTGCCCGCAAAGCAGCGGCGGCACTTGCTGCCGGTTGTACCTTTGTGGTTCGTCCCGCGACACAAACACCGCTATCAGCGCTTGCAATGGCCGAGCTTGCTGAGCAAGCCGGCATCCCTAAAGGTGTGTTTAATGTGGTGGTCGGCGATAACGCCAGAGCCATGGGACAAGTACTGACCACTCATCCAGATATTGCTAAGTTTACCTTTACCGGCTCCACCGCGGTTGGTAAGTCATTGATCAGTCAATGCGCATCGACGGTTAAAAAAGTTTCGATGGAACTCGGTGGTAATGCGCCATTTATCGTCTTTGATGATGCCGATATCGACGCTGCGGTACAAGGTGCGATCGCCTCAAAATACCGTAATGCGGGACAAACTTGTGTCTGTACCAATCGAATTTTTGTGCACAGCAACATTGCTGAACAATTCAGTGAAAAATTTATTGCTGCGGTTAACCAATTAACCGTAGGTGACGGTATGCAAGACGATGTGCAAATTGGCCCAATGATATCTAAACAAGCGGTCGATGATGTTGATGCTTTGGTGCAACAATCCATTGCAGAAGGTGCGCAGTTAGCCTTGGGTGGTGAGCGTCACCCCTATGGTGACCGTTATTACAAACCAACGGTTATGACTCAAGTTGGCAATCAAATGGCGATTGCCTGTAACGAAATATTTGGCCCGGTAACACCTATCATAACTTTTGATGATGAGCAGCAGGTGATTGCCATGGCGAACGACACAGAATACGGTCTAGCCGCATACTTTTATAGTCGCGACATTGGCCGTATTTGGCGCGTCGCCGAAGCGCTCGAGTATGGCATGGTAGGCATCAATGAAGGTCTTATTTCCAATGCCGCAGCGCCATTTGGCGGCGTTAAACAATCGGGCAATGGCCGTGAAGGGTCGATGTATGGTCTCGATGATTATCTTGAAATCAAATATTTGTGTATGGGTGGTATCGATAGATGAGTAAGCTAAGCAATCAACAATGGCAAGATAGAAAGCAAGCAAGCATTGCCCGCGGTCAAGGTAACGTTTACCCGGTCTATGTCGACCGTGCATTAAACAGCGAAGTGTGGGATGTTGAAGGCAATCGTTATATCGACTTTGGTACCGGCATCGCGGTGTGTAATACCGGCCACAGCCACCCTAAGGTCGTTGCCGCGGTAAGTGAGCAATTAAGTCGTTTTAGCCACAGCTGCGTCATGGTTAATCCCTACCCAGAGGCCATTGCGCTCGCTGAAAAGTTGTGTGAAATCGCCCCAGGCGATAGTGATAAAAAAGCCATATTCGTTACCACCGGCGCTGAGGCTGTGGAAAACTGTATCAAAATTGCTCGTGCTCATACAGGTCGTCGCGGCGTCATCGCCTTTAATGGCGGGTTTCATGGTCGCACCAATTTAGCCATGGGATTGACTGGTAAAATTGCGCCATACAAGAATTTATTTGGCCCGTTTCCAGGCGATATTTATCATGCGCCATTCCCAATTGATTGCCATCAGGTCACGGTTGAAGAGTCTCTAAACGCCCTTAACAATCTATTTAAAGTCGCTATAGCGCCAAGTGATACCGCGGCGATTATCGTCGAGCCGGTGCAAGGCGAAGGTGGCTTCTATCAAGCTCCGGCACAATTTTTACAGGCATTACGCGATTTGTGCGATCAACATGGCATTGTGTTGATTGCCGATGAAATACAAACCGGCTTTGGTCGCACTGGGGCAATGTTCAGTTGCCAACATGCCGCTGTTGAGCCCGATTTAATCACCATGGCAAAAGGCATCGCCGGTGGCTTTCCTATTGCCGCTGTTATTGGCAAGTCAGCAATAATGGATGCGCCATTACCCGGCGGTTTGGGCGGCACCTACGCGGCTTCGCCAATAGGTTGTAGCGCCGCATTAGCGGTATTAGATGTTATCGCCGAAGAAAATCTGGTAGAGCGCGCCAACTTTATTGGCGATACCTTTAATGAACACTTGAGCTTGTTGCAACAACAATACCCACAGTTGATTTTGCAAGTACGCAATCAAGGCGCAATGATCGCTATCGAGTTAATTAAAAACGGTGATGCCAAGCAAGCCAATGTTGAATTAACGCAAAAGATTATTGCCCATGCAGCACAGCACGGTTTGATCCTGCTCGCCTGTGGATTCTATGGCAATGTGATTCGATTTTTACCGGCATTAACCATCAGCAATGAAATTATGAATGAAGGCCTAAATGATTTTGTACGCCTGTTTCATAAACTTGCAAGCTAGGTGGACATTGAGTTAAGTTATTATTTAATAAAGAAATAATGTGATGTCTAGCTTCTCAATGCTTAATCGACTAATACATATCGACGCCAGTTTACCCGAATCGCTGCAAACACAGATTCGGCAAAAACTGGTGGAAGGTATATTAGTTGGCGCTATCGCCCCAGGCAGTAAGCTACCATCAAGCCGAAAACTCGCGAGTCAACTCAATGTATCGCGTAATACCGTAGTATTGGTTTATCAAGCGCTTATCGCCGAAGGCTACATTGAGTCAAAAGAGCGCAGCGGCATTTTTGTTAGCGAGGCGATAACCCAAGGCAAAGTGGAGCAATCGCCAAGCGAAAAACGTTTTAATGGCACCAACAGTTCGAACAAACATCGCTTTAAAGGCGCGATTGCCACCACCAACGCAACATCCTGCCCGGCAGATTGGCGCAACTATCGTTTTCCATTTATCGACGGTAAATACGATTCATCATTGATGCCAATAAAAGAATGGCGTGAAGCCAATGCGAAAGCCAATGCCAGTAGCGAAATACAAGCTTGGGGCAAATTACAGGGCACAGAAGATGACCCCATGCTGCTCGATCAAATTCGCACCAAACTGCTACCACGCCGTGGCATTCAAGCCAGTACCGATGAAATATTGATCACCGTTGGTACGCAACAAGCGCTACATTTAATCTGTCAGTTATTTGTGAATAACGAAGTTCAGGTCGCCGTTGAAGAACCTGGTTACCCGGAAATGCGTGAGTTATTGCAACACAGTGGGGCGAAAATTCAGTTACAAGCGCTAGATGATAAAGGCATTATCGTCGATGACAAGTTAGATCAGTGCGACATTATTTACACCACACCAAGTCACCAAACCCCGACCAGTATCACCATGCCAATGGATCGACGAGACGAGCTACTGAGCAAAGCCCAGCAACAAGATTTATTGATTATTGAAGATGATTTTGAATTTGAGAGTAATTTTTTAGGTCAACCACACCCGGCATTACGCAGCCTAGATAAAGACAATCGAGTGGTTTACATCTCATGTCTGTCAAAGGTCATCGCCTCTGGTGTGCAGCTTGGTTTTATCGTTGCCGATCCTAGCGTCATTACCGAGCTTAAGAAAATACGTAAACTGATGTTACGCAATCCACCCTTGAACAATCAGCGTTCAGTAGCTTACTTTTTGTCGATGGGCTATTACGACGCCTATATGATGCATTTGCATCAAGTATTTTTTGAGCGTTGGCTGACCCTGCGAGAAGCATTAAACATCTACCTTCCTGATTGTATCAATACTGGACCTATCCAAGGGGGTACCGCTTATTGGATTACAGGGCCAAAACAATTAGACGGTGAATATTTACGCCAAAAGGCGGTCGAACACGGCATCTTAATCGAGCCTGTAAAGCGCTATTTTGCCGGTACGTCATATCCGAGCAATTGCTTTCGCATGGGTATCACCAGTATTGCTAACGATCGCATACGTGAAGGCGTAGAAAAACTTGCTGACTTAATTCACCAACTGACCCAAGAGCATGAAGAAACCTTATCTAGCGCCAAAGGTAAATTACTCACTGATGATGAATTACAGCATGTTCTGCCCGGCTCAATCCTTGAGTGCCAAATGGTCTATGGCGTGCCTTGCACCATAGAGCTTAAAGAAAATGGCGTGATGTTAGGTCGCACCGGCGGCAACGATAATGAAGTCGATAGTGGCCGTTGGTGGATCCATAACGGCATGTACTACCGAAAATGGAATTTATGGGGTTATGGTGAGATGAAAGGCTTTTATGTGATCATGGACGGTGATGAAATGAAGTGGTTCGATCAAAATTATTGTTTTGTACGCCAACTGGACTATTGCCGCGAACACCCCGCCACAACCCACCTTGCAAGATCTTGATAGCGGTGCCAATTCACTTGCCAGCAAACTGGCACCATAAATAACATCAATCTGGTACTAACCAATATTCAAGCAATCCTTTAGCTTAAAAATCATCCAATCAATCTATACGACCCATAAGAGGCGAATTTCATGAGTCATTTTGCCATTGCCGGTTTACAACTGCGTTTACCCGAGCAAGACAACCTGCCATTGATAACCAGCAAAATTAAAGAAACCAAACGTCGGTTTCCTTGGGTTGACATGATAGTGTTCAGTGAATTGGCCACCTTTGGTACAGATAAAGCCCATGCTGAGCCGCTCCCCTCTAAAACAGAACAATTTTATTGTCAGTTAGCAAAAGAGCTTAACGTTTGGTTAATACCGGGCAGTCATTACGAACAACTTGATGAGCAAATATACAATACCGCCAGCGTTATCAATAACCAGGGTGAAGTCATTGAAAGATATAGAAAAATATATCCTTTTTACCCATATGAAAGCGATGTGGCAGCGGGCTCAGAATGTGTCGTCTTTGATGTACCTGGTGGCCGTATTGGGGTGGCGATTTGTTATGACCTGTGGTTCGGTGAAGTGGCACGCAGCATGGCTTGCCAAGGTGCAGAAGTGCTGGTTTACCCAACACTAACTGGCACCATTGACCGACCAGTAGAGCTGGCAATGGCGCAAGCAACGGCAGCCAGTAACCAAGCCTATGTATTTTCCATTAACGCTGCGAGTGACACGGGTAATGGTCAATCGATTGTGGTTGGCCCAGATGGTGGAGTGGTATATCAAGCCACGGCCGACAGCGAAATTATCCCTATCGAGATTGATTTTAACCAAGTACGCCATAATCGCGAGCGTGGCTTGCACGGCCTTGGACAAGTATTAAAAAGCTTTAGAGACAACTCGGTTGAATTCCCTATCTATCAAGATAAAGCAATTAAAAACAAAGAATTAAATAAACTTGGCGCACTGGAAGTGCCAACCAAAAAAACTAAGTAATGATTTAAATTAGCGAGCCTCTGAACTGGACCTATTATATCTCTTGAACTGGTACTAAGAGATAGTGGTTGACTGGTCTACTCTCAAAACAGGCGAAAAAAACAACAATACGGAGCCCACTATGACAAGAGTAACCTTTAATCGATCGAGTATTGCCTCGGCTATCAGCACAGCGCTGTTAGTCAGCATGCCAGCGATGAGCTATGCCGAAGAGCAAGCCAGCGCAGAGACTGATGAGGCACAAATCGAACGTATTCAGGTAACGGCTACTCACCGCCTGGTTGCACAAGAAGAATTGCCTTTTAATATTTCCTCGGTATTAGGCAGCGACATCGAACGCAACAATATCGTCGACAACACCGAATTACTGCGTAACGTCGCTGGTATCACCATCATTGACCGCGGTCACCGTAACGGCGCACTTGCCAACTCTATGGTTGTTCGTGGTATCAATGTTGATAATGGCGTAGCCGGTGCCAACGTAGGTTTATCTACCGCACCAACCGTTGCCACTTATGTCGATAGCACACCTGTATTTGCTAACTTCTTACTGAAAGATTTACAACGTGTGGAAGTATTGCGTGGCCCACAAGGTACGCTATACGGCTCTGGTGCCTTAGGTGGTACCGTGCGTTACATCATGAATCGTCCTGATGCGGATTTAACCGAAGGTAGTTTCAAATTTGATATCGGCCAAACAGACGGTTCAGATGGCGAAAACATGGCATTTGACGGTATGTTCAATATGCCTATCACCGACAAGTCTGCGGTACGTATTGTGTTGAGCCATATTGATAATGACGGGGTTATTGATCACCCATTATTGTATAAGCTCGACGACAATGGCATCCCAATGGTCGAAGCTGATGATGGCAGCTGTGCGAGTCCTCGCGACAGTGGTTTAACTGCCGACGAAATCGTTTATAACGGTGCTTGTTATGAAAGCAAAGACGATGTTGATACCGTAGAAATCACTTACGTTAAGGTTGCTTTTGGTTGGGAAGTTACTGATAACGTTAACTTACTTTTGACACATCATTACCAAGAAGATGAAATCGGCGGTCGCCGTGCGGTCACTCGTGGTGCAGATTATCTTGGCAACGAATACGGTGAATACGATAACGGTTCAACCTTACTTGAGCCTTCTGAACGCGATATGTCATTGACCAGTTTAGAACTAAGCGCAGATCTCGGTTTTGCCACATTGACATCAAACACCTCGTTTTATGAACATGACGGTAACGGCTGGCGTGATAACACAGGCTTGTGGGTATCTGGCGGTCGTGACTGGTACAACGCCTGGTATCGCGGTAACCCAAGACCTGCATCACATGTTGAAGCGGGTTTTGATGAGGAAGCATTGGTTCAAGAATTACGCCTCGTTTCAAATAATGATGGCAACGACAAGATTGATTGGATCCTTGGTGTTTACTATATGGACCAAGATCGCGAAACCAATAACTTCTCACACTTACGTGGTTTAGAAGAATACGGTGTTGCCTGTAATGAATTGCCGGATGATGCACCATGTTGGTCTTGGTGGGTCGGTGCGCCAACAGATAAGGATTTCACCTATATTCGTAAAGAAACCTTTGAAGATTTGGCGATATACGGTGAGCTTACCTATCATCTAACCGATGACTTGCACTTGACTGCTGGCGCGCGTTGGTTTGATAACAGCCTGGAAAATGAAACGGCGATTAATGCTTATTATGGTCAACCTCGCGAGATTCCTTTTGAAGACTTTCCAGATCAGGATGAAGATGATGTATTGCTGAAGTTTAACTTGGCTTACGACATTAGCGATACCTTGATGACTTACGCAACCTACTCTGAAGGTTTCCGTCGCGGTGGCTCAAATGCAATTCCGACCGACGGTCCATTTGCAGAGCTTAATCCAGAGACAGTTGAGACCTTTGAAAAAGATACCGTGAAAAACTATGAGCTTGGTTTAAAAGGCTTTGGTGATTGGTACTCTTTCTCAGCTGATATTTATTTTGTTGATTGGGAAGATCCGCAGCTAAATACCGGTACCGCCTGGTGGGCATTCTTTATGGCACAAAATGGTGAATCAGCAGAAACCAAAGGTTTTGAAGCTGAATTCAACATTGCTGTATCGCAAAACCTTAACATGCACTTTGGTTACTCTTACACCGATGCCGAGCTTAGCGATGATGTTATTCAACCGCAAACCGGTGGCATAGTGGCAGAGTCAGGCGCAAGTTTACCGGGCGTAGCTGAGAATGTATTTTCAGCCAGCTTGAATCACACCATGCAATTAACCGATGAAATTGAGATGTTGTCTAATATCTCCGCTTACTATCAGTCAGATACAACCAACCATATTTCAGAAACCAGCACGATTTACGATGAGTTCGATAGTTTCACTATCTTTAACGCATCAGTGCAGTTCCTAATGGATAATTGGGGTTTGACTGTATACGCGAAAAATATCGGCAATGAAGAAGGGGTTACCGCAAGTTACCCAGATGCTTACTTATCTACCGATACAGGCGCATTTGAAAACTACTACGGTAATAACCAAAAAGAATATATAGCCACACCTCGCACTATCGGTGCGGCAATTTCCTATAAATTCTAACTCCCTGCAAATAATGGAGCCATGGCAAACGTCATGGTTCCATTGTTTGTATTCTGTCGCTATGATAAAGCAAAAAGAAATGCTTAAATGAGTCAATTCAGCTTAAAACAACAACGGCTAAATCAAGGTGTTGAATACCTTAAAAACAAACAATTACAACAAGCTATCGCTGTTAGCCGGTCGTTAAATCACGACTATCCCGATTGCGCCAACAGTTGGTATTTTACCAATCAAGTCGCCCTAGCTAGCGGTAACCTCAATGTCGCTTTGACTAGTTTAGACAAAGCTTGTGCACTCAATAACAACCCTAACTGGCAATTGCAATTAGCCAAGCTTGCACTGCAAGGTCAACAATATGCCAAGGCCAAAAAGCTGGTGCAACAACTGAGTTCGCAGACCTTAAGCGCCAATCAAGATAATCAATTAGCGCTGCTGCTGAGCCAACTCGATTCACCAAAGCTCGCCATTCAACATTACCAATCGGCAATCAATAAAGATGCCAGCAATCATCAACATTATTACAGTCTCGGTGCGGTGCAACGCCATCAAGGCGACTTGGTTGACGCCGAACGCAGCTTAACGAAAGCCATCGAATTAAACCCACGAGATGTTGACGCCCATTGTTTGCGGGTGGACTTGCGCAAGCAAACCAAGCAAGGCAATTACATAGAACAATTGCACAGCCTTGTTGACCAATCATTGTCAGCTAAGGATACGGTGCAAGTGCAGTTTGCGTTAGCAAAAAGCTACGAAGATTTGCAGCAATATGAGCACGCCTTTAAGCATCTTGATAAAGGTTGCCAGCTGCGCCGAAAACACCTTAATTACGACATAAATCAAGACACTAAGATAATTGATAGCATTAAAGAGACATTTGATGCCAATTGGCTGCAACAACATGGTTCGACACCAGTAGACAATAATTCATTGGCACCTGTGTTTATCATCGGCATGCCTAGAGTCGGTTCAACCATGGTGGATCAGCTATTAGCAATGTCGCAACAGATTCAGCCACTTGGAGAATTAAATCATTTTTCCAGTGTGTTATCACAACTTACCCGACAGCTGAAAAAACCGATTAATAGCGCACAACAATTTGTACGTTGCGCCAGTGAGGTAGACTTTGCTCAGCTTGGTCAGCGCTATAGCCAATCAGTACAGCAACAGTTTTCGGAAAAACTCGTTGATAAGCGCATGTTTAGCGATAAGTTACCACTAAATTATTTGTATGTTGGCTTAATTAAAGCCGCCATTCCTAATGCCAAGTTTATCCATGTTCAACGCGATCCTATGGATACCTGTTATGCGGTTTACAAGACCTTGTTTCAGCAGGTTTATCCATTTTCCTATGAGCAAACCGAGTTGGCACAATACTACGTTGCCTATCGCCAGTTGATGCAACATTGGCAACAACTTTGCGGCGACAGCATTTATCAGTTGCAATATGAAGACTTGGTTGCCGATCCACAACAACAAGGCAAAGCCTTGTACCAGTTCTTACAATTGCAGTGGCATGACAACTACGCCAACATTGAAAACTCATCGACTCATGTGACCACCGCCAGTGCCAGTCAAGTGCGTCAATCCATTCACAATAAATCAGTCAATAAATGGCGTCACTATCAGCAGCAACTCCAGCCTATGCAGAACATTCTGCAGCAAGCTGACTTGCTTGATAGCGAATAAACAATGGAACAAACCACATGACGGCAACATCAACCAGTAATGAGAATCCCATGAACAAAAGCTATAAATTGGCACCAAATTCAGCTATCGCCCGGGTTTGTTTAGCCTTTTTGGCAACCGCAGGGATATTCTACGTCAATATTATGCCTGCCCTTGTGAACGGCTTAAAAGAAGGTTTGATGTTTACCAATCAGCAAGCCGGGTTTGTCAGTAGTGCCAATTTATATGGTGCGGCTATTGGCTCGTTTGCTGCGGTATTAATGATCAAAAAAATCAATTGGCGTCGCTGGTCTTATGGCTTACTCATGTCGTTATTAGTGATTGATTTGCTATGTGTTTATATTGAGTCGGCAAGCGTTATGATCGCGGTTCGCGGTTTGCATGGTATCACCGGCGGTCTGTTGGTTGGTATCGGCTTTTGTATTATGTCGCGAACCACCGAGTCCGATAAAACCTTCGGTTATCTGTTATTTATTCAATGGGGTTTGGGTGGCTTAGGCATTATGTTTTTACCGGCCATGGTACCGGTATACGGCACAGGTATTTTATTTATCTCATTGATTGCCTTTACCTTAGTAACACTGCTCATGCTGCCTTTCTTACCGTCTTATCCGGTGTCGAAAGAGTCGAGCTCAGCTGCCAAAAGCAAAGTATTAACGTTGCCATTAATGCTCACTCTCGCGGCAATATTTTTATTTCAAGCGGCTAATATGGGCTTATTTGCCTATGTCATAGGATTAGGTAAAGCAGAAGGTCTTAGCCTTGACTTTATGAGCCCGGCGCTTGCTATGGCGAGCTGGATTGCTCTGCTTGGTTCGTTCTTAGTGATCATCATAGGGACTAAGTTTGGCCGCTCGTTACCTATTTTATTATCGGTTATGCTCACCGCCATCTGTACTTGGTTATTGCACTACAGTGAAGTGGAAAGTATCTACCTGATCACCAATGTCGTTATTGGCATCACCTGGGCATTTGCCTTGTCCTATCTATTTGGCTTGTGTTCTGAATTCGATAAAGCGGGACAAATGGCGGCATTAGGTGGTTTCGCTTCAAAAATGGGTTTGGCTTCTGGCCCTATGGTCGCTGCCATGTTGTTAGGTGACGACCATTACGGCTTGGTTATTAATATTTCTGCCATGGCCTTGGTAGCTTGCGCGCTTATTGCCATGCAACCAGCAATAACCATCGACAAACGCATTTCAAGGGGTCAGAACAGTTGAAAATGCGCCTTTTCAAGGGGTCAGAACAGTTGAAATGGTGCCTGCTATTGGCCTAGAAAATGGCTAACAAAAATAGCTAAGAAAAATAGCCAAGAAAAATAGCCAAGAAAAAAGGCCGAACCCTATACTGGAGTTCGGCCTTTTTCCTATTGGGAGAAGGTTATATTCGTGGTTATTGCAACTTATGAGGCCTGTTTACTGGCGGCAACAAAGCCTTTAAATGCGCGATTCATCTCGTCAATACCTAAAGCCACATCGGCGTCTTTTTGCACCCATTGCCACCAAGCATTGAGATTATCGTAATCAGCCAATAAATTTTTAATATTAAATAATTTGGGCGTCTCTAGAGTAAAAAACATTGTCGTTGCCAAGGCGATATCAGCAATATTCACTGACCGATTTAGATCTTGCCCGGCTAGCAGTCGGTCACCTTTATTAAGCTCCGCTTTTATTGCCGCGACCTCGTCGTCAATATTTAGCTCAAGCGATAACAACACCGCGCGAAACATGGGAAACAGCGATGGACCAAGGTGTAAGTCTGCATAGCGGCCAATTTGACTCATTTGCGCAACGCTAAATGCATCATCACTGCTAAGTGACACCTCGGGATACACCTGTTCAAGGTACTGCATTATGGTCCAAGACTCCGCCAGATGACGGCCATCATCAAGCTCTAAGACCGGAATTTTACCCAATGGATATTTGTTGAGAAACTCAGGAGTTCGCAGTGCTGGCTCCGGTGCGCAAATGTCGATAGGCAACGATTTTTTGCGAATTTGAATGCGCACACGAGTAGAATAGGGAGAAAAGTCAGAGCTTAATAATCGCATAAGATATCCTTTTAAGGCGTGATTAAATGCATGCCGAGAGCGGCGTTCACTAATAGGCCTACCCAAATAAGGTAGACAAAGGGACGAACTTTAGCCAAAGATTTCTGTAACCGGCCATCAACATCAGGATTTGGGCCGTCTTTCATCATTTCCATAAAAGCCGGAATAAAAGGTTTTAGCATCACTCGAATACCCAAACCACAGGCGACTAACGCGGCAAAGAACAGTAATTTCCAAGCAATATATCCCGCCTGAATATATTGTGGCGATTGAGCTAGCCAATGTTCAGCACACACCGCCAGACAAACTAAAATCACCGCTATGCGGAAATTAAAATCAAACTTAGTTAACGGCTGCACAAACGCTTTGCCGTGACCAAAGTGAATCGCTAACACCATGGCCAACCATAGCGCGCATATCAGCCATACCAATACCAGAGCCCATAACGGCATTTGAATTAACCCAGAAGAATAAGCCATTTGCATGCCCGGACCGAGGATAAGCGCCATGCAGATACGCGGTCCTTGATCAACGCCCATCATAATAGTCAACGCGGTACTGCGCTGCTGTGACGTCAGGCCTTGTTTAGCGACAAAACGCGATGCATAAAAGGTGCCGAGATCGCCACCGAGCCAATAGACAAACAAAAGTAGATGTAAAAGCTTAAAAACCAGATATTCAGTCATTCAATTTTCCAAAAGGGTAAACCTATTCCCTTTGTGTTACGTAAACCATGAAGGCTCTTAATGGCCTTTAACTGACATTAAAACAGACTAGAGAACAGGGATAAATGACATAAATCATCTTGATTAATGTTGCATTTGTAATGTGATTATATCATTATGCGTTTATATTCCCTCGTACATAAAATCGACAGAAATTCAGCGCTTAACGGGCCTGATTCGATTTCTGTTGCGCTAATAACGAATTAAGAAGATATATCAATATGACATTTGAAGAGTTACTAAGTGATCCTCGCTTAGGTCAGGCCTTGAAGTCGGATGTACCTACCCCGCTGTATCATCAGGTATATCTGTTCTTGAAAGAAAAAATCCATTTGGGTGAAATCCCATTTGGCGAAAAAATGCCGACCGAACATCAGCTATCAGAAGCATTTTCAGTTTCACGAATCACCGCAAAACGCGCCATGGATGAGCTCGCCGAGGAAGGATATATCTCACGTCGTCGCGGTAAAGGATCGCATGTTATCTACAAACACCGTGCAGAGCAGCTTAAAGCGCCACTGTCTGGTTTATTAGAAAACTTGAAAACCCTTGGCCAAGAAACCGAAGTTCGTTCAATCACCTTCCAAAAGGCGGTACCACCGTTGGATATCCAAGAGCGATTTGGTATTGGTCCTGATGAAGAACTGATTCAATCTGTGCGGGTACGTATGAGTGATGGCCAACCATTTGGTTATTACGTCAGTTGGACCCGTGACATCGGTGAACTATATAGCGAACAGTCATTGTACAACTCATCGCGCATGGAAATATTCCGCAAAGCCGGTATCCAACTTGATAAGGTGCAACAATCGGTTACCGCTACGTTATCGAATATGGACACCGCATTAGTCTTGGAAATCCCAACAGGGCGACCACTTTTGTTGTTAGATCGCTCCATGTATGACGCCGATGGCAAGTTGTTCGATCATTTATATGCCATATATCGACCGGATAAATACCAGTTCGATATGGAATTCTCAATGAAGTAATAACACATTACTTGCCACAAAAGGTCAACATCAGGTTGGCCTTTTTTATTTCTGCTTTGACGCTATAGCGCTAATTTTCAACATTCCCTTTATCTTGACGATTGCCTGTTCGCCGCGAGTGAAACACTGACTTGCTCTGCTGCCGGTTACTATCTAGGCTTTACTTAGCCATGTTCATTGTTTACTAGTACGGTATTGTCATTGAGGGGATATGAAAAGAATAGACATCGCCTATTGGCTGATAATCATCAGCTTTACCTTACTTTGGCTGACCAGCGAATTCCCTTTCGATGCGCCAATGACGGTAAGAATATTTAAGCACGCCTATATGCAATACACCGGGGTGATGGCAACACTATTGATGAGTGTAGTCACCATCATGAGTTTACGGATACCAACCATCAACCATTGCTTAGATGGTTTGGACAAAGTTTATCGGCTGCACAAATGGCTCGGTATCAGTGCTTTAGTGTTTGCCGTATTGCATTGGTTTGGTGATGGCATTGCGCCCTTACTTGCTAAGTCGGGGTTATTTGCGGTTATTGAAACCAAGCAAATGGCGCGAATTCATGGCGATCATCTGTTTTCTCAGGAGCTACGAGATAGCGCGAAAACAATCGGCGAAATTGGCGTCTATGTTGTAATCCTATTTGTCAGCATCGCATTAATGGATAAGATTCCTTATCACCTATTTAAAAAGACCCATAAATGGATTTCGGTGATCTATCTGCTTTTGGTTTTTCACTCCGTCATTTTGACAAAGGAAGACTACTGGTTAAGCGCATTTGGCCTTGGCTATGGACTGATTATGCTGCTCGGTTCATTGGCCGCGATCGCCGCACTGCTCGGTAAAATCGGCGCCAGCAAAAAAACCGCCGGCAAAATCATCAAACTCACCCCATATGATGATGTGGGCGTAATTGAAGCGACCATCGAGATGCAACCTGGTTGGCCTGGTCATATTGCTGGGCAATTTGCCTTTCTCACCTCCAATAATCATGAAGGTGCGCATCCCTATACGATTTCCTCAGATTGGTGTGCTGAGCGTAGGCAATTAGTGTTCACCATTAAAGCGCTTGGCGACTGGACCAATCAACTGCGCGGCTGGTTAAAACTGGATATGCCGGTCGTTGTTGAAGGCCCCTATGGCGATTTCAACTTTAACGACAAATGTACGCGGCAAATTTGGATTGGCGCAGGCATCGGCATTACCCCATTTATCGCCAAAATGCGCGACCGCCTGCACTCCCCTGACACCAAACCTATCGATTTGTTTGTTTGCGCGTCTGATGAAAATGCACGAATACAACGTAAACTTGAGCTACTGGCTAAAAAGGCCAATGTATCCATTCATTGGTATATCCAAGAAAAGCTAAGCGCCGAAAAAATACGGCAACTGGTGCCTGAATGGCACCACGCCAGTGTGTGGTTTTGTGGTCCAGCGCCATTTGGTGAGAGCGTCAAAAATGACATGCGTAAAGCCGGCATGAAACGCGCCGACTTTCATCAGGAATTATTCCAATTTCGTTAGTGAGTTAAGCGGATACCGCAGCTTTGCACAAAGTCACCTGCCACAGTTTTTGTGGTGCTTGTTGCCATTGATAAAAATCCAATTGGCCATGTTCATTAAGATAAAATTGCGCACTGTCTTCTTGGTAATGCTCACTAATAAACTGGAATTTACGACCGCGCCCATTCACCCCTTTGGCTTTACTGGTGCGCATATCAAAACTTGGTTTTAGTTTATCGTTATAGCCACTTTCGGGACGAATATCTGGGATCAGTACTTGCCGCTTAGCCTGACCTCGCAACTTACAATCGATTAGCATCTGGCCACTGAAGATGCGCAACAATGGAAAGATGACCAAGTCAGGGTCGTGCCCTTGCTGCTTAAATATATCTCCTGGATGACTCTGGCTTACTTGCCAATTGCCGTCTTTATCGATTTTATATTGGGCGATAATTTCCGGGTTATCACCTTCTTGATAGCTTAGATCGATGGTTTGTGTGCTCTTGGTGATATGGCAACTCACCGCCAGTAACACCTTATATTGACGGGAATAACGCACACTACGAATAATTTGCATGTCGCCATTTTCAAGAATTTGCCAAGGCTCTTGTAAATCCGTACTTTGATGATTGAGTGTATAGTCGTAACAGCCCTGATCCTTTACCTTAAAATGGGTCTGTTGAATCCGGGTTAACGGCACATATTTATCCAATAAGCTGATATCCATCAACACTCTCCTTTGTTACTGCGTTGCTGTTACTTCAATCAATTCAAGATAATGGCCGTCGATGCTATGCGGATCGAGGTATACCATTTTCTTGACGCCCATATCGACAATGCCATCAGGGGTGACATAACCGGGCGTGATGCCTTGCGTTGCGAGTATTGCCATACAGGCATCAATATCCGCCACTTGCCAAGCTAAGTGGTTTATACCGCCGCCACCGCTGTTGGCATTCGCCAACAAACTGGTAAACGGCTCAGCCAAGGCCTGAATTAATTCCACTTGAGTACCTTTTAGGTCCAAAAAGGCAAATCGTGTTGCAGCATCGTGCTGCGAAAAGTCGGGAAAAACCGTGATATCTTGATCATCTATGCCATATATTCGCTTAAACGTGGCAATGCTCGATTGCAAATCTTCGACGATATAACCGACATGCGCGAGACCAATCAATTGCTCCGCTAACACTTGACCAAGTACGGATTGCCCAGTTTCAGACGACTTGATTACTGCTCGCATAGTGATGCCTCCTTGACCTTGGGCAGCGATTCTGCCTTTTTCATTAAGGTGTCGCTGAGTTGCCAAGGTCGCTGACTAAGTAGGTCGGTATCCGCTGACATTAGCTTGTTGGTGGCCGCATTAGGGTAGATAAAACCGCTGGTCAACTCGCTGTTTTGACGGGTGACAATAGGGTAATTAATATGACCATCAAACTGACGCTTCTGCCACGTACTCATTAAGGTAAAGTCATACGGTAAGGCAGCAATAAGTCCGGCAACGGTATGTCTTGAGGTTTGTGATTGCAGCTGGTTATCACGGGAACAGGCTATCACATTGATACGATTTTCGGCGGAACGACTGAGCAAGCCGTAATCCGCTTCCCAGGCTTGTTGAATGTCGATTGGGCAAACAATAGCATGGGCGCCTTTTAGCGCCGCGACTTTGGCTAATTCAGGGTAACAAACATCATCTCCAGTCAATAACGCGACATTTCCCCATGGCAGCCGACATATCTTTAACTCATCGGCCAACTCACTCCATGCCAAGCGATTGCAGTGATGTAATTGTCTTTGGCTAAAACGTATGCCCGAATCATCAATTAACACCGCTTTGTGTTGCTTGAAGTGGACAATGGATGTCACTAAATATTGCTCCGGTTTTAAGCTTGCGGCAATTTCGCGAACCAATACATCACTGAGTTTGCCTGCGGTTGCTAAGTCATTTGCGCCCGCAGCGTAGGCTTGTTTTAAAAAGCACAGCTCAGGCAATACGATCAACTGCTCATTAAGGTCACGAATACGACGCTTTAGCTGACTGATGCCGAGCAGAGGATCGATTGTCTTGTCGTCAACTTGCAGTAACCCAACACTGACTTGTTTATCTCCGCCTTGGCAATATTCGGCCAAGGCTGGTTTGGCGATATCTTGATACAACTCAGGTCGACGATTATTAAACACCTGACTTTTGTCGGCGCGCTGCATACTGCGGGCTGAATGCAAATCGACGTCAGCGTAAATAAAACCCGGCTCGTTGTATGGCGCTTTGGCGAGGACACGGCCATCAGGTGCAACTATCTGACTTTCCCCTGCACCATACAAGTATTGTTTAGGAATGTTTGTCGCATGTGCTACTTCTTCAAGAATTTGCTCAGGAATTAACGCACCAGTTTTGTTTGCCGCGACCAAATACACGCCATTTTCAACGGCTCGTGCAGGGACATGCAACGCCGCCTCATCGAGAGCAAAGGAATTTAATGAATCACAAAATAGCTGTGCACCGCGAATGGCTAAACCTCTTGGGGTTTCACAGGTTACTCCATCTCGACAAGGAAACATCGCCAAATTACCGTACTCACTGACCACAATAGGCGAAAGCTGATCGGCTCGTTTAAAGAAGGTGTTTTCGTGCCCCATAAGGGTTTGTTTATCAGCGGTCGCCAGTATTTGGCCATTTTTATCGAACATGACTGAGGTTACGGTAATGTCAGGATGCTGGCGCCGTAAACTGACATTGATGACAATAAAGCTGTTATATTGTGCTGCTTTTTTGGCAATGCTTTGTAAGAACTCACCATCGATATCTAGCGCTAATTGCCAGGCATGCGCTTGGTCTTGATACCAAGACAAGGCATTACAAAATTCTGGTAACACCATCAAATCAGGTTGGCATACAGCTGCCTTATCTATCATTTGCAAGCATGTTTGAAGATTGTCTTCGACGTCCAAAGTGCTGGCAAATTGCAACGCCGCAACGCGCATATTCTGCTCCAAAGATTTAAATTATGAGATTTAATCAGTCAATTAAATGACATATGTTTATAACAAAGTTTGACACATTGTTATAATGTTAATACATTAGGTCTTATTAAGTCATCTTAAAACAAAGTTTGAGCAAAATGAAAGTATTAATTTTAGGGCTTGGTCATGTTGGCAAAGCCGTCGCACAAAAGTTAAAACAAAAAGGTGTGACCATTGTTGGCACCACAACCACGCCAGAAAAAGTCGCTGAGCTTGAAACCTTGGTCGACGAAGTTCATGTATTAAAAGGCGAAGAGACCGACAAAGTCATCGCTGCAGCGCAAGGTTGTGATTTAATTGTTGCTACCGTAGCTCCGAATGTGCGCAAAACGCGAACCATAGAAGAACGTGAAACTCATTACCATCAAGCATTAGAATTAAGCTGTCAAAGCGCTGCACAGGCATGCCCTAGAGTCATATTCCTGTCGAGTTTTTCTGTCTATGGCGATGGTGGCGACGATTCAGCGCCAATTTCTGAAACCACGCCAACGTCAAATCACCAAGAACCCAGCTCTAAATACTATCAAAAAGCCGAGCAACAAGTGTTGTCAGCGGATGCTGGTTGTGTGTTGCGCTTCCCTGATATGTATGGCGCCCCTGGCGATTTAGACTTTGCTCAGCGGGTGAATATGGCGATTGAATATTTTGGTGGCAAAGCCATTTTTGGTGCCGACGCCCCACTTTACGCGATTCATTTCAATGATGTGGTTGATGCTGTATGTCATGTCATCGACAACCAGCTCACCGGCATCTTCAACGTTTGTGATAATGCCCATGTTCCTTATACCAACCAACAAGTATTTGATGCGATTTGCGACGCCAATGGTTGGACTCGCCTCGAGTTTTTAAATCAGATCAAAGCGCCGAATCGTAAGATCAGCGCCGATAAGATTTACGCCACGGGTTATACCGTCAAGCATCAAGACCCTAATCGAGACGTTGTTGAAAACAATCAGCAACAAGCCAGCGCCTAACAACCAATGAGCAGTCGCTAAGGAATTGATTATGGCAACAATAGTAATTACCGGTTCAACCAAAGGTATTGGCAAAGGCTTAGCTCAAGAGTTTTTCAATCAAGGCCACCAAGTGGTCGTTTCTGGCCGCAACCAAGATGACGCAAACCAATGCGCCAACGATATCGGCAAGGGTAGTGACAAAGTCATCGCTGTTGCCTGCGACACCACAGACAAAGCTCAGGTAGAGCAGCTATGGCAAGCCGCAACAGACCGCTTTGGCGCGGTTGATATTTGGATAAACAATGCCGGTTTAGCGCGCACTGTTTGGTCTATTCTCGACACACCAGATGATGAAGTTAACACCATGGTGACCACCAATATGTTAGGCACCATCAACTGCTGCAAAGTGGTTGCTAACGGCATGAAGCAACAAGGTGGCGGCAAGATTTTCAATATGCTGGGCGGTGGTTCAGATGGCGAGTACTTCCCCGGTATGGGCATATATGGCACCACCAAACGAGGTCTCGACTACTTTACCAATGCGCTTAGCAAAGAGCTGAAAGATGATCACATTTTGGTTGGCAAAATACGACCAGGCATGATCATCACCGAAGGGGTTATTCGCGAGGCAAAAGCCGATTGGGATAACTTCCAAAAGCGCCGTAAGTTCGCCAATGTGTTGTGTGACAAAGTGGAAACGGTGGCGCCGTTTTTAGTGACTAACATTCTTAACTTTAATAAAACCGGCAAAAAAATTGCCTGGTTAAACCCTCGAAAAATGACTCTGCGTTTACTTGGCTCTTTGCTGAAAAAGCCAAAAGATAAATTCGCCGAGTTTGGTTTATAGGACATATCAATGACAACAGCTAATAAAGAAACCAAAACCTTAGATGAGTTTTTAGCGGAAAATCCTAATGTCGATGTCAGTAAATACTGGGAGCGTTGTTGGGGCATCTTGAGCGAACTCAAAGCAAAAATAGCCAAGCGCTTTGCCGATATCGAACAGCATCCAAGTACCTTTGACCGCGAGTACTACACCTCACCTAATGGCGAGTTTGAAGGTTCCTACAAGGCATGGTCTGGCGAGGGCGTCGAATGGTTGGTGAACTCATGGATCGGTAACCGCAAGGCGTCGATTCTCGACATGAATACCACCGCTTTTCTCGGTCAAGAAACCGATGTGCCGCACTTAGTGATTGTCTTTGGTACGGTGCCGCACTTGTTTTGTTACTGCGATTACACACCACGTAAAAACCTACTAACCAACGTCGATTATCTCGATAAATACTATGGTGGTGACGTTAATGACTGGTATATGAAATTGCGTTCTAACGAGAACTTTCACTGGTCGGTAAGTCACGGTCCATACATGCGTGCCCTAGTTAATCCAGCAACGCAAAGCTTAATGGGCGAGTTAAATCACGACAACATCGATATTTTAGAAGCGTATCTGCACGAAATGGTTGACCGCTGGCTGGCTTGGCTAGATAACGCCGAACCGGTGCCTGAAAATGAGCGTGCCGAGCTGCAACGTAATGACCATATTATTCGCGAAATGGGCTACGCCCGCGATCCAATGAATAAGTTGGCCGCGAATGTGTTTGGTGCCGATGAAGTAGACAACATGATTGAACTGCGCATGGGCCGTCAGCAAATGCTGGCCAACAAGAAATACTGATTGAGGTAAGTTTATGGCTGGCATTCGCTTTTTAGGGGTAAATTTGGCCGATGGCGTAAAACGTCATCACCTAATTGCTTATTTTATAGCCGTGCTGATTTCCTCCGGATACGCTGGAGCGATGTCAATCTTGCAACCTGGGTTGTTGCAAGTTATTGGCATTGATTATAAATCACAGGCGCAAATCACCGGCATGCTTGGTGCCCTGCAAGAAGTGATTTTTATCATTATGCTGGCCATTTATGGTGTCTTTGCTGATCGCATTGGTCGCCGTTATGTATATACCTTTGGTTTGTTAACCACTGCCATTGGCTTTGCGCTATATGGCACTTCCACCTCGATTACAGAATTGATTGTCTATCGCGTTATCGTTGCCTTTGGTAGCGGTGCCATGGTGGGCATGATGGTCACCGTTATTGCAGACTACGCCAACAATGAAAGTCGAGGTAAGGCCAATGGCTTGCAAGGTGTGGTAGCAACCTTTGGCGCTTTTATACCCCCCATTCTCGCGACGTTACCCAATACCTTTGTGCAATCGGGTTACAGCGAAGCTGCTGCCCAACAAGCGACTTTCGCCATCGCCGGTTGTATGGGCGTTATCGGTGCCATCGTCGTGTTCTTCGGATTATCGAAAGTGGCCGGCACCGTCGTTCGTGCCAGTAATGAAAGCCTATCAAAACAATTAAAACTTGGTGCAGCAGAAGCGAAAGCGCCAAAAGTGGCATTAAGTTATGGCGCTGCGTTTATCTCTCGCGGCGATCTTGCGGTAACCGGTGCCTTTATGGGCTTGTGGTTAGTGCAATTTGGCACCGCTAATATGAACTTAAGTGCAAGTGAAGCAATGAACACCTTAGCGGTACCGGCAATTATGATGGTGGTGCTCGGCGCGCTTATCGGCTCGTTATTAATGGGCTGGGTAAGTGACAAAATATCGCGTGTTCGCGCAGTAACATGTGCGTCTGGCTTAGCCGCGGTTATTTACTGTGCGATGTTTTTTGTGAGCGATCCAACCCAGTCGTGGGTACTCGGTTTATTACTGGTTATGGGTATTGCTGAGATCAGTGCCTTTGTCTCGTCTCAAGCATTGGTCGGCGAGAGTGCACCTGCGAAGCGCCGCGGTGCGGTTATAGGATTTTTCGGCGTTGCCGGTGCGGTTGGCATTTTATTCGCAACCGCAGGTGGTGGTGCCTTATTTGCTGAATATGGTCCGTCGACACCGTTTGTGGTGTTTGGCCTATTCAATTTCATTGTCTTTTTATGGAGCTGGAAAGTGAACCCTGCGTCGAATGATGACACATCCTCCTCGCTAGCCAGTCAACAAGAATTAATTTCCCAAGGAGAGTCGTAATGTCTGCCCAACAAAAACCATTTGTCACAGAAGAGTTTGCCCGCCATATAGATAGCGGTCACAAAATGGACACCTCAGAGACCTACAATCAGGTCTTGGCCTTAAGAGATGAAATCTGGCAATACATATCAACTGAGCTCAATTTTAGCGAAGACTTGGGCTGCCAGGACATTCATAATTTTAATGATTTGCAAGGCAACCACCTAGGTCGAATGCGCAATTTTACCGGCGACAACGATAACCCGGTCGATTGGGTGATTCATTCAGACATCGGTCAACCACAAAATACCTTTACCAACATACATTTAACCTTTTGGATGAAAGGTAATACCGATGTGCCACATTTGGGTATGGCATTTGGTACCTTACCTGAGGCATTTTATTACGTCGATATGATGCCTCGTTATGAGTTAGTTACTCACCCTGAGCATGTCGAAAAATATTATGACGCCATTAACGATGTTGCTATGGCGCATCAAAATGAATTATTTGAACATGGTGTTAAGCCATTCAATGCGGCGATGCCATTTATTCGTGCCAGCCTAAGTCCGTGCGCCGTTGCCGGTGTTGGTCCTCTGTCATTTTTTGAAAATAACGCGAAACAGAAAATTTGGGCGGTAGTGAAACATTGGCTTGAATTAGTTAAAAATGCGCAGCAAGATGATGATCAAATGCAATGTCAAAAACGTCGCCAACGAGATTACGATCAGCGTCGTTCAATTGTCTACCTTGACCCTGCCAATCCGATCGCAGAGCGTTTGGTCGGTAAACAGGCAGCGGATCGACTGATTCGCATTCTCGCCGGTGAAGAACGAAACGGTAAACCGTATAACCGTGATTAAAAAAATACTTAAATGGACGGTGGTGTTGCTCGTTGTGGTGGTTGGTTCAACCGCCGCCTGGATGAGCATCCCATTTCCTTATCAACAACAACAAACAACCGACGCCCTGGTTTCTAACGATCAGGTCGAAGTTAATCAACATGACTTTATTGAGTTTGTCCCTAAACAGGGTGCCTCAAAAGGTCTAATTGTTTACCCCGGCGGCAAAACCACAGCTGAAACGTTTGCACCACTTGCACAACAATTTGCTTCTCATGGAATTTATGTCGCAATAATGCCCATGCCTTTAAACACTGCGTTTTTGGGTATCGATAAAGCAAATATCGCTATCGAGCAGCGGTCAGATATTTCAACTTGGTATGTCGCCGGGCATTCATTAGGTGGGGTTGCTGCAGCAGAGTACGCCAAATCAGCGGAGCAAAGTATTGCCGGTTTGATCTTGTGGGCTTCATATCCTGGAAGTGATATTAGCGGCTTGCAATTACCGGTTATTAGTATCAGTGCTGAAAAGGATTTGCAGACCACACCCGAAAAGATTGCGCTGAACAAAGCTAAGATGCCAAACAGCGCCATTTATGAAGAAATCAGCAATGGCAACCATTGGCATTTTGCTCATTATCAAGATGCGATGACGGAACAACAAGGCTTGCTAACTCGACAGCAACAACAGCAAAAAGTGGTCGAACTGAGCCTGCAATTTATGCTCTAAATATCACTTATCGCAAACACGTTAACTGGGGTCAGGTTGTCAAACATCTGACCCTTTTTTACGCTCATCTATTGATGATTACCAAGCGAAAGGCTTGCTGTCTTGAAACAATTCCCCTGTTGGGCCATCGTGTTCTAAGGTGGCCAACCACACCGGTGTTTCGGCAGCTTGCTTTGGCAACAATGGTGCCTCAGGTCCGCCCAAATCGGTTTTGACCCACGCCATGGCAACGGCATTAATTTTTATGTCCGGGTATTCCCCCAATTCCATCGATAGAATCTTAGTCATTGAATTTAATGCTGTTTTTGACATGCGATAGGCCAATGTCATGCCCATGGTCATGGCTGAAAAGCTGGCCAATTGACTGGATATATTAACAATACGACCATGTTGTTGGCGTTTCATCACCGTCAGCGCCGCCTGGGTTAATGCCAATGGCCCATAGACATTGGTCGCAATAGTTTGTTCTACCAACTCCATCGCCACCTCACAACCGGGCACCCACTGATCAATGGCAATACCGGCATTATTAATCAGCACGTCCAAGCGACCATATTGCTCAGCAATAGCGCTGATCAAATCAGAACACTGTTTAGCATCGGTGACATCAAGCACTTTAGCGACAACCGTCAATCCTTGCGCCTGCAATTTTCGTGTTTCTTGCTGCAGTTTTTGTTGATCACGGCCGGTCATCACCACCGTCATACCAAGCGCTGCTAACTTGCTTGCAATCGCTAAACCAATACCGCGATTAGCGCCTGTTACTAAGGCGATTTTACTTTCCATGCCATTTTCTATTTCACTATCTATTTCACTACCTATTTCACTAGCCACGCCACTATCCCGTTGTTGAATTTTCACTTGCTCAGCCGCTTTTGATGCTTGGTTGCCATTTGCCAGTTCGCCTAACCGCAATAGCCTTTATTTTATCGACTGAATATATTACATTAATGTTATATCTTTATAACAAATATAATCCAAGAGTTGCAATCAGACTTGGCTGAAAAAGGAAAAATATCATGTCTTTAGATTATTATGGTTATCGCAAAAAATTTGCTCTGTTGGTGCCAAGCACGAATACCGCAGTCGAGGTGGAATACAACAAAATGAAACCGGAAGGCGTGGTATTAGCAACACGTGGCTGTGTTATTCCTGCATTCAAGGTAACCAATGAAGACGAGTTTGTTGGCATGGTTAAAGCAATAGGCGATGCCACCGCACAGGGCTTACGTGATGCCCTAACCTGTCGTCCTGATCACGTCATTTTTGGCTATTCTGCCGAGACCTTTTGGGACGGCAAAGAACGTTCGGATCGTGAATTTGCCAAATATAATGATATCGCCAAACAAGAAGGACATTGTCAAATTACCTTTGGTGCACAGGCGATCATGGACGCGCTAAAGTGCTATCCCGGGGTTAAACGCATTGGTGTGGTAACGCCCTATATGCCGGTAGGCGATAACATGGTTGTCAAATTTTTAGGTGACATTGGCTATGATGTGGTGCGTATTGCTGGTCATAGTTCGCCAGGTCCGGTAGAAATTGCCCATGAAAGCTTTGGCAAAACCCGTCAACTGGTAAAAGACGTTGATGGAGATGATGTTGATTTGATCTTACAAGCCGGTACCAATTTATATTTCGTCGAGCTGGCAGCACAACTTGAAAAAGAATTAGGCAAGCCAGTATTGGCCATTAACGCGCTAACGTTTTGGCATGCACTGCGCTCAAATGGTATTCCGGATAAAATCTATGGCTTCGGCTCATTGCTCGAAGAGCACACCTCAATCCCACAATAGATAACCATTATGGCAACCTTAAAACAACGGTTACAACAACCGGGTGTTATTAAAGCGCCCGGTGTATTTGATGGTCTTTCATGTCGACTGGTTAAAAATGCAGGCTTTGATGTTGGTTTTGTCTCTGGCGCTGGTATTGCATTTTCACGCTTTGGTGTTGCCGATATCGGCTTGGTCACCATCAAGGAAGTGACCGATACCATCAGTGCGATCAGAGAATATAATGACTTACCTTTGATAGTCGACATCGATACGGGTTTTGGCAACGCCATCAATACGCAACGTACGGTAAAGATGTTAGAAACAGCCGGTGCCAATGCGATGCAAATGGAAGATCAGGTGATGCCAAAACGTTGTGGCCATATGCAAGGCAAAGACGTGGTGGCAACGAGCGAAATGGTGGGCAAAATAAAAGCCTTTGTTGATGCCAGAGCCAGTGATGACACATTACTTGTTGCCAGAACCGATGCGCTTGCCGTTAATGGTTTTGATGATGCCATGCACAGAGCGGCGCAGTACATTGACGCAGGTGCTGATATTTTGTTTGTTGAAGCGCCGCAAAGTTATGAACAAATGCAGATAATCGGTCAAGAGTTCGGTGATAAAGTGCCATTAGTGCATAACTTAGTCGAAGGTGGCAACAGCCCAATCGATAACGCGGATATGATGCAATCGCTAAATTATAAAATCGCCTTGTACCCTATTGCTCTGCTTAATGGTTTTATTCCTAAAGCCGAACATGTGCTGAGCCACATTCAACAAACCGGTGATACTCAAAGTTATCAACAACCACTATGGGATCTGCAGCAGATAAACGATTTACTGGGGGCTGGCGATATGTTGGCGCAAGCAGAAAAGTACAAATAACTGGTTAACTGAATTTACAAGATAAAGGTCAGCACTTGCTGACCTTTTTCGTTATATCTATTGCGCGAAACGATGACTTTCTTCAATCGAACAATTCGCTACTTCCTGTGGCTGATTAATACGTGAAGTCAGCCAACACTCATCATAGATAGAACAATAACACAGTTCGATTTCGACGGTTTTATCCGCTTTTAAAAATAACTTGGCGTTATCTCCGTTGTATTTTACCGGATTAATAATTTGCTGCGGCGATAGAATTTTATTGCCGAAATGTGACTGAGTAAAATGACTGAAGTCGCTAATATCATGCCAGTGCTTAATAATTTCACCGTTATGTTTGACCACAGCGTAATTAATTAATGCCGGACCATTACCACTGTTAGTGACACCGTAACTGAAATTATTGCCACCATAGCTGCGAAAAATTTCCACTCTCGGCCACATAGAAGCTCGGGCATAAGAGCGGTCAATATAGGCTGAATAAATAGCCACGACAGCGGTGATCAAGCTGATCATAAGTGCCGATAAGGCAATAATCATTTCAGGTTTTTGATACCAAGAACTGTTTTCCATTTTATTATCCTGCGCAGCGACGTTAATCATATCGTTAAGTTAAACTGTACAATTAATCAGCAGACAATTTCAAATCATTTGCTCTGAAAGCTCTTGGAAAAGCCTCAACTTGTGCCCGCACCTTATGCGATCAACTATCGCCATTTCACTACCATAAAAAGCCTAATTGGCGTGCACCATATTGGCTGCGACTTGGTCTTTAGCAAAGTAATTCACTGTCGCCAGTAATGAAGCAATAAAAATCACTTCGGCTAGATTGCCCAACACAAAACCATATTGTGAAGTAGCTGATGCAGCATTAATAACAAAAATGCACAGCGCTCCAGCGAACATCCATGGCCAGTTGGCTTTTTTCCAAACCACCGCAGCCCAAATGATGGCAAATAAATTCGTGCCTATGGTTGCCAGCGGCGGAATTTTTGATACAGAGACAAAGCGTTCCATCTCACCGACAGGTGATGTTAGTAGCTTACTGGTCAGTTCAAGCTGTAAAATCTCATGTAAAATGCCGTAGCTTAGAGCGCAAACCGTGACGATAATAAAAAGCGCCTTACACCACAGTTTGTCGGCTCCTTTATAGCCGGCATGCTGCAGCATTTTATAAGTAAATAGTGATAGAAACGGCAGAATAAGCGAGTGTGCATACCAACGCATTTGGTTGGCAAATTGTAGGCTTTCATCGGCGCCATAGATACTCGATAGCATCACCATAGAATTGTCGTATAGCACGCCACATAGCAGCAATCGCAACCACCAAATACTAAAACCATTACTATGAATTTTGCTGCTTAGTATCAGCAAAGCCAAATGACAAACAATAAAAAATATAAAAATTGCAGTCAGCATAATCTTCTCTCTTTTGTTATCTATATGCCGTAACGTTTAAGCGTTCTGGCTTAAACCATTATCTCTTAAGCCAAGCAGGATGTGCTAATTTGCTGTTTAGCGTTTTTTGTTGGTGTACGACGCCCTGCTCGTTAGTCAACCGCGGACTCCGCTGGCTTGTGGGCTTGCGGTTGTTTCTCACCGTGCATCAGCTCTTTCAATGGCCAAGCCAGATAGCAAATGCCGATGGCAATGCCGGCAACCCAAGCGAACGTAAAACCTGACAGGCTCAATAAAGAACCGGCTAGCAATGGACCAACGACACGTCCCCATGCGCCCATAGCACCTGCCGCGCCCATAATTCGGCCTCGATACTGAACTTCGGTACGTTGCGAAATAAGCGAGTTCATAAGTGGCATACACATGCTGGCACCAGATATTGTGGTAAAGAAACTTGCCACCATAAAAAATTGCGTGGTCGAGAAACTGGCCATACAAAAACCTAGGGTTAGTAACGCGACACCAAACGTCAACACCGGGATTTCACCAAACTTTTTGGCAAGCACTGCGATTAGCTTCGCTTGTAACGCCGCCATCACCAAGCCTTGGATACCAAACACGATGCCAATTTGTTTAGGACCCCAGTTTAATAGCTCGCCGGTCCATAGTGGGAATAAGTAACTGACCGTAGTGATTACCATTGAATGCAGTAAAAATTGCAAGACTAACCAACGATTGCCGCTTTGTTTGAGGATGTTATAGCTTGACGTTTTGCCAATCGCATCGCGAATTTCTTTATGCTCTTGGCGTTGTTTTTTATCCAAAGATTCAGTCAAAAATATCGCCGCAAATATCGCCGCCATCAGCGACATGCCGCCGGCAACCATGCAAGGCAGAAGAAAGTTAATCTCATCTCCGGCTAGAACACCACCTAAAAATGGACCAACAACCATGCCCAAGCCAAACGCGGCGCCGACCAAGCCCATAGACTTAGCGCGATTTTCTGGTGTCGACAAATCGGCAACCATAGCACCCGCGACACCATAGATTCCAGCAACACAACCCGCCAGGATACGAGCGATATAGACCATGGTCAGGGTTTCCGCATTGGCCAACAATACGTAAGAAGCTGCGGTAACCAATAAACAAAACATGATCACTGGCTTGCGACCAATTTTGTCGCTTAATTTACCCCATAAGGTGCCAACCAAGCCGGCAAAAACCGAATAGATAGCGATGATCATGGCAATATCAAAATTGCTGGCACCAAGCTTAGGAGCCAAAAAAGGTAAGATAGGGATAACGATACCAAAGCCAATCAAGTCAATGAATACTGTCAGAAATAGAATCGGCATGGTATTGGTTTCGTCCTTTTAGACTAACGATTAAAAAAGTAAGGGTGACGCTGCTTATGGCGTTGTTCAAACGCCTTTATGTTGTCAGCCTGCTGTAAGGTCAATGCAATATTATCAAGGCCATTCAACAACTTAAAGCGTCTACTAGGTTCTATACAAAAATGAATCAGCTTGTGATTAAAACGTAATTGCTTATGCTCTAAGTCGACTTCCATCAACACGCTTTTAGCTTGTTTGGTTAACGCAAATAATCTATCCATGACTGGCTTTTCTAAGGTAATGGCTAACACACCATTGTTAAAACAGTTATTAAAGAATATATCGGCAAATGATTGCGCAATGATCACTTTAAAGCCCATATCACGGATGCCCCAAACCGCATGTTCGCGAGAACTGCCGCAGCCAAAGTTTTCACCGCCAAGTAAAATACTGGCCGCTAAAAACTTACTCTGGTTTAATTCAAAATCAGGGTTTAAGCGCCGCGTTGATACATCTATATCTACATCGCCGTGATCAAGATAACGCCAATCATCAAACGCCCAATCTCCATAACCAGTTTTGCTGATGCATTTTAGGTATTGTTTAGGCATTATTGCATCGGTATCAACGTTGGCTCGGTCGATAGCGGCGACAATACCGGTATGCGTTTTAAAAGCTTGCATCAGGCGATAACCTCTTGCTTGGTAGTGGAATTTTGTTGATCGGCAAGTGAGATATTGCGCACATCAACAAAGTGACCGTAAATTGCAGCAGCGGCAGCCATAGCCGGTGACACCAAATGTGTGCGCCCTCCTTGACCTTGTCGACCTTCAAAATTTCGATTCGAGGTAGAGGCGCAGCGCTCGCCTGGTTCAAGCTTATCTGGGTTCATGGCATTGCACATAGAGCAACCGGCGAAACGCCATTCAAATCCAGATGCAATAATGATTTGATCAAGGCCTTCTCGTTCGGCTTGCTCTTTAACTAAGCCTGAACCTGGCACCACCATGGCACGAGTTATTGAGCTTGCAATCTTGCGACCTTTTAATACCTTGGCGACTTGTCGTATATCTTCAATTCGGCCATTGGTGCAACTGCCAATAAACACTTGATCAATTGCCAACTGTTCTAGTGACTGCCCTGACGTCACGCCCATATAGTGTTGTGCTGTTTGCCATTCATGTTGCTGTACTGCATCTTTGCCTTCGCCAGCGTCTGGTATTGGTGCATTGACCGCAATCACCTGATCCGGCTTGGTACCCCAAGTGACTTGCGGCACAATATCGCTCGCATCAATATCGAGTTCTTGGTCAAATTTGGCATTGTCATCAGATTGTAAGGTTTGCCAAAATCGCAATGCTTGCTGCCATTGCTCACCTTGCGGCGCAAAAGGTTTGTCTTTCAGATAGTTAGCGGTAACGTCATCAAACGCCACCATGCCTGAGCGGGCACCGGCTTCGATGGTCATATTACATAAAGTTAAGCGCCCTTCCATCGATAAGTCCTGTACCGCACTGCCTGCGTATTCAATCGCATAGCCGCTGCCACCGGCACTGCCAAGCTGGCCGATAATATACAAAATCATGTCTTTTGCGGTCACCCCAAACGCTAACTTACCGTTGACATTGACACGCATATTTTTGCATTTTTTCTGCATCAGCGTTTGCGTTGCCAGCACATGCTCAACCTCAGATGTACCAACGCCTTGGGCAAGGGCAGCAAACGCACCATGAGTAGACGAATGTGAATCACCGCATACCACGGTCATTCCTGGCAGCGTAGCGCCTTGCTCTGGGCCTACCACGTGGACGATACCTTGACGCTTATCTGCTAATGCAAATTGATTTATGCCATGGCTTTTACAGTTACTGTCGAGGGTTTGAACTTGTTGCTTGGCAATGGCATCGCTAAAGCCGTTTAGCCCCAAGTGTCTGTCTTGGGTAGGCACTTGGTGATCCGGTGTCGCTAAAATACTATCCACTCGCCATACATCGCGTTGATATTGGCGCAAGCCGTCGAATGCCTGTGGCGAGGTGATTTCATGAATGATATGACGATCGATATAAATCAGGCCGTTGCCATCGTCATCAATATCGACCAAATGCATTTCCCACAATTTATCGTAAAGCGTTTTACCTGTCACAACGAAACCCTGTAATTATTGTTAAATAAGCGCGTTGCCTTTTGCTAACTGCAACTTGCGCCAAGCATCGGCTCGGCCACCGATTTGTTGTTCAACCCAAAGGCCAACTTTATCGCTCAGCGCCATCAGTTTCTGCAGATCAATATTTGTTTGATAACCCATTTGCTCGAGCATCATCACCACATCTTCAGTGGCAACATTACCCGTCGCGCCTGGCGCAAACGGACATCCTCCAAGGCCGCCTAGTGAGGCATCAAATTTACGCACCCCCACTTGCAGAGCCGCATAGACATTGGCAATCCCCATCGCCCGTGTATCATGAAAATGACACGCTAACTTATCGATATCTACCACTTGGCTTACTTGCTTGATAAGCGTCGCAACTTGCTCTGGATTCGCTGCCCCTATGGTATCAGCGAGAATAATTTCTTTAGCGCCGGCTTCATCTAGAGCACGGGCAATGTCGATAACACGCTGCGGCTCGGTTTTCCCTTCAAATGGGCAATGCCAAGACACCGCAACGCAACAAATAACATCAATGTTATCGTCTTTACCTTGGGCAATAATGCTCATCGCTTGTTGCATGCCTTGCATGACACTCATGCGCACGTTTTTCTGGTTCATGGTTTCCGTAGCACATACCACCATCATCACCGCTTTAGCCCCCGCCGCTTTTGCGAGTTGATAACCTTTGGCATTAGGAATAAGCGCCTGATAATGACAATTGCCAGCGGGCAGTTGTTGATAAATGTCGTTGATACCAGCCATTGCCGGTACCGCTTTAGGCGAAACAAAACTGCCCACCTCAATACTCGGAAGGCCAGCATTAACTAAATCGGCAATAATCTCGCTACGCTGTTCTGGCGTTAAAATTTGCGCTTGATTTTGCAAGCCATCACGGGGGCCCACATCAGTAATACGTACAAACCTCGACGCCATTATTTAACGATTCCTTGATCACGCAGTTTATCAATCTCTTCTGCTGACAAATTCAATAAATCACCAAGTACCTGATCGGTATGTTGACCAATATGCGGCGCAGCGCTGAAGCTGTCTTCGTTAGTACGCGACATCTTGATCGGATTACCCGGCGCCTTTGTGGCTTTGCCATCGGGATGAAAAATATCTACCACCATTTTACGATGCCGCACTTGGGAGTCATTGAGCACATCGGAGAATTTATTTACCGGTGCGCATGGGATGCGCGCCGCTTCCAATTTGTCTAACCAATATCGGTTGGTGTTGGTCGCAAAGATTTCTGCTAACGTCGCGTCGATAAACTGTTTATCGGCAAAGCGACCTGGTTGGCCGTCGTATTTGGCATCATCAAATTGCGCGACATTGACCACCGGCTTAAGGTTTTGCCAAAAATTATCGGTGATCACCGCCAAAATTATGTGACCATCTTGGGTCGGATAAGAATTGTAAGGCACATGAACAAAGTGGCCATTGCCAATTGGGAATGGGTCGTCTCCAGAAATCATGTGCATCGTTGCCATATAGTTCAGCATCGACACCTGACAATCCAGCATAGAGATATCGACATGCTGGCCTTTGCCTGACTTATAACGCTCTACAACAGCGCCTAAAATGCCCATAACGGCAAACATGCCACCACCCAAATCACCAATAGGAATACCGGCTCGTATCGGTGTTTTTGGATCGGTTCCGGTAATCGACATACCGCCACCAAACGCTTGTGCCACCTGATCAAATGCCGGACGCTTATGGCCTGGACCATCAGAGCCAAACCCGGTTACCGCGCAGGTAATAATGCTCGGGTTATGTTGGCTTAGAGTATCGTAATCAATGCCGAGTCGCTCAGGTACTCCGGGGCCAAAGTTATTGATAACCACATCAACTTCAGCAACTAATTTATAAAATAGCTGCTTACCTTCATCGCTTTTTAAATCGATGGCGACCGAGCGCTTATTACGATTTAAAGTAATAAAATAAGCACCGAAGCCATCAACCGAGTTGTTTGGATCCGAGGCCAGAAGCTTGCGCGTACCTTCACCCTGCAAAGGTTCTACTTTAATGGTATCTGCACCCATATCAGACAAAATCATCGAACCATAAGGGCCCGATAACATATGGGTTAAATCGATAATTTTTAAGCCAGCAAGTGGTTTATTCATGATGACGTTTACTCCTTTGCCACCGCAATTGGCTGCCGCTGAAGTTGGCTTTGCCAATACTGTTAGTCACTTTGTTATATCATTATAACAAATAGTGCCAATATTATAGGATGAATGCAAGCAAAACACCGCTGGCAATAGGCAAAAAGCAACTATCAAAAGAGCAAAGGGACTCAGTGTAATTGGCTCACTTACGCGGACGTTTTTTGTTTGGCTTCAGGCGCAGGCTTTGTCGGTTTGCGGGCAAATGGATAGATCATTGCAGCGAGTACGATGGCAACCAAAATGAGAATAAACGGTATGCGCACAACTTCTTGTATCGCGGTTAAGTCGTGTCGATAAAAGAAAATAACGATGGCAATATACAATAGCGTTAGCAAGCGAATGGTTGAACGTTGTAAGCCTAGTCCGTAAATTCCGGTCACCATAAACATGGTAGCAAAACCAAAGGCAAACATCGGCCAAATATTATGGTACACCGACAACCAAGCGACGATAGCACCGTGGATCAAGACAAAGGTTTCCAGCAATACAGTCCAATTGCGGTTTTGATGATATCGGGTATAAATTAAACAGCCCTGCACCATAATCATAATGGCATAAAAGGTGCCCAACATATGACCGGCGTTAATCTCTATAGGGTGGAACCAAAAGGTGTAAACGATAGCCCAAGAAAAATAGTAGCCATGATATTCTTTAACCAGATACCTAACGTGATTAATCCAGCCTATCGATTTGCCAAAAATTAAGCCTCGGCGTTGATTCTCTAATACCAAGACTAAAGACAGTAGAATAATCACCGCGAACTGACCTGAGAACACATGGGTATCTTGCGCCAATCCATCGTAAAATAGTTTGGTTTGTACAACGTGCCAAATGATGAAAAACAAGTTACCAAATAAGGCTATGTAGTTGTGGCGTTGTAGACCGTTAGAATATTGAATTTCACCACGTTGTTTTTTACACTTGCCATCCCAAATCAACCACCAGAAAAACACTTGATGAGCAACAAAACTACCCCAAGCAGATAAGCGAGTTATAAAATCAGCATCAGGTAGTTTCCAGAAATACCAAGTTGGGCCTTGGTCGGGAATAAAATCAATGTGCGCACTATACGGTCCCATAAGCCAAATAAAGGCCATGATCAGCGCGGATAAAATAATTAATACATTGATAGTGCGTGGCATACTGTTTCATTCCATAAAAAGGTTAATTGGGTATACGCTTTTACACACTATCCAGATTAACCTTTTGGCGAAAAAATACCAATCAATTAGCAGCCTAATATACTGAAATAATTAGTACTTTTGATATCGATCCGATAGTTTGCTGATAGCCCGTTAAAACTCTTCCAAAAGACGGCCTTTACCGGTTATTTTATCATTCACACCACAGGCACGAAGTGCATGCCAAACCGTTGCTACATTTATCGGCAATAACGGCTTACCTAAGATATGCTCGTAGGTCGGAAATAAATCAACGGTCGACAAATTGGTGCCGCATTGCACAATGGCATCGACACTATCGTGATCAACTTCATGAATGGCATTAACCACGTCTTGGATTTTAGTTTCGGCAATGGCGGTTGCCGACGGACGATTTAAGCCTTTGACTTTATGAACCTCAAATCCGATATCGGAGAAAAACCGAATCACATTTTCATCGCCAACTTCTGGATACGGGGTGATAACAGAGATCTTCTTGGCACCAAATAGCTCTAGGGCATCTTTGGTTGCACCAGCACCTGTGGTCAAGCCTAGATCACCAATCTGATCTTTAATTTCATTTTCAAATTCGATGTTGCCCTCAAGGCCACCCCAAAACGTTTCTGCCGACATACCCAGCATAATATGATTGACTTGGGCACTGAGTACATTGCGAATCGAACTCGGTATTTCTCCACGCATAATTTCTAAAAAGCGTTCAAATACCTGATTTTCATTTTCACCGGTTTTGCTGACTTCATCCGCCCAATTTCTTAATTCAATATAAAAGCGTGATGGATGCCACGTAACACCATCAAGACAAAATTTTTGTAAATCATACTCAACGCCGGTATTGGTAGACGGAATGATGACGCCAATTTGGGCGCGACGAGCAATTTGATAATTATCCATTGTATTTCCTTAATTCGCGGCGGTTATCGCAAGCTGTGGCTGCTTTTTCAGCATGATGATCATCATCACAATGGATGCCATGATTAACAGTGCCGCTACGCCCATAGTGATACCTGCGATAGCTGGGTGCATTAACATGCCGTACATACTGCCCATACCAACAACCATCAAAATTGTGCCGAGTTGATGCAAAACAAACTGACTGACAGCCAACTTTGAGCTGCTGCCATCGAGCCACAATTTGTGGATACAGGCGTAAAAGAATGACATTACAAAACCCAGCATCAATAAGTGTGCGTGGGTAACATGCTGACTGTGGTTTTGGTTGGCGGCCATATACAGACCAAATGCCACACCAATCAGTACATAAATTAATGCATGCATCACATAAGCGGTTGCGAGTTTCATGGTATCCCCTTTTTTACTTTTTATTGTGTATTGAGCATCGCCTATCAGCAATGACATATAGCACTTATATTTACCGCCTTTGCAACCTGCTTGCCGTCATCCCGCACTTGAAGCGGGATCTCGTGGATATCGATAAGACCTTATAGGTACAAAAAAGGGTTGGAATTCCAACCCTTGATGTTCATTGAATTAGTTACTGCAATTTTGCCGATTTACCGGTGTCTGGGTTAACCGGTGTTTTCCAAAGGAAAATAAAAATACCGATAAACAACGCCAAGACAATTGCCCACTTACCCATTTGGTTCGGGTCAATCCAAAATTCTTTGTACCAGCCCCAGTATGTGGTGATTTCCCAGTTATACCAAGCGACACCAGCGGCACCGATGGCATAACGAATCATCAGGCCAACTTCATTTTGCTTACTTTGCTTATACAACAAATACACCGACCAAATAAAAATCGCCGCCGATAAAGCATAGGTTGCTGGATGATATGTACCAGCGATGCGCGGGTCTAAAATTCCGATCATCAATACATACATAAACCAGTTAACAAAGACATATTCGGTGGCAGCAATCCGTGAGGTTTGCGGCTTTAACCCAGGTGTCGGCTTACCTAGCCCTTCGCGCATGCCACATTGCTTGCGTATCCACATTAACATGCGACATCGCATGTCTTTTTGGAACATCGTCATCATCAGCATAAACACTAAAAATATCGATGATATCTCTAAAATATTATGTGAGCCGAGCAAGACAGGTGTGCCTTCGGCATCTTTAACCATAGGAATAGAGTTGGCGTGTTCAAAGAAATCCAGCCCCATTTCTACCCACGAGTCCCATACTAACATGGCACCGAGAAAGCCCATTAACGAGCCTTTTACTTCGTCTTTGCGAAGTCCCCAGAAAATTAATGCAATACCTATGCAGCCAATCGCGAAGGTCATGCCATACTTCCAGGTTTCAGAATTTGGAATCGCGTAAATCATCGAGACAACATACATATGAGAAATCGGTTTTTGCAAGGTAACGAAAAAATATACCAGCAGCGCCATAAAAACCGTGTTAGCGCGAATGCTACTTTTAGAAGTCGCTGGATTTGAGATAGCCTCTGTCGACATACTCACTCCCTAATACTTAAATGGGTTGGAAAGAAAAGGGATAGCCTAACGGTTATCCCTTACAGTTCGTTATAGTCAACCTATTAAAAACTAATACTAGCGCGAACACCAGCAGTTCTAGGTTGCGGAAGGTTGAATGAAATCATTGAAGGAACGCTTTGACCATCCGGGAAGAAACCGTAGTTAACGTTTCTCAGTGCCGATTTGATCTTGTCATCATCAAAGACATTTTCAACATAAGCGATCACTGACCAGTTATCGCCTTCCAGGCCAATGTTAACATCCCACTCATCATATTCAGGCAGGTACGCGTGGTTACCCGCATCAACATAACGCTTAGAACGATATTGACCAAACACTTCACCAAACAGGTTCAACTCACCAATTTCAGTATTGTATTTAATACTGGTGGTTGCTGAATGTTCAGCAGATAGTGGTAGGCGATTGTCAGAATAATCACCTTCGATGTTGCCAGCCAATGCCATATCGACAGTCGATAAGCGGGCGCCAGTATCACTGGCCGCGATTACTTCTGCGACATTGAAATCATCGTATTTAGCATCTGAATATAGGTAACCAAGTGACCATGTCCAGTTGTCATTGATGATCCAAGTAGACTCTAGCTCAACACCTGTTACCGATGTTTCACCAGCATTCAATATTGAGTTACCTGCCATACCCGTCATCGGATCGGTAATGGTAAATGGTACCTGCTGATCGGTGTAATCCCAGTAGAACGCGGCAAGTGATACCATGGCATTATTCTCTACAGAAAATGCTTTAGTACCAATCTCGTAAGCCCACATTGTTTCTGGCTTGTATTCACCTGTTGAGACATCACCATTACCATCTGTGGTAGAGATACCACCAGGCTTGAAGCCTTTGGCTGCTGATGCGTAGGTAAATACGGTGTCATTTACTTGCCAATCAAGTGAAAAGCGCGGAACAAATTCATCATCGCTTACACTGTTTTTATGGTTGTAGTTTGGATTTTCAACCATGGCACCAAACGGCGGTATAGTTGGATCGTAAATCATTGAAAAATCAATTTCGTGCGCCGTTAAGAAACCACGATCGTCCGATTGACCAGTGTAATCAATGGTCTCATCAATATAACGACCTTCAACAGTAAGATGAATATCTTCTGTAATAGCATACTTAATCAACGCGGCTACCGACCAATGCTCAGTGTCACGAGTCATAGGCGTGGTACGCGGATCGTCATGTGGCCCTGTATTAGCAGCGGTAATGAATGAGGTAAATGGATTTTGTTGGAACATAGCCAATAGCGTTGGCACATGAACACCTTCTCGCATCCACCATTGTGAGTTGAACGCGGTGTCCATCGACTCATCCCAATAAAGTGCTGACACTACCCAAGATAGGGAGTCATCACCACCAATCAGTTTGAATTCCTGACTTAGCTGATCAACTTCATATTCAGTCCAAGAATCTGCCTGCATACCGTATTGAGTAAACGGTGGCGAAAACGGTGGCATACCAACAGGATCTGAAATGAGTGAGAAGTTCGTTAAATCGAAATCTTCGACAACAGAGGTGTCGTTATTGGTAAAACCTGTGCTTGAGATAAAAGTGATGTCATCACTGATGTCCCAATCAACAATCAAAGATGCACGGGTATTTTCGACATCGGTACCCGCAAAGTCTTTACCGGTTCGAGGATCAGGTGATTGATCAATATCACTCTCGTTACCTTCAACTTTACCAACGTAAAATGGACGACATGCGGCGTACATGCCTTCAGGAATACCCATTTGGCTTAAGAAACCAGCAAAGCTATCCCAGTATGGCATCGCCATAGAACAATCGGTTCCTGGAATATATGGCAACATTTCGGCACCTTCAGCCAAAACACCCGTTCCCATAAAATTAGTCGCTAGGTCTTGGAAGCCACCTGGAAGAAGCGTGTGTTTTACACCAACGGCACGTGGACCGTATTCTTCATCTGAGTATTCACCACGAAAATACGCTGACCAATCGTTACCGACATAATACAAGCCAAGCGCAGCGCCGGCAGATTCACCGTCGCCAAGCTCGCCGCCGGTATTCGGGTTTTCATAGTAACCGTCGGTGGTCCAGCTTGATACTTTAAGTGATGCAGCAAAGTTTTCTGTCAAACCACCTTCAATGCGAATCGACCCTTCATAGGTTTCGTTCTCATCCCAGTTGACATCAATTTTGGTACCAAACTCAAATGATGGTTTTTTGGTTACATAGTTAATGGCACCAGCGAATGCACTACGACCGTAGTTCACCGATTGTGGTCCTTTAACGACTTCAACCTGTTGTAAATCAAGTAAGCGCATGTTGGCGGTCATACCACCACCAGCTAGTGTCATCGACTCGGAGGAAACGTCAATTCCATCGACCAAGATTGCAACATTTGGACGACCACGTTCGGTTGTCAAACCGCGAATTGCAGGACGGGTATCGTTTGGTGCGGCACCAATGTCAAAACTAACACTAGAAATATACTTCGATACATCTTCAGTATTGGAAATGCCTTTTTTGCTAATTTCTTCAGCATTTAATACCGAGATGGATAGTGGAATCTTTTCAATGGTTTCTTCAAGCTGACGCGTTGTTACAGTAATACGCTCAATATCAGCTTCATCTACTGTCGCATCAGTTTCAGCATCTGCTGCATAACTTCCTTGCGCCAGAAGTATCGAAGAAATCAACAAAGACAACTTAGTTTTCTTGTTCATATTCAACCCCAGAAACGGCTCTTATCGTTGTTATATTTTGCCTGCTTGCGACGACTGTCTACCTTTCGCATGCGCTAACAAACATTCTTATGATGCCTGAATTTTATTGTTGTTAAATCGCTCAGCTATTGTTGTTTTTGTACGCTGATGCAATTCCAAATTACCCAGAAATTAACTAGATTGCAATAAATTCTGTACATAATTGTTATAATGTTAAGTCAATGTTGCAAAGGGAAGAGAAACGACATAAAAAAAGTGACATTTGTCACTTTTAATGGGTTAAAAATCGAACGACACATTAGATAAAGAATAAGAAAGGAATATCAAATAGATACGACAAAACGCCAGGTTATAAGCCCGGCGTAATTTGTTACATTTACAGTGACGAAATACGGTGATGTTTACTCGACCAGTAAGGACTCTCGCACACAATTTATCATTGCTCGTTCCATAATAAAGGCTTTGGCTTTATCTGGATCGGCTGCGGTTTCCATAAACATCTTTTGCCTTTTCGCCTGCTCATCTGGGTCAGTTGACTCCATCATTTTCTTATTGGCGATGGTATGGTTTTGCACAAACTCAACCGCTAAATCTTTGCGTTGGCGGTCATAATGGGCGAAATGCTGTAGATGATCACTGTTATTTTCAATGATATCTATTAACTTGCTCGCCAAATTAAAGGCGTCATGTAAACCACCGTTCATGCCCATGCCGCCTAATGGATTATTTATATGGCAAGCATCACCTACCAGCACCACTCGGCCACGATAATAGGTTTCTGCAACCCGCTGATGGACGTTGTACAAAGTGCGATGACCAATGTCGAAATCGCCTTCTTTGTCGTATAAGTGATGCAAACGCTGTTGGATATATTCATCCGTCAGATATTTATCGGTATCGGTCTCTTGTGGATCGGTTGGCCACAATACCCGCCAAATTTTCTCGGTACGCAAAATAACGCACCATTCGTCGGGGTCAGAGACATAATTTACATAAGATAGGTTGTCGAACACCTCTTCAAACGGAAAACTGGTACTGGCAACAAGAAACTTTTCATCATAAGTAAAGCCACCATAATTAATCTTTGCGGCTTTACGCACATTACTGGATGCACCATCACAGCCGAGTAAGAAACTACCATGTACAGTCACCTCCCCAGTCGGTGTGTTAACAATGGCAGTGACGCCATCGTCATCTTGCTCAAAGTCGACGACTTCGTGCTCAAATAGCACCTCAACATGGGCATATTGCTGCAAATGACGACCAATAATATGCGTCAATTCGTATTGCTCAAGCTGCAAGCGAAATGGGAACTTGGTTTCATCGCTAATAAGACTCATGTCAAATTCAGCGACTTCATTGGTTTTACGGTCTCGATATTGATAGCGGTCTACGATCAACCCCATATCAATCATCTCTTGCGCAACACCTAACTCATCCAGCATTTCTAACGACGGCGGATGAAAGGTTGAGGCACGTAAATCTATTGGTAAACTGTGATGTTTTTCTAACATGATCACCGGAATGTTTTTTTTCGCCAAGGCTAACGCCAATACCGAACCTGCCGGGCCTGCGCCGGCAATAATGACTGGCTGAATGGAACTATTTGCTTGAGCCATACTACTGCTCCTGTTTATCTAATATATTAATCTAATTACTAATTTTATTGATGATGTGTTCAACACTAACCACATCAGCATATTTGGCGTTCATATCAAAAAGATTGGCCTGGTGTGCGTCTGAATTACGATCACCGACCGCTTCACGTGCCACTGTCACCTTATAATTGTGTTGCAAACCATCAACCACGGTTGCGCGAACACAGCCACTGGTGGTTAATCCGGTCACCACAATTGAGTCCGCAGCCACGGCCAATAACTGTTGCGCTAAATCGGTTTGAAAAAAGCCACTGGCCCAACGTTTTTCAATGACGGCTTCGTCAGCAGTCGGCGTCAAACGCTGGTCGACCTGTACCCATTTTGACTCTGGAGTGAGCAAATCAAGATCGTTTATCTTGTCACGAAACACCCGAGCTTGAGATTCATTGTGAAAAACCACGGTGGTAAAAAACACCGGCAGATTTGCGGCTCGAAATGCCGCTAATAACTGTTGATTCGCGGCGACAACATCCGGGCAATGACTGCCCAAGGGGCATTCAGGGTCGGTAAAGCCGTTAATCATATCGACCAATATCAACGCGGGTCTGTCGCCTAAACCTAAGCTGTTTTTATGTAAATCCATGCTCTAGTGTCCAATAAATTTTTTGATAATATTTGCCACCTTGTCAGGGTGGGTTTCACAAACATAGGTGTTGGTATCGCCGATATCGATACGTTGTCCTTGCGCCAGTAACGCCAACGCCTCAGCTAAATACGGCCTTAACACATCATGCTTTCCGGCAAACACTAGGCTTGGGCAGGTGATTAACTTGGTTTTATTAGCACAATCATAATCGGCTACCGCTTGATACGCTGCCCGATAGCATTCACCTAACGCCAGTGCTAAGCGGTATTCACGCTGGCTAATGTTGATATCTAAACCGTCGGCTTTAGCGCGAATTTTCTGCCATATTTGTTTGGCAAAGTCACCTTCGCTGTCGACTTTCGGCAAGGCCACAAGGTCAGGTAATTTGTTGCGCATGGCATCGGGCAATACCGTCGGCCCACTCAATATCAGTTTTTTAACTCTGCACTGCTGTGTAGCCGCTATTTCAGTGGCCACGGTAGCGCCAGTATGATGGCCAAAAAGATAAAACTCATCGACCGATAGACTGTTAATGACCGCCATAACAGCATCTGCGTAATTGCCAATACTATGCTGCTCTAACGCCATCGAAGCACTGTCACCAAAGCCCGGAAAATCTGGCGCGATAACGGTAAAATTTTCGCTTAAATGCGGCATAATCGCTTCATACATCGCACCGCTACTCGGCGCTTGATGCAGCATCAGCAAGCGTGGTTTGCGGTTATCTAATGAGCCACATATACGATAGTGAATTTGACCTAAGGCACTGTCAGCAAAACCACGGCGAATCATCTATAACGTCTCGTTTACTTCAATGCTGACCCATTTCACATCGGTAAATTCTTGCGTTGAATACGCGCCACCACTGCGGCCAACACCGCTTAATTTACTGCCACCAATTGGCGCCAAAGCGTTACTTTGAAATGAGTGCATACCAACGTGCACTGAACCTGCGTCAATACCGCGCACCGCTTGCATCGCCCAGCTTATATTTTTCGTTAACACGCAGGCGGATAATCCAAATTGAGAATCGTTGGCAAGGGCAATCGCGTGTTGCAAACTGTCGGCCTTAACCACATTGGTCAATGGCCCAAATGACTCATCACACCATGCCGATGAGGTGCTGGCGGTATCAAGTAATACCGTTGGCGCATAGACTAAGCCGTCAATAATATAGCCACCGGTCAATAAACTTGCGCCTTGGCTTAACGCCTCATCTACGTGCTGTTGAATTTTTTCTACCGCTTTGCGGTTAATCAATGGCCCGTAAACCGTGCTCTCGTCACGTAAATCACCAACCTTAAGTTGCTCCGCGGCGTGCTTTAATGCATCAATAAACGGCTGGTAAATATCTTGATGTACTACGACCCGAGAATTGGCCATGCAAATTTGTCCAGCATGGGTAAAAATACCCTGGGCAACAATATTGGCAGCCTTAACGGGATCAACATCAGCAAGCACTAATGCGGCACTTTTGCCGCCAAGCTCTAACTGCGCTTTAACCATGCGCTTCATCGCCACCGCACCGATGTGCTGTCCGGTGCCCGTCGAACCGGTTAAGGCAATACAATTTACATCTTGATGCTCTACCAACGGCGCACCGCATTCTGCACCAAACCCAGTAACGACATGCACCGCTTGTCGGGGAATGCCCGCTTCGAGCAGTATTTTTGCAAACTCTATGGCAATCACCGGCGTTTCTTCTGAAGGTTTGATCACCACAGCATTGCCAGCGGCCAGTGGAAACGCCGCCATTTTAGTTAATAACGCCAATGGCGCGTTATAAGGTGAGACCACAGCCACAACGCCCAATGGGTGGCGCATGACCATGGATATTCGCTCAGGATTATCGTTAGGAAAGGTGTCGCCATACAAGCGACGCGCTTCGCCTGCGGCGGTGCGCAGTAAATCAACGGTATACAGAATTTCATTACGGGCTTTACTGATTGCACTGCCACTCTCATCGATGACAATATCAAGTAAGCGTTGCATGCCCTGTTCGGCGACAATGTCGGCGGCTCGTAACAGCGCAGCCTCACGCTCTTTAGGTGCTAGAGATGACCATATTTGATAACCTTGTTTTGCCTCTGCTACGGCTTTTTCGACATCACTGGCACTGGCGCGAGCGACTTTTGCAAACACCTGCTCTGTCGCCGGGTTAAGCACCTCAAAATATTCGCCGTTATCCGGGGCAATGTCGTTACCGCTAATAAATAATTCAGTTTGCATTACGCCACTCCAATCACTCGAGTACCACGAAAGAACTCAAATGTTTCTTTAGTGCCTTCATCACCAACCCCAGATTTGCCCCATGCAGCACGGGGTAAATCTGGGTGCAGTGAAAATAAGCTCACCTTATTGATTTTAACGACTCCGGCAACCAATTTACGCGCCACCGCCCAGGCTTGCTGTTGCTCGCCAAACACATAGGCCGCCAGGCCATAGTCGGTTTGATTGGCCAACTCAATGGCTTCAGCGTCTGAGTCAAACCCATGTACCGTTGCCACGGGACCAAAAATCTCTTCTAGGGTTTGCTCACCGCGTAAACCATCTATCAGCGTCGGCGGATAATACCAACCAGCTAATACTGGCAATTGGGTAGCTTGAATTAAGGTGCCACCTAATGCTTGGTAATCGGCAACGCGCTGGCTCACGTGTTGCAAATGACCTTTGTGCACCAATGGCCCCATTTGCGTTTCACTATCTAAGGCATTACCCATTTTGATGTTGGCAAAGCGTTGTTGTACTTTCGCTAACAATGACGCTTTTACTCGGTTATCGACGACTAAGCGACCAAGGGCACGACACCATTGTGCATTCATTGTGGTTAAGCCGGTGACTATATTGTCGGCGGCGATATCAAGATCAGCACTAGCCAACACCACTAACGCGTTATTACCACCAAGCTCAAGTTGTGCAGGCTTGATTTGCTCGCCGCACACTCGACCAACACCAGCACCGCCTTGCGCGCCTCCGGTGAACGAGACAGCGGCGGTACGTGTATCGGTTACGACTTTGCCACCGACATGACTGCCACCTAATAGCATTTGAAACGTACCATCAGGTAGCTTGGCTTGTGCGATTGCCTCGGCGATAAATTGTGCCGAGGCCGCAGCCCACTCTGACGGCTTGAATATAACCGGGCAGCCGGCAGCCAGCGCACTAGCCAATTTATGACAAGCGATGCCTGATGGCGCATTCCATGGCGCAATAATCGCCGCAACACCAAGCGGTAATCGTTCAACTAAAATATCCCCTGACGCGCCACTAACATATTGTTCACTGTCTAGCGTTCGCAACATCAAAGCGGCATGGCTGAACGCTAACGAGCAGACTTTGGCAAACTGTTCGGTAAGCGCCAAAACCACACCCGTTTGTATCGCGTCGGCCTGCGCTATGGCAGTGGTTTTTGCCGTCATGTTATCGGCGATAGCTTGCAAATAGTCAGCACGCTGTTGGTAACTTAATTGCGACCAAAGACCTTGTTTGAAATTATCACTGGCAACCGCCATTGCCTGTTCAACTTGCCTGTCTGTGGCAGCATATTGCTTAGCTAAGTATTCTCCAGTACTGGCGTGATGCAGGTCAAACGCTAAGGTGTCACTGGCATCAACCCAATGATCAGCAATGTAATGTTGTTGTTTAGGTAATTGAAAACTCAAAACAGCATTCCTTTTTACAACCGATATACTCATTTAGAAACCATACATCAGGCTTTTTAACCTTTATTGACGCCAAACTGATTCTGCTCGGCACCGTCCACTTCCATTTGTGCCGCCATTAAACGACCACGTTCTGCTGGAAATGCTTGTACCAAGGCCATCGCCATATCACGCAGACCGCGCGCACTTGGATTAGAGAAGCCGGTACCTGTTGTACCAGTACATTTAAGGGCATTTACCGCTACCTTAAATCCGTATTCTGAGACCTGGCCCTTACATAACCGCCAGCGTTTGACGACTTCGGCTTTTGGCAGGATTTCTTGCTCTGCGCTTTCTAATTGCAATTGACGTCGCAACCACAGCACCGCCGTTTCTAGATCGCACATCATTTCGCCAATCAACTGTTGATGCATAGGAGACGAGGCAATGCATTTGTCGCTATCGCCAAACTTGGCTTTGGTCAATGTCGCCAACGTGGTGTTGTATATCGCAAAAGCCTGCCCTAAATAGACGGCGATGCCAGCAAGTTGATTACCAACAAAACTGCCACGACTCATTTGCATACAGCGCACAAACGCCGATGGCACTGTTAATGCGTCGTCATCGGCAACAAAAACGTCCTCTAAAATAAGGCCATGGGTCGCCGTACCGCGCATGCCGATGGCATCCCATTTCTGCCGTTCACTAACACCTTTGGCATCACGATCAACAAAGAAGGTCGATAAGCCACTGGCATCATCAACACCATCAATGCCAACCGTCACTAAGTAACGGTCGGCTACGCCCGTCGCACAACCAAATGACTTCACGCCATTTAATCGGTAACCGCCATCAACCTTAGTCGCTTTTGTGGAAATGGTAATCGCGGCTTTTTCTGACTTCACCGACTCACTCGCGAAATTCGCTAACCATTTACCATCACGGCCCATGGTATGCAGTACTTTTTCGGCAAAGGCTTTGACCACCGGTGCTTCATCATCGTTAAATAAACCGTTATCAATGGCCTCTAAAGCCAATAAACCGCGAGATGCCGATGAGCAGTGGAAGAAATAGGTCAATGCCGTTGATGGACAAACGCTGCCGATGGCAAACGTTGCCGCTGCCAAATCGCGTAATCCACCACCAAGACCACCGTATTGTTTAGGAATGATTAGCCCTAACAACCCAGCTTCAGATAATGTTTTAATATGGTCAGTGCAAAATTGACCGTCACGGTCGACATCCGCCGAGGCCGCTTTGATAGCCGTTAAAACCGACTCAACTTTAGCCGCTCGATCACGTTCAGCCGCGGTCATGTCTTCGACAAAATATTCGCCTGTATACTTCATGCTAAATTCCTTATTTATCCAGTTGTCTGCTGCCCTTAGGCATCAGCACCCTTCAACAAACCGCGTAATTTGCTTACCGCATCACCACCAATTAAACCTTCAATACGGTCCCACACAGGGTCAATTGCAGGATCAAAGATGGCGGCTCTATTGGCCATATCTCGTTGTTGTAATTCAGCCACAGATTGAGTCACTTCAACACCTGACTCATGCAGGCTGTACCAATGATTGAGGTAGCTGTCTAAAAACGGCGTCAATTGCGAAAAGCCCTTTTCATCCGCGCGATGCACTAACATCCAAGGTGACATAATGGCGCGTTGACGTGGTGAAATGTGTGCCTTGGTGATACCTTCCATGGCTTCCGCTTCATCAAATGTTGCCGTTAATGGCAAAAACACTTGGTTCATATAATCAATATTGGCGCCTAAATCTAAGCGTGGCGTTAAATCCAAGTGAAAGGCAAAGTGATCGCCGGCTTTAACCGAATCTAAAGTGAAGTGCGGAATGGCGTTATCTTTAGCGGAAAAACCATATAGCATATGCGAATCGAGCATGATTTGCGGTACAACGATAGAACAGGTAACCAGCTTTTCTAAGCCACCACCGGTAAACACTCGTACATGGCCAACCTCACCTTGAGCCATAGGCGCATGCGACGTTAAGGTCATATAAGGGCCACCATCGGCACCATGAACTTCACTCATGCCAAAATGGCTAACTATCTTGTCTACGGTATCGTTCGATAATTGTGCAGGTAATGATAATGTCATAATTGTTCCTAAAAATTCTTGTCTTGGTTGTCGCGATTCATCATTCGATATTAATCGAGCATTGCGGACATTAACCGCCATGGGCGGTTGTCGATTAAATGCGTACGATGAGATACCACTTTGTTTGCTGCCGCCTGTGGATGAACTTGCGCACAAATTGGCGACTGGTTTCCACGAACCACCTGACATTGGCTAAGTAAACCGTCAAATTGACGCTCTTGCCACGGTGTCATGATGGTAAAATCTTTTTGCAATGAGCAAATCAAACTGTCTTCACAGGCCGTGCTTGCTGCTAATACATTGACGCGATTTTCCGATGCGCGTTCAATGATGCCGGTCACACCTTGCCATGCCTCTTGTTGCTGCAATGACGCAAACACCAATTGCACGCCTTGCATCGCAACCAAACGGAAGGTTTCTGGGTATATTGCATCGTCCTCTACGATCACCGCAAGGCTACCGTATGGGCTATGAAAAACCTTAAATTCATCCGCAGGTATCGACCAATCGTGGCGCTTGCTGGCATGCACTTGCCCTTGGCGGTGCACCACACCTTGTTGACTGACGATCACCCCTTGGTGCTGATAACCATTGCCGTGTTTTGCGACAATACTTAAACCAATATAAACATCCGCAGGACATATCTGTTGCAAAGCAAGCAGCAACTGCTCACTTTCTTGGGCCAACATATCAGGCTGGCTACCACTCTCACACCAAAACAGTTCAGGCAAGGCAATCAATTTATTACCGTTGTTGATTAGTTGCTGGGTTTGCTGAATCACTTCAGCGATTGAGTCGCTGGCAACGATAGCAGCATCAACATCAATGGCGCCGCCAAACTCTGGTAACGTCTGCGTTTGTGGGTCATTGCCTAATATTGCGTAAAGCTCGTTGCGACGATTGGCAAAAATATCGCTGCCATCTGGGCGACTTTTATCATCCGCCTGGCTTGGCTCGATGTCTGCCCAAATAACCTCTTCGCCTTTACCCGCGAGTGCTAAAACGGTGCCATCTGGGGCGACAATTTGTGAATCTCCGGCGCCAGACAAAAACTCTACCGGGATATTAATGCCTTGTGAGACCGGCTCTAGCATTTCTTCAGGAATTAGCGGACCGACTTTGTTTGCGGCGACAACGAATACTTTATTTTCTGCAGCGCGCACCGGAATGTGCAGCGTGCCTTCATCGATGGCAAATGAATTGAGAGAATTACAAAGGATTTGTGCACCTCGCAGTGCTAAACAGCGTGGCGTTTCATTAATTACGCCATCCATACAAGAGTACATCGCCAGACGACCAATATCGGTATCCACTATAGGGCCTTGTTGCTCGGCGATATCGAGAAAGTCATTTTCGTGGCCGATTAGAACCTGCTTGTTATTCTCTGCCACTAACTCGCCATCAGGGGTAAATAACAAACTCGTACCGGTTGCACGGTTACCCTGTCTGCGTACGGTGCAATTAATGACAACATAAGCGCCAACCTGTTTTGCAGCTTGAGCAATTGCTTGGCTAAACTCACCATCAATATCGACAGATACCTGATAGCAATGATCTTGATTGTCGTACCAAGAATTGTGGTTTGCAAACTCAGGCAAAACGATTAAATCCGGTGAACACTTGCCTGCTTCATGGATCATACGAACACTATTGGCAAGATTTGCAGCGACATCGTTTGTAACGGCGTATTGTGCAGCAGCAACTCTAATCATGGAAACCTCATATAAAAATCAATAGCTTATTTATTATGGTTTGATGCTATTAATGTTTAAACCCCGACCAATTCGTGTAATTGGGGGTGTAAAAATAAACTCTATTGACTTAAAGTATTAACATTATATCTTTTAGTCAATGGCAAATGCCTGACAAAATGACATATGTTCATAACATTTGCTGATCCGAGTGTTATGGTAACTACGTAAGCTGATAAAAATAATAATCTAAATCGCGTTGGAGTAATTATGTATAAGTACAGCGTTTCCCTGGCTTTGTTTGACTACATTCCCGTTATATTGTCGGCTACCGGCTTATATTTCGTGGTTAAAACCATTGCTAGCGACTCATTTAAATACAGTAAATTGACCGCTATTTCAGCGTGTTTGATCGTTGCTTCAGGCTTATCTAAAGCAAGCTGGAAACTGATCATCGCCACCAGTGGTGTCGATATCGCCTTGTTAAATAATGCCCTGTTTGTGTTAATGACACCGGGTTTTATTTTATTAACGTTTTGCTTATGGGCATTTCGCCGCCAATTCGCCAACAACCCCGTCAAACAAACCGCCTGGCGCTGCCCAGCCAGTATCATTATGCTATTTGCCATAATTTCCGTGTATCTGGCGTTTGCATTTCCAGAAAAACGCCTGTGGTTTTTAGTGTTATTGCTGCCACTGACCTTGGCTAACTGTGTATTTAGTTTCCACGCCATCCGTCACAGTATGAAAACCGGCAGCGCATTTGCCGCCCTGTTATTCTTGCTCAATATTGTTGGCATTTTTGTTATGTCAGGATTGGCACAAACGGGTGATCAAAGTGAAGCCATGCAGTGGATTGAAGAAATGGTTAATGCAGCAACACAAGGGGCTCTTGCCCTGGCTGGCTATCTGTTATGGCAGGCAAGCGAAAACAGCCCAACCGAATCACTCGCCGCAAGCGCAAACAGTTAAGGACGTATCATGACAACAAAAGCAAAGAAATACTTGGGCATTACCACCCATGAAGGAGTAAGCGGTTGGAACATGACGACGTTTTATGTCACCTGTGTTGCCACCATTTTGCTAGGCACCTTTATTAACGCCTTTCAACCGTACTTGTATACCGAGATCATGAACATTGATAGATCGGAACACGGCGCGGTAACCGGTACGTTAAATTTTTGGGGTGAAATAGCGATCATTGCCACCGTCGGATTATGGGGCGCCTTGTCGGATAAGATCGGTCGTAAATTAATTATGTCGATCGGCTTTACGCTAATCGCTATCGCCTTGTACCTATATCCGCACGCTGACTCAGTGGGTCAGCTAGTCTTGTATCGTTGTATCTATGGCGTCGGTATTGCCGGTGCGACGTGTATGATTGTCACCCTAGTGGCTGATTACGCCAAAGACGAAAGTCGCGGTAAAGCAGCAGGTCTGCAAGGTATGTGTAATGGCCTTGGTGCGGTGACCGCGCTTTTCGTTATTTTACGTTTGCCAGATATGTTCCAAGCTGATGGTATGTCACCGGTTGATGCGGGCATTACCACCTACAATATCACCGCGGCGTTGTCGTTTATTATTGCTATCGTCAGCTGGATCGGCTTGAAGTCACACGTTAAAAATGAAATGGCTCATACTGACAGCACCTTTGCCAAAGCAATGCAGGGTATTCGTGCGGCCAAAAATCAAGGGATTGCCCTAGCTTATGCCGCCTCGTTTGTGTCACGTGCTAACTTAACCATTGTTGGTGCTTTTATGACCTTATGGTTATCAAACTATGGTACAGCGGAAGCAGGCATGAACGCTTCTGAAGCTTTGAAAAAAGCAGGTATGATTGTCGCGTTAGCACAAGGTTGTGCGTTATTAGGCGCACCATTTTTTGGCATCTTAACGGACAAAATAAACCGAGTGACTGCGCTACTCATCGCCCTGTTTATCTCTTTTGTGGGATATACCTCGACTTATTTCATCACCGATCCATTTGGTGGTGCGATGATCGTTGTCGTGGTTATTATCGGTCTCAGTGAAATTGGCGGTATCATTACCTCGGGTGTCTTGATCGCCCAGCAAACCACCGAGAAAAATCGCGGTGCGGTAATTGGTATCTTTAACCTCAGTGGTGCGATTGGTATTTTAGTATCGAGTGTTATTGGTGGTTACCTATTTGACCACTGGGATCAATCCGGTCCATTCGTGTTTATTGGCTTATGTGCACTCGCAGTATTCATTTGGGGCTTAATGGTTAGAGGTAAAGTAAGCAAACAACTCAATGACCATAAAGAAGCGCTAACCACACCCGCTGATGCCGGCGCCTAATCGTTAATAGCGTTACGTCACCGATAAAAAAACTCGAGCTTAGGCTCGAGTTTTTTTATCAACATAAGATTATTGCCTACTGCTAGACACCAATGCTAACACCGTAACCTGCTCTTTATGCACCTTCGATATCAGCAAATAGATCGCGCTTGTTAAAACCTGCGGTTAGAAAGCGTTTAAAGGCTTTGCCACCGGTCAACCAAGCCACTTTGCTGCCAGTTTTGTTGGCTTTTAATACGCCATCGACCAACCAAGGAGTTACTGTTTCGACTTTGTCACCAAGGATATTGAAGATTTTCTTGGCCTTTTGCCACGCTTGAGAGCTGGTATCGTAGTCGCCTATCAGTAAATCCGTAACGACGATGCCTGGACTTAAGGTATTAACTTGAATATTGCTGCCTTTCACTTCTTTTTGCAGCGATTTATTTAGGTAGGTAACCGCACGTTTGGTCGCACCATAAGCTGCCATACCCGGCTGTGTTGCATCATTTGAGCCAAAACCTTCCATATTCCACAGTTGACCTGATCCTTGTGCTTGCATACCTTTTAAAGCGACGGAACTTGCTAGCACCACGCCAGCCAAATTGGTATTAACAATAGCCGTTAACTCCTGTGCTGATTGCTCTGCCAAAGGCTTACGTTGAATGCTCATACCGGCATTATTGATCCATACATCGACTTGACCAAATTGTGATTTGCCATGTTGCCACAGAGCTTGTAATTGCTCGGCATTGGTGACATCACAGGCCAAACCGGTCACCTTGTCACCACCATAGCTTTGTGCCAAGTCAGCGACAACCTCATCAACTTGCGCCTGATTACGACCACTGATCACAACCTTACAGTCTCTTTTAAGAAAATTTTCTGCAAGGCCTCGACCTATGCCACGGGTACTGCCGGTCACTACTACTGATTTCATTACATCCCCTTACTTGTGTGCAACGCGTTAATCGACAAATCTCAATTGTTTAGGTTGAGTCCGACCGCCTTTATGTATATTGTTATATCTTTAATACAAACAGAATAACATTACTGGTAATTGAATCAAGATGTCTGAAATTAAATTTGTTCCAGGAAGCGTCGGCCACACACTCATGCAGATGCGTGGTATCTGGCATGACTCTATCGAGTGCTTTGAGCTTGACGGCTCACCACTGGATGACGATACGCACGCCGGCAGCGGCACACCGGGCTCTTCGCCATTTGATAATCTGGTTTACATTGACTTTGATGGTGAGCATTTAACCCTTACCAACGTGCATTTTCGCGGTCGACCAATGGCGGCAAAAACCTTTACCGCCAAGTTAATAGAGGGTGTGTTGGTGTTTGACTCATTGGGCGAAGGTGCCTATGAAAACATTGGCATGAGCGGTGGGCCTGGCATTATTACTTTTAATGCGCGACAACTGAATGCAGCCACCGATGTCTATATGGAACCTGACTTTATCATTCTTACCGGAACAGGTCAGCGTGTGCGCCATACCGTGTTATATCGTGATGGACAAGCCACCCGCACGTTAACCGCGCATGGCCAGCGTTTATCACCAAGTTGCGAGCAACGTCACGCTCTCGACCCGCGAGGTGTGGATGGTCCTGTGCATGAACAGCCTTTCAAAGCCAATATCTGGCAGCACTTAACAGAGTAAGGTTTTAGCTATTCAATGTGAATCATTAACAGCATTGTTAGGCTATTCAGACTGATAGCCTGCAGCACGCGGTAAGCCAAACAAAATAGACGGTTTGGCTCTCGCTGCCAGCGTTTGCACCTCACTCCACGGCGATGGCATACGCATCGCCACGCTGCAAATCACCAAGGCTGTTGTTTGCCATCCAATAAATAACCAATAGTTTTGATAAACCGCTAAGAATATCAGAGACATGGTGAGATTAGGAATATGAGTTAACATCACCTTTTGTTGCTTAGATGCTGCCGTATCATGCTCAGGCGAGACATAGAGATCCCAAAACATATCCATAAATAACGCTTGCCAAAGGCTGATGAACAGATACGCTAGACACCACACCGCCCAGATACTGCTATCGATAAAAACCAGTGTTAATAACCATTGCGCAAAGTGCCATAAGGTCAGAAAGTACAAGCTAAACGATACGCCCCAAATTAAGCCAAACAAGATTTGCGACAATGGTTGACGTTGGCGTTGAAAGCACAAGGTTTTGCCTGACCAAAGCTTGCCATAGGCAAACAGAACAAAGCCGGTTATTAATAACGCTGTCAGCCACCAGACCGGGTCGGCTAACTGTTGAGGCGATGCTATTGCTTGGCGCAGTAGCACATCGATAACACCAGTGAGCCATGCCAGTAGCCAAAAACAGGCAAACACCGAAAACGCGATAAGCCAAGCGCGCTTGGCGTTATAAATGTTGTTCATATCGACTCATACTGATTGGGGTGAAAAAAACACCGATAAATCGGTGTTTTTTTATGGTTTGATTACACCACAAAACTGTCTTTGGAGTTTGCGGAATCGGTGGTCAGCTGTTCAACGTCTTTTTCAAATTCGTTTTTCGCCCCCTCACCTTTTATCGGCGCCACCGTTGGCATTTTTTCAAATACCCAGCCTTGCCCTTCTTGCTCGGCCTCGCGTCGCACTGGTGAGGCGATGGTGAGCACTTTTTTGCCTTTGTGCTTATCGCGTTCATCCATATCGATTTGCCAACCTTTCTCTTCAATAAGCTTACGTCGAGCCATTCTGAAGGTACTCATAAACTTGTCCGACTTAACCGATACTTCATTAGCTAAGGTTTCAGGTAAGTAATACGGGTTAGAATCTTCAACGATAGTCGCATCTTCATCCAAGATGGTCTTCAAACGTTTCATTGACCCTTTATCGAACATCTTTTGCTTAAAGAAGGTTCTAAACTGCCAAGCAAATGTGCGAGTAGTATGTTCGTCAACCGGGGTGTTGGCATCGAACATAACAATGTGCCAACCTTCCCGTAAATCAATTTTAATACGCACTATCATGCCCGGTAAGTGCCACTCGGGGTGAACACGGGTTTCTTGTTTGTCTTTACGAATAAAATTGCGCCAGCCTAAAAAGCCACCTTTTAATTGCGGTGGGAACATCACGTTAGTAGAACGAGCCCACCATTCGTGTTTCTCCACTTGATCAATGTAGTTATCTTCAGCGGTTGATGGATAACCAAACACCGGATGTACAAATGACGCATGAGCGATATCAATGCCATTTTCAACAACGCGAGATGCTTCGGCTTTCCAAGTAAATTCGGTTTTAAGACCGCGCCATTCAGGATTGTCGTACTCAGGAAGTGGTGGGATTGGGTAGCGCTTCTCTTCTTCTAAATCGCCCATAAACACCCAAATCATGCCGTATTTTTCTTCAACAGGATAGGCATCGACCTTAAAGCGAGGCGGTACTTTGAAGTCATCACCCTCTGATGGAATCTTCTCACACTTACCTTTACCGTTGTATTCCCAGCCATGATAAGGACAAACGACACAATCACGTTTCTTGTTAACCCAACCGCCGGATAACGAACCACCACGGTGCAAGCACACATCGGCAAGACATTTGACTTTGCCTTCTAAGTCTCTGAATAGTACCAGATTTTGCCCTAGTACCTTGGCCTTTACAGGTTTATCCAAAACTGTCTCTGACCACTCAGCGACGTACCACAAATTAGTTATCATTTCCCGATTCTCCTAGTCCCGAACACCGGTCATACCGGCTCGCTTCTTATTTGTTCTATTTGTTATACCGATATAGCAAAGAATAAGATTAATGTATTATGAAAAAAAGTTAATTTTTTACAAAAATCGATATATATCAATTCCTTCAAACTCTTGTATCGCTTGTCTTTCGTACTATTTAGCAATATGTTATTGTCAAACCATAGCATTAAGTATTATGTTATATCAATATAACATTTGTAACTTCACAATCATTTAAAGATAAAAGGATATTTTCATGACGCAGTATAAAGTATGGGAATGTCAGGTATGCGCCTGGATTTACGATGAAGCCAAAGGTTGGCCAGAAGATGGTATCGCACCAGGCACACGTTGGGAAGACATTCCCAATGATTGGTTATGCCCAGAGTGTGGCGTTGGCAAAGATGATTTCGATATGGTGGCTATCAGCCAATCAACCGTTGAAACAGAACCAAGGGTAGCGCCACCTGCCGATGCCAATGAAAGCAAAGAATACAGTATCTGGGAATGCCAAGTGTGTGCCTGGATTTATGACGAATCTAAAGGCTGGCCTGAAGACGGCATTGCCCCAGGAACTAAATGGCAAGACATACCAAGCGATTGGTTATGTCCAGAATGTGGTGTTGGCAAAGCTGACTTTGAGATGGTTGAAGTCAAACGAGTACAGGTTGCAACAAAGGTGCAAAGTTCAGAACCGGCTGAATATAAAGCAGAAAAACCAAGTGCACCTGTGCGCGTAGATAGCAGTCGTCAGCCGGTGGTTATTATTGGCTCAGGTTTGGCTGGTTATAACTTAGCGAAAGAGATTCGCAAATCAGACAAGCAAGTGCCAATCAGTGTTTTTACTGCCGACGACGGGGCATTTTATTCAAAGCCTATGTTATCAACTGGTTTTGCCAAAAATAAAACCGCCGCTGATTTAGCCAGTCACAGTGCCGAGCAAATGGCCGAGCAATACGACTTAGATGTTCATATTTATACTCGCATCAGTGCCATCGACAGTGACAATAAAACCATCACCTGTGACGATGACAAAGCCTATAACTATGGCAAGCTGGTGTTTGCCACAGGCGCGCGCTGCATTCAGGCACCTGTTAGCGGTAACGGCTTAAGCCATGTGTATTCGGTAAATGACTTACTCGATTACAATCGTTTTCGTACCTTAGCCAAATCGAAACGCAAGGTGCTTATTATTGGCGCCGGATTAATAGGCTGTGAGTATGCCAATGATTTGCTGCAAAGTGGCTTTGAGGTAAACGTTGTCGATGCTATGCCAACCGCGTTGGCTAACTTGTTACCCGAGCAGGCGTCACAATCGCTGGTTAACGCCATGACCGACGCAGGCGCAGCATTCCATTTTGACACCGTCGTTGAAACCATCAGCAAACAAGACAATGGTGTGCTCGCCACGCTGAGCAATGGCAATAGCATAGCCGCAGATATTGTCTTAAGCGCCATCGGTGTGCGTCCAAATTTAGGCCTAGCAACAACAACCGGTTTAGAGGTCAATCGTGGCATCAAAACCGACCGCCATATGCAAACGTCAGTTGCGGATATATACGCCGTAGGCGACTGTGCAGAAGTTGAAGGCCATGTGTTGTTTTACATTGCACCGCTGATGGCACAAGTTAAAGCCTTAGCGGCGACATTAACTGGCACACCAACTAAAGTGCACTATCCTGCCATGCCGGTGGCGATTAAAACCACGCTATTTCCTGTGGTGGTCAACCCACCGCAAGCCGGTGCCGATGGTCAATGGCATGACAAAATCAATAGCAACACAGGTGTGCAGTCACACTTTGTCGATGCTCAAGGTCAGCTACTCGGTTTTGCCTTAACCGGCGATCAAGTCAGTCAGCGTGCAGAACTGGAAACACAATGCCCAGCATTACTTAGTTAATATCAGATACAGAGGCCAGCAAATTGGTGGCCTTTTGCTTTTTCGCATTTATCACTTCGCGAGCAAATGATATAAACATAATACAAATGATAAAAATCGGTTTTAAAAAGAGTTACTTTCATGGCAGATAATAAACCAAGTAAATTTCAACAAGCCATTACCGGTGAATGGCACGGTCTCCCATCAGTATTTGATGTTGACGGCAGTCACACTGGCTTTAACAAAGTAAATCGCGCTTCAGTATTTGAAGGCGATCGCACAACCTATTGGATGGAAACCGACTTTCAAAACGTTGGCCCGCTGCGCAATCGTTTTGATACCGCTGGTGCTCGATTTGAATTTGGCGTTGTCGACAGCGATCAAGACCGTGTTTATTGTGGCCCTGACTTTATGGGCTCTGGTCGACCTTACGGCTTGTTGGTGGATTCAAACTATTACTCTCCAGGTTGGAACACAGATTTACGCACCGTTAACCTGATCTTGCCAGAGCATGGCCTGCAAGTGTATTCATCACAATTATTTGAAGCGGATACCTTGGTCGCGGTTTTTAATGGTTTGTATGTGGTGACCCAAGATCACGACACTAACCCGGACACTCAGAAATTTGTTGAAGACTTCTTAGAGCAAGAGAAGAAAAACGCGAAAAAGCCGTTTATCTTGCCGGTGAAACATGCCGGTCAATGGACAGGGTCGTTGGAAGTTTATGACGATCAACAAAATCAAGTCGGCACCACCGATGTGGTTATCGACTATACCCCGACCTCGTTACGCGAAGCTAATGTGACGGTCACCATGACCGGTGCAATCGAGCGCACATTTAGCTACAAACGTTCTCGAGTAGACAGCGTGCACACGTTCGAAGGTCCGGATGTGTTTGGTAACGCCCGTGCTTATGGTCGTTACTTATGGAGTACCCAGCATTTTTATGGTGAAGCGTTCAAATTGAAGAGTCGCGACACCCTTATAGATGAGAACTATACTCTATGCAGTGTATGGCAGTTCTATAAGTCCAATAAGGAAAAATACACAACATTTGGTGTATTGCAATGGCAACAAGGCGACAACGTACTTGGCGCCCGTTACATTCAGGAAAATAGCTAACCGCTAAGGAGCAGCCATGACTGAACCCGGCATAGATCCTAAGTTATTCCGCAACGCCTTGGGTAAGTTTCCAACCGGCGTGACCATCATCACTAGCAAACACGGTGATGAACAAATTGGCATGACCATCAGCAGCTTCAATTCAGTATCGCTTAACCCGCCGCTGATATTATGGAGCATCGACAAGAGTGCACGTTCGTTGCCCGCTTTTACCGACAGCAAAAACTTTGCCGTCCATGTATTGGCTGATGACCAGCAAGAATTATCCAACTTATTTGCACGCCAAGGCGCCGACAAATTTGCTGCCGCCAGCATTGAAACAGGTATTGCTGACGTACCACTTTTAACCGAGTACTGCGCTCGTTTTCAATGTGAAGTTGAACATCAATACGACGGTGGTGATCACATCATTATTGTCGGTAGAGTATTAGACTTTGATGTTGACGAAGACAAAGATCCATTGGTCTTTCATTCGGGCCGATATGCGCAACTGGTTAAAGCAGAACTGGTTTAAGCAAGCCAATATAAATGTTCACAATAATTGGCTTACTGTCTTAGGTAAGCCTTTTTTTTGCGATAAAATTTGAGGTTATCGTTAATAAGATCAAGAAATTAGCACCTTAATGATCTATTGTTATAACAACAACGTAAAAATATCAAAATACGCTATGGAGCCCGCAGATGAAAAAGATTACAACACTCCTTTTGGCAGGTCTTTTTGCCATACCTGCAAGCGCTGCAACCCTCGACATTGAAGTCCACGGTGTGCAGTCAGAAAAAGGCAGTTTGGTTATCAATGTCTATGACAATAAAAAAACCTGGATGGAAGAAGATCAGCAAGATATTTTCAAACAGCATATTGTGCCGCTAAAAGGTGCGCTAAAAGACGGCGTACTAGCCACCGAGATTGATATTCCTGAAGGTGAATATGCCCTGCACATTTATCAAGATTGGGACGACAACAAAGAAATGGATTCAAATTGGATAGGTATCCCGAAAGAACCGGTCGCGACCTCTAATAATGCCAAAGGCTCTATGGGACCACCGAGCTACAAGGATGCCAAGTTTAAAGTCGACGCCACAGGCGCTAAGCAAGTGGTTAACATCGTCGAAATTTAACCGTTTCAAGGGGTCAGAACAGTTGAAATTTCAACTGTTCTGACCCCTTGAAGTTTTTGTTATTGCTGTTCGATATACTGATTAAGAATATCGCCGGCATGAGCAAACCATACATCTTCTCGACGGGTAAGCTTTTGCAATAACGCCTCTAATTTAGCGATACGATGTGGTTGGCCCATTAACCATGGATGGATTTGAATCGATAAAATACGACCACCTTGCTGGTTAGCCTCTCGGGTCAGCATATTGGTGGAGTCGATGATTTGTTCTAACCATGAATCTTCCGAGTGAAGATTATTGACCAAGATAAATTGGTCACTAAGCTCCGTTGATAATGGCATTGACCATAAATCGCCGTTGGCGGTTTTAAATCGATACGGCATATCATCGTTAACCCAATCACAATGATATTCAACACCGTTTGCGTGCAGCAATTCAGGGGTATTCTCACTTTGATTTTTCGCCGGTGATAACCAACCTCGTATCGCTTGACCACTCAGTTCACGCAACGTGCTAAGCGACTTTTCCACCAATTCAGCTTCAGCGCTCTTATCTTGACCACCATAATGCAAGCTGTCCATATTCCAACCATGACAAATGATTTCATCACCATGTTCACAGATGGTTTCTAACAAATAGGGATTGTTTTGCGCCAATTCAGCGTTCATCGCAAACGTCGGTTTAATGTTGTACGCATCAAACGCTTTGAGCAAACGATAAATACCAACGCGGTTACCGTAATCACGTAAGCTGTAATGACGTAAATCAGGATAGGGCATGGTCATGCCACCTGGTACTTTAAACGGGACACCCTTTTGGTCTAATGGAAAATGCTGCAGGCCAACATTGACCCAAACCGCTAAATTTTTACCTTGTGGCCATTCAATCGCTTTGCGTTCACTGAGCATACTCCAGTCATAACGATCATGGTCCATACCGTAGCTGCGTTGAGGGTATTGTAAATAGTCTTTATCTAATGCCATTATCGCTCTCCCGCAGATTTCACAGAGTGCCTAAGGCCAGCAATACGAGCATCGATATCTTGCTTGGCCAACTCAAAATAATGCTCGCGATAATACTCGGCAATTTCTCTGCCTGTTGCCAACCAAACATCATCATGTGAAGTAATGTATTCAAGCGCCTCTTCAAACGCCTTTATCCGATGCGGGCAACTGATTTGGTAGTTGTGGGTTGGGATACACATCACGGTGCCTGATTCCGCACCTTCTGCGTATAAGCGGTCAAAATTATCTTTAAGCATCTGCCCATAACGGCGTGGTTCAATCTTGTTGACGACAAAGGCAATGGTGTCGTTCATTTCTAATGAATACGGGACAGAGACAAAACGCTTACCACTGCGGGTATGAATCGGCGTTGGTTGATCATCGTGAAATAAATCACAGGTGTATATACCGCCCTCATCACCAAACAGCTCGGTACCAACTTCAGCAAATAAGTCGATGGTGTTATCAGAATGAGACAGCGCTGGTGCCAAATAACCGGCACATTGTTGACCGGTATGCTTGTGTATGGTTTCCATCGAGTCTTTGATCATGTCGCGTTCTTGTTGTTCGCTCATGCCATAGGTGTAGCGGGTGTTGTAAATACCGTGCGAGAAAAATTCCCAATCACGTTCTTTACACATCTCAATGATTTCGGGGTGATGGTCACACAACGCAGTTGATAACGAAATCGAACCGCGGATGCCGTATTTTTCCAATAGCTTCATTTGTCGCACATGGCCAACACGGTTACCGTAATCACGAATAGAGTAACCAGCAACCGCAGGGTTAGGTTGCGGCCATGCAGCGCGATGGGGGTTGATTGGCGGATTTAACTCATAAAACTCAATATTAGGTGCCACCCAAAAGGCAATCTTAGCACCATTAGGCCACGTAATTTTTGGCCTACCTTCATAAGGCCAATAATCATAATATCCTGGGTTCGGCTTCATCGCTGCTCCTAGCCTTGCTGTTGAGATGCCAACCAGGTTAATACGTCATCAACCTCTTCAACATCAGCATATTTAAGTAATAAGTCAGTTAGGTTAGCGTAATGGAAGCTTTCGTGTTTGTCAGCAACACATTGCTCCGGCACGATAGTTCGGTAACCTCGAGATAGGCTATCAACAGCTGTGGCACGGATACAACCAGACGTTGAACCGCCCGTTAGAATCACGGTATCAACCTGATGCCAAACCAATAAAGACTGCAGTTGCGTTTCGAAAAATGCCGATGGCATCTTCTTCAAATAGATGACATCTTTGTCTTTATCAATATTCAAGCGATCATCAAACTCACTGCGACGAGAATCAAACTTTATGTTTTGCAGCGAATCCTCAGTGTTGGTGCGAGTGCCCCAAATACCTGCATCTTCACCAGAGTCCATATAAGCAACATGCGTCCAGACCACGGGCCAACCTAGACGACGAAATTCTTCCGCCAGTTTATTAACATAATGCAACTGATTTGGGTCGGTTTCATATGCGGTTTTAAACTCATCAACACAGGTATACGCCTTTTGCGGATCGATGTTAACAAGTACGGCTTTATTACCAAAACCAAACTTCTTACGAGCAGGGTTGGCTTTTATTTCCAAATAGATTTCTTTTGCTGTTTTTGTCGTCGTTTCCATTTATAGTACCACCATGAATATCGGCAAATTTGATATTTGACATATTCTTATAACATTTGCCTTGTTAAGCTTGCAATCATTATTGATGAGTCGCAGTTACAACACAAACAGCGGTATTTTGAATTTAGACATTTGTCAATTTCCATAACAATAGGCCGCTAGCAGGAGAGAAAACGTGAGCGAAATACAATCTAATTGGGAAGACATTTTATTACTAGATGACCAATTAACAGAAGACGAGCGCATGATACGAGACATGGCTCGTGATTTCTGTCAAAACGAACTACAGCCTGGCATTTTAATGGCCAACCGCAACGAGGAATTCGACCCTAAGATCATGCGTCAATTTGGCGAACTTGGTTTATTGGGTGCCACCATCGACGGTTATGGCTGTCCTGGCGTATCCTATGTTTCTTACGGTTTGGTGGCACGTGAAGTTGAACGTGTCGACTCAGGTTACCGCAGTGCCATGAGTGTGCAGTCGTCTCTTGTTATGCACCCTATTTATACCTGGGGTAGCGAGGCACAAAAAGAAAAGTATTTACCAAAACTTGCCACCGGTGAGTGGATTGGCTGTTTCGGCCTAACAGAACCTGATGCCGGTTCTGATCCCGCCGGCATGAAAACCCGTGCTAAAAAAGTTGATGGTGGTTATAGCCTGACCGGCAGCAAAATGTGGATCACCAATTCACCTATCGCCGATGTGTTTGTGGTTTGGGCGAAATCTGCAGCCCACGATAATCAAATTTGTGGTTTTGTTCTTGAGAAAGGCATGCCTGGTTTAAGCGCACCAAAAATTGAAGGCAAAATGTCGCTTAAAGCGTCGATTACCGGTGAGATTGTGATGGACAATGTATTTGTTCCTGAAGAAAACATGTTTCCTGAAGTGCGCGGCTTAAAAGGTCCATTCAGTTGTTTGAACATGGCCCGTTACGGTATTTCATGGGGTGCTATGGGTGCCGCTGAAGACTGTTGGCATCGTGCTCGCCAGTACGGCTTAGATCGCCAACAATTTGGCAAGCCGTTAGCGCAAACGCAATTATTTCAAAAGAAACTTGCCGATATGCAAACTGAAATCACCTTAGGCTTGCAAGCGTCATTACGGGTTGGTCGTTTGATTGATGAGAAGCGCTTTAAACCTGCAATGATTTCTCTGGTTAAACGCAACAACTGTGGCAAAGCCTTAGACATTGCTCGCATTGCCCGAGACATGCACGGTGGTAATGGTATTGCCGATGAATTCCACGTTATTCGTCATATGATTAATTTGGAAACCGTTAATACTTACGAAGGTACGCATGATATTCACGCGCTAATCTTAGGTCGTGATCAAACCGGTTTACAGGCATTTTTCTAACGGTAAAGCGATCCTCTGATATGCAAAAACGCAGGCCAAGCCCTGCGTTTTTTATTTATAACAAATCTACTTAACAGCTCAATATAAATTCTATATAGTTGATATTTAAAGAAATAAACAACTTTAATCTTTTACAATGGATGTTGATAATGCCTCGTAAGCCCAAATTTCCCCTAAGCTATTCACATTTGCTGGCCGCACTAGTCTGCTGCACAATGGTCGCCTGCGGCGGTGACCGCGCTAACAAAAATTCACAAGAGCTCAATCTATCTTCTAAAGTCACTCTTGAGGTTGAATTTAAGTTTATACAAACTGAATTGGATGCAGCAACTGAGCAGAAAACGGCTACGTCATTACAAATTAACTTGTTTATGGAAGATGAAACCAACACTCGAATTCGCGTCGGCCCTGCCGATGAATTGAACTTGACCCTAAATGATACAGACTATAATTTGCGGGGATATTACGTTGAGGATTCAAGCATAGTCTTTGGTTCGTCCCCAGGATTCTATGAACTTGAGATAGCCGACATAGATAATGTTTCATCGGCAAAAATCAGTTTTATTTATAATGGTGTTGAACGCAGTGCCGAATATCAGCTTCCTGCTCAATTAGATGTCTACAACCACGCCACAGATATCGTTGAGTTTAATCCTTTTGTAAATGATATTTCTTATCAATGGTCGCAAGGAAAGCCTAATGAGATCAGCGCTGGCCGTCAGATATCATACGAAAATGGCCAATACTGCTCGGCTGATTTTGCCGATACTATTACGGATAACTATTCCAGTTATACCATAGAGCCACGGTTATTTAGTGGTGATTGTCGTAGTCCAACTCCTGGCGAAACAAGAATCATCAGAACCGTAGCGAATTTAGCTCAAAAGGAGCAACTTAAAGCGGTCGAAGAAAACTTTTCAGATCTTGAATTCACATATCAAAGCCTCTACACCTGGGATATAGAGACAACCCACGTGGCTATCGAGTAACGATTTAAAGTTCTTTGGGTTATCTCGCAATTAGCACATATACTGAGGATTACTGTCCATAATTAAGTAAATACTATGACTAAAGGTTTATTGCGCAGTATTTCGCTGATCACTCTAATCGTACTTTGTAGTGCTTGTATTTCTATCCAGAAAAAATACGAGGCGAATGTCACGCCTGAATTAGATAATAATCTCGACGAAGATAACTACCACCCAGACAGAGAAAACGACGACTATGTTATTGCTATGGGGAGTTGCAAGGGTCTGGAAAATTCAAGCTATTGCGAAAAGCTAAAGCAACAAAAAGAAGACAATAAAAAACAACTACAGGAAAGCTTAGATAAGCATACCAAACAATAATCAATTGACATTTTATAGACAAATAAACGCAAGCGACCGCTTGCGTTTTTTATTAAGGAAACCGGCTCGGCAAATCAATCCCCAGTGATTTGCCGATGGAGGCAAGCAATGCCTACTCCCTTGCCGTAAACATGTGAAGTTTAAATGATTTAACCGACTCTACTGAAAGTGTCGTTAGCAATTGGTTAATACTCAGTGTTAAATCAGTTTCTATTGTAAGGAGCTGGTAAGAAAAATATGTCAAAAATCGTTAAATTGATTATGACTGCTACAAAACTGCTACAAAAGTAATTAAGAAAACACCCATATATCATTGAAATATATATTGTTTATCTGGTATAACCAGTATTCGAATTGGATTCTAATAAAGATAAAAAGGAATTTATGAACACTAAGTACGCCTATTTAGCAGCATGCTTGACGATTTTCGCGAATCAAGCACACTCAGCTCAAGATAATCCATACCACCATGAAATCGAGCTGGGCAACATCTCTACCACCGACGATATTTCTGGCGGCTTTTTCTATGGTAACTATACCTACTATTTCGATGCTGTAGAGCAAAATGGCCCTTATCGTTTGAATGGCTTTTTGGCACAATCAAGCGAACTTAGCGCCCGTACCATCGATGGTGACAACCACGGTTTGTCCGGTCGCTGGGTTATCGATGATCAGTGGTATATTGGCGGCGGTATCTTTTTACCTGATAATGACTTCCTAGGCGACACTTACACCATTAGCGGCGGCTATTTTATTAATGCTTACACCGAAGCCTACGCCAGTTATTCCTATCGAGAAGGCGAAGATGATTTTAGCGACAGCGAACAAGACAATTTAAGTATTGGAATTCGAACTCTTTTACCTGTTGCTAACAGTGCCGGCGTCTATCTCTCTGCCAGTTACGAATATAGCGAGCTAGAGGTGTCAAACAGAGAAAGTGGGCTTGGCGACTTCAGCTTTGACGATGACTGGTGGCGCTTTAATGCTGAGTGGTTTTTGAATAAGCGCTGGAGTATCGGTGGCTTTTATACTTTGCGTGATGGTGATGATTTCTATGGCGTTAAAACCGACTATACCTGGCGCATTACGGATTCATTCTCATTATATACGGGACTGACAAATTATATTGAGCCAGATGCAGATGATTTGCTATTGAATCTTGCGATTAACTGGCGCTTTTAGAAAACAATATACTGATGAAAAAAACAGATAAAACACTTCGTTACCTTACATTTATTGCGACCTCTTTATTACTTATGGCATGTGTAGAGGAAAGTGAGCCAGACAAAGATATCTCCAATATAAGTTCCGATGCAAAGCTAGAACTAAAAGTATCCATGAACCATGCGATCAATGACATCTATAATGATTTACTAACAGATGGCGAGATCGTCGGTAAGGAATTGATTACCGAAAAAAGCTTACATGTTTATATTGAGTTGCTTGATATAAACAATGCAATTATCGAAGTTACTGAGTCAGACGTTTTCACTATAACCCTTAATGATAAGGTTTATGATTTGGCCGATTACTTTCAAGAAGGCAACGATGCTTTGTTTGCTAGCCCTGGTTACTATGAGTTTTTTGTTAATGATCCAGAAGTGATTTCATCAGTCAATATTAAACTAAGTCATAACGGTAATCGTTCGGCAACCTTTGATGTGCCAGCTCCTCTGGAGGTATACAATCACTCAAAAGACGATGAAGAATTTAATATCTTTACCGATAATGTCCACCTGCAATGGAATCAAGGGCAACCGACATTAATTGAAGGCGAGAGAGGCCTGACCTATAGCGATGGAAGCTGCAAGGCCGATTTCAAACAGAATATACCAGAAAACTACACTGAGATAATTATTGAGCCTGGGGATTTTTCAAGCGGATGCTCTGGTGGAAGCGATAACACCAATTTTATTGTTGACCTTAAACACACGGAAGAACTTGAGCCTAAGGTGGATAACTTCGACAAACTGTCTTTTCAATTTGAAACACTTTACCATTGGCAGGATTGGTAACGCCTAATGTGCCGTAAGGAAACCTACTCTAACGGCACCACTTTACCGATGTATGGTAGGTGACGATATTTTTGCGCGTAGTCTATGCCTACGCCAACGACAAATTCGTCGGGAATATCAAACCCTACCCACTTCACATCAACAGCCACTTCACGGCGCGATGGTTTATCAAGCAAAGTACAAATGTTTATCGATTTAGGGTCGCGTAAATTGAGAATTTGTACCACCTTGCTTAAGGTATTACCGGTATCGATAATATCTTCAATAAGCAGTACATCTTTACCAGCAATATCGCCATCGAGATCTTTTAAGATATGCACATCACGGGAGCTTTCCATGCTGTTGCCATAACTTGATGCGGTCATAAAGTCGACTTCGTGATTAACGCTAATTTTGCGGGCTAAGTCGGCCATAAACACAAACGATCCACGCAATAGACCAACCATAACCAAATGCTCACTGCCCTGGTAATGCTCACTGATTTCTTTGCCTAAACGGCTAACTCGATCAGCAACGTCTTGTTCAGATATCATGATATCGATTTTGTGCTTCATAAATTATCTCTATTTCGCGCCATATTAACCAATAACTATAGCCAAGATGGTGAGATTTGCTGTGTCACTTAGACTTGCCTATTGTCAGTGCATTTAAACAATATACTTGTTATTCTGCTCCTATAAATAACAACAATAATAACCACATGGATTACACCTCTACCGTCCTTGCGACCCTCATCATATATAAGCTTGTGCTGATAGGCATTGGCTTTTGGGCCAACAAAAAAACCGATAGCACTGAAGACTATTTTATTGGCGGCCGTGGTCTCGGTCCATGGGTAGCCGCGGTAAGCTCAGCCGCCAGTGCCTCCTCAGCTTGGACATTGCTCGGCATGAGTGGCGCGGCTTACGCCATGGGCTTGTCGGCTATTTGGATCGTTCCGGCGGTTGTCTGTGGTTATATGTTTAATTGGATGTGGTTAGCACCACGTTTGCAAAAGAAAGCACAACAACAACGCTCAGTGACGCTAACCGAATTATTGGCCAGTGATGGCAAAGGCATGCAAAAGCCGATTATGTGGCTGTGCTCGTTATGTATCGTATTTGCCTTTACCTTTTATATCGCTGCGCAATTTCAGGCCGCAGGCAATACCTTTGCCTCTACTTTTGACGTGTCGATGCAAAACAGCGTGTTTTTGGGTACGGCGATCATTGTCATATATACCTTGCTGGGCGGGTTTTGGGCGGTATCTGTTACCGATACCCTGCAAGGTCTGCTGATGGCGGCAGCGGGCTTGGTGTTGCCAATTGCTGGTTTAATTGCCGTCGGAGGTCCCAGTGAATTATGGCTGCAAATGCAAAGCGCGTTTAACGACGTTCAACTAAGCTGGACAGGGCAACATCAAGGTCTGATTGGTCTGGCGTTCATCTTTGGCTTATTGGCTATTGGCTTAGGTAATCCAGGTCAACCGCATGTGGTTAATCGTATGATGGCGATCCGTGATGAAAAATCGGTTCAGCAAGCAAAAATGATTGCCATTGCGTGGTCGGCTATTGTTATCACCGGTATGTTAATTGTCGGTTGGTGTGCAAAAGTGTTGTTAGAGCCGTTAGCCAATAATGAACAAGCCCTGTTAGACGTCACAAATTTGCTGTTTCCACCGGTTGTTGCCGGCATTATTATTGCCGCTATTTTGTCGGCGGTGATGTCGACAGCTGACAGCCAGTTACTGGTTTCGGCGTCTGCAGTATCCTACGACATGGGCAATAACAAGACACAGAAAAATAGCTTACTGATCTCTCGTATTACCGTGGTTGTGATGTCGCTTATCTCGATGTTTATTGCGCTTTATGCCCCAGAAGATATCTTTTCTCGAGTACTATTTGCTTGGAATGCACTGGGCGCCGCTTTTGGTCCACTATTAATTGTTAAAGTGATGAGCAAATCCGTTGATGGCAAATACGCCTTTATGGCTATCGCCAGCGGTTTCTTTATTGCCGTCGGCTTAAGTTTTTTACCGTCAGCACCGGGCGATTATATCGAGCGCATCATACCGTTTGTCGTGGCATTCATCTTTGCTTGGCTCGGGAGAAATCGCTAAATCATCGGTTTTATCACCGCTATTGGCGGCTAATCTGCTAAAAGCGTAACCAGTTTGTAACCAAACCTTGATTTGTTGCAACAATTCGTTAAGCTTGCGCGACTATACCAATAACTCAAAATCATAAGCACTAATAATGAAAAATTTAATCGCATTTTTAGGTAAGGCAGCATTATGCTCGGCCCTATTAACCTCGGCAGCCCAAGCTACAACCGTTCTATTTAAAACTTCAATGGGTGACTTTGAAGTTGAACTATTGGACGAACATACACCGAAAACCGTAGAAAACTTCTTAGCATACGTGGAAAACGGCAGCTATAACAACGTGCTATTTCACCGTAGCATAAGAGGTTTTATCGCCCAAAGTGGTGGCTTCAACTACGATTTTGACGAACACGAAGTCAGTGAAATCACATCACTGCCGACGGTTATTAACGAACCTGTGTTTTCAAATGTTCGCGGCACCATCGCGATGGCAAAAGTTGGTGGTGAACCTAACAGTGCAACCAGTGAATGGTTTTTTAACGTTGGCGCCAACGCAAGTAACCTAGATTTCCAAAACGGTGGTTTCACAGTATTCGGTGTGGTAACAGAACCTGGTATGGAAATTATCGATGCCATCAATGATTTACCAATTTATAACCTAGGCTCTTCAGCATTTAGCGAAACACCAATTCAGCATGAACCTGCTGAAGGTGAAGAGCTGACAGGTGATCACTTGGTTGTGGTCGAATCAGTAACCGTGATCAATTCTGAACCAAACACGATTGATGAATTGCCATTGCCTAGCCGAAATACCGGTGAAAAAGAGGGTGATGATGACGACTCTTCATCTGGTGGCGGTAGTTCAAGCTGGTTATTGGCTTTAGCTGGTTTAGCATTAACAGCACGTCGGAATAAGTAATCTCAACCTAGATGAAACTCAGGGTATTTATTTTTAAAGCGCCTGTACGGGCGCTTAAAATAAAGCGAAGGCGCAGTGTTTATCGTTTCAAACGACAAATGCTTACCCTGAAGCTTGCTCTTGCTCAAGAAAAGCAAGAAACACGCGAAATGCTCACGATTTACGGTAAATATACCCGCAAACAAGCCAGCAAAGAAGAAATGCATTTGGCCAATCAACAGTTTCTCGACCTGATTAAGGGTTTAGGTATTGGTGTCGTTGCTGTATTACCGTTCGCCCCGATTACCATCCCTGTGATGATCAAAGTCAGCCGTATGGTTGGCGTAGAAATCCTACCAAGTTCGTTTGCCGAACAAAAAAAAATCACTAACTCATCTGAAAAAGCGAATACATCAAAACGCTAAAAACTAAAATCCGGCATGTCATTGGCCATCATTTTTATTCACCTGCTAAATTGTCTTTTATTATCTAGCTAACTTGGTTGTTTTATTACCGCAGAGGGTATTAATATGGTTATAGCAATCGTAAATACTCTCCATCGCTTGAGGTGGCGTTTAAAATCACCAATGTGTTTAATTGCCCAAAGCTGAGGTATTCCATTATCAAGAGGTATCTGAATGAAGCTAATAATGCGCACTGAATTCGACGACTTACGTTTAAATGAAAACCACGCCTACGATGTCGACTCAAATGGCGATAAGCAAATCGTAAAAATATACTGTGATGAAAAACTGATCGCCAAAAAAGTAACGCAAAAAAAATCGATTCGCTATTTTGGCGTTAAAGAATACCAAGACTACCTTAGTGAAGAGTACATCTGCGAATAAGCTAGGATGCGTTAGTCGAATCCCAAGCCACTGAAAATAGGAAACAAAGCCGTTTATCAGTGACGAAAAGTAACTGAATTAATGTAAACACCGTGATAAGGTGTTAGCTTAAAATCATTTATTATAAGGATGGATTCATGAAATTGCGCTACCCTGTCGTTGCCGTAGCAGCAGGTTTATTGGTTGCCCCATATTTTACAGGCAAAATAGTCGAACAAGAATTCAATAGCATTTATGAGCAAATGTCTGCCTCAATGCCATACCAAATTAAGGTTGATAATTATCAACGAGGCTGGTTTTCTTCGACTGCTGATGTATCGGTCACCATAGAGCAAGATATCCCGGATATGGTGCAACCGTTAACCATGACATTTGTTGCCAAACACGATATCCAACATGGTCCAATCTTAACACAATCCAGCATCGCTTTAGGTCTGGCTGATATTGCAAACAGCTTTGATTTTGAGCATAACATGCCAGAAAATGCCGACATCACCCACGATTTTAGCAAAGACAAAATACATTACTCGACCCAAATAAGCTTTACCGGTGGCATGAATTCGGTGATGGAAACCGAGCAAATTAACGTCACCACGCCAGACGCAACCATTGCCATTTTACCATTGCAACTGCAAGCTGACCTTAGCCGTGATGGCGCCTTGGTCTTTGATGGTAACTGGCTTGGTATGACGGTTACCGCCGCAGATGTTGAAGTATTACGCCTTGGTAAAATGGATCTGGTCGGTGATCAGCAAGTGGTTCGCGGCGATATTTTTGCCAATACCGCGGTTATGGTCGGTGATACCAAAGTAAATTTAGCTAAGATGAATTTTATTGATGAGGTGACCGGCCAAAGCGTCAACATTTCTGATATCGAGATTATATCCAACAGCCAAGACAAAGAAGGCATGATGTATGCCGATGCCAAAATGACGGCGAAAACTATCGATGCGATGGGGGTTAAGTTAAGCGACTTTAATTACACCGCTAGCATTAATAAAGTCGATTTGGACGTTTATGCCGAACTGCAAAAGCTGCTAGTCAGTGGCAGCTCAACAGAAGATCCTGCGCGATTTGCGATGGAAGTTCAGGCATTGATTCCAAAATTTTTCGAGTCATCGCCGGAAATAAAAATCAATAATCTTGGCGTCAAAACCGAGCAAGGTGATATCGCCAGCAAAATGGATATTACCATTGATGAAAGCAAAGTAGACGCCAACAACCCGATGTCATTGATTATGGCTCTCGATGCCAAAGCCGATGGCAGTGCCCCTATCGAGTTTTTTGAACAACTTGGTATGGGTGAAAACATTGAGGCGCTGATCATGCAAAACATGTTGGTGCAAGACCAAGAGAAAGTGAAGTTTGATTTCAGCTTTAATAATGGTCAGGCTCTAATTAACGGAATGCCAATGCCGCTTGGCTAACCTTATTTTTGCTTAAACCAAATAAAGAAAACCGCAGCCTAATCAATGTAGGCTGCGGTTTTTTAATGGGACGCTTTATTATTTTTATTTTATGTTTTTTCTATATTAGCGCTGATGTCTGTTATTACTCGTCAGACAGTTAACTTCCCCGAATTTTTTAGCAATTAAGCTTTTACAACATTCTGATTGATTTGACCAAAGATAGACTGGCCATCGTTGTTGAACATTTCAATTTGAATGTTATCACCAAAGCTCATAAATGGTGTCGTTGGTGCACCGTTCTCAATGGTTTCAATCATGCGGATTTCAGCGATACAGCTATAACCAACACCACCTTGAGCAACTGGCTTACCTGGGCCACCTTCCATCTTGTTAGAGACAGTGCCTGAACCAATCACGGTACCCGCTTCTAATGGACGAGTACGAGCCGCATGGGCAATCAATTGACCAAAATGGAACGTCATGTCAATGCCCGCATTCGGGTTACCAAATAGCTCGTTGTTGTACTTAGAACACAATGGCAGGTGTAATACACCAGCTTGCCATGCATCACCCAACATATCTGGTGTTACACATACCGGGCTGAATGCGCTCGATGGTTTAGACTGGAAGAAACCAAAACCTTTGGCAAGTTCACCTGGAATCAAACCACGAAGTGATACGTCATTAACGATCATGATAAGTTTGATGTGCTGCAGTGCATCATCAGCGCTAACACCCATAGGTACATCGTTGGTGATAACCGCAATTTCGGCCTCAAAGTCGATACCGAAACCTTCGTCTTTTGGCATAACGATGTTTTCACGTGGTGCTAAGAAGCTGTCTGAACCACCTTGATACATTAGTGGGTCGGTCCAGAAGCTTGCCGGCATTTCGGCGTTACGAGCGCGACGTACCAGCTCAACGTGGTTTACATAAGCGCTACCATCAGCCCATTGATAAGCACGTGGAAGCGGAGATTCACAGTCGCTTTGCTCAAAGGTTTGGCCTTCAACGTCACCGTTTTCAAGCTGTGTGAATAAGGCTTCAAGTTTAGCTTCAACATCCGCCCAGTTATCGATAGCAAATTGCATCGTAGGTGCAATCGCTTCAGCTGAAACCATTTTTGTAAGTGCGGTGTTTACCACGACTAGGGCGCCATCGCGACCTGCTTTAAGACTTGCTAATTTCATTATTTCTCACCTGGAAAATCTTCGCCACTGTGCAACCATGCTGCATGCTGAGGTGCGCGCTTAGTTTCAGCCCACTCATCTAGCATATCGACAGATACACGCTTTAATTCTGCTAACATACCCGGCTTCGCCGTTTGTGCGGCAAGCTCAATACGATGACCGTTTGGATCAAAAAAGTATATCGATTCAAAAATAGTATGGTTTACTGGTCCTAGTACATCCAAACCAGCTTGTTCAAGCTTGGCTTTTTGCTCTAGCAACTCATCCATAGATTCTACTTCAAAGGCAATATGCTGCACCCATTCAGGCGTATTCTGGTCACGGTCCATTTTTGGCGAATTTGGTAATTCAAAAAACGCCAAGACATTGCCCATGCCAGCATCCAAAAATACGTGCATATATGGATCTGGTGCTTTGGTTGATGGAACTTCGTTCTCAGCGATAGCCAATTGAAAATCCATACCCAGTAAATCGCGGTAGAATGCTACCGTTTCTTTAGCATCGTTACAACGATAAGCTACATGATGAATACGCTTGATAGCCATAAATACCTCTTAAGCCGTTTCTTTGTCGCCGATTACGCCACGCTCTAACTGATCACGTTCGATAGATTCAAATAGCGCTTTAAAGTTACCTTCACCGAAACCATCGTCTTCTTTACGTTGGATGAATTCGAAGAATACTGGGCCCAATACGGTATCAGAGAAGATTTGTAGTAATAGACGAGGCTTTTCACCATTGGTTGTGCCATCAAGCAAAATACCACGAGTTTGCAATTCTTCTACTGGCTCGCCGTGACCTGGTAAACGTTCTTCAAGCATTGCGTAGTAAGTCGACGGTGGCGCCGTCATAAACTTAATACCTTGTGCTTTTAGACGATCCCAACAAGCAATAATGTCGTCACATGCAAAAGCAATATGCTGGATACCTTCACCGTTGTACTTCATTAGGAACTCTTCGATTTGACCACCGCCACCGGCAGCTTCTTCGTTTAGAGGGATACGAATTTTACCATCTGGTGCTGTCATTGCTTTTGATAAAAGACCGGTGTACTCACCTTTGATATCGAAGTAACGAATTTCACGGAAGTTAAATAAGTCTTCGTAGTAGCTCGCCCAGTAGTCCATGCGGCCACGGTATACGTTATGAGTTAGGTGATCTAAGGTGTGGAAACCACAACCTTCAGGATGACGGTCAACACCTTCAATCCAGTCAAAGTCGATGTCATAAATGGTATTGGTACCTTGATAACGGTCAACTAAATATAACGTTGCTCCGCCGATACCTTTGATTGCAGGTAAACGCAATTCCATAGGACCGGTTTCAACATGAACGGGTTGAGCACCTTTTTTCAAACAATTCTCGTATGCAAACGCGGCATTTTTAACGCGAAACGCTAAACCACATGCTGACGGACCATGTTCTTGTGCGTAATAGTCGGCGTGACTTTTCTTTTCGTAGTTAGCGATAAAGTTGATATCGCCTTGACGCCATAACTGGACGTCTTTTGATTTATGATTAGCTACGTGAGTAAAACCCATGCTGTGAAATACTGGTTCTAAAATACCTTTTTCTGGTGCGGTGAATTCTACAAATTCAAAACCATCTAAGCCCATTGGGTTTTCAAATAAATCAGCCATGCTAACTCTCCATCTCTTGTTTGGAATATCGTCTGCGCTCTGGTAAGTGCGACAATATCGTATTATTCTATTATTAGTTTCAATTGAAACTATTTTAATCGTTAACAGAGCTTTGCTCAAACCGAGTTACAATATGTTTGATTCCGACAATGGCACCATATCTTTACAGGATTTTTTGCCCTATCGATTAGCGACCTTAGCCAATCGAATTTCCCAGTCTTTGGCCAATAAATATCAAAGCCAATTTGGCATTAGTGTTAGTGAGTGGCGAGTAATCGCAGTGCTTGGAGAAAAGCGCCAAGCAAGTGCGGTGGAGATCACCCAAACAATTGCCATGGATAAAGTTGCAGTGTCGAGAACAGTGAAAAAACTCATTGAAAAACATACAGTTAAAAAGATATCTAGCGAACTTGATAACCGTTTGTTTTACTTGCAATTAACGCAAAAAGGCAAACAATTGTATGATGAATTGGTGCCGTTAGCCTACCAACATCAGCAATTGGCACTGCAAGAATTTAGCGCCGAAGAAAAAATATTATTGGCCAAGATGTTGGATAAACTGGATCACAGTAACGCCACTTAACGCCATTGCTTTGCTTGATCTAGCAACGCACCGTAAACTATTGAGTACACATGATATTCTGCTTAGTGACGCATTAAACTTAAAAGTCGGTAGATTGAGTCATTACAACAGCACAAATGGTTAGCTGTAATCTGAGCAAAACCCCGCTGTCTCAGGGCTACAAATGCCATCGTTGAGCATCGCTAGCGTGCGGACTTCAGCCCTCGCTATTCGCGATTTGAGCTAAACCATCTAAACTATTTGCAACTGACATAGAGATTTTCGCTGAAATAAGTTGAACAGGTATGTTGAGCTCATCTTCTAAAGACTCCAAACAAAGCATAATCAAGCGCGGCATATTCCACACCTTAATACAGGTTATGGTGGTGTTTATCGTCGCGATGATAATACGTGTCGATATTATGCTGTTTGGTTCGAATATTAATGAAGACTCATTGACTGAAATAACACAACAAACATTGCTGTTACTTGTGATTTGTTGCTTTCTTTCTATCTCCTTATTTACCCAACAACATCGACATTTTCATGTGCTGCTTGCTGGCTTTTTCGCATGCATGTTAATTCGTGAATTAGATGCTTATTTTGATCAATTAATTCGTCATGGTTTCTGGTTTTATATCGTTCTATTCGTTGCCTTAGGGTCTATAGCCTATGCTTGGCAAGCAAAGCAAGACAATATCAAAGCGCTGACGAATTTGATAAATCATAATTGTTTTTACAGCTTTTGTACTGCGCTGGTGATCATTCTGGTTTTTTCTAGGCTATTTGGCATGGGAGATTTATGGCAAGAATTAATGGGTGATAATTACGTGCGACAGGTCAAAAATAGTTTTGAAGAAGGCATAGAATTACTTGGCTATTCATTATTGTTTTACAATACCGTGGTCTATACCGCAGACATCCATATTCATCAAAGAAACCTGGCGTTTTCACACAAGTAACCGCGACAATAGCTACTTTAAAATCTGCAAGCAACCGTTTATCTCAATTCGCACCGCATTTTAATATACTGATTAAAGTATATTTGTACCCTGTTAATTAAACTTAAACGTCAGTCCAACCACGCCTTTTTCAACGATTTTTGTACGACACGGTATCAATCGCTCATCTGAAATTTGATATTGTTCAATCATCGCGTCAATAAATAATTCACCACGAAGTTGGCCTACTTTGCGCAATTCTCTCGCTTGCGCTTTGTCTTCAGAGTTACCAATCACAACAGGACAAATGGTTAGGTGCAGCTCTTCTTTACTTTGCATTAGCTCGGCTAAAGGCTGGATAAACTCATTTTGTGTTGGCCGCAATTCTGTCTGTCCTGTTTCATAGGGCAAGTCATTGACCGATACTTTAAATAGGCTGCCGGATGCGAGCATGGCAACATTGACCACACTGGCGTAGGGCACTAACGCTTGCAAAAGATAGGTTTTCGCCCCCTCTTTAATCGCTTTCGTGGTCACCAATGAAATAAAGCCACTCAAACCAAAGTTTGGATCATCAATGCGCCCTGCCAGGGGTACGTCAACATTTACATTGCCGTGTTCATCGCTCAATTGCGAAATAACCACATTGATGGGCATTGTCGATACCGAGCCCGATTGTTTGTTGTTTTGCAATTCACTGATTTCAATGCCATTAATACGGGTGTCGACATCGCCTTTTATAACGTCGTTATTAATGGCAAATTGAAAATCTGCATAGAGCAAACCTTGCTTAATTGCATACCCCGTAGCATCGACAACATAAGGCGTATATCGCTTCAAATCGATGGCTTTAAGTTGGCCTTTTGCTTCTAAATCACGCTCATCCGCAAATGGATACAAGGCACCGTCAATATCGATACGTGCGCGTTTACCAATGCGACCTTTAAGACTAAATTTAGCTTTTTCGCTATCGCTTTCATCGCTGGCTCTGTCAACATTGCTTAGGCTTAATTGCTCAATGGTGACATGTTGTTCAAATGTCTCCGACAATGAATGATCGTACAAGGTTATCACTGGCTCACCGGTAAGGTTAAAGCGATCAACATGTATCGATACGTCATGCTCTTGTGCTGCGTTTGCTGTCGGTTTTTGTTTAGCTGCGTTATTTGCCTGTTGGCCGTCTTCATCCGGGACATCGCCCGCTGCAGCTTGCTCTTCGTCACTGGCAAATAGGTCGACAAAGTTGGCGATGGCATTGTCTTTATTCTTATAAAAAATGACGTGTTTGGCATCAATATCTATGCCACCAATGACCAGCTCATCATTTGCTAAACTGAATTTGTCTAATGACAATTGGTTAAACTCAAGTAAGGGTTCTATGGTCTTGTCTTTGTTCAGCTCGATCAATGGCATCGCAAAAACCTGTGAGAAAATCCCTGTTTGTAAGGTCATTTTATCCATCGCCACTGTCGGCGATTGAGAATTTTCGGTCTGACTTATATCAATGCCAAGCAATGTTGCCGCATCAAGATGCAATACCAAGGCTTTCGGTTCATTATTTAACGCAAGTTGATGCCAATCGAGACGTTCGCTGTCGATATTCACTGTTGTATCGAGCTGTAATGGCTGGTTTTGCTGATCTAGGCTAACCTGGCTCTCTGTCGCTGTTAGCTGGATTTTACTAAATTTAATTTGCGAATCGGCATTATCTGAACGCAGCACTCCACTAACCAAACCATTTTTGATGACCACGTCCGTTTGCTCAATATCGATTTTGGTTGCGCTCAATGCATCACTTTTCATCTCAAACTGACTGTTACTGAGGTCAAGTTGAAATTGCTCAAAGCTTATTTCCAATTCACTGCTATCAGCGCCTGTAGCAGCCTTTAATAAGCCATCGCTAATGCGTAAATCACTTTGTCCGCTAGCAATGCTTAAACCTTGTTGCGAATATGACACATTGGCCGTTGCATCAAAATCAATATGGCCTTGAATTAACGGCAAATTAATTTCACTAAACTCATTGAGGTCGGCAACATTTAATTGACCTTTAAGCTTTTTCAGATTGATTTTGATCTGATCATTGTCACTGTTAAGGGCGCCAGCCACAGATAAGCTATTCTGCATATAGTTTAGTACGGCGCTGAGTTTGGCTTTATAGCCTTGCTCACCATATGACACATCATTGGCGCCAAAATCATTGATAGTAACGGGTTTTTTATCATCGGAAAACAATAGCTTACCTGAGGCGCTGACATCATCAATAACCAATAAAGGTAATGATGATTGTTCCGAATTGTCACCGCTGTCTTGGTCATTGGTCCGTTGCTCAAGCAACTCAAGAAATTTCGGGTTATCAAAATAGAACGAACCAATATGTAGATGATCGAAGTGCAGCTCTTTATCGGTCAATGCATGTGAATTTAAATCAACACTCAATTGCTCAACGCTTAGCATGATTTGGTTTTTATAATCGAGCTGTAATTCTTCGACTGTCAGTGACAAATCAAATGGTGATATACGAGCCGATTTATAATCAATAGATGCATTCATATCGGCCAATTGGCGATTAGCGAAATGCTTGATGAGAGGGTCACTAGCGAGCCATAAAACCAACCATAGCCCGGCAAATACTGCGAATTTAATTAATAACTTACTCGAGCGTTTCATCACTTTCTCATCTAACTACGATAACATTTAGTATGTATTGAATTTGGCATTTGAATCCACAGCGTTTTGGCACCACTCGACGTCGATATATTACCTAGCCCTTAACCACACACCGGGCAATTATCTTTTTTGGGTAAGCTAAACTGCTGAAACTGCATGGTAAAGGCATCAAATAACAATAATCGACCAATATTGTCTTGTTTGCCGAGTAACAAACGTAATGTTTCAATCGCTTGCATGCTGCCCATTACCCCTAACAGCGGCCCCATGACCCCCATAGTAGCGCAGTTAAGTTGTTGTTCATCAAGATCAGGATGCAAACAATGGTAGCAAGGCGATTTAGCAAGACTAAAATCAAAACTGGTGAGTTGTCCTGAACCTCGAATTGCCGCCGCACTGACTAATTTAACCTTAGCTTTAACGCTACAAGCGTTGATGTATTGTCGAGTTTTCGCGCTATCGGTACAATCCAATACAACATCAACGCCAGCCAAAATGGTGGTTAAATCAACATCAAAAATTGATTCCTTTAAGGTATTGATTTGGCAATGTGGATTGAGGCTTTCTAGCTGCTGTTGCGCGACCTCTACCTTAGCTTCACCCAAATCAAAATCACTGTACAGTATCTGTCGCTGCAGATTGGTGATCTCAATATCGTCATGGTCAATCAAGGTTAATTGACCAATACCTGCGGTTGCCAGATATTGACTGGCAGGACAACCCAAGCCGCCCATGCCAACAATGAGTACATGCGCGTTTTTAAAGGCAAGCTGACCAGCTTCACCTATCTCATCCACCATGATATGACGGCTATAACGCATATACTCTTTATCAGTTAAGCTCATTTTGGACTCACTTGTTATCTACTCTATCTGTCCATGCTAGATATGACGACCTAGTATCCGCTGCAATTGTTCTATAACGTGCTCAGGCTGATCTGCTTCGCGAAGTGTCGCTGCAACCGCGATAGCATTAACGCCTAACTCAGTAATATTCGCGGTGCTTTTTGCACTGACGCCGACTTGCGCCTGTAACATGGCTACCAAGGTAATTTGCTGCGCATCATTATTGAGTGTAACCAATTCGCGTAATCTTTTCAGCTCTGCATCGATATTAGTTATATCATTGATTTCTTTATTAAACATCTCGTCTAAAAGCAAATAAGATGGCTGGTATTGCTGTGCTTGCAGAAGGTCATAATAGCCCTTGCCACTTAGCCCTAAACATAAGCCAGCCTCTTGTATGGCAGCAAGATCAAGGTTATCTAAATCGCTGACCTTAAGGTGTACACCATAGGCGTGATGCTTTATTGCCAGTTGCCAGTGATCATCTATAAACATATTAGCTTGATATTGTTGCGCCAGCGCTAACGCCGCAATCAGCGCATCTTCTCGTTCTTGCTCGTCGGCATTATTGGCGTGATAGCGAATGGTCTTTATACCCATTTTTAGCAAGCGCTCACACCATTCTAAGCAGTCAACATGTGGATACAATGCAAGTTGTTCACTGCTTAAGGTGGTAAATCCAGTGGCGTAATGTGTGTTATTGTCGGCAAATTCATGATGCCAATCGAGCTCATCAGCAAGCTCTGAGCCTGATACCAAAACTTGCGGGAAATCCGTGGCTTTATTTGGCCATGTGCCCTGCCATATCGGGCCGCCATTATCGTGCTGTTTGTTAACGTGGCATTGCGCTTTTAAGCCTTGATTGACGTAGGCTTTTGCTATGGTAAAGGCATCTCGCAACAAGTAGTCTTGTGCTAACAATGTGGCAATAGCACTGGCAAAGGTACAACCAACGCCATGGCTGCGTGACGTTTCGATGCGGTCGCTTGCCAACCAATAATGATGTTCCCCGTCGGTACAATAATCGACAGCTTTCTCAAGATCGATATCAATATGCCCGCCTTTAATGATCACCGCACCAACGCCAAGATCAAGCAAACTGTTGGCGGCAGTGCGCATACAATCCCAGCTGAATACATACACGCCGGTTAGTTTTTGCAGCTCTTGGTTGTTGGGTGTGACCACATCTACCAATGGCAATAACCATTTTTTAATCGCTGGTACAATGTCATCTTCGGTTAAGTCGTCACCGCTAACTGAGATTGCGATGGGATCGTAAACCACTCGAGGTGCGCTATCCCATGTCTGCTTAAACTGATTGATTTGGTTAGCGACTAATTCCACCTGTTGTGGATTGGCAAGCATACCTATCTTAATAACCTGAGCGGTTTTATCAGCAGCCAAGGCGGCAAACTGGGCCAGTAAAATAGCATCGCTAACCGGATTTATACTCGCAACCGCTTGCGAATTTTGCGCCGTAACAGCGGTGATGATGGTGCATGCCTCACTACCGAGGTTATGCATGGTTTTTAGATCAGCTTGAATACCAGCACCACCGGTAGGATCGCTACCAGAAACACTCCAAACAATGGATGGGTTCATATTGATTTCTCGTACTACATTTTGAATTTTTATTAGCGTCAGTGGTTAGCATTTATGGCTACTAACGATTGCATTGTAGCGGCTAACTTGCCTGTAAAACCAGTATCTAAAGTGCTTTCGAGAAATTATTTAGCCGCAACGGTCATGTCGGATTTGCTTGAGAGTCACGAGTACTAGCTGTCTTTACCAATACCAATATTATCAAAGCGTTGTTTCACCGCCTCAGATATAGACCACTTTGCTTCATCAATATCATCCGAACTTACCCAAAAACGCGCGATATATTTAACTTCAGACTCGCCAAGCTCATACACTCGGGCATGCTTATCGCGGTCTTGTTCAACCACCTTATTTTGATTCAATTCATCGTCAATGGCGCTAAGTATCGCTTTTGAATCCGATGCAAATGGCGCGGTAAAAAACAAGTCCATACGCACATGCGGTTGTGAGGTGATGTTTTGAATTATATCTTTCCAAATGGTGTTATTAGGCACCGTTAAATGATGGTTTGCGGAAGTAAAAATGGTCGTTGTCACTAAGGTCATTTCTTTCACCCGCCCTTCAAGACCGGCAACGCGAATTTTATCGCCAACATCATAGGGACGATAAATAAGTATCATCAAACCCGACGCGAAATTGGCTAAGGTTTCTTGCAGAGCGAAACCTATAACAAACCCCATAATACCTAAACCGGCTAATAGTGGCCCTATTTGCACACCGAGTTGCGCCAGCGCATAGATGATACCGAGTAATATAATTAACCGTCCAGAACTGACAATTAAAAAGCTACGCGCCAATTCAGACATATCCGGGCGACTGCGATGCAAACTGATACTGACAATACGGCGTACCAATTTCGACAGCAAATAAGCGACCACAAAAATACCAATTAAGGTAATCGCGCTGCCAATTAAACTCGGCGCTTGTCGGCGCATCCATTTTTTGAAATCAAGCCACCATTCGGTCACCAAATGTGAAAACACCTGACCATCAAGCACTTCTTTACTTAAACTGTCACGGGCCTGAATGACGGTTTTCTTGTACAAGGCGGTCGATAAACCCAACTCGTTTAGCAACGTCACCATATGCTGCAAACGATTAGCGTATTCCTGTATTTCTAAATTGACTAATGCCGACTGAGAAATAAGAGCTTTACCGGTATCAGACTCGGTGCGCACTACCGCTTTTTTCTTTTCTAGCTGTAATAATTTGTCTTCATTTAAACCAATAAAACCCGATAAGGTATCCGCTTGTTTACGCACTCGCTGTTCCGCTAAAGCCAGCGATTTATCGGCGTTTAGCCCCAACGATTCGGCGCTTCGAGATAGGTACACCAAAGCATGAAACACATCCTCTTGATAACGGCGAATGAGATTAAGTTTCCATAGCATTTGCGCAACGCGATCTTTGGCTGGGGCTTCATTGAGACTGAATATATTCTTGAGAGCATCGGCAATGCTTTGCTCTAAATCACCGACGGCTTTATCGCTAACCGCCAAATCGTCGTATATTTCCTGCAATGCTTTTTCAACTAGATTTATCGCTTTCTCTTGGTGTTTTTTAACAAACGCCTGCTCCTCTAATGCCGTGATATCTTCTATATATTGCTGCAATAGATTGCGATAACGCGTCAAGGTATTCAGGCGTTGCTTACCCAGTGCGCGTTTTTCAAAACCAAACGCATCTTTTTGTTCCGATTCAATTTGTTCAATCAACTCACGATAATCGGCTATTTCTGACAGAGTTTGTTTAAGTTGTTTCGCGGCGCTTTTAGTGTCCTCAGCATCCGCTGGCAACGACTCTTGAGCGAATGCAAAAAAAGGTAAGCAAACAAATATGAAAACAATAAAGCGACGAGAATTGCCAAGCACGAAAAAACTCCATTTCATTAACTGGATTATTAAGTTTAATTTACTGCTCTAATAAAAATAGCAAATTCTGCTTGTTCTGCTGCGAGGTAGGGTATTTTGTTACGGCGAATGCATGCTTTTAACAGCTTGCCTAGCCTAAAATAAAAAGGCTGTGCAATGAACCCATTACACAGCCTTTGCAGGTTAGCTAATAATACCCATTAAAAGCTAAGTGAATCCGATGTTTCAGTATTGCTTGCCGCATTGTATGGCAAACCACCGGTAATATCGGTTACCGTGAAGGTAAACGTACCACTTGGATTGCGCACGGTGCTTGAGCTAAAGCTTACTTGACCAGACGAATTGGTTATCGCCGACGCTGAAGAGTTAGATAAACCACTCCAATCACCAGATACGGTGATACCTTCTAGAGGCGTGCCTTGATCATCAACCACGGTTACCGTTGCATACGCTGTCACTCGACCACCATTACCGCTGCTCGATGTCATGGTAATGTTGTTCACTGATGACTCTGTACCTTCAGTTGGCGGTGTTACCGTACCAGGTTGTAAATCAAAGCTAATCAAGTTAAAACCGCCGGCACTAACCATCCTAAATTCTTGCACACCAGCATTTAGACTGACCGTTACTTGCATGTCTTGATAGCTATTCCAAGCACCTGTGTTAGGTGTGATCACAGGACCGGTAACGTCTACACCGTCCATTTCAATATGGAATTGACCATCATTTTGTGCAGACGCCACGCTCATGGTTAGAACATAATCACCTGCGGCTTGCACATCAATGGTGTAATTCAACCATTCACCTGGATCGATCCAGCCAACATTAGTGAAACCATTTGACGCTTCAATATCAACACCTACGTCCCAACGGTAAGCACCACCCCAGTTTTCATCATCAATATCATGATACGCAACACCTTCACCACCATGGTCAAAGTCAGAAGCATAAATCACATTGCCAGGGGCAGAACTATTGAATGGGTGTGCTTGCGATGGGTCGGTTGGTACTGGCATAGGCGCGCCATAAAATGGTCCCGCCGCTGGTGGTAGAGGCGCTTCACAACCGGCAGGTGCTGATGCCGTTGCTGAGGTGACAAAACCTAATTCAGCAATACCATCATAGGAAGCATCATCGGCATTTGCCGATAACTTACCCGCGTCTTTACCACGTGTTACTTTACCAATTAAGTGACCATCTCCGCCCCATGGGCGTAATGTCATGGCATCGACATCTTGCTCAGGACACAGTTGTAGCCATTCCCACATTTCGGTAACGCCAATCGTCGCAGCGGTCACAGTCAATGGATTGCCATCGCCGGTCGCACTCAAATAGTTACCAGCATCGGTTTGCAAAGCAACGCGACCATTACCAGCATCAACAATGGTGAACGAGTCATTCGCACCAGCACCATATGCAGCGGCATTAGCTTGCAAGTTAGTACCATCATGAGTAATAAATTGACCATCAATATGACTGTAAATACCAAGTTTTGTGCCCATTGCCGGGATGGCTGGGTCACCGGCAGTCGGCCAATTAGCAAGTGGTGAGTCAGGTTTCCAAACCGTACCAGCGTTATCAATTTTACTCTTGATGTTATCCAGATCTAAATCTTGTGCATTTAGGTATTGGAATTGCGCCCAACCCATGTGGTGCGATTCAAACGCGGCGTTATAGCCGTTTTCAGTGTCACCAGGCCAAAATTCGGTACACAATAAACCTGGGTAATCGGTACCAGCATCTTGAATAGGGTTAATGGTCGATTCGATACCAGGTAAATCCCAGTAGCCATGCCATGCAAATGCGGCATTTTCCCAGATGTTAGCATCGCCAGTGCCCGCTTTTATGTAATCGGCACCGTACATCGCCGAAGATGCACCATTAAACGACATGAAGCTACCAAGGAAGATCATGGTATCTGGTGCTAAAGCACGAATGTGGTTGTACATTTCGACTTGCTTGTCCCAATCAGCATCAGACCAAGCATGGTTTTGCCCGGCAACCGGTTCGTTATGCGCTTCAAACAAAACATGAGTTTCATTGGCGTATTTGGCGCCATATAAACTCCAAAAGTCTAATGTCTTTTGCATTGAATGAATCGCGCCATTTTCACCATTGTTGGCAATAGTAATCATCAGGTATAGATTAGCGGAAGCGGTACGAGCGACGAGAATATCCGCCAACTCTTCATTTATACCTACCGGATCTGGATTTTGTGCAGCATCACCTTCAAGGTAAACGTGCAACAAGTTATAACCGTATTCGGTGGCTAATTTATTTAACGATTCTTGCGACGGCAGAATAGGTTCGATTGAACCGTACGGATCACCACCATCTAATGACACACTAACTCCACGCAAAGTGGTGTTTTGATCGGATAGGATGACATTATAACCAAGTGATGTATCGATATGGACACGATCACGGGCGGCAAAGGCGTCGCCACTAATCATAGCGGCCATAGTCAGCGCCGCTGCGATAGTTAACCTTTTATTTGTTGTTTTTATAGATGAGCTTTTGTTCATGTTTCATAAACCCCATTATTATTTTTAGTTATTTTTCAGCCATCTACCGCTTTTGAATTCCTTACCAATTAAATCCTTGTTGTTACCGTCAATAGATGACAATCAAAAGACGTTTATCCCTTGATAACTATTTAATTAACCGTGTTGATAAGAAACTGTCGTCCGCCTGCATTACTCAAACAGCAAATTAACCAAGGTTCTAAGTTCGAATAAAGCTAATTAATACAAACTATTGGCGAATCATTGAAGCGAAGTAAGGATTTCAAGGCATGTAGAAAAGGTGTAAAAGAGGTATTCAAAATAAGCATTAGCAAGTCGATAAAAATAAAAAAATCCACTAACGAAATAACCTTACTAAAAACAGCATAATTGTAGATTTTCAGCTAAATACAGCGACGTTTTATGACCAATTTAACGAAGTATTGAAAGCGCTACCATTTACATTAGATAAAATGCATTGCAACAAAGATTTAGCATGATATGCTCAACGTTAATAATTATAAAATCTGCCTTGAACAAGGGAAAAGATGAAGCCGTTTGAATTCCAGACTGTATTGTTCAATTTTCATGACGTAATCCTGATCATGACCGCGATCCAATGTTTGTTTTTTGGTGCGTTGTTGTATGTTACAAATACCAGTCGTTTAAAAAGTACGTGGTTTCTTATTGCCTTTTTGCTTGCTCATGCGTTGATCCCGATTAATGAATTAATGATGTGGGGAGCTGAATTTAAGCTTCAGGTACGATCCCAATGGCCACATTTATATTTTATTCCACAACTGGCGTATTTTTTGGATGGCGCTCTGTTATATTTGTGCATTAAATCATTAATTTATAAAGATTTTACCCTTAAGAAAAAAGACCTTATCCACCTTGTTCCGTTGCTTGTTTACGTGGTGTTTATGTCGAGTACGTATTTCTCTTACAGTGAAAACGTGCGTATGCAAATGTTGCTGACCGAATCGTTTGTATACAGTGGTGGCTTTGTTGGTGTCGACCTGTTCAGTAAAATTGTTCGAGTTATCTATGTCATCTCTTGCTTTGTCTTGATTAGCAAATACAGCAGCCGTTTACAGGACACCCAATCAAATATCGAAAGCGGCCATATCCATTGGCTAACGAGTCTAGTCATTGGTTTTATGACGGTGATGCTTGCCGAAGCCGTGTTATCGGCGGTTAAAGTACTTAGTTTCTTTTTTACTCTAGGTGACGGTGTCTATTTTTATATAGGCCTTACCGGCAATTATGCGTCATTTATTCTAGTAAACTTATTAGTGTTTTTGGCGGTTCGCCACTTTATAACGTTTAAGAAGGTGAGCAATAAAGAACCGACCAACAAACCGGTCGAAGACCCTTTCTTTAATCCAGAAAAAGCCAATGAAATAGAAAAGGCAATGTTAGCGAGCAAGGCCTATATGGATCCAGATATCACGCTAGATAAATTGGCGGAAACTCTGAATATCATCCCTCGTGATTTATCGATGCTGATAAATCGTCATTACGGTATTAACTTCTATGAATTTATCAATAAATACCGCATAGAAGAAGCCAAGAAAATGCTGATCTCGCCGCTCCATAAAGATACCACAATTACCGATATTTATTTGGATGTGGGCTTTAATAGTAAGTCCGTGTTTTATACCTTCTTTAAAAAGTTTGAAGGCATGACACCATCGAAATATCGACAATCGGTAAAGGCAACTGACAAAATATCTGGCAAGCTCATATCTGAAAGCAGCGGTTAAGCCGCTGCTTTAAGCGGCAGATTTGAAGCAATAGCAGTGTTCACAAAGTAGAGAAATAGCACCGTCGCAAATATACAACCTTCGTCCATGAAGCCATTTGCATTAGCACATCCTGTGCGTCACAAATATACAACCTTCATCCATGAAGCCATTTGCATTAGCACATCCTGTGCGTCACAAATATACAACCTTCGTCCATGAAGCCATTTGCATTAGCACATCCTGTGCGTCACAAATATACAACCTTCGTCCATGAAGCCATTTGCATTAGCACATCCTGTGCGTCACAAATATACAACCTTCATCCATGAAGCCATTTGCATTAGCACATCCTGTGCGTCACAAATATACAACCTTCGTCCATGAAGCCATTTGCATTAGCACAATCAGTGCGTCACAAATATACAACCTTCGATGTTTTGAAGCGGCTAGAGCGACACAAGATATCAATCACTCAACAATCTAACCAAGCTCAGTAGACAAAAAAAATCCCAAACCTAGGTCTGGGATTTTAAGTAAGTTCACGTTAGTAAAATTACTGACAACTTATCGTTGCATGTTTTGCCAAGTGCGGCACTAACTCGATATCGGCAATGCCAAACTCTGCTTTACCTTTTGAAGTTAACTGAAATGGTGTATTTAAGTCTGCAAAGCTCATACCTTGTTGCTTAAAGCAATTAAGGTCGATAGAAACATTTTGCCAACTATTTGGTTCCAGTTTGGCAATCATCTCAGTGATATCCAGATCCGCTGTACACGCTTCATTAAGACCGACTTCACAAATCATCGACAACATCACAGGTGCAGTTGGCGACTGTAATACGTTGACGTTAAATGATAAGGCCGACTCAAGCACCATTTGCGGCCGTAAATCTTCTCTAAAATTACTTTCGCTCGTAATACGCAAGCCGGCATTTTCACTGCCATCTAAGGTGATTTTCAAGGCGTCCTCTTGAACTGACTTATCAATAGTACGATAACTTACTGCGCCGACTTGATGGGCGTTTGATTCAACATCAATTGATTGCTCACCAGATTGCAAAAACATCAACCAAGGCTTATGCAATTGGCCACTAAAAATTTTGCGATTTTGCAACGTTTCAGCATCAAAGGTTACCGTTTCATCCAAGTTATTCGCCAACGTCGATTTGTCTTGATAGGTTAAGCCAAAACCATATGGCAGTAGCGGTTCGTAAATCGTATCACCTTTATTTACCACGGCTTGCTCAGGACTTTTTGGCCAGCTGTAAGATAATTTTCCGACAAAATCGTACTGCACATTACCATCTGCATCGGTCATCAATACTTCAGCAACACCGTTACCTTCTGAACCAGGTAACCAAGCAGCAACAAAAGCATCCGAGGCATTGAGTTCGGCGTTAACCCACAATGGGCGACCACTGATAAACACAGACACAACGGGAATGCCCTGCTCTTGCAAAGATTTTAATAAGGCTAAATCGGTTTTTTCACCACTTTGATAATCAAGATTGTTGCGATCGCCATGACCTTCAGCATATGGCTCTTCACCAAATACCACGATCGCTACATCAGGCTTTTCTTCAAAACTGCCATCAACGGATAACGATACCTTACCGCCTGCAGCAGTAACATGCTCAGATATACCATCATAGATCGAGCTACCACCAGGAAATTCTTCATTGGAATTATTGGTGCCTTGCCACGTAATGGTCCAGCCACCGGACTGTTTGCCAATGTTGTCTGCCGCATCACCTGCTACCAATACGTGTTGGTTTGGCGATAGAGGCAATAGACCATCATTGTTCTTCAATAACACTAAAGACTCACGCACCGCTTGACGTGCAACGTCTCTATGCTCTTTGGCACCAATCAACTCAGTTTTGCCAGAGAATGGACGTTTCGCAGGACTTGGTTTATCAAACAAACCAGCACGCACTTTGACTCGCAAAATACGCTTAACCGCATCGTCAATTCTGGCCATTGGTATGTCACCCGCTTCAACTTGGGCGATGGTATTTTCATACAATGGTTTCCACGCATCCGTCGGTACCATGAAGATATCCAAACCAGCATTTACAGCTTGCGGGCAACTTTCATTGCTACAACCTTGCACTTGTCCGTGACCGTTCCAATCACCAACAACAAAGCCATCAAAACCCATCTGCTCTTTTAACACGTCAGTCAAAAGGTATTTATTGCCGTGATTTTTTTTGCCATGCCACGAATTAAATGATGCCATAACCGATTGTGAACCTGCGCTTAAACCACCAACATAACCTTGTGCATGAATATCGAACAGTTGTTGTTCAGACGCCAAATTATCGCCCTGATCATCGCCTTTCTCAGTACCGCCATCACCTAAAAAGTGCTTAACTGTACTAATAACACGTTGATCAGACAGAAAATCTCCATCAGCACTGCCTTGTAAACCCTTAACGATAGCGGCTGAATACTCACCAACTATTTGAGGATCTTCGGAGTAGCCTTCATAGGTTCGTCCCCAACGGTCATCACGAACCACGGCGACGGTCGGTGCAAACACCCAATCAATGCCGGTGACCATAACTTCCTTTGCCGTTATGGCAGCGATTTGCTCGATAAGCGCGGGGTTATTCGCTGCCCCTAAACCGATGTTATGTGGGAACAAGGTGGCGCCAATGACATTATTATGACCATGCACAGCATCAGTGCCCCACATGGTTGGAATGGTTGAACCATCTTGCGAGTCATCAATGGCCGCTTGATACATATCTTCGGCAAGTTTTATCCAATCTTGTGGTGTTGCATGCTTATTGTTATCTGGAAACGCCCCGCCACCGTTAAGGTATGAACCAAAACCGTATTTGCGCATATCTGCAACACTGATATCTCGAATTTCAGGTTGAATCATCTGCGCAACTTTGTGCTGTAAAGTCATACCTGCCAAGATCTCGTTAACACGTTCTTCAACAGCTTGATCTGGTTTTACGGCAATATCTAACTTAGGCCATACGGCAGACGCATCTTGCGGCGCTTGCGCAGCCATATAGGCTCTGTCATTAGTCGTCTCACTGCACCCGAGGGCGAGCAAACTCGTCGCCAGTCCTAGGGCAATTTTTTTAAGCTTAAAATTCATAGCATCCCTTTTATACGTATTCATTACGCTTGCTTTAATTTAGGTTTTGAACCGACCAGACCATAAAACACGATAAACGCATAACAGATAATCGGTAAGAAAAATGACGTTTGTACGCCGAGCATATCGGCTAACAAACCTTGTGCTAACGGAATAATCGCACCACCAACAATGGCCAAACACAACACCCCAGAACCTTGAGATGTGTGACGACCAAGTCCGGTAACCGCTAGCGAGAAAATGGTTGGAAACATGATTGAGTTACATAAGCCGACCAATAAAATAGACCACATCGCCAGTTGCCCATCGCTCACCATAGTGATGGCAATCAGCAAAATGGCAGCGACCGCATTAAAAGCAAGCGCTTTACCGGCCGCTATTTTTTGCATCGCCAGACCGCCGATGAAACGACCAACCATGGCGCCGCCCCAGTAATAGGCAATATATTTTGCCGCTTGTGCTTCTGTCTCTAAACCAGGTATTTGTAACTCATGAAAATAGTTAACAAGGAAACTGCCGATGGCCACTTCGGCACCAACGTAAACAAAGATACCAACCGCACCTAACACCAAGTGTGAATATTGCCAAGCACTGCCCATACTGCTCGAAGAGCTTTCCTGTGCTTGTTGGTGTTCGATATGAGGTAATTTCAATTTCGCGAAAATCGCCGCCAAAATAAGCAGCATAGCGGCAAGTAGAACATATGGCATTTGCACTGCTTCGGCTTGTTGTTGTGCATTGACCATAGCTTCAGCGGTTTCGTTAAGAATAAGGTAGGCACCGAAGAAAGGCGCAACCGTGGTACCCAATGAATTAAACGCTTGGGTTAAAGTAAGACGAGACGACGCGGTTTCAGGTTTGCCCAAACAACTCACATATGGATTAGCTGAGACTTGCAGCACGGTAATACCTGCTGCCAGTACAAATAACGCGAACAAGAATACCGGATAGCTGTGCATTGATGCCGCAGGATAAAATAACAAACACCCCATCGCAGCGATGATCAGACCGCTGACAATACCGTATTGATAGCCCAGTTTTTTAACCAGTACACCCGCAGGTAATGAGACAATAAAATACGCACCAAAGAAACAAAATTGAATCAACATAGCTTGCGCATAAGTCAGATCAAAGATGCCTTTCAAATGCGGTATCAAGATATCGTTTAAGCAGGTAATAAAACCCCACATAAAAAATAATGAGGTTAGAGAGGTTAACGCAAAACGGTAATTTGCATGACCGTTTGTGGTCGATGCATTCGTCGGTTGCTCAGCAGAAACAGGTGCTGTGGCCATAATAAATCCCAACTTATAATTATTCTAATAGCAAGTTACAACAACCAACTCAATGGCAGAATCGCCGTAAAACAATGATTTATATTGTTGCTGTAACGCTTGGATTGATTTGAAAAAAGCATCAATCACTGAGCGCTACACTCAGCAATTGATGCTCATTAACTAGTGACGATTATTCAACCGCAACTAATGACCAGTTATCTAGAATGACTCCTGTTGTACCGTAGGTATTAGCGCCTGAACGGAACAACAAGTAATAGGTACCGGCTTCTGTGATCTCAAATTGACCAGGGTTATCACTGCCATCACAACCAGACGCAGTAGCGGCGCCGGTATACGTTATAGCATCTGGGCAATCCCACGAGTTATAAGCAACAAGCACTTGTTGATCGCCATTGTATTCACTGTGATCTTCAGGTTGCGTGGTACCAATATAGACTTCACCCCATAGCTCGTTGATATCGGCATAGGACATGTCCATGTCAAACTGATAGGTACCTGGCTGCAAATCAACAACCGTATACATACCCATGTGCTTAGTCCAAGGACCAGCAACAGTTTCACCGAACGTGGCGACACCATCGGCGATGGTGACAACACCATTACCATCGACATCTTCACCCCATTGGCTTACTACCGTCCAACCACTGTCATCTTCAAATGAACCGTTGGTGATCAAGTTTGTTGCTACCGGCGGCTCAGTAACCGGAGGATTGACTTGTTTTACTGTCCAGTTATCCAAAGTCACACCGGTTGTACCATAGGTATTGGCACCCGATCTAAACAGTAAGTAGTAGGTGCCCGCTTCAGTTATTTCAAAGCGACCTGGGTTTTCATTTAAGTCACAACCAGATTCTGTTGCCAGACCTGTATAGGTGATCACATCAGGACAATCCCAAGAGTTATAGGCTTTGATTACTTGCTGATCACCATTGTACTCACTGTGATCTAGCGGTTGCATGCTACCTATGTATACTTCACCCCATAGTTCATTGATATTTTCATAAGACATGTCCATATCAAATTGGTAGGTGCCTGGTTGCAGCTCAATAGTTGTATAAAGCCCCATATGCTTAGTCCAAGGACCGGCTACGGTTTCAGTAAACGAAGCAACACCATCAGCAACGGTTACAACGCCATTACCATCAACATCTTCACCCCATTGACTAACGACCGTCCAACCTGTGGCATCGTCAAACGCACCATTGGTTAGTAGGTTGTCACCAAGTACAACTTCGCCTTGCTCTTCACATTCACTGGCATCAACCAAGTTAAATTCAAACCAGTTTACATTTTGTGCACCACCAATCGCATCAAAGCGCATGGTTTGCATACCACCGTTAAGCTCTATTGCATTGCTTAAGGTGATCCAACTTTGCCAGCCGCCTGTAGGTGGAATGGTAACCGTATCTGTGACCACACCGTCAAAGCTTAAAGTGAACCCTTCACTGCCGCTTTCAGTGGCAACTCGATAATCAGCGATGTAACAACCGGCTTCAGGGATTTCAACGCTATATTCCATCCAATCGCCTGGATCGATGTAACCAACGTTTTGGTTACCATCAACATCTTGGGTGGTTTCTAGCACAACTTCGCCATCAGGCAGTTCAATTACGCTGGTCCACTCTTCCGCTTCAACGCGAACGTCGGCAGGCTCTTCAGGTACCCATTGACAACCTTCGCCAAATTCAGTGCTACCTTCACCACCGGCTTGAATATCCATGTTCATCAAGTTAAAACCACCGCCACTAACGACGCGCAGCTTTTGCACACCGGTTTCTAATGTGACTTCAACGTCGATGTCTTGCCAGATATCCCACCAACCCGTGTTAGGAGTGGCTACGGTACCGGTCAAATCAACACAATTTGATTCAAGATTGAATAAGCCGCCTGTCGCTGATGCTGTACGCAGAGTGACAATGTAGTTACCAGCTTGGGCAACATCGATGGTGTATTCCATCCACTCTTCGTCCTCGAAGAATCCAACTGCGGTATAACCTTCGTTAGTCGCTTCGACATCAACCGCTTCATCAAAACGGTATGCATCACCCAAGTTCACAGCACTGCTATCGTGGTATGCAACACCTTCGCCGCCAAAGTCATAATCAGCAGCCCATAAGCGACCGTTCGGTGCATCCATGTTATACGGATGTGCGCCTGCGCCATTGGTTGGTACAGGTAAAGCTTGCCCATAGAAAGGTCCCGGTGGGTTATCACTAGGCTCATCCAACATAGGTAATGGAGCTTCGGCTGCCTCGGTTACCACTAAAAAGGTATTCGCACCGTTTAGCAGTGCACCATCGCCAGCAGAACCAATATATCCCGTATGAGCATCGTCACCATCGCTGATCAAGCCAACTAAATGACCAGAGCCTGCCCAAGGTCTAAGCGCAATATCCCCGCTAGGCAGTTCAAGCCATTTAAGTTTTTCCGTACTGCCAATTTCATCGGCGGTTGCCGTCATTGGCGTGCCAAAATCAGCAACCGTTAAGTATTTACCGTTGGCAGCTTTAAGCGCGACATGACCATCGTCACCGGCATCAACGACAACAAAAGTGTCTTGCCCTTCGCCATCAAAGCTGTGATCTGACACCATTAAGTTGCCGCTCTCATCGACACTTAAAAAGGCATGACCGGCACGGTTATATAAGCCGATTTCTTCGCCAAATGGCACCGTTGGCGTACCCGCTGCAGGCCAAGTTGCAACACCACTATCAGGGCGCCACACTGTGCCAAAACTGTCTAAGCTGTATTTGATGTGACCAAGGTCAAGGTTATTTGCACCTAGCCATTCAAATTGCATCCAGCCAATATGGTGACTTTCGAATGCTTCGTTATAGCCATTCTTGGTATCACCTGGCCAAAATTCAGTATTTACCAATGCTGGGTAATCAGTACTGCCTTTAAATGCGGCAATCGTCGATTCAACACCGGGTAGGTCCCAATAGGCATGAAATGCAAACGCGGCATTGTCCCAAATATCAGGAAACTGCTCTTTTAAACTATCAGCACCGGCAATGGCTTCAGAGCCACCATAGAAAGACATAAATGAGCCAAGTAGAATCATGGTATCTGGCGCAACAGTACGAATTGCTTCATACATTTGTGCTTGTCTTTGCCAATCTTGTTCAGTCCAGTTTTCATTAATTAATGAAACAGGTTCGTTGTGAGCTTCATAAATAACATGGGTCTCATCTTTATACTTAGCACCGTATAGATTCCAAAATGCCAAAGATTTTTCCATGCTATGGATAGCACCATTTTCACCATTGTTACCAATGGTGATAATCAAATACATTTTTGCCTGACGTGTCAGTTCAACAAGCTCATCCGCCAGTGTTTCATTAACACCAACAGCATCAGGGTTTTGTTCTGCATCACCTTCTAGGTAGACATGTAACGTATTAAAACCGTAGTCATGTACTAACGATTCTAATTGCTCAATGGTCGGTATGGTTTTAGCTTGCTCGGCGTTATACGGGTCTCCGCCATCTAACGATAAACTGACACCACGTAAGCTGGTATTCATATCCGTTTGGATAACGTTATAACCTAGAGATGTGTCAATATGAGGACGATCACGTACCTCGATATCCGCCAATGCTAAATCGGGAATTTCCGGTTCCGGCTGAGATGAGTCATCTGGTTGTTGCGTGGTTGTATCTGGGGCACTTACTGCACTTTCGATACCATCGTTATCGCTATCAACACCGAAACACCCTGATAGAGTGACTATGGTGGCACCTAACAAGGCTGATTTAATTATTCGAGCCAGTTTATTGCCAGCCAGATTAATATCGTTACTTGCCATTGAACTTTCCTCTTTATTGTTATTGGAAACCTTAGGTCAAGTTTATTGACTGATATAAGCCAAAATTGCCAACCTGTGTTTCTCTTTAAATTCGAAAATATCGCTGATAATGCAATGTCACCTAAATCCTATTGAGCCGTCGTCCTGATAACGTATTCGAACCAAGATTTTCTGACATTTCGATAGTTTGACTAAAAACACATAACCTGAACTTCGCTACAAACCTTATAAAACAACGGATAGGCGCAATTCCCCTGAGTTCATTATGGATAAGATAAAAAGAGTAAAAATCGATATAAATTGACGTCAAAGACTGACATTGATGGGGTAAATGAGGCGTATAAATATTACCAAGCAAGGTAAATGAACAACAGGCATAACACAAAACTGAACAGCCTGACAAAGGCAACCAAATCAAGGAACCAAGTCAGGCTGTTTTTAACGCCCTTGCAGCGTGTTTGTGCTGCAAGAGATTTACTCTAAGCTGTTTATCCAGCGCTCTAACACTGCCATGTATTCACTGTCTTCTAATAACCGTCCTAAAGGCGGCATACGGTCACTTGCGTTGGAACTTTTATCACGAATATACATAATTGAATTATTGATATTGCCAGGGTCTACAACCTTTGGGTCGACCAAGCCATAATCAGCAAAATAATCGCGTTGGTTTGCTAACTCACCATCAATAACACCTTGGTCCGCCAATGGTGTTTCGTATCGTCCATCCCATAAAGCGGCAATGCCTTGTGGCCCATGGCAAGATGCGCAGTTAATATCCCAATATGATCTCACTCTGTGGGTTAACGTTTTGCTTTCATCACTGATGTGGGCATGGGCGGGAAAGGCAGAAATGTCAGCCTCATCAAGCGCCGTTGAAAAGAGACCAAGATGATTAAGCGTGCGCAATTGGTTATCACTGATATCTGAAGGGTACTGATAATCACTATTAAGCGATGCGGTTTTTACACCCAATACATTCTCGGCATCATCATTGTGACAATTAAGACAGTCGCTAGGGCTTGGATACATCCAAGTTTGCGTCCAATCGCCATCGCTCGAACGGATGGTAAATTGTTGTGAGCTGCCGCTAGTTAGCAGGTCCGCATCTGAATTATCTTCTCGCCATTGGTAGGTAACACCATAGACCTTTTGCTGTTCGCCAATAACCAACAAGCGAGTCTCCAAGCGACGCACTGCGCTTGCATCCTGCTCGTGTGTTGGCAACGCAAAATGTTTAACAAACACAGTGCCTGCTGGCCATTGCCACTTGCCTTGCTGTTGCCACTGCACTTTTTCACCTGATGGCACAGCAACCCAACGTTGCTTTAGCGCTCGATCAGACCAAAGTGGCGCAATAGGCGCGAAAGCAATCAAACTGCTGCTTGGCGTTAAGTTGGCCACGTCACTAAAGGCACCTGTTTGCGACAGCAATGCTGGCACATTGCTTAAATCATCTGCAGCACGTTTTGGCATGTCCAAATACGCCTTAGCATTAGGTCGACACGCTATGGCGTAGCTGAAATCTGGATTACATACTTCCGCCTTATTAATGATAAAGGTTTCGCTTGAATCGACAGACTCTCGATTGGCAATAAGCGCACCGGTTGCACCATCTTCGACAGCAACAAACAGCCCGTTAATAGCCGCTTTTAATGCAAACGAACCATCGTCATTTTCAACCAAGGTAAACCATTCGTGTTCACTAACCGACGTGGCGCTCGCTGCAAGACGGCCATCAGGCAATACGGTGACATAATTGCCTGTTGCTGATGATTGCAAGGCAACAAAGCCATTGCCAGCATCAACCAAAATAAAGGTTTCTGCTTCGGCGGCTGTCTCTTGTGTTGCGCTTAGTTGGCCATCGACGTTAGTGACATATTGGCCGTTTACCGCGGCAATAAAGGTAATCGCATCGCCAGCAACAAAACGACTGACGGGGATGACTTTAATGCCACTGACCATAGGGTTTTCGATGACCGGATCAAATTGTAAATCAAGGCTACCATCACTCACTGTGACGGTGGAAACCACTAGATAGGCACTGGCGGCGCCGACGGTGGCAAAGACATCCAGCTGCGAGATAATTTGGCTATTCTCGGCATCAACATTAAACACCCGTAAGCCGGCATTGTTAAAATAGGTTTCTGCAAATTCTAGCGTTAGCTGATAGTCACCATTATCAATTGGCAAATGATATGAAAAGCCACCTTCTTGCCAATGGTGAGACTGGTAAATGCGATCATTATCGGTACCCGAAATCGCTAAAGACGAGCCACTACCGTGACCGCCACTAAAAAAATCATCGGCTTGATAAAAGGTACCATCGGCAGCATTGACCGCTGCGCCACCGGCATTTATGGCATAGGTGTTTTCGGCACTGTCTGTGTTACCAGCATTATTAGGTGTGTATTTCACTTCCACCAACAAGCCGGCATCATTAGGCTTACCGCAGCAATTTCCGCCAAATGAAATTAAATACAATCGATTATTATGCGGTGAAATGACACCATCGATGATGCCAGCCATTACGGAAGTATCAAGCCAGCGTCGTAACGTTGGCTCACTTTGTTCAACGGACGCTTCAAACATCTCATCATTATTAAAGTTCCAATAGATAAGACGACCATCGAAATAACTCGGTAATTTATACTCATCTTCAACACTGTTATCCCAACGATAAACACCTGCCACCATCAAGGCACGATGGCTCATGGTGACCCAAGCGGGTTTGGCATTAGGTAAGCTGCTGGCACCCGTATTGTTAGGTGAGTCATTAATAACATTACTGGCATCAAATGCGGCACCACTTACCGATGTGGCAAAATCATAATCTCGATAGGCTTCGTTGTTACCAGAAAAATAGGGCCAGCCAAAGTTGCCGGCACTGTCGGTAATGTTTAACTCATCATAACCCGCAGGACCACGGCTTGCATTAGAGCCACCGGCATCAGGGCCTATTTCACCCCAAAGTAAATTGTCGTTGCTCGGATCAATGGCGATACGAAACGGATTGCGATGCCCCATGGTGTATATTTCCGCTCGATGCTGCTCATCTTGGGCGAATAAATTCCCTGCGGGAATGGTGTAGCCGTCAGCGGTAGGCTTAATACGTAATATTTTACCGCGCAAATCGTTGCTGTTAGATGAAGACTTCTGCGCATCCCAAGCGCTGCGACCAGGGCGTTCATCAATAGGGGTATAACCGTCTGACGCAAAGGGGTTGGTATTATCACCCACGGCAATATATAAATTACCCTCGCTATCAAAGTCCATCGATCCTGCAACATGGCAACACTCATCAATTTGCACAGCAAAGCTCAACAAAACCTGCTCGGCAGCTAAATCTAAGGTGTTATCGGTTTTTATGGGGATGCGAGACACATTATGCTGAGCCAAGCTGGTATCGGTGTAGTGAAAGTAGCCAAAACGATTGCTGCTAAAATCAGGGTCGAGGGCGAAACCAATCAAGCCGCCTTCATGGGAAGCATTAACATTAAGTACGGATTTTTCTGCCAATTCACCATCTTCCATGGCATAAAACTGACCTTCACGACCAATGATATAAATATCGCCAGCGGCTGAGATATCCAACTCCATCGGTTGGTTGATAGAGCTGGCCAATACGGTATTGGTAAAGTCGGCATCGCTTGGCGCCGCCCCATTCCATACCGGCGTACCAGCAGCTAATTGCCCTGCCCACATCATAGCGCCTGCGATATGGTCGATAAAATCTTGCTGTTGATAGGTTTGCTGAGTATGACCTAAGCCAGTGTAAAATGATCGGCCTTCGCCTACCTGATGATACCAAGCAATAGGATGGTCATCACCCATGGCACCATTACCTGGCTCATAGCTGGTCTCATCGAGAGCCATCAATACATTTACATTCGCTCTTGGGTTTTGCTGAAAGTTATACCACTCATCGGTATGGGTCCAGTTTTCAGCAAGATGCGCTGTCGCCGGATGTTGATCATCTTCAATGTTTACAGTGGCTGATTGTACATGCGGATGGGCACTAAAATAGGCACCAACCAAATCGCCATACCAAGACCAAGAGTATTCAGTATCACTGGCGGCATGAATACCTAAGTAACCACCGCCCGATTCAACAAAGTCCTGAAAAGCTTGTTGCTGGTCACTGTTCAATACATCACCAGTGGTATTAAGCCATATAACCAGCGAATAGTCCGTTAAATTGCTGCTATTAAAATCATTACTGTCTTCGCTGAAAGTGATTTGCCAACCCATATTATCGGCGATATTGGTCAACATAGTTTGCCCAGCAGATATCGAATCATGTCGATAGCCAGCGGTTTTGCTAAACACCAATATCGGTTTATCTGCCTTGGCATCAGGTTCTGGTTGCGGGTCTGAATCGTCATCAGAGTCGTCTCCATCACCAGAGCCATCGCCTGAGCCATCGTCAGAATTATCACCTGAATCATCCGGGTCGGGTTGCGGATTGACGATCGGATCTGTGTCGTCGCTACCACCCCCTCCACCACAGGCACTTATCATCAAAATTGATAATGAAAAAAGCAGATACTTTAATAGTGACTTCATCATGTTAATGTCTTCTTATTGTTAACAACCTGCCATGCATTAATTTTTGCATGAATATCAATAATATATACAACTTGAGCAAGTGTCTAAAAAACCACCACTTAGTTAAGCTATATAAATGACAAAGCCGCTGACAATAGCGGCTTTGTTATTATGTGCTTAGGTAATGTGCTTAGAACACATAGCGTGCACCAAAGTTATAGCGAGTATGACCCACCGAGTACTCTCGTACTTGATACTTCGAACGACCATGAATTCGCTGGTCTTCTTCGGTCAAGTTAATGCCTTCAACAAATACCGAAAAGTGTTCATTGATATCGTAACTGATGTTGGCATCCCACTGATAATACTCTTCAACAAAGCGCGGATCGCGACCTGCAGATTGCAAGTAATCATCACGCCAGTTATAAGCAACACGCACTTGGAAGCCGTATTTCTCATAGAACGCGACCAAGTTAGCGGTATCACTCATACCAGGCACAACCCATTGGTCTTCGTTTTTGTTGATATCGTACTCAAGATCACCTTCAACAATGGTGAAGTTCGCTTGTACACCAAAACCGGTGTCACCAAAGGTGTGTTGTATCGCAATTTCCCAACCATCTACTGTGGTTTCGTTTTGGTTAATTGGAATATTCACATCGAACGTCGCCACAGGATCGGTAGGTAAGCCGGTTACCACAACTTCAATTTCATCACCTTCGCCGGTCACTTCAACATTCGCTTCATCAGCAAAGTGTTCAGCAAAATAGGCGTTCACATCTTCAGGTGTATATTCAAAGAATGGGTCGCCACCGGTTATATCCTCGATAGCTTGATTGTAAAGGTCGCCTTCAATCGGCGTCGTTAAGTTGCCAAATAATGGCTGATCTTCAAATGTTTTCGTAACAATGAAGTTCTCCACATCTTTGGTCCAGTAACCTACCGACATATAACTCGCTTCATCGAAGTACCACTCAAATGAAAAGTCTAAGTTAGTAGATTCCATTGGCAAGAGTTGTGGGTTACCACGACGACCACCGCCACCACCTGAACCAAACCAATCGACAAACAAGGCACCCTTAATGTCGTTATACGTTGGGCGACTGATTGTTTGGCTATAAGAGGCTCGGATTATGACATTTTCAACAACTTCATAATCAATATCGATGCTAGGTAACCACATATCGTAGTCACCTTTGATTTCAGAGAAACCTTGAACTGAGCTGCCATCTGCATTGGTTTGCTTATAAAGGTCAAAACCGTTGCTAAATACACTCCATTCAATGCGATCGTATAATGGTACTAACGCTTTTGAGTGAACTTCGGTATCTTCATAGCGAATACCGACGAAGATATTAAGCGGCATCTCAAACAGTTCCATTTCATAATGGCCCTGTATGTAGAAAGAGTTTGATTCTTCGCTCGTTGTTTCATCAACATCAAAATTATAAGTTGGACAGAAGTTGGTCAAACATGGACCGCCATTTCCTTCAACACTGCCGTGGTAACCGGATTTTAATAGCTGCTCACCACGTTCAATAAGCGCATCAAAATCCCATGTAACATAATCGGTGGTCATGCGCGGATCGTTACTGCCTTCAATGCCATCAAAAACGCCATCGATTGATTCGATGCTGAGTAAGTCGGCAATATCACCGGGTTCACCTAAACCACTCCAAGCATTTCGCGGTACCCAAGCGGTACGACCGGCGTTGTCCACTTCGACACGAGCGGCACCAATTTCAATGGTTAAGCCATTATCAAATACGTATTCACCGCTAATTTGCAGTTGTTCTACGTCCATTTGGTTATCAATAGAGCCAAAGCCACTACCTGATAACTGCATGTCATTTACGTCCAGTTCATCGACGCGGATAATTTGGTTATTAGAATTACGTTCACCTAATTCAATATCCAGAATCGGCATACCATCGGCACTAAAATAACCATCGGTGGTGATTCGGTTAAGTGACGCTACCGCTACAAAACCACTTGAACCATATTTACTGTTTGGCTTTTGTTCACCACGAGAATCATGGTAATCAGCGATAACCTTTAGACTATCGTTAGGTGTCCATTCGAAATTAACACCTAAAGAGTTGTTTTCATCAACGGTCGCAAAGCGGCCTACACCTTGAATTCGATCGACGGCACAGCCAACCACAGAATAACGCGTTGGAGAGTATATATTGCCTTCTTTGACCCATTCCGATTCACGGGTACTACAAGAGGGCTCAAACCAAGCTGATAAATCTTTATGTTCCGTGTCGATTTCGTTTTCAGCATAGGTATAGTCAATGGTTGCTACCAAGCTATCAATAGGTTTCCATTGCATGGTTAATTGAGCATTAACACGCTCACGATGAAAGTCATCCAAGTTGTATTGAATGTTGGTTGGCACGGCATAAATACCGTCTACGGTTTCGGTCGGGAAGCCGATAGCTTTTGGATCACCAACAAATATCGTACCCCACTCATTATCTGGGTGTGGTTCACCAAATTCCAATTCATAGGCTTCAACTTCAGCTTGGCTGACGAAGTTACGACTCATAAAGTCTTGCGTGGTTGCTGATTGCCAGCCACCGTCACGCTCTTGATAACTAAATGACAGACCAATACCGAAAGTATCATCGGCAAAGGTATCACTAAATAACGCCGCAAACTCTGGCGTTACATCGTTACCTTCTCGTGTACCTTTATCGTGCACACCTTTTGCGCTAAAAGCCGCTTGTAAGCCTGGTCTTTGCAATGGTTTGCTGGTGACAACATTGACCACCGCACCAATACCACCGGTCGGAACATTGGCTCGACCTGATTTGTATACTTCAACCGCAGAAATACCTTCAGATGCGATATTACTGAAGTCGAATGAACGGCCACCTGTGGTCGGCATTTGACGACCATTAAAGGTCACCAAGTTGAAATCTGGACCAAAACCACGAACGGTAATCTCTGAACCTTCACCGCGATCCCTTTCGATAGCAATACCGGTAATACGTTGCAATGATTCCGCTAAGTTGGTGTCAGGGAATTTACCGATATCTTCAGCGGATATACCGTCTACAATACCTTTTGCTTCCCTTTTTAAATCCATTGAGCGTAAGAAGACACCTTTGATACCAGTGACTTCAATGACTTCCATTTGCTCCGCTTCATCATATTCTTGTTCGTTGTCAGAGGTTGCGTCTTGAGCATAAGCACTGGTCGCTAGAACCGTCGCGATACTCATCGCCAGAGCACTTTGCTTAAATTTTTTATTATACATAATCGTTAACCCTAAATATGCGAGTTACCTCCTAGGTCGTCGGCCCACCGCTACTACAAAACGATGAACCGACATAGGAGATACTGGTGCTTAGTTTGTTATTTTTATCCAGTTGAGATTGATTGCGCCGCCAACAAAATCAAGGCGTAGAGTTTGCTCTCCAGCAACCAAATCTACCGCTGCAGTTTGAGATACCCAGTTTTGCCAGCCGCCGGTATCGGCAACTTCTTGTGTATCTACTACAACACCACCAATTGAGGTTTCAAAGCCATCGCTACCACCCTGACTGGCTAGTCGATATGTAATAAAATAGGTACCGTCAGCTGGGATATTTACCGTGTACTCCAAGAAGTCACCGCCATCAATCCAACCAACATTTTGTCCGCCGCCTTCGTCTGCCGTATCTTCGGTAGCAACGTCACCCGCAGCTTGCCAATTTTCAGCTTCAACTAAGATCTCAAATGGTGGCGCGAATAGCTCAAACCAGTTGATGTTGATAGCACCGCCGACAAAGTCGAATCGAGCAATATGCTCGCCTGCAGTCAAATCAAATTCAGCAGACGATTGAGTTGCCCAGTTTTGCCAGCCACCGGTATCGGCAACTTCTTGTGTATCAACCACAACGCCATCAATTGAGAATTCAAAACCGTCGCTACCACCTTGGCTGGCAAGACGATAATCAACATAGTAAGTACCATCACCAGGCGCGGTTATGGTGTATTCAAGGAAATCGCCAGCATCAATCCAGCCAACGTTTTGACCACCGTCCTCATCTTGAGTATCTTCGGTCGCGACATCACCCGCGGCATCCCAATTTTCAGCTTCGTAGCGAATACCTGCTGGGCCCGTAGATTCAACTTCTTGTTCTGCTAGAGGCGCTTGGAAACAACTTTCGTTTGAAACACAGCTAACTTGAACGTTATCAAGTTGGAAATGTACTCCACCGTGAAATTCAATAACGAGTAAGGCACCAATATTAGCGGTGTCTAATGGCAGAGGGTCACCTTCACCAACACCAGGGATCCAAGTTAACCAGTCTGGCGCAAGAAAGGGGCTCGCGACAAAGTCACTTACTGGGATTTCATAGGTTACCCAGGTATCAAGCGCTAAGTCGGCAACATTCCAGACAAACATGCCCATATAAGGCCAGCCTGTCTCCATGCGAATATCTAGGGTTTCGGTCGTGGTATTGGCGCTATCGATGTATAAATCAAAGCTCAATACTGCATTGTGACCAACCAATTCAACACCTGGTGTCAGAATTCCGATATTGGCATCACCTTCAGGATGGCTAACATCAATAACAAGATTGTGCTCGCCTTCTGTTTCAACCATCTCGATTGTCGGCGAGTTAAAGTTACCAATTGATAATTCAGTAACAACGTCGGTGTGGTGCCATGTAAGCGCTTCTAGGTCTGATACTTTGACGTCTTTTTTATCATAGAAACCGTCATTAAAAATCTCGGTTACAACCGTTTCAACAGACTCAATTCGATCGGACGCTGCTTTGCTGATTGCCGATTTAACATTAGACGCACAGTTTTCAACACTGGCTTCTACGCTTGGGTCACAAGACCAAACCTTGACGTAATCAACCAGCAATTGCGCATCGCTTTCAGCGGCTGCATCAAGTTTTAAAACAACCTGAAGTTCTTGGTTGAAAGGACCGTCGTTGTCAACGACAACATCATCACCGGCCATATTGTATGCCCAGGTGTTTAATGGATTAACCGTGTGAACGTGAACGCCATTGATGTACCAACGAATTTGGCTCTCGTCCCATTCGATGGCGTAATTTTGAAAATCTTCTTTGGCAGCAGAAACACTGTCACCGTTAAACTCAACACCGCTGGTTAAGCCAAGACCATAATGAGCACCGGCGATAAAGCCGTTGCCGTGACTCTTCAATGCCGTTAATGCATTGTAGCCATCATACATATCATTGATTGGCATTAAGCCGAATACCGCCATGACATCAGTGCCTTCTGGTACCATGATGCTGGCTTCAACACGACCAGATGAAATACCGGCAATGGTTTTAAGTGACGACGGCATATCTTGTTGCGCTGCTATTGCTAGCTGACCATCAGCCATGCTGGTGTTTTCACCTGCCCAAACACTGTCATTTAATGCTTCACCATCAAATTCATCTGCCCAAACCAAATTCCAGCCATACTCAGCTAGCGTTTCAAAATCACTCTCAATAAGGAAAGTAAGCTGGGCGCTATCGGTTTCGCCAGTGCCTTCTTGAGTTACCGTATAGGTAATGCTGTCTTCACCACTAAAATCAGGATTTGCTGTATAAACAAATGTACCGTCACTGTTAAATTCCAGGACACCATTTGCCATCGCCGCACCTTCTGGCACGGCAAAGCTAAGTCCGTCACCTAGATCGTTCCTGCTGACATCCCCTGTTACCGGATCGCCATCTTCTTTACCCTCAAAGATGTCGCCCACAGCAAACAATGTGCGTTCGACATTATCATCTGCATCCCCATCTCCACATGCCGTAAGAGACAACAAAGCTGTCACCGACAATGTGAGAAAAATTTGGTTTTTTCTCATTGTAAACCCCATGTTTTACATTACTGGTATTGTTTTCTGAAATTCATCTCTGCGAGGCAAGTTGCGCTGACAGAGGTCTCCAGTTTTAGTTATTTACACTTCATTGGTTGGCATCAAATTAGCAAAAAGAAGTGCATGAGAAAGTTTTTATAACAGCAGTACAATGATGTCGTCCGATTGAACGATTCGAACAAAAAAACAGACAAAAGTGAAAGTTCGAGTAAGTGAAATTATCACGAACATCAGGCGAGTAAAGGGCTTGATAGATTTTTGTAATAATCAGCAAATATTAACAATAGATAAAAAAAGTTGATCTAAATAACATCTGCGTGCCGACAAAACAGCTAAAAATTGCGAGATGATTGTAACTTTTAAGCCTATTTTATTGCCAAGTGACTCAACAATAAGGCAGCTATTTCAGCTAAAAAAAGAGTAATTACGATGTCGGTGGGCAAACAGGCTTGCCGATGTGCTCGACAAATTTTTCACACATTCGCTTGGCTTCTTGCTGTCTATTTGATGCGTTTAGTAAGCTAACTAAACCGAGTGATGCGCGCTCATTATAAGGGGCAAAATTCAATACTCGTCGATACCACGCCTCGGCATCTTGTGGCTGTGCCAGTTGTTGGTATTTATCACCAATTAAGGCGCCTAAATCCGCATGCCAAGGCTGTATTTGCGCAGATTGTGTAGAGTATACTCGCTCCATCGTTGCGTACGCTTGTTGATAGTAATCTATTGCACGCGCTAACTGATTTTCAATTTCGTATATCTCAGCAATATTAATTTGTGCTTGCCAATTATCCGAGTCCAACTCGATTGCCCGCATGTAGTTTTGTTTTGCTTTAGCAAATTCACCTTGCGCAGAATAGACGAAGCCAAGCGCTTTATAGGCTCGTGGCAATTTATCCGCCAGCTCTACTGACTTATTGGCTAAATACAATGCTCGCTCTAAGGTCGATATTGCCTGCTCTGTGTTGGTTTTATGTTGTTGTAGAGCAAGACGTAACGATGTGGTTTCGGTGGCTGAATCTGACCATCGAATCACTTGTTGCACCAAGGCATTGGCCAGTCCAGCATGGGCTTTGGCAGACTCTGGATTAAGGGTAAGCACCCGCTGATATAACGCCATTGCCGTCACATTGCCTTGGCGGGTCATTTGCGAGTATACGTTATCGGCTTGTTCGCTTAACTTATCCACTTCCGTTAACGAAGCGTTAGCTGTTGAATCTGAACCTTGGCTAACCTGATCGGTGCTTTGCCAGACAAACATAATAATCGCCAACAGCAATGCCGTTACAATGAGCAATGTGTTTTTAGTCGACGATAAGGTCGCTTTGTTTGCATAAGACAGGTTCGTTTGATTGGTTGGATTAGCTTGATTTGTTTGTGCCAAGACTTTTTCATTGTGCCAACTGATCTCTTTTGCGATCAGTCGATAGCCTCTTTTGGGAACCGTTTCAACGATGCTTGGCTGCTTAGCGTTATCATTAAGCGCTTTACGTAAACGGGAAACGCATCGGGTTAAGGCATCATCGGTAACCACTTGATTAGGCCATATCTTTTCCACCAACTGTTGTTTGCTAATGACCTGATTCGAATGATGAGCTAATTCAAGAAGCAGCATGGTCGATTTCGGTTCTAGACGAGCTACGGCCTGATCATTAGAGTCACTATCTTCACTCTTATAGTAAAATACATCACCTGACTCAATCGCAATAAGCCATTGATTTAATTTAATATAAGAACTATTCATCTATGTTACCGATTTTCCATGACATATAGATTCGTCAGAGTTTTGTCAGCAAAGTTGGCTGATTTTGTCAGGACAAATGCACACTGTTAGGTAATAATTGAATGCAATAATAAAGCATTACAAATTGAATCACCATGCACAGCTTATCACGACAGCTAATCGTTCTAACGATATTATTTATATCGATATTTTGCACTCAAGCTACAGCAACGAGTGAAGGCTTTTCACGAGCTGTTGTGCTCGACGATTTATCGGCACTGAGAGATTCCATCCGCGCAACGCATTATGACCCGTTTGCCTATACCTCGGAGGCAACCTTTGAGGCTCGATATCAACAATTAGCGCAATCCATAGTAAAGCCGAATTATAGCTTGCTAGAGACCGTCAATTTATATCAATCGTTGATTAGCACCATCAAAAATGGTCATTCCGAACTTGATTTTCCGGTGCAGCCTTACCTGCAGTATGCTGAAAACGGTGGCACTATTTTCCCTTTAGAAATCGCCTTTGAACATGATAAGCCTTTGGTGCGAAAAAATTACTCTAGCGATCAGAGCATCGAGATTGGTGCCCAAATCAAATCCATTAACGGCGTTGCATTTGCAGATATCCTAGAACAAATTTATCCGCTGATTTCGGCAGAACGACGTTACTTCAAAAATTCCAAACTAGAACTGTTTTCTTTTCCGCGTTATTTTTGGCGCGCATTTGGTGAAACGAAACATTATGTTGTCGAGTTAGAGAGCAACGGCGTCATAACAAGCCATCGCTTTGATGCCGTAGATGTATTTAGCGGCTTTGAATCAATAAGAGAAGAAATCATTGGTTCGAACAGGTATTTAAAATTTTTCGATGATAGCGCCTATCTTTATATTGCCAACTTTTCTGGGGACGAAGCTGAGTTTAAGCAATTTATCGATTCGTCATTTGCCAAGATAAAACAAAAAAACATCGCAAACCTTATTATTGATTTAAGAAACAATGCTGGTGGTAATGATTCGCACAGTGATTACCTAGTGTCTTATCTCGCCGACAAACCGTTTAAATGGCATGCCAATTTTCATCTTAAAACCAGTAAATTGTTGAAGCAAGACACGCGAAAAAATAGGGATCTTACAAATCCCTATTGGCAAGCAATAATGGCCCATGAGGATGGCAGCCGCTTTGAATATGTTGTAGATAGCTATCAACCTCAAAGCGAACAAAAACGATTCACAGGTCAAGCCTACGTATTGATTAATCGCCAATCGCATTCACAAGCAGCGGTTACTGCGGCGCAGATTCAAGATTATGGTTGGGCAACATTGGTCGGTGAGGAAACAGGTGATTATCCAAGTTTGTATGCTTCTCAGTTCCACTATACGTTGCCTAAAACGGGCATTTTCGTGAAAATATCAAAAGGATTTATCGTTCGAGTAAATGGTAGCAGTAAACAACAAGGCGTCATTGCCGATATTGTCATAAAAGACCATTTACTTGATGACAATGATGAGATTCTCGATACCTTGCTAAAGAAAATTTCCGCTTCGAAATAACTCGAACAAACGATTAATTGTAATATCGCGCGTCATTAAGGCCTGTCAGGCAGGCCTTAATATGCTTAATTAGCAAGCTGCGAACGACTAAACCACTTGTCCAGCGGCCCAGCCTGAGCTCCACGACCATTGAAAGTTATAACCGCCTAACCAACCGGTCACATCGGTCACTTCACCGATAAAATACAGACCAGAGACTTTTTTTGACTCCATGGTTTTGCTCGAAAGCTCATCGGTATCCACGCCGCCCAATGTAACCTCAGCGGTGCGATAACCTTCGGTACCATTGGGTTTGATTTTCCAGTCATGAAAATAATCATGCAGGCTTTGACAATCGCTATTGGATAATTGATTTAGGTTTTTCTCAGGCAATTCGCCAGCTTGATATAAGCGTTCGATAAAGCGCTTCGGTAGCATATGTGAAAGCGCGGTTTTTAAGGCTCGCTGAGGCGCTTCTTGGCGCAAGGATTGCAACTTATCATAGACCTTTTCATCGGGCAGTAAGTTAATACTCACCCACTCACCAGCCTTCCAAAATGAGGATATCTGTAAAATAGCTGGCCCTGACAAGCCGCGATGAGTAAATAAAATATTTTCCCGAAAGACAACGCCACTTTCACTGCTAACAACGCTGTCGACACTGATACCAGACAAGCCATCAAAGCGCTGTTTATCCTGATCATGCAAAGTAAAAGGCACCAAGGCTGCGCAGGTTGGTAACACCGTTAAGCCAAACTGTTCGGCCAGCTTATAGCCGATTGGTGTGGCGCCCAGTTTAGGCATGGTTAAACCGCCGGATGCGACCACTAACGATTGGCAGTGATAATCCTTGCCCGAGGTGGTGACGATAAAACCATCGTCGACTTTGGCCACTTTGACCACTTCCGACTGCATTTTAACCTGTACGCCGGCCCAGCCGCATTCGGTCATCAGCATCTCGACAATGTCGTGAGCACTGTTGTCGCAAAACAATTGGCCTAAGGTTTTGTGATGATATTCGACACCATGGCGTTCCACCATGTCGATAAAGTCATACTGGGTATAGCGGCTTAATGCCGATTTAACAAAGTGTGGATTTTGACAAAGATAGTTATCGGGGTTGGCGTTTTGATTGGTGAAATTACATCGACCACCGCCACTGATAATGATTTTTCGACCGGGCTTTTTGCCCATATCGACTACCGCGACACTGCGGCCACGGTAACCGGCGTTGAGAGCACACATTAGCCCCGCCGCGCCGGCACCGATCACAAGTACATCTAAATGTTGCAAAGACATCTATTAATTATGCACCGTCTGCTGGTACTTCAACGGAAGTTGGACCGTTTTTCGCCATCTCAGCTAGGTCTTTGTCGACGAAGAACAGTGCATGACCGTCCGCGCCAACCAATTCAATTTTATCGATGATCGACTTGAATAAGGTTTCTTCTTCGTGTTGCTCAGCCACAAACCACTGTAAGAAGTTAAACGTAGAATAGTCTTGAGTGGTAAACGCGGTATGCGCAAGGGCGTTAATACGTTCAGTAATCAAACACTCGTGCTCATAGGTTTCTTTAAAGACATCAACTAACGAGCCAAATTCATGTGGTGGCGCTTCAATTGCACCTAAAATTGGCATTGCACCTGTTTCACTCACGTAGTTAAACAAGCGGTTCATGTGTTGCATTTCTTCAATTGCGTGCTTGCGCATAAACGCAGCAGCGCCTTCGAAACCGGCGTCTTCACACCAAGCACTCATTTGTAGGTACAGGTTAGAAGAATAAAATTCCATATTGATTTGCTCATTGAGCTGTTCAATCATAGGTTGCTTTAACATAATACGTCTCTATGTTTATCTGATTTGAAATTAGCGTTTAAAGGTTAGCAAGTACGTTTTCTGCGGTACTTACTTCAAATTGTTTTGGTTGTTCTACAAACAACTGACTGACGATACCATCTTTGATCACCATGGCATAACGTTGTGAACGAACACCACCAAAGCCACCTGTTTCCATACTAAGACCAAGCGCTTTATGGTAGCTACCATCACCATCGGCTAGCATCATGAGGTTTTCAGCATTAGCTGATTTACCCCATGCATCCATCACAAAAGCATCGTTAACCGCAACACAAACTACACGATCAACGCCTTTAGCGGTGAATTCGTCGAAGTTAACCACAAAACCCGGCAAATGTGCTGCCGAACAGGTTGGTGTAAAGGCGCCAGGTACAGCAAAAACGACACTGGTCCCTTTGGCAAATAATTCGCTCGCTTGATGAACTTGCATACCATCGCTGGTAAGTTGCTGTAATTCGCCGGCAGGTACTGCTTTGTTAACTTCTATCATGATGTTCACTTTTGTTCTGGTTAAGTTATTGAATCTGATTATAAAGCCTTGCTTAACATTTGTCTGAATTTTTACATTTTTTCCCGTAGACTTAGACCATTCATTGTTTAGAGAAAACCTCGTTATGCCTAGCGCAGCTATTTTTGTGGATGTTCAGAATATTTACTATACGTGCCGACAAGCGTTTGGGCGCAGTTTCGATTACAACAAACTATGGGCTTACATTGCTGCAAGCCACCAAATAGACCATGCCTATGCTTACGCCATTGACGCCGGCAATGAAAAACAACAGCAATTCCAAAATATCCTACGTGCCATCGGCTTTACTGTGAAGCTAAAGCCGTTTATTCAACGTAATGACGGCAGCGCCAAAGGCGATTGGGATGTTGGCATCACCATTGATGCCTTAGAGCACGGCAGCGATGTCGATAAAGTGTATTTGCTCTCTGGCGATGGTGATTTTGATCTATTGGTCAACAAATTAAGGCAAAAATATAAATGTCAGGTTGAGGTAATCGGCGTTGAGCAACTTACCGCAAACTCGTTGTTAATTGCCTGCGATCGTTTCACCCCTATCAATAATGAGTTACTGCTTTAGTCTGAGCAATTAACGCTGCTGACACAGTTGATCGCCATAATAATTGTCTTGATAGTTGCACTGACACGCATGCTTTGACGGTTTGCTAATGAGTTGTTTTACCACATTGATTAGATTTCTCATGGTTTGCTCCATATGAGATGTTATAGGTTGTCACCATTAAACCGAATCGTTGCTCCTTGATACAGCGATTAAAACTGATGTTGATGTTCGATTTTATCTATCGTGCTTTTTCAACTCTTGATTAAACAGTTTTTGCAGCAAGGTGATATCGTTTACTCGCACATAGTTCGGACGCAACACTAGGGCGATTGAGCGATGTGGACCGGGTTCATTTAAGTGTACGGCCTGTAACTCTGATTGTGAGCTAACCAACTGATCTAAAGCCATTTTTGGCACAAGTGTGGTACCTAATTTACCAGCAACCATCTGAATTAAGGTGTACAAGCTGGTGGAATCAAAGTCTGTATGTTGATTTTTAGGCTGCAGTTGGCAGGCAGCTAAGGCATGATCTTTTAGGCAATGACCATCTTTAAGTAACAATAGTTTATCAATCTCTAGGTCTTTACTGCTGATTTCTTGCAGTGATGCGTTGTACTGATCACGATGACTAACCCAATAAAAATCCTCTTGCCAAAATTCAAAACTCAACAAGCCATCAATGTTATAAGGCAGCGCTAAAATAGCCACATCAAGTTCACCGTTACGCACCTTTTCAACGAGAACATGGGATTGCTCTTCAACAATTTTAAGCGGCAGTTCTGGGTATTGTCGGCGCACTTCAGGCAATACTTTGGGCAGTAAATACGGACCAATGGTCGGGATAACCCCTATGGTTAGTGGCGCAGATAACGGCGCGTTATTGACATGCGCAAACTGTAACAGCTCATCGACTTCTAAATTAATAAATCGAGCTTTGTCTAAAATCTGCTTACCGAGATTGGTCACTAATACTTGTTTATTATTACGCTCAAATATTTGCAGGTTTAACTGTTTTTCAAGTTCATTGATTGCCGTACTTAACGCCGATTGCGAGACATTACATAACTCGGCGGCTTTTTTAAAATGTAGGGTCTTCTCGACCGCTAATGCATAACGAAGTTGCTTAAGAGAGATCATGGCAATGTGCACGCTGTTAATTAATACCTGTGAATAGCGATACTATAAAGCAATACTTGGCTTTTGTAATTCAATTTTATAGAACATAAAAATCAATTCAATCAATTATACTAATCAAACCTCGCATCGTACTATAGCCACATCGAAACGCAGACAGCTGCGAACAACACACAGTTAATCACATATTAATTTTAAAAATAGAGGTAAATCATCATGGCTAAGATCGGTCAAACTATTCCAGAATTCAAAGCACAAGCATTCCACAATGGCGAGTTCACAGAAGTAACTTCAGATTCTGTAAAAGGTAAATGGAGCATCTTCTTGTTCTACCCTGCTGACTTCACATTTGTATGTCCGACAGAACTAGAAGACATGGCAAACCACTACGCAGAATTGCAAGAGCTAGGCGTTGAAGTGTATGCCGTATCGACCGATACCCATTTCTCACACAAAGCATGGCACGATTCTTCAGAAGCGATTGGCAAAATCAAATTCCCAATGTTAGGTGACCAAACAGGCCATATTACTCGCGGTTTTGATGTGATGATTGAAGAAGACCACATGGCACATCGCGGTACTTTCCTAGTTGACCCAGACGGTGTTATTCAAGTCGCTCATATTCACGCCGGTGGTATTGGTCGCAGTGCAAAAGACATGGTTCGTAATGTAAAAGCAGCACAATATGTTCGCGAAAATGACGGTGAAGTATGTCCAGCCGCATGGGAAAAAGGCGAACAAACCTTAACACCAAGCCTTGATCTTGTCGGCAAGATCTAACGCTTAACACGACTTACTCATTTACTTCCTTCGTTCGGCGGGCATTAGCAAATTCAATTGCCTAATTGACCCGCCATTTTTTTTGCACTGAGTTCATAACCAAACTAACAAAAAGGTATTCGTATGTTATCTCCAGATATTCTCAACACATTAAAAACTTACACTGCCAACATGAAAAACCCTGTGACATTGGTATTGCAAACCGGTGCGCATCAAAAACGCGACGAATTACATGAGTTTTTAAGCAAGCTTTGTTCGATTTCCGACAACTTGATTTTACAACAGGCGGATATCAATTTACGCAGTCCAATTTCATTTGCACTGCAAGTCGATGGCAAGCCTAATGGCATTATTTTTTCTGGCATTCCCGGCGGTCACGAATTTAACTCACTAATTTTGGCGATTCTGCAGTCATCAGGTTCACCAATCAAGCTAGATGACACCTTAACCGGCTTACTCAAAAACATTAATGAACCATTGCATTTTGAAGTGTTCGTCAGCCTAAGCTGTCATAACTGTCCGGATGTAGTGCAATCTTTGAATCAATTTGCGCTGATTAATGACAACATTAACAGTGAGATGATTGATGGTGGTTTATACGAACAATTAATCGCTGAACGCAATATTCAAGGTGTGCCAAGCGTTTACCTTAACGGCGAGTTATTTGCTAACGGTAAAATCGATACCGCACAGCTTATCGACAAGCTACTTAAACGCTATCCACACATTGCAAAAACTAGTCAAACTGAACAACTGCCAACGCAAGATGTTACCGTCATTGGCGGTGGCCCAGCGGGTGTTGCCTCTGCGATTTATGCCGCCCGCAAAGGCTTAAAGGTAACCATGATTGCCGATCGCATTGGCGGTCAAGTAAAAGACACGGTCGACATAGAAAACCTGATTTCGGTAAATAAAACCACAGGCACTCAACTGACCAATAACATGCAACAGCATATGAGTGATTATGACATCACCTTAAAAGAACATGTGCGCGTCGACAATATCGACAAAGGTGGCGACGATAAGTTGAAAACCTTGCACTTGTCATCCGGCGAAATCATTACCAGTAAAACCATTATTGTTGCCACAGGTGCCAAATGGCGTGAACTTGGCGTGCCAGGCGAGAAAGAGAATGTGGGTTCAGGTGTGGCTTATTGCCCACACTGTGATGGGCCTTTTTTCAAAGGCAAAGACGTCGCTGTTGTCGGTGGTGGTAACTCAGGTATCGAAGCCGCATTAGATTTAGCTGGTATGGTAAATAAGGTAACGGTATTTGAGTTTATGGATGAATTTAAGGCTGACCAAGTGCTGCTCGATAAAGCCAGAGCAAACGATAAAATCACGTTGATCAATAATGCCGAAACCAAGCAAATTATTGCCACTGATGGCAAAGTCAGCGCGATTGAATATACCGATCGTAGCAGTAATCAAACCCATCAAGTTGAACTAGCCGGTGTGTTCGTACAAATCGGTTTGCTGCCAAACAGCCAATTTCTGCAAAACGTGGTTGAAAGCACCCGTTTTGGCGAAGTGATTATTGATGAAAAGTGTCACACCACAGAGCCTGGCATTTTCGCCGCGGGTGACGTGACAACAGTACCTTACAAGCAAATTGTTGTTGCCATGGGCGAAGGTTCTAAAGCTGCATTATCGGCCTTTGACTACCTAATAAAAGAGTTTTAATCCGCTATTAACCGATAGCCAATTATGGTTATAAAAATGCTCGCGCATGCCACCAAAATCAAGGACGATTTGGTGGCGTTAATTTTTAGGGATACCCTGATTAACATAGATATCAAAACGATTTTTCTTCATTTTGATGGATGTGCTCGGCTGGCGATTAGCCAACGGCTCGGCGTAGTTAGGACGTTTCACAACAACTCGATACTTGGCCAACGCCAACGCTTGGTCGAGCAGGTCATCGGCATCGGGGTCGCTGCCCACCAAACCTTGAAAGACCCGCATTTCTTTTTTCACTGCGGCAGACTTTTCCCGGTGTGGGTACATAGGATCAAGATAGACCACATCGATATCATCGAGTTTGCTCATGGCATTGATGCTCGACGCATTAATAAGCTGCATACGTTGGCCTATCCACTCGCCCACTTCATCACTGGTTTTAGCGCGTTTCAGTCCATCATCTAATAATGCGGCAACCGGTCGTTGACGCTCAATCATGGTGACCTTACAACCAAGGTTTGCTAATACAAAGGCATCTCGGCCTAATCCTGCTGTGGCATCTAATACATTTGGATTAAAGCCATGCTTTAAGCCAATGGCTTTGGCAATATCTTGGCCTCTGCCACCGCCAAATTTAGCTCGATGGCCCACCGCACCGCCAACAAAATCAACGTGAATACCGCCCAATTTGGGCTCGTCGGTTTTATGCAGGCTAATTAGGTCGTCTGTGGCTAATAAATAATATGGGCTTTTAACCTTATTGATATCCCGTAATTCACCGCCATAAGGTAACTGCCAGTTGTCAGCAACCTGTTCAGCTTGCATCACATTGGCAAGATTATCTGCGAAAACTAGGCAGTGTGGAGTATCGCTCATTATTCACCGTCCAAAGTAATGTAGTTATCACCCGTGCTGAGGGCAATAAGGCGGGAAATCTCTTTTAAACTATAGCCGCTTTGCTGCTGCCACTCATTAAAACACCGCTGTATGCTGTTAAGACTTGTCTTTGAGGTTAAGCCTCCAGAGATCAAATCATGAGCTCGAAAATAGGCTTCGACATCACGGCTTAATAAAAAGGTGTCTTTGCCTAATGCTCTTAACGCGTAAGGGCCGGTGTTGCCACCTAAACGTTGACCGTGTTTTTTCAGGTGATTCCATAAGCCGATAATGTCGGTTTCTGGCCAGTCGGCGATAAACGACGCAAAACTGCCATGCTCCACCTCAGTTTCAAAAATCATCTGCGCATTGGCTTTAATCGTTTGTACTTTTTTATAGTTACGAATGATGCGCGCATCAGATGCTTTTTGCTCAAGCATTTCTTCTGGCATCATCAGCATTTTCTCAATGTTAAATTCAAAGAATAACTCTTCAAAATTAGGCCATTTGTTTTCAACAACGCGCCAAACAAAACCCGATTGAAATACCTTCTTTGTGAACTCAGCCAAAAAACGGTCACTGCTAAGCTGACGTAATTGCTGATTGTTATCTGCCAAAGCCGGATACGGGTGCATCAGCGCCTGTAATTTCTCTTCGCTGCCTTTTCTCTCAAGCGCGCGTTGATAAATTGTGCTGATTTTTTCCATACTTAACGTCCAAATAATGCAAATAAATAAAGGGCGCCAATAGGCGCCCTAGGCAAATTTATGGCTTTACTATACGCCGATACCAGAATGGCGCAATAGCGCGTCTACTTGTGGTTCACGGCCGCGAAATGCCTTAAATAATTCCATAGGTTCTTCACTACCACCTTTTTCGAGCACACATTCAAGAAAATCTTTACCGGTGTCGGCATTGAAAATTCCCTCTTCCTCAAAACGTGCGTAGGCATCTGCAGATAATACTTCAGCCCATTTATACGAGTAGTAACCGGCGGCATAGCCACCCGCGAAGATATGACCAAAGCTGTGCTGAAAACGATTAAACTCAGGAGCCTTTACCACAGCGTATTTATCACGTACTTGATTAAGCACCGATTGGATTTGATCACCCTTGCTCGGATCAAATTGCGCGTGAATGGTGAAATCAAAGATGCTGAATTCCAATTGACGGAGCATTTGCATGGCCGATTGAAAATTCTTTGCCGCTAACATTTTATCAAGCATGGCTTGTGGCAATGGTTCGCCGGTTTCATGATGACTGGATAAAAACGCCAACGCTTGTGGTTCCCAACACCAATTTTCGAGGAACTGGCTTGGCAATTCTACCGCATCCCAAGCGACACCGTTAATGCCGGCAACACCAGAGGCATTCACTTGCGTTAACATGTGGTGCAACCCGTGACCAAACTCATGGAATAAAGTCACCACTTCATCATGGGTAAACAACGCAGGTTTATCACCTACAGGTTTCGTAAAGTTACAGGTTAAGAATGCAACAGGCAGTTGCACACTGTCATCGTTGAGTTGACGACGGCCAACGCAATCGGCCATCCACGCACCACCACGCTTTTTATCACGGGCATATAAATCTAAGTAAAAGCTACCACGTAAATTATCATCACGATCAAAGACTTGGTAAAAACTAACATCTTGGTGCCAGCTATCAATGCCGTCTAATTGTTTAATGCTTACACCGTATAAGCGATGCACCACTTCAAATAAGCCGGCAATGACCTTATCTTCTGGGAAATATGGACGTAAATCTTCGTCCGAAATCGCATAACGCGATTGCTTTAGTTTTTCCGAATAATAGGCCAAATCCCACGGTTGCAGGTCAGTTTTGGCAAACTCTTGCTGTGCAAATGTGCGTAACTCAGATAAATCATTCTCGCCTTGGCTTTTAGATTTTTGCGCTAAGTCTTGCAAAAACGTCATAACTTGGTCGCTATTTTCAGCCATTTTGGTCGCCAAAGACTCTTCGGCGTAACTGTCAAAGCCCAACAGTTGAGCCAACTCATGACGCAACGACAAGGTTTCAGCCATAATATCTGTGTTATCAAACTCGCCAGCATTTGGACCTTGATCAGAGGCGCGAGTGACATAAGCGACGTAGAGCTTTTCTCGCAATTCAGCGTTGTCACAGTACATCATTACTGGCAAGTAACTTGGAATATCCAACGTAAATAACCAGCCTTGTTTTTGTTGGCTTTCAGCCATTTGCTTAGCACCCGCTAACGCACTGTCAGGAAGACCGGCTAGTTCACTTTCATCATCAATCAACACACTAAAGGCGCCAGTTGCATCAAGCAGGTTATTACTAAACTTTGATGCCAGTTCGCTCAAGCGCGTTTGGATCTCACCATAACGCTGCTTCTTGTCTTGCTCTAAGCCAATACCCGACAATTTAAAGTCACGCAAAGCATTGCTTATGACTTTCTTTTGGGCAACATCAAGGCGATTAAATTCATTACTTTCGGACAACGACTTGTAGGCGTTGTATAGGCCTTCATGTTGGCCCACCCAAGTACTGTACTCCGATAATGTCGCTAGGCAAGAATCATAGGCATCGCGCAGTTCATCACTGTTCACTACCGAGTTCATATGCGATACCGGAGACCAAATCTTTTCGAGAATATCATCGACATCATCTAAATAAGCCACCAGATTTTGCCAGCTGTAGTCCTGGCCTTTGGCTGCGATCGACTCTATCGCTTGCTTAGCATCATTAATGGCCTTTTCGACCGCGGGTTTAATGTGTTCTGGTTTAATTTGCGAAAATAACGGAAGAGCACCCTGTTGTTGGGCTTGTTCTAATAACGGGTTAGTCATGAATTACTGGCCTAGTTTTTTTAGTCATCTATTAGTACAAATAAGATCGAATAGGGCAAGAATCAAGGTGTGGTGGCAATAAAAAGCCAACGAGATCACATTCAACAGTATTTTCATTGGCCATGGACACAGAAAATAACACTCAATTTGAATAGAAAAACCTAAATCATCGCTCTAATAAACATTGATTTGTTTGATGGTCATCCGCGATGAATTGCCTACGGCGCTTGAAAATTTGCCATTTGGCCACCATCTTGTATGCATAATCGCGATTTGGAGTGAATAATGAGTAAACATTTTGACTATATTGCCCTTGGTGCCGGTTCAGGTGGCATTGCCTCAATAAACCGTGCTGCCATGCACGGCAAAAAGTGCGCATTAATTGAAGCAAAAGCCTTGGGTGGCACTTGTGTTAACGTCGGTTGTGTCCCTAAAAAAGTGATGTGGTATGCCGGTCAGATTGCTGATGCGGTGCATTTGTCAAAAGATTATGGCTTCGATTTAACCGCTGGCAAGCTGGACTGGGCTAAGTTGGTTGATAGTCGCGAAGCGTATATCTCACGAATTCACGCCTCCTATGACAATGTACTCGGTAAAAATAACGTAGAAGTTATCAACGGCTTTGGTAAGTTTGTCGGTAGCAATGCCATTGAAGTCAATGGTGAAGTCTATACCGCCGATCACATTCTTATCGCCACTGGCGGTCGCCCAAGCATTCCTAACATTCCAGGTGCCGAACACGGTATTACCTCTGATGGCTTTTTTGCATTAACCGAACAACCACAGCGGGTTGCCGTGGTCGGTGCTGGCTATATCGCCGTTGAAATCGCCGGGGTATTAAACGCGCTAGGCAGTGACACCACTTTATTGGTGCGCAAACACAAACCATTACGTGATTTTGATGACATGCTGTCAGACACACTCGTTGAGATCATGGCGCAAGATGGTCTGACATTGAAAACACACAGCACCCCTAAAGAGCTGATTAAAAATGACGATGGCTCATTAACCTTGCACCTTGAAAATGGTGAGTCGTTGACGGTTGATAGTGTTATCTGGGCCATTGGCCGTGAGCCAGCCACCGATAACATTAATCTACAAGCAGCGGATTTAACCACCAATGAGCGCGGCTTTATTGAAACCGATATGTACCAAAACACCGCGGTTGATGGCATTTATGCGGTCGGCGATAACACAGGTAGAGCCCAATTGACGCCAGTAGCGGTTGCCGCAGGTCGTCGCTTGTCTGAGCGACTATTTAATAATAAGCCAACGGAACACTTGGACTATTCGCAAATTCCAACCGTGGTATTTTCGCACCCAACAATTGGCACCTTAGGTCTTACGGAAGCTGAGGCTGTTGCCCAGTATGGTGAGCAAGATATCACCGTGTATACCTCACAATTTACCTCAATGTACACCGCGGTAACCCAATATCGCCAGCCATGTCGAATGAAGCTGGTATGTCAAGGCGACAATGAGAAAATCGTTGGCATGCATGGCATTGGTTTGGGTAGTGATGAAATGCTGCAAGGGTTTGCAGTAGCGGTTAAGATGGGCGCCACCAAAGCCGACTTTGACAACACTATCGCCATTCACCCTACTGCTGCTGAAGAGTTTGTTACCATGCGTTAGTCAGCTCAGTAATTATCGTTACTGTTTGATATAGCTTTAGAAACCGGAATTTAGTTCCGGTTTTTTATTGCCTGCTTGACAATCATGTAAGCCCTTTCATTCTTGCTGATTAACGTCAGCCCGCGCCACATCTAGCTATACAACTTTTTCGTTTAAGAATGCAAATTGCAATCTGTTTTATTTATTAATATTTTTTGAAAAAATCGTTTTTTTTAAAAAATAGTTCTGATAGTATCAATATCCCCCTTGCGAGAAATGAATGTTTTTTAGTCAATCGCAAACGGGAGCTGGGAATAATTATCCACATCTATTTTTGCCAATAATAATAAATAGAAAGTGCATTTACATCATCCCCACACCCTATTCTTAATGAGCTTGAGCAAAGCCACACTTGACAATTGTCTTTTTGTCAGGTGGTGTCACATATTGTTTTCACAGAGTTATCCACAATTAACAAGGTAATGTGAACATTTTAATTCTGGTCTGAATTTTCTATCTGTGGCATTCTAATCGGCATTATCATTGAGCTAAACCTAGAAATTTATGAGCCAGTCATCTCCTTACATTCTTGTTGACGGATCTTCGTATCTGTTTCGTGCCTATTACGTTCCTTATTTACAAGCATTATCCACTAAAGACGGTCATCCAACCGGTGCAATCACTGGTGTATTAAACATGCTCCGCTCTTTAAATAAAGATTATCCTACCGGCAAGGTGGTGGTGGTTTTTGATGCCAAAGGCAAAACCTTCCGCAATGACATGTATCCGGAGTACAAGGCGAACCGCCCTCCTATGCCTGATGATCTGCGTTGTCAGATTGAACCACTGCATAAAATTATCGAAGCCATGGGTCTACCATTATTGGTGATCGAAGGCGTTGAAGCCGATGATGTGATCGGTACCTTAGCCAAACAGGCCAGTGAACAAGGTTTAGAAACCATTATTTCTACTGGTGATAAAGATATGGCGCAATTGGTAACGGAGCATGTGCGTTTAATTAATACCATGACCAATACCATGACCGATGTCGACGGTGTTGTTGAAAAGTTTGGCGTACGCCCAGATCAAATCATCGACTATCTCGCCTTGATGGGCGACAAAGTAGATAACATTCCAGGTGTTGAAAAGTGTGGTCCGAAAACCGCGGTTAAATGGCTCGCTCAACACGGCACGCTCGATGCGGTTATGGCTAATGCCGACCAAGTGAAAGGCAAAATCGGTGAAAACCTGCGCTCAGCATTAGAGCAATTGCCACTATCATATCAATTGGCCACCATTAAAACCGATGTAGAGCTTGAACAAACATTGGCTGAAATGGAAGCCAAACCCGCGCAAACAGAGACGCTACGAGAGCTGTACAGTCAGTTTGAATTAAAACGTTTATTGGCGGACCTCGATAAAGGTGCCCCTGAAGCCAGCGTTGACGAAGAAAGCGAAAGCGAAGAGGTCATTGAACAAGTCGACGCTAACTACGACATCATATTGACCGAGCAACAATTAGACGATTGGTTAGCACAACTTGAACAAAGCAAAACTTTTGCCTTTGATACCGAGACGACTTCAGTTAACTATATGCAGGCTGAGTTGGTCGGTGTGTCATTTGCAACCGAACCTGGTAAAGCCGCCTATTTGCCATTCGCCCATGACTATATTGACGCCCCAGAGCAGCTCGACAAAGAGCTTGTAATGGCAAAGTTAAAACCATTGCTAGAAAGCAATGAGTTAAAAAAGATTGGTCAAAACTTAAAATACGACGCCAACGTGCTAATGCGCCACGGCATTAAATTAAATGGTATTGAGTATGACACCATGCTCGAGTCATATTGTTATAACAGTGTCGCCACTCGTCATAATATGGATGCGTTGGCGGCTAAATATCTCGATTATAAAACCGTGCACTTTGAAGATATTGCCGGTAAAGGTGTAAAACAATTAACCTTTAACCAAATCGATATCGACAAGGCCGGTCATTATGCCGCAGAAGATGCGGACATCACCTTACGTTTGCATAATGTATTGTGGCCTAAGTTAGAAAAAAATAGCGATCAGCAACAAGTATTCCGAGAAATCGAAATGCCATTAATGCCGGTATTGGCTCGCATGGAGCAAACCGGTGTGTTGATTGATTCTGATTTGCTCAACCAGCAATCACTGCACATCGCTGCCCGCCTTGATGAGTTAGAAATGAAAGCTCATGAAATCGCAGGCAAGAGTTTCAACCTGAGCTCACCAAAACAACTGCAAACCATTTTGTTTGAAGAGCAAAATATTCCGGTGATTAAAAAGACACCCAAAGGCGCGCCATCGACAGCCGAAGAGGTATTACAAGAGCTAGCACTTGATTACCCACTGCCTAAATTGATTCTTGAGCATCGCGGATTGGCCAAACTAAAATCAACCTACACCGATAAACTGCCGTTAATGGTTGATTCGCAAACTGGCCGAGTTCACACCTCGTACCATCAGGCGGTAACAGCCACAGGTCGGTTGTCATCAACGGATCCAAACTTGCAGAACATCCCTATTCGTTCTGATGAAGGTAAAAAAATCCGTCAGGCATTTATCGCCCCACAAGGCAGCAAGATTGTCGCCATCGATTATTCACAAATTGAATTGCGTATCATGGCGCACCTATCTAATGACCAAGGCTTGTTAAACGCATTCGCAGAAGGCCGCGATATTCACCAAGCGACCGCCGCGGAGATTTTCGCGATTCCATTAGAGCAAGTAACCGCCGACCACCGTCGTAGTGCTAAGGCAATTAACTTTGGCTTGATTTATGGCATGTCTGCGTTTGGCTTGGCCAAGCAACTGCATATTGGTCGCAACCAAGCACAAGATTACATGAATAAATATTTTGAGCGTTATCCTGGGGTAAAAGAGTATATGGAAAACACTCGAATGGACGCCAGTGACAAAGGTTATGTCGAAACACTATTTGGTCGTCGCTTATATTTACCTGAGATCAAATCAAAAAATGGTGCTCGTAGAGCGGCAGCAGAACGCGCTGCGATTAATGCGCCAATGCAAGGTACCGCCGCGGATATCATTAAAAAGGCGATGTTAGCCGTTGAAGCCTGGTTGTTAGAACAAAACGATTCGCGCATAAAAATGACCATGCAAGTGCACGATGAACTGATATTTGAGGTGGATGAAAGCATTATTGATGAAATTGTTCCAAAATTAGTCGAAATTATGGACGATGCAGTGCAATTAAATGTGCCGTTGATCTCAGAAGCCGGTACAGGCGACAACTGGCAGCAAGCACACTAAATGTAATTTAATTACAAAAAATTGAGCAAAAAAACAAAATAAAGGCCTTTTTGCATACGTATGTAGCGTTTTTTTGCAAAAAATGTAATAAAAGTTAGAATAAATACTTTACAAGCTAGAGTGAACACTCTAAACTACAATCATTCCTAACGGAATTCTTGTTGTAATAACTTTTGTTTTCTAGCTTCCCCATAAGCTTCCAACCGACGGCACATTGTGACGTCGGTTTTTTTTATGCTAATTTTCCTGCAACGCATCCAATTGTTGCTGATTAATCGTTAAACGCGTCACTTGCATTTTCATCTCTTGGGTAATGCTGTTGTCGGTAACAATATTATCGGCAAACTCAATCTCACCGACACCAAGCAGTACTAAAGACTGTTGATCATAGGTCCAGTTGCCAGAAGGGACTTGGGCTTTATATGGCGAACGCTGACCTATTACCGTGATCAATTGATTGACGCCGATCATCGTGAAAAAATCTTGTTCTTCAAAACGCCATTGCTCGAGCATGTTGGCAGCCTTGTCCTCAGATATATACCAAGGGATCTCCCAATCATTTTGCAGTGCGCCGCCGTGCCAAGCGATAACCGTATTTGGTCTAATAATGCGACGCTTAGCCGCGGTAAAAACATAATTAGCACAGCTTGATGCGCAAATATCACGAACGGTTACACTAATTTGATTATTAAACACCCAATACCCTAAACGCATGCCGGCATCGGTGAAACCACCAACGCTAGATATCGACAAACTTTCAATTGGCTTATCACCAACTAAACGCAATGCCGCCTCGACATCCTCTAGGGTTAGCGGGCCAGTATAAGAAAGCTGTTTCTTATCTTGTGCATAATCAAATTGCACTTTCTGTTTTTCGTCTTCTATCACCGAACACGCCGGCATTAGCAACAAAACAATAGTTAAGTATATGTATTTCATATGAAACCTCTTTTCGTTTAATATTGGCATATTGCGCCCAGAATGCCAGCCAACAAAAAAGGCGCCGAAGCGCCTTTGTCTGCAATAACGATAAATTGACGTTATTCAACGTCGACTAAATCGGCTTCATTGCCTTCACTATAACTACTAAACCAATCACCGATGATTGAGGTCGCTTGTTCTAAACCAACTTTATTCAATGACGAAAATGCCATGACTTTGATGTCAGAGTGCAATTCTTTACAGACTTTCTTCACTTTCAGCACTTCGGAGCTGCGTTTACCAGACTTATATTTATCGGCTTTGGTCAACAGTGCCAAAACGGGTAATTGGCAATCATTTGCCCATTGAATCAGATCTACGTCGAGATCTTTTAATGGGTGACGAATATCCATAAGCACCACCAAGCCTTTCAAGCTCTCACGCTTTTCCAAATATTCCGCTAACGATTTCTGCCATTTCTTTTTCATTTCCAATGGTACTTTGGCATAACCGTAACCTGGCAAATCGATCAAGCGGCGATTTTCACGAATGTCAAAAACGTTAATAAGTTGGGTACGACCAGGGGTTTTACTGGTTCGGGCCAACGACTTTTGATTCGTCAGCGTATTAAGTGCGCTTGATTTGCCAGCATTGGAGCGGCCAGCGAAAGCCACCTCGACGCCGGTGTCGTCAGGTAATTTGCGAATATCAGGCGCACTAAGGATAAATTGCGCGACATGAAGATTTACGTCAGCTGTTGTCAAAATCATCTACCAAGTAAAAAATAACTTGTTCAATTATATCCTGTTTTTTGATTTGCTTCGTATTGTTTTTTTGTAATCGTTAAATAGCGGTCAATTTGACAATTTTTTGCGGAAATTTTGTCAATAACCATTACACCTGCGCGGGAATTGTGTAAAATACCGTAAATTTTTATATCTATTTATTAAACTAATCGCGCTATTAGAGAGAATTTGGCCTGTTATAGGCTGTTTCTCGAGTAATAACAGGCAGAAAAAATATGAAAAAACTTGTTCTTTCAGCAATCCTAGGTTGCGGATTACTTGGTAACGCATTTGCCGCCGGTGATGCAGATGCAGGTAAAACTAAAGCAGCTACGTGTGCAGCATGTCACGGTGCAAATGGTATCGGTATCGCCGATAACTACCCTAACCTTGCTGGCCAACACGCTGACTACATTGTTAAGCAATTAAAAGCCTTTAAAGACGGCTCTCGTGTCGATCCGGTAATGGCACCAATGGCGATGCCATTGTCAGAACAAGATATGTTAGACCTGGGTGCTTACTTTGGTTCACTATCTCTATCAGGTGATGCGCCAGCAGCCGGTGGCGAAGGTGAAACCGCTGCAGCAGCACCTGCACCAGCAGCACCACAAGTTGTTGCCGACCCAGTAGCAGGTAAAGGTTTATACGAAGACGGTGACGTCACACGTGGCATTACCGCTTGTGTTGATTGTCATGGTAAAGAAGGTAACTCAGAAGTTCTGATTAACCCGAACCTGTCTAACCAACACCCTGAGTACATTGAAAAGCAGCTTAAAGCGTTTCACGCTGGTGACCGCGTAGATGCATCAATGAACGCTGTTGCTATGAACTTAACTGAGCAAGATATTCTTGACTTAGGCGCGTACTTTAAAGCACCAGAAGCGGTTGCTGACGTAGTCGCTAGCAAGCCTTCAGCTGAAAAACTTACCTTTGTCGGTGATGCTGACGCTGGTGAAGCGAAAGCCATGGTTTGTGCAGCGTGTCACGGTGCAGATGGTAACCAACCGTTACCAAATCACCCGAAACTAGCTGGTCAACATGAAAGCTATCTTGTTAAACAATTGCAAGATTTCAAATCTGGCGATCGTGAAGACGCAATCATGGCCGGTCAGGTAGCAGGCCTTAGTGATGATGACATGCAAAACCTTGCCGCTTACTTTGCCAGCAAAAAAGTAACACCAGTTACTGCTGAGGCAAATGAAGTTGGTAAGAAGCTTTATCAAGGTGGTGACGCCGCTCGTGGTATTACCGCATGTATCGCTTGTCATGGTACTGACGGTAAAGGTGCCGGCCTTGCTGGTTTCCCTAAAGTTGGCAGCCAAACAGCCGACTACACCAAAGTTCAACTTGAGAAATTCCGCAGTGGTGTTCGTAATAACGACATGAACAGCATGATGGCAAATATTGCTGCCAAGCTTACTGACGAAGATATCGCTGCACTAGCTGAGTACATGGCTTCTCTGAAGTAATTGACTGGCTTTACAGCAAATAAAAAAACAGCGCCTTGAGGCGCTGTTTTTGTTTGTCGGGTTTAGGTTTTAATCTAGTTTGTCTGCCTTCATATCACGCCCGCCTTGCGTCAATATCAAACTTTGTTTGCCGTCTTGCTCAACAAATTCGATTTGAGCATCAACTTCTTTATAAAAGTAGCTGGTTGGTGACAGAGGGTGGATTTGCAGCTTTTGCTGCCCGGTAGCTTGGGCAAACAACTTGTCGCCATCTCGGCTTATTTCAAGGATGAAGTTATCCGCCAGCTTGTAACGACCAACTAACGAGTCATAAACAGCGGTATCTATTTCGACCGCTTTCTTTGGCTCAGGTAATTCGCTGCCCAAATAACTGGCAAACTGTTCATCGTCGCCACCTTGGCGCATAAGCATGCCAGTGACATCCCCTTGCTCATTCTGTTCGATAGTAAAGTAAGACAGCGAATCAGGATATACAAAGGTGGCCTGATCAACTTGTCGTACTTGCATTACCGAACCACCGGTTCGTTGGGTAAATACGCCATCGCCTTGTAAAAACAATTTGCGGGTGTTGTTATCATCGATACGATACTGGCCAACAAACGGCGTTAACGCCTTTTTATCGAAGTCGACATGCTTATCAGAAAATTTAGGATAAGATTTACCTAACATATCAGCAGCAATGACTTTTGCCACCATAGTTGGGTTTGGCGTATGCATGTGATTCGACAATACCGCCACGTATAAGTCTTGCGAAGGAATATATTGGCTGTAAGTTATAAAGCCATTAATGCCACCACCATGAGCGATAGACTCACTGCCTCGCACCGACGATAGTGACCAACCGTAACCGTAATCCACTTCTTCGCCATTGCTGAGCACCGTTTTAGTGTGCGCCTTTTGCGTGGTTTGCTTGGAAATAAACTTGTAGCTGTTAACTGCATCAATCCATAATGCCAAATCTCCAACACTAGATAGTAAAGAACCTGCAGCATATGGTTGAGTCATGCTGATATAGTCACTGTTTTGCCACTTGCCATGAAATTCATAACCGGTCGCTCTGTTTACAACGACTTCTTTGGGGTGACCGTAATAAGACTCTTTCATGCCTAGTGGCGTAAAGATGTTTTCTTCGATAAACGCTTCGTAACTTTGACCACTGACCTTCTCAATGATCATACCCAACAAAAAGTAACCTGAATTGTTGTATTTAAATTGGCTACCAGGGGTAAATTCAAGCGGTGCATCTTTGAAATAAGCCAGCATTTCAGTCGGTGACTTATCCTGCTTCATTTGTGTCAACCAATTTGGCATACCAGTATAACTTGGTATGCCGGAGGTATGATTCAATAGCTGCTCAATGGTCACCGCTGCAGTATCTTCTACTAGATCGCTAACGTACAAATCAATACGATCACCAAGTTTTAACTTTTCTTGTTCCATTAACATCAAGATAGCAACTGCGGTAAATTGTTTGGAAATAGAGCCGATACGAAACACGGTATCTTTATTATTGGCAATACCCCATTCCATATTGGCTAAACCATAGCCTTTTTCTAATAAAACCTGGTCTCCTTGCTTAATAATGATTGACGCACCTGGGCGATCATCAGCGTATAGTTCGAGCAAAGACTTATCGATTTCACTAATATCTTTAGCCTGTGCGCTGAACGCTAACGACTGTAACCCAACTGCTATAAGAGCCTGTTTTAATTGCATTATTAGTATTCCTTTTGGTTATTTCCAATTGCTTGTACAAGTTATAATCGAAAATCAGTTAAAAACAAATTAACACAAAGGATAAAACTAAATAACACCCCGATTGGTTACAATTTATGTCACGCTGCAACAAAGCGGCCAATATAGAGGTATTCATTTATGTTAGCTGAACAGCCAAGAAAACCTGATGCGACAACGGCCATGCAACAATTGATTGTTGCGGTGCGTAATGACTTTCCATTTAATGAAAGCGAAGCCAATATCTGCGGCATCAATTGCATTGGTTGCCCAAAAAAGTTACTGGAGATCGTTGATACCGAGTTATGTGATTGGCAAGTAAAGCTAGAGCATGGTGACGTGCCTAAATTAGGTGAGATTTCTCGTCTGGCTAAGCTTTGCAAAAATGTGCGCCGCGGCCTTAAACGTAATGGCGTCGTTAGCTAACATATCGGCAGCGCATTTAATCTATAGCCGCCAGCAATAAAGCGTTGTGCAGACCGAAAAAGCAAGGTAAGTTAGTAAACAATGTACATATAAACGGCTCCTTGTTTGCTGATTGGGATATCAAAAATTGGTTGCTGCCACCCCTCTATCGCCTCGCATTCTCATTCAAAAACTGCACCTTAGCTGTTTGTTTTTATTGCTATTATTAGCACTTTCACCGTTAACAATTAGAGCAGAATCGTTTCATAATTTAAGCATTGAAGACGGTCTGTCACAAAGCATTGTGTTTAACATTGCTCAAGATAAAACCGGCTATATGTGGTTTGCGACACAAGATGGCCTAAACCGTTTTGATGGCAGCACCTTTAAAGTATTCAAAACCGATACCGATAAAATCAATGCCATTGCCGATAACTATATATACCCACTGGCTTATGATGACGACAACAACCTATGGTTGGGTACGCGCTCAGCAGGCATTAACAAACTGGCGCTGGATAAATACTGGTTTAGTCATTATTCGCCTGCCAATAGCGCGTTAACCAGCAACCGTATCACCGCATTGCATGCCAATGGCAACCGAGTATGGCTAGGTACTTACCAAGGGCAATTGCACTATTTTGATAAATCGAGCAATAAAGTATCCGAAATCTTACTGCAGACTCAAAAGCCAATATATAGCTTATTAGTCGACAGTAATCAGCAATTATGGGTCGGCACCCATGGTGATGGTGTCTATCTTTATGACTTAACCAGCGGTCAGCAAAGCCACTTTGTCGCGGGCACTATCAGTAACATGGGCTTAAGCCACAACAGCATTTTTACCATCCATGAAGACAACAATAAACAAGTCTGGCTCGGCAGTCAGGGCGGTGGCCTATTTCGATATGATCAACAACAAAAGGTGTTTAGAAACTGGCGCCATGATGCCAATAACAACGCCAGTTTGTCGCACGATCAGGTGCGAGTAATTTTCTCCGATAGGCAAAATCGACTGTGGGTTGGCACCCGTGGTGGCGGTCTCAATTTATACCAGCCTAATAGTGATAGTTTCAGCCATTTCAAACACGATATCGGTGACAAATATAGCCTGGCTCATAATCGCATTTATTCCATCTTCGAAGATAACAATAGTATGCTGTGGATAGGCACAGCCAATGGTATTAGTAAGCTCGACCCACAATCGTTAGTCTTTAAAAATCTTAAAGCCCCGAAAGACCTCAACAGCAAAGATATTTGGTCACTATATCAAGACACTAACGAGCATTTGTGGGTTGGTTCATGGGGAGGTGGTGTTAATAGCTTTGATAGCGACCTTAACGCCAATAACGCACAAAACCGTATCAATGCACTGCTTAACAATAACGCGATTAAAGCGATGCTTGAAGACGAGCAAAAGCGGCTATGGATTGGTACCTGGGGCGGCGGTCTGGAGCTCATTGATATCCAACAAAACAGCACCATGCATTTTGTTGCCGACGATACCGATATCCATTCCCTTGCCGATAACAATGTCTTGTCATTATTGATTGATGACAAACAACAACTTTGGGTTGGCACCGATGGCGGCGGCTTAAACCTATTCAATCAACAGCAACAGACCTTTAGCCATAAAGATAATAGTGCACATTTGCTGCTCAATATTCCGGCACAAAAAATCAACAGTCTATTTCAAGATAAAGATCGCAATTACTGGGTCGGCACCGATGGCTATGGACTGTATCGATATAATCGCGCGCAACGCACCTTAGTGCAATATACCAAAGGCGAGCCCGGTAAATACCACATTAGCCATAATACCGTACGTACCATCTATGAAGATAAGCAGGGTTTTATCTGGGTTGGTACTTCAAATGGTTTAAATCGCATTACTCAAACCACTGGCGAAACACACCACTTTGGTGTCGAACAAGGGTTAGCCAATCAAGTCGTCTATGCCATTGAAGCAGACCAACGAGATAATTTGTGGTTGAGCACCAATAAAGGTATCAGTCGCTTTAACCCTAATGTTGGCTTATTTACCAATTTTGACAGAACCGATGGGCTAGTCGGCAATGAATATAATGCTGGCGCCAGCGTCGCCTTAAATGATGGTCGTTTGGCATTTGGTGGCACCAACGGCGTGACCACGTTTACCCCAGAATTACTTAAGGCCAATAACAGCGCTGGCGGTATCTCTGTTACCAATGTTTTATTAGATCAGAAGCCTTTGCATCAGCAAAGCCATGCCAATTTATCATTGTATGCAAGCCTACCTGAGCAGCAACAAAGCATCGAGTTAACCCATCAAGTAAATCGTTTGTCGTTATCCTTTGCCCATCTTAGGTATGTAAAAAACATGGGGAGCGAGTTTAGTTATCGCTTAATAGGCTTTGATCACAACTGGCAATACCACCTTGGCAAAAGTTTAACCGTTGATTATACCAATTTAGATCCTGGTCAATATCAATTGCAGGTCAAAGCAATTCAATATGGCATGACCAATAATACCGATAGGCTTTATATCAATATCAATGTGGTGCCTGCACCATGGAATACCTGGTGGGCCTATGTTGGTTACGTCGCACTGGTACTTACCATCATTTACCTGCTGATTCGCATGCGCATTTATCGCGTTGAACAGCAAAAGCGTCAATTGGCAATTCAAGTAGAACAACGAACAGAGGAAATCGCCGAGCAACGCAAGGTCATTGAACATCAAGCGCATGAGTTGCAGCTGACACTGGATGAAAAAAATCGCCTGTTTACCAATGCCTCACATGAGTTGCGTACGCCGCTGAGTTTAATTATTGCGCCGATTCAAAGATTGCTCAACGAAGAGCAAGACAGCGCCAAGAAACGCCATCTCGAAATCATATTGCGCAACGGCAAACGATTAAAGTCGATGGTTAACCGAGTATTGAGCTTGTCTCATATCGAGTCATTTAAAGACAAAACCAATGAGCGCATTGATGTATCTCATATCGCCCGCAAAACCGCAGACCAATTTAACTCAGCCTATCAAAGCCATAGCGTCGAGTTTCACAGCAATATTGAAGACAACTTATATATCGACGCCCACGAACACGGCATAGAAACAATCCTGATTAATTTACTCGGCAACAGTTTCAAGTTTACCAAGCAAGGTCATATCAGCTTAGAAGTCGGTAAAGATGCGCACGATAAGATTGTCATAACTGTTACCGATAGCGGTAAAGGTATCGCCAAGGCCCAGCAACAGCATATCTTTGAGCCATTTAATCGTGGCGATGATTCTGATCAAACCAGCGAAGGCTCAGGTATAGGTTTAGCCATTGTCGGTGAATTGGCTGAGCAGTTTAACGCGACCATTGAACTCGACAGTGAGATTAATTCTGGCTGTTGTTTTAAGTTAACCTTTGACCAATCAGCAGCTATTGATAACCCATTGACGCCGCAATATGCCACCAATCCAGCAGCCAGCGCGCAGTCATTGCCAGTGATGGAATATACTGACAATTTAGAGAGTGACTATGTCAGCGATGCATCCAAGAAAACCTTACTGATCGTTGAGGATAATCTCGAGCTAAATGAGTTTTTACGCGCAGATTTTCGAAACGACTACAATGTTCTGGTTGCCAATAATGGCCAACAAGGGCTTTTGCTCGCACAGCAAGAATTACCGGATTTGATCATCTCAGATATCATGATGCCAAAGCTAAACGGTATTGATATGTTGAACAAGATAAACGCTCATCAACTTACCTGCCACATCCCGGTTATTCTATTAACAGCAAAGAACGACAAACGTACTCGCCTCACTGGCTTCAAATCTCAAGCCATCGACTTTATTGATAAGCCTTTTGACCTGCAAGAGCTGCAACTAAAAGTCGAAAACTGGATTACATGGGCAGAGAAAATGGCGCAGCGTGATGTCAGCAGTAAACCTAGTCGCCAGCAAATATTACTGCCACAAGACTCTGACTTGTTAAGTAAGTTAGATAGGTTATTAGAGCAACACTTTGCTGAGCATGATCTTGATGCCGAGTTTATTGCCAGTGAAATGGCAATGAGTAGCAGACAATTGCAACGTAAACTTAAAGCGATCACCGATCAGTCGCCGATAGAATACTTACGTAACTTCCGTCTCGCGAAAAGTCAGCAGCTGTTAATTGAAGGGATGCAAGTCAATCTTGTTGCTCATCAGGTTGGCTTTAGCACCAGCTCTTATTTTGCTAAAGCGTTCAAGAATAAATTTGCGGTGACACCGAAAGCCTATCAGCAAAAAAACCTTTAAAAACATCTGTTTTATCTCATTATGTCGTTTCTGTTGCCTTTTTTGTCCGATATGTCGCACTAATATAGACACAGTTAGTTTAGGCTGATCTAAGTCTATTAAAGAGGTTGTAGGCGACGGCAATTAACATTAATTGCGATCTGCCTAGGAGATAGTTATGACGGACAATAACAATAATAAACCGCCGAAAATGATCGTTAAAACATTATTGTTTTTAATCGATCACAATGATATCCCAGACTCGGTCAAACAAGAAAAACGCAATACATTGGTTAAAATGTTTGGCTCGGTACAAAAAGCCTACCAATATATATCTGAATAAATGCTCGCTGCATGATCTAACCTTACGCTTTCATCTGAGGCGTACTCTCGACCAAAAACGTTGCTGATGGGTCAACATAAACACGATCACCCATCCCTTCTCGGCCTAATAACATCAAGTACGTCATATCTTCCCGATTACTTAAGGTCAACTCAATCAGCCATTGTTGGTCGCCTAGGCCAAACCGCGTCTGTATAACGCATCGTTGCTCACTGCTACCGTTGGATGATTTAATTCGTCTGGAATCGTAGAGTGGCGCAGTGCAATGAACAATTTTATCTAAATTGTAGACATCAGGGTGCAGATCAAAGCTCACCAAGGGTTTAGCCCGAGTAGAAAGCACTTTAATATTATCAACGTGCAATGCCGAGGTTTTGGCACCGGTATCTACCCTCACCGGTAACTCGTAGATACCTAAGTCGGGTAAACTGCAAAGTTCTATATTACCTATTAATAATCTGTCCATATGATTGTCCAGTATTGATCTGTTCCGCGCTATACAATATCTTCCTGCAATTGCTCAATATGCTCAGCAACTTCCTCATCATCGGCACCAAAATAGGCGATATGATATAGTGCTTCCCCTTCTTGTACTAAAGGAATATTTTGCTTGCCAATTAAGATTCCTGAACGTGATGAGCACACTTGCTCGATAAGGTCACCCATGGGGCTGTTAATTTCAGCGAGTACATCGCCTTTTTCGACTCGCGCCCCCATTTTAACAAATTCTAAAACAAAACCACTGGCGTTGGCGCGGGTCCAATCACTGCGATTGGCAATAAAGGGCTCGAGTTTTCTCTTCGATGACCGCTTGCGAATCAACTTTAATTCCGACAACACATTGAGCACACCCTTAACGCCACATTGTATGGAAAATTCGTCAAACCTTAATGCTTCGCCAGCTTCATAAAGCAAGACTCTGGCACCATTATTTACCGCCGCCTCTCGCAATGAGCCATCGCGTATATTAGCGTTTAACATTACAGGTACACCGAACGCTTTGGCGATGTTTTGCGTTTGCTCGTCATCTAAATTAGCTCGAATTTGCGGCACATTGGAACGATGAATAGCGCCGGTATGCAAATCAATGCCGTACTGACAGTGCTTTACGATCTCATTTAAAAACGTGTAGGCGACTCTTGATGCTAGAGACCCTTTGGCAGAGCCAGGAAAACACCTATTTAGATCACGACGATCAGGTAAATAGCGACTCTGATTTAATACACCATGCACATTTACCATAGGTACCAATATTAAAGTACCTCGTAATAATTTGATTTTTTGTGTAATTAGACGGCGAACTATTTCAATGCCATTTAGTTCATCACCGTGTACTGCAGCACTTATAAAAACCACATCACCAGGTTTCTTGGCATTGATGACATGAACAGGAATAGACACTTCGGTATCTGTATATAAACGCGCTACAGGCAGTGCGATTTGTTTTGATTCACCGGCGAGTATTTGTTCGCCACCAATGGTAATTGTATCTGTCATTTCACTACCCTTGGTCATCATGCGCTATGACTTGGTTTTCTATAAAATCGATGACCATACCAGCAACATCTTTACCGGTAGCTCCTTCAATCCCCTCTAAACCCGGTGACGAATTCACTTCCATAACCACGGGACCGCGACTGGATTGCAAAATATCGACACCACATAAGTTTAAACCCATAGCTTTCGCTGAATTAATAGCGGTAGCTTTTTCTTCTTCCGACAATTCAACCAACATGGCACTGCCGCCACGATGCAAATTTGAGCGGAATTCACCTTCTGCTGCTTGCCGTTTCATAGCCGCAACAACTTGGTCGCCTACCACTAAACAGCGAATATCTGCGCCATTTGCTTCTTTGATAAATTCTTGCACCAGTATGTTTGCTTTAAGGCCCATAAACGCTTCCATAACACTTTCTGCTGCTTTATTGGTTTCCGCCAAAACCACACCGATACCTTGAGTACCTTCAAGTAATTTGATCACCAAAGGTGCTCCGCCGATGGTTTTAATTACATCCTGAATCTTATCTGGTTTATTTGCATAACCGGTACGCGGTAAGCCTATGCCTTTTTGTGACAGTAATTGCAAAGAGCGTAATTTGTCTCGTGAGCGACTAATGGCATCTGAGGTATTAACACAATAGGTGTTCATCATTTCAAACTGCCTGACCACCGCGGTACCGTAGAAAGTAATTGAAGCACCAATCCTAGGGATAACCGCATCATACTTGGGCAGCGCCTCGCCGTGATAACGTACTTTAGGGTGGTTGCTGGTAATGTCCATATAACAATGTAAGGTGTCGATTAAATCGACCTGGTGACCACGAGATTCTGCTGCCTCAATTAAGCGCCGAGTTGAATAAAGATTGTCGTTTCTGGATAAAATGGCGATGCGCATGCAACTATTCTCCCAAAAGGTGATTGAATGAATTAAAAAAAAGCGACACGGTACCCAATAATAGTGGCTCAAAAAATTGCAGATTCCAGTTACAGCTAACATTTGATAACGAAATAATAATTGAGTGGGCTAATAACAATAAGAATGAATAAGTGGGGCTGGTGGAACTTGAACCCACGCCAAACCAGAATAGCGGAATCACCTGCGATTTCGCGTCGTGGTAAATGCGAAGTAGGCTATTAATAATATAAGGGAGTAAGTGAGATAGCTGGCTGAACTTGAACCCACGCCAATCCAGAATAGCGGAATCACCTGTGATTTCGCGTCGTGGTAAATGCGAAGTAGGCTATTAATAATATAAGGGAGTAAGTGAGATAGCTGGCGGAACTTGAACCCACGCCAATTCAGAATAGCGGAATCACCTGTGATTTCGCGTCGTGGTAAATGGGGTGGCTGATGGGATTTGAACCCACGCCAATCCAGAATAGCGGAATCACCTGTGATTTCGCGTCGTGGCGAATCAATACATCTGAAAGTGGAATTGTATTTAGAAAATAAGTGAGATAGCTGGCGGAACTTGAACCCACGCCAATTCAGAATAGCGGAATCACCTGTGATTTCGCGTCATGGCGAATCAATACATCTGAAAGTGGAATTGTATTTAGAAAATAAGTGGGGTGGCTGATGGGATTTGAACCCACGACAACCGGAATCACAATCCGGGGCTCTACCAACTGAGCTACAGCCACCACTGAAGAACACTGTATGAAACAGTGCGCGGATTATAGTGCAGTATCCTTATTAATGGCAAGTGTTTTTACCAAGATAGAAGGCAATTTACGCAAGCAATGGTTAAGCTTGCTAAATTACACTTTATGTTTTGCTTTTTTACAAAAACTTTAACGATAAATTTACAATAGTGGTTGATTTCTGTTAGATTTTTAAAGTGTAACTAAAGACAATAAAAATATTAGGGAATGTAAGTTACGATAAATCGTGACGATTGCAACGGATATGCTGTCAGGAATAATAATAATAAATGAATAGAGTTAAGAGTTTTTATCAGGCACTCGTCGTCATTTTACTATTTAGTATTGCAAAACAAGGGTTTGCAAACAGTCTAAATAATGAAATTTTTGTCGATGGCTCTGAACATGGTCAATCTTTATCGATAAAAGGTAATTATTATCTCGATGAAGCATCCGATCTTACCGCGCAGCAAGTATGGCAGCAGCGGTCGCAATTTCAGGTCAATGATGACAGCAATGCATGGCTTGATGAAATTAGCGGTTCTGTATGGAGTTATTATACGGTCAGTAATCGCAGCGATTCAGAAGTTACCGTTTATTTTGAATACCCATATCACCAACCAGCTACCCTCGCCCTCTACCAAAAACAACCGTCTTCAGCCGAATTCATTCGTCAAAAAACAAGCCAATTTGAAACTGGCGGCGATCGGGCCATGGCAATTGCCCGCGTCACGTTACCGGTTGTGTTGCAAGCCAATGAAAGCAAACAGATTCTGGTAGAGTCATACAGTGACATTGGCACCGCGCGATTTACCGATTTTCGCTTGTGGTCTACCAAAGCCATTGTTAAAGCCACCAATCTAGAACACTTAATATTTGCTGCTGTTGTTACCTTTATTTTGTTATCGAGCCTAATAAGTTTTGGCTTATATAAATTTTTGAAAGAGAAGTTTTTCTTCTGGTATTCATTGTTTGCAGTGAGCTCCATACCTGTGATGGGTTTGAGTACCGGTATCTTAAACCTGTACGTCGCCGGTCTCGATTACCACCCTCTTGGTACCATATCTATGGTGGTTATGATGGCCGCTGGTATTCAATTTATTCGAGTCTATTCGAACGCGTCCTATCATTCATTACTGGCTGATAAAGCGATGCACCTAACGATGGTCTTGGTATTATTGGGACTGCCAGTTGCCATTATTGGATTCCATGAACTGGCCATGCAAATCCAGCAAATTGCTATCTTTACCTTTCCTGTGGCGATCATTGCCGCCATTTACTGTGGCAGTTTAGGGGAAAAGCAAATCACCACTATGGTGTTAGCAAAGCTGTTATTTTTTGTGGTTTTGATCAGTACTAATTTGCAAGCCTGGGGCTGGGTGAAGCCGAGCTACGGGTTAGTCTTCTTGCCTACCATAGGCATGTTAGGCCAACTGATTTGTTTGATTTGGGCTATGTATAGCAAAGCCTTAGTGCATGTCAAAGAAGGCTCTGCGGAAGAAATTAACACCATCAATGATGCATACGAACGCGCATTCGAACTGCAAGAACAAGTTAAGCAACAAAACCAAATGCTCAAGGCGGCAAAAGAGCAAGCTGAATTTGAAGCACGTACCGACATGCTGACTCATTTACCAAATCGACGTGCGTTTATGAATTTAGCAAAAATGGCCATCGCTCAAGCTGTACGCCAAGAAAAGCCGCTGTCGTTTATTGCCTTTGACATTGATAACTTTAAAACGATTAATGACCAATACGGGCATCCTGCCGGTGATAAAACCTTAAAAGAAGTGGGCGATCTTACCCGCAGTATTATTCGTGCCAGTGATTTTTGTGGTCGTATCGGTGGTGAAGAATTCATGATCGGTTGTCATAATAACTCCATGGGTGATGCCTATCACTTAGCCGAACGTATACGCAAAGCAATTGAAAACCATGTCATTGTTTACGAAGACATGGAATTTTCGACCACAGTGAGTATCGGATTAGCGCAATTAAGTGAAGAAGACGATCTAGAGTCGGTCATCAAAAAGGCTGATGAAGCGATGTACTTGTCTAAATCTAATGGTAAGAACAAAGTCACCCATTACGCTGCTTAACAACAAGACAGCAAACTATGATTCGATAAGGCTATAATTAGGTTATAGCCTTTTTCATTTAAGAGCCGTTATTGATGTCTTTAGAACGCCTATCTAAACAACTTTCCCAGCAACAACAAGAGCTGCCTCCCGTCGAGTTGTGGGATCCACCCTATTGCGGCGAAATGGACATGCAAATAAAGGCCGATGGTCGTTGGTTTTATATGGGCAGTGAAATAACCAGACAACGCTTGGTAAAGTTATTTTCAACGGTATTAAAGAAACAAGATGACGAGTACTTTTTAGTCACCCCGGTAGAGAAGATTAAGATTCAGGTAGAGCATTTGCCTTTTGTTATTACCCAATGGCACTGGCTTGATGACGCGATTGATAAAACCATGCTGCTCACCACCAACCTGGGCGATCAAGTGATACTCGATAGTGCGACAAGAATACAGCTTAATACTGATGGTACGTTGCAAGTCAATGTGCGCCGTAATTTGGATGCCAGCATCCATCGTAATGTATTTTATCAGTGGGCCGAACTGGCAGAAGAAAAACAAACTGGCCAGCAGCAACAATTGGTGATTAATAGCGGTGGTGTTGAGCACACCATCGGCGTGCTCGAAAACGATTAAATCACTTTAGAAAAGCGCTGCTGATGTAATTTGGTTTTTAAATAGGCATCAAACGACATACAAATATTACGAATTAGCAGCCTCGCTTTTGCGTTCACGACAATGGCATTATTATCATTAACCAATAATCCGTCATTTATAAATACCAAAAGCGTTTGTAAGTCATCAGCAAAGTAGTCATCAAATACGATATTAAAACGTTGCTCAACATCGTGTTTACCCACCCGAAAGTTGCACATTAATTGACGAATAACAAAGGCACGAATAACGTCATCGGTATTAGTGACAATACCTTTTTCCAATGGCTGACCATGACTATCAATTGCCTGATAGTATTCTTTTAACGTTTTCACGTTTTGGCTGAAGCTTTGCCCCATTGCACTAATTGCAGAGACACCAAGCGCCAATAAATCGCAGTCACCTAATGTGGTATATCCTTGAAAGTTACGATGTAACGAACCTTGGCGTTGAGCCTTGGCCAGTTCATCATCTGGTTTGGCAAAATGGTCCATACCAATAAACTCATAACCCATATCCACCAGAGACTCGATTGCAAATTGCATTAACTCTAATTTTTGTGCCGAGCTAGGCAACCATTGATCACGAATTTTGCGTTGCGCAGCGAAGCGTGACGGCAGGTGTGCATAACTAAACAAAGAAATCCGATCCGGATCGATGTCCTTTACTGCAGCAATAGTATTAGCAAAGCTTGTGATGGTTTGATGCGGTAAGCCATAAATTAAATCGATGTTAACAGAGTCAAAACCAACCTTTTTCGCACGTTGTACCAAGTCAATTATAAACTCGGTACTTTGTAGACGGTTTATCGCCTTTTGTACTTTGCTATCGACATCTTGTACGCCAATGCTTAAACGATTAAAACCGACTTGGTATAAGTGATCGACCAAGTCCAGCTCTATTTCACGAGGGTCAACTTCAATCCCCATCTCGATGTTTGGGTCAAATTGAAACGCCGATTTAAGCTTGTCCACTAAACGAGAGATTTGCTGTTTACTAAGAAACGTTGGTGTCCCGCCTCCCCAGTGCATTTGCTTTACGGTTTTGTTGCTTACTAAAGGTGCGCGAGCATCTATTTCTCGACACAAATAATCGATGTATTCATCGGCTTTTTCTTTGTGGCGAGTGACTATTTTATTGCAACCACAGTAGTAACATAGGCTGTGGCAAAATGGGATATGAAGATAAAGAGACAAGTCATCGGTGTCAGACGCCGCAATAGCATTGACTAAATCGCTGTTTTTAAAATCGTCACTAAACTCAACCGCGGTTGGGTATGAGGTATATCGAGGACCACTAACATCATACTTATTTAACAGTTGCGGAGAGAACATTTCATTAAAAATGTTATGTGAAAATTGAGTTGCCGACACAGAATAAAACCCATTAGTAGAATTACCGGCAAGTATAAAAAACTAAGCGCCCGATTTTATTGATCGAGCGCAATGTTTTTGCAAATGATTAACAATTGATAAGGGCTAGCCGGCACTAATCAGCGCAATTAATGCACTTTGTTGCAGAAGGTTGTACTTCCAGTCTGGCGACCGCGATATCATCGCCACAGCTACTGCATATGCCATAGGTACCGGCTTCGATACGAGTTATTGCATTGGATAGTTGTTGAATTTCGATTTTAGCTTCAACTTCTAAAGCATTTAGTACTTCGTCGTTCTCTCTTTCACCGGCTTGTTCAGACCAATCGGCGGCGCGACCTTCAGCAAAATCATCATGAATTGAATCGACCCTTGCCTGCAAGGCAACGATACGCTTGGTAAATTCTGCTTTTAATTGCTCTCTCATCACGACCACCCATTACGTTGTTATTGTCGGTTAGCTTTTTTGCAACGATTCAATCAACGTTAACGTATAAGGCAGCAACTTTTCTACCTCATCGTATATCGCATTTTCATGCTCTTCTTCATGGCCTGCACGCTCTATATCAAGTTTAAAGCGTTCTTTTTTAGATAACTTCTTTCGTTCTTCCAGAATTGGCATATGATTGATCTTGCTATATAAAGTAAATATAGCAGGAAAATTGGCTTTCATCTGAGACACGTAATTTGGCAACGATTCCATCAACACCGATAAACGCCAACTGCCTTCCGACACCTCGCATTGTCTCTCGGCCATCGCCCGACAGATATGACTAATAGACTCTAATGCTTTTAAATCGCGCTTTATGTGTTTTTGCTTTTGTTGCTCTAACGCTAAAGCCTGTTGTTGGCGTTGATGTTTAAGCTGAAAAAGCAAATAGCTCGCATACGCTGCTAAGGCAAATATGATTATGGCCGCGACTACCAACAAGATAATGTTAGATGTTTGCATGACGACTACTCTTTATAATCAGAGAAATCACTGTCATCAAGGCGATCCCATAACGCCTCGTCGTCGTCATCATCGGCAAGTTCATCGTCTTGCTCAGGTTGCTCGTAGCCAAGTAAATCCATAAGCTCTTGATAACGGCTTTGCGCTTTATCAAGCATATCCATTTGTTCAGGGCTAATGTCCTCACCAGATTCAACAAGCGCAGAAATAAGCATTAACTGTTCATTGTTTTCCAGGTTATGCAATTCCTGTTCGTAGGCTTGCATCACCGCTTCACTGGTGGCTACATCGTTACTTTGCGGCGCATCGTCAACAACACGAACTGGGGCTATCGGTGCCACCGCAGCTTTTTTCGCTTGCGGCTTCTCTGATTTAACCTTAATGCCTAAATCAATCGCTTTTTTACTGCCCAAGCGCGGATCTTTATTACTGCTATCCACTGTCGCTTCGGTATTGTTTTTAGCAACATTCTGACGTGTACCGGCTTTATTTCCGGTCATTTTGCGTTTTCTTTGCTCTTTCTCTGCCTTTTCAGGGCGTTTGAGATTGAGCTTCTTCATTAACGCGCCTTCTTTGCGCGATTTTTTCGATCTGGCCATAACGAGTCATTTAAATTAACAAGAATAGCTCTATTTTACGCGAAACTAGCCAATAAGGATAATAGTGCGTCGCATTTTAATGCGATTTTGTTGGCTTTCTGAGTAAATAAAACGACGGCTTGCCTTCGCTGATCTATAAAGTGGTATAACAACGTATTGGTAAAACCAATATTATCCCCCCTGGTCACAAACTTAGCGCCGATGACTTAAGTAAACGCAACGCAAATAATAACTCGCGCCAATAGCTCGAGCCCTGCATTGTCGTTAACTAACTGATATCAGCGAGTTTATTGGGCAGCACGAAACCAAACTTACCAACAAGTAACAATTGGTAATAACCAATAAGAGCTCAACACAACCAAAAGCTAGTGTTTGGCTTGACATTTTGTGTTGAAAAAACCTATATTGATGTAAGACATTACGTGTTAATAAAAACAATAATAGATTTGCAACAAGCTATCCCCACATAATGAAATGTCGTAACCTAATGAATCAAAAGATAAAAATCATCGATTCACAGAGTATTGCTAAGATTCAGATCCTGTCTGTTTAGGCGATATTATTGGTCAGCAGTTAATAAAGCATAAATCGTTTGTTTTTATAGCGTTATGATCAACATGGGTTGGGGAATGCATTGCTAAGTAAATCATTACAAAAACAAAAGTAGCAATACATTAAGGACATAACCAACATGATTCGGGCAGGTTACCTCGCTATCGCAATAATCAGTTTAACTGGTTGCGGTTCAGGTTCTTCTAGTAGTTCTAGCGACAAACAAAACAAAAATATCAACTATGCTGCCGATATTGGTGGTGTGTTATCTGCGACGATAAGTGAAGATGACTCAGCCGCTATCAATGGCAAACTTACCATTACAGACCCAAACAGTAATGAGAGTAGCTTTCGAGAGATTACCGACTTAAATAGCCAATATGGTATTTTTAGTTTAGATAGCGATGGCACCTGGACATATCAATTGCACAGCGATGATGCTCAGGTGCAATCATTACAACAAGATCAGCAGCTAACCGACGACATCAGCATAGAATCAGCGGATCAAACAGCTGCGACAATCAGCATTACCATTTTAGGTCAAAACGACAGCCCGACATTCAGCAGCGGCGACAATGTCGATTTTGCAGCGATTGATGTCAATGAGGCAAACCAAGCTAGCGGTCAAATCATAGTCACCGACATAGACACCAACGAAAGCCAGTTTATCGCGCAACAGCAAATAGCGGGTAACTATGGCTGGTTTAGTATAAGCAGTAACGGTGATTGGCAATACCAACTCGATGAAAACAACGCGACGATTAAAACCTTGAGCCATCCGCAAGCTATTGATGAAGCATTTACCATACAGTCAGTAGACAATAGCGAACATCAAATAAGCATCAATATATTCAATAGTGTTACTCGAACTGACCTAGGTACCCATGAGCTTGGTATCGAGCTTAACGATTGGTATTTAAGTGTACCAACCGATACAGACAATAATGGCCGCTCTGACTCAATCAGTGAAAACCAGTTAGCCAATGGCTATAGTGACGAATTCTTTTATGTATCTGAAGACAATGGCTTGGTATTTCGCTGCCCAGTCGATGGCTTTAAAACCTCGACCAATACTAAATATGTGCGAGTTGAGTTACGAGAAATGCTACGTCGCGGTAACTCCGGCATTAAAACTCAAGGCGTTAATCTAAATAACTGGGTGTTTGGCTCTGCTCCAGACGAAGATATCAATGCCGCAGGCGGTGTCGATGGCGAACTTACTGCGACCCTGGCGGTCAATAGTGTTACCACTACTGGTGAAAGCTACCAAATTGGCCGTGCCGTCATAGGTCAAATCCACGCCAATGATGATGAACCGATTCGGTTGTATTATCGAAAACTACCTAATAACAGTAAAGGGTCGGTTTATTTTGCTCATGAGCCAATTGGTGAAGACGACGATTATTATGAACTTATCGGTAGCCGTGATAATGATGCCGCCGATCCTGTCGATGGCATAGCACTTGATGAAAAGTTCACTTACGTGATTAAAACAGAAGGCAACCAATTAACCGCGACAATTAAACGTGATAACAAGCCGGATGTTAGCACCAGTATTGATATGAGCGGCAGTGGTTATGATCAAGGTGGTCAATACATGTATTTTAAAGCCGGTGTATACAATGGCAATAACTCCGCTGATAGCAGTGAATACACCCAAGCGACTTTTTATGAACTACGCAATAGCCATACAGGCTATGCCTATAGTGAATGATACTCAGCCAGTAGATACTAAAAATTATAAATATAAGAGGATAGATATGAAGCGTTTCACAAAGCCATTTAGCGGTTTAGCTGCATTGGCAATGACGATGATGCCAGCATATGCAGCAAGCGACATGGTTCCAGGCGAAAAGTTTGCCTTACAACAATGGAAAATCACCCTGCCGATAGACCAAGACGGTAACGGTAAAGTAGATGAGGTTGATACCAGCTATTTGAAAAACTATCAGCATGAAGACTTTTTCTACCTAGACGAGCAACAGCATATGGTGTTTGTCGCACCTAATAAAGGCCTAACAACGCAAGCGTCATCAAATACACGTAGTGAATTAAGACAAATGATACGTGGCTACAATACCAAAATAGGCACTAAGGATCGTGGCAATAACTTTGCGTTGAAGGCGCATAGACGAGCGAAGAAATTTGGCTCTGTCGGTGGCCAATTACAAGCGGTATTGAAAGTAGACCATGTTGCCCTAAATGCAGGGCACCCGGATAAAAAACCCGCCTATTCTGTTGTTGTTGGCCAAATTCACGCCGGTAAAGACCAAGACCTAATTGATAAAGGCGATGGTTTTGGCTGGGGTAATGAGCCAATTAAGATCTATTATAAAAAGCTTCCAGGTCATGAGAAAGGCTCAGTATTTTGGACCTATGAGCGCAACCTTGCGAAGGATGATCCAAACAGAACAGATATTGCCTTCCCTGTATGGGGTAATACTTGGGAAAACCTAGACGATCCAGGTAAAGAAGGTATCGCATTAGGTGAATACTTTAGCTATGCCATTCTTGTTCACGAAAATACCATGTATGTGAAGTTTATTGCCCAAGATCATCCTGAAGTGGTGTATCAGGTCGATTTGTCTAATAACATAGACCCTAATGGTAAAGAAGATAAACTTGATAATCCTAAAGGCTATAGTCAGGATTGGTTTTACTTCAAAGCGGGCGCTTATAACCAATGTAGTACCAAAAATGATACTTTATATTGGTATACCGCTTGTCCAGGCACAGGTAACTGGCAAGAAGATAAAGCAAACGGTGATTACACCCAAGTTAGCTTTGCTCAACTGACCGTGAAAAATATCAAGAAAAAGTAAGTTTAAATAATATTATTAAAATTTAGACAGAAAAAAAGCGAAGGTTATTAACCTTCGCTTTCGACAACTACTTTTGTCTATGTCTGGTGCATTAGTCTCCAGCCCTGACCTATCCTTGCAACGTCATCCATGTCGAGTTACGTTTCCATACATTGTTTTTTCTTTTCGGTCTTCCTGACACCTTATAGGCTTTCCGTAACAGCACACATCCTTGATAACAACTCTTCCTGAGTCGATTAATGTTCCTTTAAGCTATCCCTATAGCATCCCTACCAAAATTCCTTTGATTGATTTCTGACTAGTTACATCCTGTAACTGTTTTTAAGTTTACGTTAACATTGATTTGATACAAGCAAGTTATTGGCTAGTAAATAAGCAACCAACACACACCTTTTATAAACCACTGTTTTAATTAGTTATTTTGAAATGTAGTCGGGCATTAATAGCCAATACTCCGCTTAACAATGGACGATGTCTTACAAAGCATATGGAGATCTTCCTAATCGCTAAAACTCGAGTTATTTAGTCGGGTATTTTGTACATTAGAACAAATAAGGACTAAGAACTAAGGGCTAGGGGATATTATCAGTGAGGATAAGTTTAAATACATTAAGAACTTGCTCTCCGTCATCCCACAATGCTGTTGTGTGGGATCTTTATCAGGTTAGAGGTGTCTTGATTATCAAAGCTCGTTGTAATTCATAGTGGTGCGTTTTGTAAAACCACTTCGAGCCGACAGGAGGTTGCGGCCTTCGCCGCAATGACGTTCATGGATGTACTAATGCCGGCAGGTTCAGGATGAACGTTTTATGCCGGTGACGTGCAGGGACGGACTAATGCCGCGGGTGCATGGATGCACTGGAGCGGTGACGTGCAGGGACGCACTAATGCCGCGGGTGCATGGATGCACAGGAGCGGTGACGTGCAGGGACGCACTAATGCCGGCAGATTCAGGATGAACGTTTTATGCCGGTGACGTTGATCTGTTTTAGAAAATGTGCGCCGTCATTCCGGAATCGCCACCGGCGATGTCCGGAACCTCCTTCAGGTTCGAAGAGGTTCGCAGATATAATGACAACGGATGAACGCGGGTTACTGTTTAAAAGCACGTTATAACCTGATGGGGGTCCCGCACAAAAACACTGCGGGATGACGGTGATTTTTTCTGATAATTGTTATACGACAGAAAGCGAAAAAGCCCTTAGCTTACGCTAAGGGCTTTTTCTAAATAGGAGCCTGGCGATGACCTACTCTCACATGGGAACTCCCACACTACCATCGGCGCTACTTCGTTTCACTTCTGAGTTCGGCATGGGATCAGGTGGTTCCAAAGCGCTATTGTCGCCAGACAAAAAACGTTAAACAATTTGAAAGTGATATTAAAGTCTTACTCAATTCTTATGATGCGTGACGTGCACGGATGCACTAATGTCGAAAGTGTTCACGGATGAACGCTGTCTTTCGACGAATATGTCAAACACATACAAAACCGTTTGGGTGTTGTATGGTTAAGCCTCACGGGCAATTAGTATCAGTTAGCTCAAGGCCTCACAACCCTTACACACCTGACCTATCAACGTTGTAGTCTCCAACGACCCTTTAGGGGACTTAAAGTCCCAGTGAGAACTCATCTCAAAGCCTGCTTCCCGCTTAGATGCTTTCAGCGGTTATCAGTTCCGAACATAGCTACCGGGCAATGCCATTGGCATGACAACCCGAACACCAGAGGTTCGTCCACTCCGGTCCTCTCGTACTAGGAGCAGCCCTCTTCAATTCTCAAACGCCCACGGCAGATAGGGACCGAACTGTCTCACGACGTTCTAAACCCAGCTCGCGTACCACTTTAAATGGCGAACAGCCATACCCTTGGGACCGACTTCAGCCCCAGGATGTGATGAGCCGACATCGAGGTGCCAAACACCGCCGTCGATATGAACTCTTGGGCGGTATCAGCCTGTTATCCCCGGAGTACCTTTTATCCGTTGAGCGATGGCCCTTCCATTCAGAACCACCGGATCACTATGACCTACTTTCGTACCTGCTCGACGTGTCTGTCTCGCAGTTAAGCTGGCTTATGCCATTGCACTAACCGTATGATGTCCGACCATACTTAGCCAACCTTCGTGCTCCTCCGTTACTCTTTGGGAGGAGACCGCCCCAGTCAAACTACCCACCAGACAGTGTCCCCAAGCCCGATCAGGGCCCCAGGTTAGAACATCACGCATACAAGGGTGGTATTTCAAGATTGGCTCCACTCAAACTGGCGTCCAAGTTTCAAAGCCTCCCACCTATCCTACACATGTAGGAGCAATGTTCACTGTCAAGCTATAGTAAAGGTTCACGGGGTCTTTCCGTCTAGCCGCGGGTATACGGCATCTTAACCGCAATTTCAATTTCACTGAGTCTCGGGTGGAGACAGTGTGGCCATGATTACGCCATTCGTGCAGGTCGGAACTTACCCGACAAGGAATTTCGCTACCTTAGGACCGTTATAGTTACGGCCGCCGTTTACCGGGGCTTCGATCATGAGCTTCGCTTACGCTAACCCAATCAATTAACCTTCCGGCACCGGGCAGGCGTCACACCGTATACGTCATCTTACGATTTAGCACAGTGCTGTGTTTTTAATAAACAGTTCCAGCCACCTGGTTACTTCGACCGACCGAGGCTTAGAGAGCAAGTCTCATCACCCTAGCCGGCGTACCTTCTCCCGAAGTTACGGTACTATTTTGCCTAGTTCCTTCACCCGAGTTCTCTCAAGCGCCTTAGTATTCTCTACCTAACCA